>NZ_OCMS01000001.1:663550-1327100 GCF_900215325.1 Fibrobacter sp. UWB16 | reverse complement strand
GCGAAAATACTGCAACCGGCATGGGGATAATCGCGCTAAAGCATGCGTTCAACAAAGACAAGCTGCTGGAACTGTTGCCTCAGTTCTGTAAATTCTTGGATAAAATGCCGCGAAACGAGGCGTCTTGCCTGCTTGAAAAAACAAGTATATATTTAATGGAGTATTTAGGTAAAGACTTCCTAAAGGAGCTGAACATGGCGTTCGTAAGCGTCGGACAGAAATACGGTTTCGTAAGCATAGGTGACTATTTCCGCCAGCAATTGGCAGAAGAGCGTCAGCAAATGGCGGAAAAGTTTGACAAGGAACGTCAACAGCTTGAAGAAAAATTCGAAGAAAAACTCGAAGAAAACTTGCCGATGAACGAGATAAGTTGAAAAAAGCCGAAGAAGAAAAGCTCCGTACAGCTCAAGAGCTGTACAAAGACAATGTTCCTATGGAGATTCTTGTTCGACGCTTCAATCTTACAGAAGAACAAATTCGAGGGAAATAAAAAGGGCGTTTCCCGCCCTTTACTTCCCGATGATCGCGCTCGCGACCACGCCTTTGTCTGCGTAGAGCACTAGCACTTGACCCGGTGCCGATGCAAATTGCGGCTCGTCAAATTTCACGCTGATTGTGCCGGCTGCAGTGTCCAAAGCAGTAATTCTTGCCGTTGCGCCTTTATGCCCAAGGCGAATGTGTGCCGTGAGCGGCTCCTTCAAAAGTGGGGATGTCTCCGAAACCATCAGGTTTAAGTCAACGGCAGAAACTTCGGTACAGCTCAATGCGCTTCGCGGACCTAAAATCACCTGATTGTGGTGTGCATCAATCGCCACAACGTAAAGCGGTTCCGCTTGCCCGCCGATGTTGAGCCCCTTACGTTGCCCGATCGTGTAATGCACAATGCCCTTGTGCTTCCCGAGAACCTTTCCGTTCACATCGATAAAATCTCCGGGAACGTTATCGCTCTCGTCAAATAGCACCGAGTAATCGCCGCACTCGATAAAGTCCTGGCTTTCGCGCTTTGTTGCAAAATCGTCCCAGCCGATTTCCTTGGCGAGCGCTTTCACGTCTGCTTTCTGCATTCCGCCGAGCGGGAAAATCACAGTGGAAAGTTGCTCTGCCGAGAGTCTCGATAAAAAGTACGTCTGGTCTTTATGCTCGTCCAGTGCTTCGTACAAGAACGGAACATCAGGATTCTTGAAATCGAGTCGCGCGTAATGCCCCGTCGCAAAGTAATCGAAATCAATCCCGAGCTTGCGTGCCGCATGCTGTAGCGCTCCAAACTTGATGCTCTGATTGCAACGGACGCACGGATTCGGCGTTCGCCCTGCGCGGTATTCCGCACGGAAATAGTCGAGAACTTCACGCTTGTAATCTTCGGCAACCGGAACAACGTAATGCGGAATCCCGAGACGTTCGGCAACGAGCTTTGCCTCTTCGATATTCTTGTCTTCGCTCGGACCGTAACAGCCTTCGCGACCTTCGACTGCGGGCATTTTCACGGAGCCGTCCCACGTCGCCATCGTCATGCCGACAACTTCGTAACCTTGCTTTTTCAGTAAATACGCCGAAAGGGCGGAATCTACACCGCCCGACAATCCAACAGCGACACGCTTTTTTTCAGACATCTTGTTGCCTTTTGTAATTCACCCGGCGCGCATCTCGAAAAAACTTTTAGAATAGCACGACTACAGATGAGGTATAAAACACAAATAAACGCTAGGGAGGCGAATGGAACCTTCTAGCGTTTTTCACTCAATAATGAATCATCTTAATTTTTTTTCGGTTTCTACTGCGAGGCGAATGGAACCGCGAAGCACTTACCGAACAAATTTTATCTAACACTTAGTCAGCGAAGAGCGGAGTGGAGAGGTAACGGTCTCCGCTATCCGGGAGGAGTGCGACAATCGTTTTGCCCTTGTTTTCCGGACGCTTTGCAAGTTCGACTGCGGCGTGGAGGGCTGCTCCAGAAGAGATACCGACGAGGATACCTTCAGCCTTGGCAATTGCCTTCCCTGCGGCGAATGCGTCTTCGTTCTTGACCGGGAGCACTTCGTCATAGACGGAGGTGTTCAAAGTATCCGGAACAAAGCCTGCGCCAATACCCTGGATCTTGTGCGGACCAGCCGTGCCCTTGGAAAGCACCGGAGAAGATTCCGGTTCAACTGCGACAACCTTCACATTCGGATTTTGGGACTTGAGGTATTCACCGACACCCGTGACCGTTCCACCAGTACCTACGCCTGCGACGAAAATGTCAACCTTGCCATCCGTGTCTTCCCAAATTTCCGGACCCGTCGTTGCCTTGTGGGCGGCCGGGTTTGCCGGGTTCACGAACTGACCCGGGATAAAGCTGTTCGGAATTTCCTGAGAGAGTTCTGTTGCGCGAGCGATTGCACCCTTCATGCCCTTAGCACCTTCGGTGAGAACGATTTCTGCACCGTAGGCCTTGATGAGCTGGCGACGTTCAACACTCATGGTTTCCGGCATCACGATGATGATGCGGTAGCCGCGAGCTGCTGCGACGGAAGCGAGACCGATACCAGTGTTACCAGAAGTCGGTTCGATAATCACGGAACCCGGCTTAAGCTTGCCTGAAGCTTCGGCATCGTCAATCATTGCCTTAGCAATACGATCCTTGACAGATCCAGCCGGGTTGAAATATTCAAGCTTTGCCACGATCTTAGCCTGGAGATTGTTTTCCTTTTCGATGTGGGAAAGTTCGAGGAGCGGGGTATGACCGATAAGTTGGTCAGCAGATGCGTAAATTTTTGACATGGTAGAATCCTTTTGTTATTTGTAATTAAATCTGGTCAAGAGCCTGTGCGAGGTCGTTGATGATGTCTTCGTAGTGTTCCGTACCGATAGAGAGACGGATCGTTGCAGGAGAGATACCAGCTTCGGCAAGTTCAGCCGGAGTGAGTTCCGAGTGGGTCGTTGTATACGGGTGAACAACGAGGCTCTTCACGTCGGCAACGTTAGCGAGCAAGCTGAAAATCTTGAGCCCGTCGATGAACTTGAAGGCTTCTGCCTGGCCGCCCTTCACATCGAATGTGAAGATGGAACCTGCACCGTTCGGGAAGTACTTCTGGTAGAGAGCGTGCTGCGGATGATCTGCAAAGCTCGGGTGGTTGACCTTTGCAACCTTCGGGTGCTTCGAGAGGAATTCGAGAACCTTCTTGGTGTTTTCCACGTGACGGTCAAGGCGGAGCGAAAGCGTTTCAGTGCCCTGCAAGAGAAGGAATGCATTGAACGGGGAAATTGCTGCACCTTCGTCGCGGAGAAGAATGGCGCGGATGTAAACGATGTAAGCTGCAGCGCCAGCTGCTGCGGTGAAAGGCACACCGTAGCTCGGGTTCGTTTCGGTGAACTGCGGGAACTTGCCAGATGCAGCCCAATCAAACTTGCCACCGTCAACAATCACGCCGCCGAGAGTCGTACCGTGACCGCCGATGAACTTCGTTGCTGAATGCACGACGATATCAGCACCGTGTTCGAGCGGACGAATCAAGTACGGAGTACCGAAGGTGTTGTCGATAACAACCGGAATCTTGTTCTTGTGAGCGAGTTCGGAGATGGCTTCGATATCCGGGATGTCGGAATTCGGGTTGCCGAGCGTTTCAATGAAGATGAGCTTGGTGTTGGACTTGATAGAGTTTTCGACTTCCTTGAGGTTGTGGATGTCGACGAAAGTCGTTTCAATGCCGAACTTGGAAAGCGTATGTTCCAAGAGGTTGTAGGTGCCACCGTAAATGGAGCGCTGTGCGACCACGTGGTCACCCTTGCGAGCGAGAGCCGTGATGGCATAAGTAAGAGCTGCTGCACCGGAAGCGACTGCGAGACCTGCGATACCGCCTTCGAGAGCAGCGATGCGCTTTTCAAAAACGTCCTGCGTGGTATTGGTGAGGCGGCCGTAAATGTTGCCTGCATCCTTCAGATGGAAACGGTCAGAAGCGTGCTGAGCGCTGTGGAATACGTAAGAGGTGGTCTGGTATATAGGAACTGCGCGGGAATCGGTTGCCGGGTCTGCCTGTTCCTGACCAACGTGGAGCTGAAGAGTTTCGAAATGGAGCTTATTCTGAGTCGTCATATTATTTAAATCCTTTTGTGCGCTTGGCGCGAAATTTTCGCGTTCGCCCGAACGTTTTGTTACTGTTGGCGTCGGGCGACGCGATAGTTAATAGTTTTGCTCAATCCTGAGCGTTAAATTTTGGCGGTATTAGGCCCGCCTGCCTTCAGCTTGGTTACACATTCGACATCGCATAGCGAAATCCTCCAGGCTTTTCCCTTTCGGGGTGCCTCGTTCGTTTGATGTGCATAATTTAAAAACAAAACCCTACTAGCCCAATAGGAAAGTAGGGTAAATTATAAAAATTTTCTAGAAAAGTTGCTTGTCTATAAATAAAAGCTATAACAAGACCGTAATTTTGGTAATAACGAGTGGCAAATAGGGGATTTTAGGCCGAAAACGTGCGCTTTTTTCATTGTATATTTCCGTTATGCCTACGTTTACCAAGTACATCCAAAACGAAGAACACTATTCCGAAGTCATTTCCCGTATCGCGACAGTCCGCGAAACGCTCTGGATTGGCACCGCCGACATCAAGGATGTTTATGTGAAACAGAACGGCGAATCAATACCGTTGCTCGGACAACTCGCAGGACTCCTCAAACGCGGTGTGGGCGTGCGGCTCATTCACGCCAAGGAACCCGGCCCGAACTTCCGCGAAGATTTTGACCGCTATAAAATTCTTGCAACCGACCTTGAACGCGTCATGTGTCCGCGAGTCCATTTCAAGATGATGATTTTCGATCTAGAAACCGCCTACATCGGCTCCGCAAACTTGACAGGCGCTGGCATCGGCATGAAAAGTTCCCTCCGTCGCAACTTCGAAGCGGGAATCCTCACGAACGACCCGGAAATCGTCGAACCTGCCATCGAACAATTTGACACGCTTTGGATGGGCGCCCACTGCGAAAAATGTGGTCGTCAAGAATTCTGCAGCGATAGGATAAAATAGCTCAGGCGACATTAATATCGCTTCGCTAAAGCCCTTTCAAATACTCTTCTACATTCAAATAATTAATATCGCCAAAGCGGTCTTTTGCTCCGCGGTAGATGACGTTCTTGCTTAAGATTTTCCCGTAGCGGAATTCTGTTTCGGCACATTTCTTGGGATCAAGCAAGTGGCGGCATTGCTCTTTAGCAATTTTGTCACTATGCTTGATTTCGTAGATTTCGGAACAGGCATTTTGTGGGTCGAATACCACCATGTCGAATTCGCCGATGGCAAACTGCAATTGGAAAACTTGCTTTGTGGGTTTTGCAATTTTGGTTTCCAGGAGTACGATTTCTTCCATCATGCGTCCACGGATTTCATCGAGAATTCGTTTCTCGATTGCCATACGCTCAGTAATCGGAACTTGTTTGAATGTCTCGTCTAGCAAAAGGCTCTTGATGAGTGCTGATGCTTGGGCGTAACGGAGTCCTGGTTGCGAAAGAACTGTACGTGTACGGTGCTCGTTCAGGTTGGACATGTTGACAATATCGATGTCGCAAGTCAAATCGAGTAAGTCAAGATATTCCTTGATTTCTATGCGGTGTGGTTCGCTGATTTCTACAGATTGTTCTGCTTTGTCCTTGATGAGCAAAAGATGTTTTAGTTGTTTTGTAAAAGCGTTGATATCGATGTGGTCGAGAATGTCGGTAGGCTTGTTTCTGTCGCGACGCAGATTCGATGCCGATATTCTTAAATCGTTTGACTTGAATTTTTTAGTCAGTACATCTATGGTAAATCTGTGGTTGACATCTTCTACGATGCGGTTGATGGCGCTCGTCAATTCGCCCGCATTGTATAGATCTTGCAATGCGCGGAAATGCCCTTCGTGCTGGTAGCATTTGAGGGAATGTTGAATGTTTCGTGCGATGGCCGAATCCACGTAATCGTTTGCACTTTTTTGTGTAGCGAAAGTAAACTTGTCTGTGTTGTAGTTGCTCCCGCCCATGCTCATCGTTCCGCCGAACTCGATAAATTTATCAATACCTTCAATTCCAAGAACGTTTTCAAATTCACGATAGGGGATGAATGTTGTGTGCAATAAAATGCAACGGTCGTAAAGTTGCTCGTCTTCAGAAAAAACAAATCCCAAAGAATCAGTCCCGGATAAAACCACTTTCATGCCGCCGGCGGCGAAAATATCGGAGAATAATGCGGCACCTTCGATGAAATCGTTTAGCAATGTCACTTCGTCAATGAATACGTAACGAAAACCAAGCAATTCTAATTGTTTCAGGTCGTGGTTGACGTCGGCGAGCGAATGTCTAGAGCTCAGCTGGATAAACGCCGTTTTCTGTTGCATGTCGGCAGACATTTCGCCAATTAGTTGGCGGATGAGCGTCGTTTTGCCTGTGCGACGTAGCCCGTATAGGATGAGAACTCGGTCGTTGTTTTCTCCGTAAATGTAATCGTGGAGCGCGCCGAAACATTCGCGCTTTTTCCATTTCATGACGGGTTCAAAAAAACGGATGAGTTGTGCTCCGATTTTTATGTCGGTTTTGAAATCGGGTTTTGCTGAATATGGTGCTATATTTTCAGCGACCATCAGTTGCTGAATGTTTTTTGACGAGTTCTTTTTCGTTTTTTCTGTTGCAATTTTTGCAGCGAGTTCCGCAAATTCATCATCCTTGACACGGCGACTGTGCTGCTTGCCGTTTTCGGTCCATTGATAGTAAGCGTAACGCTTGCCGTTGATGGTCTTAAATGTAATTCCGCCGATGCTCATGCTCTCTCCTTTTAACTTTAATTTAACTTATTAAGTTAAAAAAGTCAAGAGCAAGTTAAATTACTCAGCTTGCGTTAACGCCTTCTGATAAATGTCGTTCATCACAAGACCTGCAATCATAAAGCCGAAAATGGCCGTGGCATGTGCCATGGTGCCGTTGATTTGAGCCTTGCTGCTACACCATTCGTGATCGACAAGTTCGGCGTTCTTGAGTTCCGCTTCGCTGCGTTCTTGGCGGATTTTAGGACACATGCAGGCGGCGGTTCCGCAAGAAGAATTTTGACCGCGATTTTTCAAGAGTTCGTCGCTATAAACGCAAAGTACTTTTTTCTTGAGCCACAATTTTTTTCGCTTGAACTTGTCGCGAAGTGCGCGTGCGAGCGGACAACCTGTAACCTTCCAGAATTCGGCGACCTTGATTTTTGTGGGGTCCATCTTGAGGGCGGCTCCCATCGACGAGAATACGGTTGCCTTGGTGTGCGTGGCGTGCCAAAGCAACTGCATCTTGTTTTCGAGGCTGTCGATAGCGTCGATGATGTAATCGAATGTGTCTAGCTGGAACTTGTCCGTATTCGCTTCTTCGTAGATGTCCTGCAGTGCGATGACGTTTGCGTGCGGATTGATTTCTAACAAGCGGTTTTTAAGCACTTCGACTTTGACTTGGCCCACGGTTTTGGTGGTGGCCATCAGCTGGCGGTTTACGTTGGTGACGCACACGCGGTCAGAATCGACGAGCACGAGTTCCTTGATGCCGGAACGGACAAGGCTTTCGGCACACCAGCTGCCGACTCCGCCGAGTCCAAAAATGATGACGCGTTTTTGGTAGATACAGTCCATAACATCGTCTCCGAGAAGGAGCGATGTGCGGTTGAAAATGCCTTTTTCAATTCCCATGAGAATCCTGCAAAACTGGCGGAATTTAGGCGAACAGACGGACGACGCGCTTGATGCCGGCAACAAAGCGGTCGATGTCGCGTTCGAGCGTGTAAACGCCAAAGCTCAGGCGGAGCGTGGCATCTACGCCAAAGCGGTCCATCACCGGTTGTGCGCAATGGTGCCCGCTACGCACGGCGACGTTTTCTTCGTCGAGAATCATGGCTGCATCACCGACGGCAATTCCGTCTAACGTAATGCTGATGAGCGCGCCACGTTCCTTCGGGTTGCCGAGGACTTTCACTTGCGGGATTTCGGCGAGCTGCTTCAGAGCGTACTGCGTAATTTGTTCTTCGTGCTTGCGGATGTTGTCAAGGCCGACGTTGTTCAGCCATTCAATGGCTTTCCCGAGGCCGATGACTTCGGCAATGGCGGGCGTGCCTGCTTCAAAGCGTGCTGGAACGTTGGCGTAAGTCGTCTTTTCAAACGTGACGTTCTTGATCATTTCGCCACCGCCATGCCAAGGTGGCATGCTGTCGAGCACGTCGTACTTGCCGTAAAGAACGCCGATGCCAGTCGGGCCGTACATCTTGTGGCCGCTGAATGCGAGAAAATCGCAGTCGAGCTTCTGCACGTCAATCTTGATGTGGCTAGAGCTCTGGGCGGCGTCTATCAAAACTTTTGCTTGCGGGGCGAGCTTGCGAACGGTCGCAATGATTTCTGCAATTGGGTTCACGGTGCCAACGGAATTACTCACGTGGGTAACGGCGACCATTTTGGTGCGCGGCGTGAGGAGCTCGGGGAGCTTGCTCAAGTCCAAATCGCCGTCATCGCGGACGGGAATGACCTTGATCTTTGCGCCCTTCATTTCGGCGACGAGCTGCCAGCTCACAATGTTGGCGTGGTGTTCCAATCCGCTGATGATAATTTCATCGCCTGCTTCGAAGAACTTGCGTCCATAGCTCCAGGCAACGAGATTGATGCTTTCGGTGGTGCCGCGAGTAAAGACGATTTCGTCTTCGGATTTTGCGTTGATGAACTTCGCAACGTCTTTGCGGGTCTTTTCAAAGGCTTCTGTGGTGCGTGCGCTGAGGCGGTAAACCCCGCGCTTCACGGAGCTGTAGTGCTCGCGGTAAAAATCGTCCATCGCGTCGATGACGCTTGCGGGCTTCTGGGTCGTGGCGGTGCTGTCCAAAAAGGCGAGCGGCTTTGATTCTTTGTCGCCAGCGACCAACATCGGGAATTCATTGCGTAAGACTTCTGCGTTCATGGCCCCAAAGATAGAAATCCTCTATAGGTGGAGTCAAATTCAAGTAAAATATTATTAGGGTTCAAGATTTTTTTTGATTATTCGTTAGGGATTGTTTATAATTCGTTATATATTAAAACTATTCATGTCGTTATCCCGACTCAGGAATGTCATCCTGACTTAGGAATTGTCATTTTGATATTGGAACTGTCATCCTGAGCGAAAGCGAAGGATCCAGTTAAGTTTTAAAAGAGGTTTAGATGAAGAATCTTTTTATAGCAAGTTTGGTTTGTTCTGCAATTTTGGCACAGGGTAGTTTTGCCCAGGAAGCGCTCCGCAAGGCCGTTGATTCCAACAACTGGAAAAAGGTGAAAAAGATTGTCAATTCCGGCGAGCTCGAAGAAATCTATTGCGGCAAGATGTCGGCAAAGAATGCAACGAACATTTATGGCAAGCATTTTAAGCAGATGCCGGATGAAGCGTTTGCCGCTTGCCCGTCCCAGTTTGCGTATGGCTTTGGTCCGAAGGTGTGCTCGATGGCGAATGCCGCGAATGCCTGCTCGGGTGTCATCAAGTATTTGCTCGCCGATGGCGAAAAGGGGAGTGCAAAGGCTCTCAAGACGCTTGACGAGGTGGCTAAGGCGGCAACGAAGACGAAGGCTTTTGGAAAACAGTCGCTCGTGAGTGTCGATACCACGGTCTGGAAACCGTGCCCCAAGAAAGGTGCTGCACGAACAAAGTGCATTGCCCAGTGCAAGGTGGATGCAAATTCATTGATGGCCATTGACCACGATGTGAACTGCAAGACGAAACCTGAACAGATGGTGGACAAGACGATTAAGGTCTACAAGCCGTCTCCGGTTTTTGCAAGCTTGCGCGAAGGTCTTTCTGATGGCTTCTGGAAGGCTCCGATGTCTGTTGCCGGTACGTATGCCGCACTCGCTGGCAAGTATGCCAAGGTGCTCTCGATTCCCGATACCGCTGTGACGGGTCTCCATTACGTGAAGACCTGGGCCGCCAAGCATAAGGGCTCTTCGCTCCCGGGCGGTCAGTTGTTCCGCTTCTGCACGGCTTGGAAGGGCAAGGTCGATCCGATTCTCTCTGAAGCAGGTTTTAGTACTCGTTGCCCGGTGTTCAAGAATTTTGTGGACAAGCGTGACAAACAAGTTTACAAGGTCAAGGAAATTGGCGGTGTGGACTGGTTTGTCGAGAACTTGAACTACAACGATCCGGATGGCTCGATTTGCTACGACCGTGATGATGCGAACTGCAAAACGTTTGGCCGCCTTTACACGCAAGAAGCCGCCAAGAAGGCTTGCCCGGCAGGCTACCATCTCGCCACGGATGCGGATTGGAAAAAGCTTGAAGAATATGCGGGCGGTTCTCGCGAAGCTGCACTCAAACTCAAGAGCAATGGCAGTGACGATTATGCATTCACGGCCATGTTCGGTGGCTACGCCAACAAGACCGGCGTCTGCACGACGATGGGCGATGGCGCCTACTTCTGGACAGCCAATTCCGAAGAGGATTCTCGTGGCAAGGCTCGCACAATGTTCAGCTCCGATAAGGATGTCGGCTCCATCTCCGTGGACCCGAGTTTCTATCTTGCGGTCCGTTGTGTAGCCGGAGCTGAGTAATGGAAAATTTGAACTCGGGCGCGTTTGCGCCCACTTGCACGCGTGAAACTTGGGTCAAGCGCCAGGCGCTGATGGCCCGTGTCCGTGATTTCTTTGTTCGTCGTAATGCGCTCGAAGTCGAGACGCCTGTGCTTTCTGCATACGGCGGAACGGACCCGCAGCTCGATTACTTTGAAATCGAAGACCCGAAGCGGTTCATGATGACGAGCCCGGAATTTCACATGAAGCGTTTGCTTGCTGCAAAGTTCGGTGATATCTTCCAGATTACAAAGTCGTTCCGCAAGGATGAATTTGGCGGCCACCACAACAACGAGTTCTCGATGGTGGAATGGTACCGCGTGGGTATGATTCAGGACAAACTCATGGACGAAGTCGAAGACCTCGTGAGTGAAATTATTGGGACCAAACTAAATGCCCGCCGCACCCGCTGGATTGATGCGTTCAAAAATTACGCTGGCGTAAATCCGTTTTGCGAAAAGCTTACAGACTTTGCGGATGCTTGCCGCGCTCGCGAGATTCCTGTGCCCGAAAAGAGCGAAACGCTCACGCGCGAAGACTGGTGGGACTATCTCATGGTCTTCCTCGTGGAACCTGCACTCGCTAGTAACGGTCCCGAGTTCATCTTGGATTACCCGCCGTCGCAGGCTGCTTTGGCGCAGACTTACGTGGATGCTGAGGGCTATACGTGGGCTCGCCGCTTTGAGCTTTTTGTGAACCAAGTGGAACTTTGCAATGGTTACACGGAGCTTACGGATCCTGTGGAGCAGCGTCGCCGTTTCTATGCTGATTTGGAAATCCGCAAGGGGATGAACAAGCCCTTACCGCCTATCGACGAACGATTCCTTGCTGCTCTTGAATCGGGAATGCCTGCTTGCTCTGGTGTGGCTCTTGGGCTCGACCGCCTGTTCATGCTCGCCCTCGGCAAAGAAAAAATCGCTGACGTGATCCTCTTCCCAAGCCCCATTGCTTAACGCTTGGTTGCCACCTGGCTTGTCACCCCGGATTTATTTTCTTTGACCACTTAGAACTTTAGTTCTTATGTGGTCATGATCCGCGAATGGGGACGGGGTCGCCATCTCGTATTACTGTCCCAGCAGTCGCTTTAGCTCGTGTCGGACTCTCAGTTCGTTGAGCACTCCGACATCGACGTGCTGGATCTTGTCGTCCTTGTCGACTACAAAACTTACGGGAATCACACCTGGGTTCCCCAGCGCCTTGAGCGCGTCGTAGTTCCAGTGGAGCATCGTCCACGGAATATCCATACTCTTCTTGTACTTGCGGGCGACCTTCTTGGAATCGTCCTCGTCAATCATCAAAATCTTAAGGCCCTTCGGGCCGAATTCTTCGTTGAACTGCTTGAGAATGGGGAGCTCCGCTCGGCACGATGGGCACCAGGAGGCGGTCAAAACAATAAGTGTTGCCGTCCCCTTCTCGCTTGCGTAGTCCGATTTACCTCCCGTTACATCGTCTGCCGCGAAGTTTACGACAGTCTCTGGGAAGTTCAGTTTGTAGCGGGACTTCGCCTCGATCGCATAAAACGCGAAACCGAGGAAAATAATTGCCCCTACCCATGCGAGTATTTTATAAGTGGATGAACGCATTGCATAAAGAATTTATGAAATTTTTGGGCTTTTTAAATTATATTCTAGAGCATGGCATATAACATTCAAGATCTTTTAGCAGAAATGGTCAAACGTGGGGCGTCCGACTTGCATATTACGGCCGGCGCCCCCCCTCTTATTCGTCTTTCCGGCAAGCTTACCCCCATCGGGGAAAACAAGCTTAAGCCCGACGAAACCATGCGTATGACTTACAGCTTGATGAATGAAGCCCAGAAAAAGACTTTTGAACAGCAAAAGGAATGCGACTTTTCATTCGGTATTGCAAATCTTGCGCGTTTCCGTGCGAACGCCTACCTGCAGCGTGGCTGCGTGGCGCTTGCCCTCCGTATTATTCCTCTTGATATCAAGACGTTCAAGGATCTTGGCCTTCCGAAGATTATGGCCGAATTTACGACCCGCCCCTCTGGCCTTGTGCTGGTGACGGGTGCTACCGGTTCTGGTAAGTCCACGACCTTGGCTGCCATGATCGACAAGATTAACAAGGAACGTCACGACCACATTTTGACGGTCGAAGACCCGATCGAATTTTTGCATAAGCATCAGGGTTGCATGATCAACCAGCGCGAAGTTGGTAGCGATACGCACAGCTTTGCCCAGGCCCTCAAGATGGCTCTCCGTCAGGACCCGGACGTGGTGCTTATCGGCGAAATGCGTGACTTGGAAACAATCCGCTCGGCACTTACGATTGCCGAAACGGGTCACTTGACTTTTGCTACGCTTCATACAAACTCTTGCGTACAGACGATTAACCGTGTGGTCGACGCCTTCCCGAAGGGTGAACAGCAGACCGTGCGTACGCAGCTCTCGTTTGTGCTCCAAGGCGTCATCTGCCAGACCCTTTTGCCAAAGATTGGCGGTGGCCGCGTGATGGCGTACGAAGTCATGAACGTGACGCCGGGTATCCGTGCTTTGATCCGCGATGACAAGGTGCACCAGATTGAATCCATGATTGAAATCGGTCAGAAGTTCGGCATGAATACGATGAACATGTGCTTGTGCGATCTTGTCAAGAACCACAAGGTCGACCGCTTTGATGCACTTGCCCGTTCGTCGAGCCCGGATCAGTTGGAACAGTTGTTCGTAAAGGAAGGGGTGTAATCGATGGCAGAATTTTTGTACAAGGCCCAAAACTCGCAGGGCAACAGCTTTGAAGGAACGCTCGAAGCAAAGGACAAGGCCGAAGCCGAAGCTCTCTTGCTCCGTCGTCGCTTGGTTATCACGAGCCTCAAAAAGAAGCCGACCGAAATCAAGATTAAGATTGGTTCCGGCATCAAGACCGAAGACATCACTCGTTTTACGCGTATGTTCTCGTCTATGTGCTCGGCAGGTCTTCCGATGCTTCAGTGCTTGAACATTCTCGAAGCGCAGTGCGAAAACCCGGAACTCAAGAGCGTTGTGCATAAACTCACGCAGTCAATTAACGGCGGTTCTTCGCTTGCCGATGCTTTGGCTCAGCATCCGAAGGTCTTTGACTCCTTGTATTGCAACATGGTGGCCGCCGGTGAAGCGGGTGGTATTCTCGAAGGCATTTTGGCTCGTCTGGCAGAAACGCTCGAAAACAACCAGCGCCTCAAACGTAAGGTGAAAAAAGCTTTGACGTACCCGATCATGGTTATTATCGTGGGTATTGTCGTTGTGATTGCTCTTATGACGTTCGTGGTGCCGACGTTCGCTGAACAGTTCGCCGCTCTTGACGCTGAACTCCCGGCCCCGACGCAAGTCGTGATGAATATTTCTGACTTTATACGCAATAATGGTGCGTTCATGTTCATCGGGCTTATCATTGTCATTTTTGCCTACAAGATGATAATGCGAATACCGCAAGCGCAATTTGCAATGGACAAGTTTACGCTAAAGGTGCCAAAGCTAGGCGATTTGCAGATTAAGTCTGCGACGGCTGGCTTTGCTCGAACGCTCGGAACGCTTTTGAATGCTGGTGTGTCTGTGATGGATGCCTTGAAGGTCGTTGCGACAACCGCTGGTAATAAAGTCGTTGAAAAGGCAATTTATAAGATATCGATTGGTATTGCAGGCGGTAAGTCAATTGCCGAGCCGATGGAAGAAGTGGGTATTTTCCCGCCCATGGTGATCCAGATGACAGGCGTCGGTGAAAAGACCGGTAACTTGGGCGGTATGCTTTTGAAACTCGCGGACTTCTACGACGAAGAAGTGGACGCCGCAGTCGATGCCGTTGTGAGTATGATTGAACCGTTGATCATCGTGTTCTTGGGCGGCGCCGTCGGTGGCCTCCTAATTGCAATGTATATGCCGATGTTTAGCATGGGCGACGCCATTAAAGGCTGATCTTTCGCCGAAAGCCGTCGCGATAGTTCGTCACAGCTTCGCTCACGTATAACAATACGCTACGCGAAGCTGATTCCTGCTCTCGCTAGGCTTTAGGCAAAATCTCAAATAAATTTAAAAGACGAGGTTTGATACCTCGTCTTACTTGTTTCTTATCCCTTGCTGGAATGTGTGGGTACGCTACGCGAAGTTGATTCCTGCTCTCGCTAGGCTTTAGACGAAATCTCGAATTAAATATAAAGACG
Source organism: Fibrobacter sp. UWB16 (assembly GCF_900215325.1). Taxonomy (NCBI): domain Bacteria; kingdom Pseudomonadati; phylum Fibrobacterota; class Fibrobacteria; order Fibrobacterales; family Fibrobacteraceae; genus Fibrobacter; species Fibrobacter sp. UWB16. Next base: position 1,312,405 of record NZ_OCMS01000001.1, on the reverse strand, counting down.
AGGCTGCGCGCCTCGTCTTTTTACTTTGTCATGCCCGCCTCCGAGCGGGCATCTCCTTTTTTGCGCTGTCATCCCGGCCTTGTGCCGGGATCACCTTCTCGTATAACAATCCCTTCCTACTTCCTATCGCCTACTGCCTACTTTTTCATCCAGCCTGTGTATTTTGCGGTTTCGAGGATTTCGTTGGCGTTTTTGACGCGTTCGGCGGTGGGCGTTTGCGTGTCCTTGAGCGCGTAGTCGATTTCAAGTTCTTGGTACTTGCTGAGGGCGAATGCGTGGTAGGGGAGGACTTCGACGCGCTTGACGTTGCTTAATGTGCGGATGAAGTCGCGGGTGCGCGTGAGGGCTTCGTCGTTATCGCTAATGCCAGGCACGAGCACGTGGCGGATCCAGATGGGCTTTTGGATGCGGTCGAGGTAACGGAAAAATTCGATGATGTTTTCGTTGCCGTGGCCTGTGAGTTCCTTGTGCTCGTCTGCATCGATGTGCTTGATGTCCACGAGCAAGAGGTCAGTGGATTTCATCAAACGTTCAAATTTCGCGAAAGGTTCGCCAGTGGGCCTGAACGTGATGCCGCTTGTGTCGACGCACGTGTGGACTCCCGACGCTTTTGCCGCTTCGAAGAATTCAATCATGAAGTCGATTTGTGCAAGAGGTTCGCCGCCGCTTACGGTGATGCCGCCATCGGTTCCCCAGTAGGGCTTGTAGCGTACGGCTTTTTTCAGCAAGTCTTCGGCGCTTATTTCAAACGATCCATTCGGTGTTCCGTTTGCACTTTTCGTCCCGAAATCCCATGTTTCCGGGTTGTGGCAGAACTTGCAGCGCATGGGGCAGCCCTGCGTAAAGACGACAAATCGAATTCCCGGTCCATCGACCGATCCGAACGTTTCAAGCTTATTGATTCTTCCGAGAGTCATGATGCAAAAATAAAAAATTGCGTTTTCGTTTTGCGTGGAATTTTTTGCGGTGTTCTGTAAAAAGCGAAAGATGTTCTATATAATACAAAACGATGGAAAATGCGTTGCGTATGGTTGGTAAATCCGTAATTTTTCCGGAGAAAATATCTTTTTTATTTTGCGATTCTTTTTAGATTTTATGGTGTATAAAATATTTTGGAAGAAAACATAATGAAACATTATTTGCAAATTTTGGTTGCAGCAGGCTTGTTTGCTGCGTGTTCAAGCGGTCCTGACGCACTTGCGTCTTCGGCAGGTGCTGCTGATAAGTCTTCGATTGTGCTTAGTGATGATGCTCAAAATTATTTGAATTCAGCGCGGGTTGCTTCATCGAACATTGCGGTCATTGAATCTGGTAATGAAACTTTTAATGAAATGAAAACACTCTTGAGTGAAAAGTATGATGTACGCGTTCTAAGTACCGATGAAAATGAAATTTTGTTTGAAAAGGAAGGTGTGCAAGTTGATCTTTCTGAATTGGAATCAAATCGAAAACAGTGCGCCAATGGGATATTGAAAACCATTATGCCTAGCAAGTATGCGGATAAGTATATGCTTGTTTCTGTTGATGAAGAATGGCAGTTTTCTGAGCACGAAGACTCAAAAATATCTGGATACACATTTAATTTCAAGCGTCTTTTTGAAGGCCGTGTTGTACGAAATAATAGAAACAACTTATATATTTCAACTGACGGAAATGGGCTCTTTAAAGATGGCCTAATCACTGTACAAGACCTGAAAACGACAACAGAAATGGTTGCGGTAAATGATGATGTTAAAGAAAATGTGGCCGTGCTGGATTCGATTTATAGAGAGAATTCATATACGGTTGTCGTTTGCAGTATGTGCAAAAGAGGGGAGAAGAAAGTTCAAATAAATAAAGTAATCATCACGGGTGTAGCCGATGCGTATTGCAAAAGTTCACAAAATTCGGATTTAAAGTTGTGGCCGTGTATTTCTTATACGACCAAAGAAAGTTTGGCCGATGGCGATACAATAGCTCGTGTTGTTGATGCTCCGTATTCGCGTGCGGTCAGTGCGGAATAAGGTCGTAATTATTTTTTTTGAGAATTGTGTTTACGCTATTGTTTATGAGAACAGAGAATCGGAGGAAAATTCTATCTTTGGCTTTCGATGACGAAAATCGTGAAACTGACAGATAGAATCCGGTATTTGCAAATGTCGTATGAGCCGCTGAGCGCGGATGTTGTTGCTGTGCGTGGCGATTCTGCGTGGTGGATTTTTGATGTGGGTGCCTGCGACGAGGCTGTTGATTTTATAAACGCGTTGCCGCGCAGTTCCGAGAGCTCGACGCATCTTGATACTAGCGAGTGCATCAAAAATGCCACTGTTCCGCTCAAAAAGAACATCGTAATTTCGCATTTTCATCGGGACCATTTGCTGAATGTCGTTCGGCATTGCAATGGCGAGGTTTCACTAGATTTTGATACGCTTTATGTTGGTTCGCATGCCTCAAAAGTCGTTGGCGAAATTGCTGGTCACGAAAAGATTACAGTGTCTTCACCACTTTCGTTTGACGATGTCGTGCATATCGAAATTTTGCCCATTCCGAATAGCCATGCGAAAGGCTCGCTTGCGCTTATTGTAGATGACTTCGTTTTCTTGGGCGATGCGACATATCCGATGGTAGGGCATGGAGAACCTGACGTGTACAATGTGCAGATTCTCGAACAACAAATCAAGATGCTCAAGTCGCTTACTGCATCGCGCTTTTGCTTAAGCCACAAGCGCGGCCTTGTGCGCGATAAAAGCTCTGTCATCCAGTTCTTGGAATCAGTGCTTGCCCGCCGCCAAAAGAACGAGAATTACATCGTGGCATGATTTTGCGGACTTTCCCGCAACATTTTCTCGCAACAATTTTCCGTAGCAATTTTACAAAAACAAAAAAGGTCCCCTTTCGGGAACCTTTTCGCTTAATTTGTAAGCCGATTAAAGCACGCCGTGTGCCTGGCGGGCAATCACGTCGAGCTGCTGTTCGCGAGTGAGCTTGATGAAGCGCACGGCGTAGCCAGAAACGCGGATCGTGAAGTTCTGGTATTCTTCCTTCTCCGGATGTTCCATAGCGTCCTTGAGCTTTTCGACACCGAACACGTTCACGTTCAAGTGGTGGCTGCTCTGGCCGAAGTAACCGTCGAGAACCTGCACGAGCTTGTTGGCACGTTCTTCGTCGTCATGGCCGAGTGCATCCGGGTTGATGGTCTGCGTGTTGCTGATACCGTCGAGAGCGTATTCGTACGGAATCTTGGCAACAGAGTTGAGAGATGCCAAGAGACCGTTCTTTTCGGCACCGTAGCTCGGGCTTGCACCCGGAGAGAACGGTTCGCCCTGCTTACGGCCATCCGGGAGTGCACCCGTAGCCTTACCGTAAACAACGTTACTCGTGATGGTAAGGATGGAAGTGGTCGGTTCTGAGTCACGGTAAGTCGGAGTCTGCTTGATCTTAGCCATGAACGTCTTGAGGAGCCAAACAGCGATGCTGTCTGCGCGATCGTCGTCGTTTCCATAACGCGGGAAGTCGCCTTCGATCTGGAAGTCTTCGGCAAGGCCCGTAGCCGGGTCACGGATGACCTTGACCTTAGCGTACTTGATTGCAGAAAGGGAGTCGACAACGTGGCTGAAGCCTGCGATACCCGTAGCAAACGTACGACGGACGTTGGTGTCGATGAGGGCCATTTCGGCAGCTTCGTAGTAGTACTTGTCGTGCATGTAGTGGATCAAGTTGAGCGTGTTCACGTACAAGTGAGCAATCCAGTCCATGTAGAGTCCAAACTTGTGGACGACTTCGTCGTAGTTGAGGTATTCGCTGGTGATCGGCGGATATTCCGGGCCAACCTGCGTACCCTTCACGAGGCATTCATCCTTACCACCGTTGATGGCGTAGAGGAGTGTCTTGGCGAGGTTTGCACGAGCGCCGAAGAACTGCATTTCCTTACCGGTCTGAGTTGCAGAAACGCAGCAGCAGATGCTGTAGTCGTCGCCCCAGATCGGACGCATCGTGTCATCGTTTTCGTACTGGATGGCGCTGGTCTTCACGGAGATTTCTGCAGCGAACTTCTTGAAGCTTGCCGGGAGGCGCGGGCTGTAGAGAATCGTGAGGTTCGGTTCCGGAGACGGACCCATGTTCACGAGCGTGTGCAAGAAGCGGTAGTCGTTCTTGGTCACCTGATGGCGACCATCCTGGCCGAGGCCAGCAACTTCGAGCGTAGCCCACACCGGGTCACCACTGAAGAGTTCGTTGTAGCTGGTGATACGGGCGAACTTGACCATACGAAGCTTCATCACGAAATGGTCGATGATTTCCTGAGCTTCGGTTTCGTTGATGACGCCGTTCTGCAAGTCACGGGTCATGTAAATGTCGAGGAAGGTCGAAACGCGGCCGACGCTCATGGCGGCACCGTTCTGCGTCTTGATGGCAGCGAGGTAACCGAAATAGAGCCACTGCACGGCTTCGCGGGCGTTCGTTGCCGGCTTGGAAATGTCGTAGCCGTAAATCTTGGCCATGACCTTCATGCCTTCGAGGGCCTTGATCTGTTCGGCGAGTTCTTCGCGCTGGCGGATCACGTGTTCGCGCATATCCGTTTCGTCGGTCAGAGCCTTGTCGGCCTTCTTCTGGGCGATGAGGTAGTCGATACCGTAAAGGGCGACGCGGCGGTAGTCACCGACGATACGGCCACGGCCGTAAGTATCCGGAAGACCCGTAATGATGTGGGCCTTGCGGGCCATACGCATTGCCGGCGTGTAAGCGTCGAAAACGCCCTGGTTGTGGGTCTTGTGGAATTCCGTAAAGATGCGGTGAAGTTCTTCGCTCGGCGTGTAACCGTAGTTCTTGCAAGATTCTTCAGCCATCTTGATGCCGCCGAACGGCATGAATGCGCGCTTGAGCGGCTTGTCGGTCTGGAGACCTACGATCTTTTCGAGATCCTTGGTTTCTTCGGAAATGTAGCCTGCCTGATGGCTTGTGAGAGTGGAGACAACGTCTGTGTCCATGTCGAGGACGCCACCCTTTGCAATTTCTCTCTTCTGTAGTTCCTGGAGTTCTGCCCAGAGCTTGTTCGTAGCTTCAGTCGGTCCCTGCAAAAACGACTTGTCGCCATCGTAGGGAGTATAGTTTTTCTGGATAAAGTCGCGGACGTTAATTTCTTCCTGCCAGCGACCGCCTTTAAAGCCTGTCCATGCTTCCTGCATAGTAACCTCTTTTGTCTCGAACCCGGCTGTCAATACAATTAAAAAGTTGTTTAACTTTTAAGCCTTGTAGAAAAAGGTGGGCCCGAAATTGTGCTTTTTTCTATCGATTTTTTTTGTAAAACGCAATATACATATTAAAAAAGGGGCAGGCAAGGTATAAAATGAGGCTTTTCAATCTGAAGTGACTTTGCAAAATGCTTACGAGAATGTTACATGGCTAATTTTTGAAAAAGTCGGTTTTTTATGTAAAAGTGTTTCAAAAATGTGTAAAATACAATCGATACAGTTGACTTTAAAAATGCTGTCGCTAGGTGTACGCTAGGGAAAATCAAAAACTATCTTATAGTTAAAGAAATTAAGAGGTCAACAATGAAAAAGATTCTTATTCCGATGGTTGCTGTGGCTTTCCTTGCTGCATGCTCTGATGAAGATACAAATTTCGCTGCTCCGCCGAGCACAAATGCAACGGTGTCTTCTAGTTCCGAAGCCCAGCTCCCTCCGACTGATTTGTCTTCGAGCTCTGTGTTGCCGGTTGGTGACTTGTCCTCGAGTTCGGTCGTCCTTCCGGAACTTTCTTCTAGCTCTGTCGAAGCTCTTCCGGGCGTGTCCTCAAGCTCTGTGGATGCCCTCCCGGGTGTTTCTTCCAGCTCGAATGGCGCTTCTCAGTTCACTTATGTAGTGCCGAAGCTGACCGCTCTCGATCCGACTAAGAAGTACTCCTTCTACGGCGCTGAACTTACTGGCCTTGACCAGTTCAAGTATGGCCGTTTCGAAGCTCGCATGAAGATGGCTGCCCTTTCTGGCACCGTGAGCTCCATGTTCGTCTATTATGATAACTCCTGGCTCAAGGAAGATGAACCGTGGAACGAAATTGATATTGAAGTTTTGGGCAAGGCTGCTGACAAGTGGCAGTCCAATATCATCACTCGTGAAGCCGATCCCACGATCAAGGCTACGACCGCTTCTGAAAGCAAGCCGCTTCATGAATTTGGCTTCGATGCTACGCAGGACTTCCACCTTTACGCAATCGTTTGGACTCCGGAATACGTTTCCTGGGAAATCGACAGCGTCGAAGTTCGCCGCGATACGCTTGGCATGAGCCGTGGTACCCATGCTGACGCAGACCAAGTGAAGTTCTTGACTAAGGAACAGTCTCTCCGCTTTAACCTCTGGGCCTCCAAGAGCTCTGCCTGGACGGGTAAGTGGGATGGCGGTGTTGGCCTCCCGGTCGAACAGCAGATTGACTATGTCCGCGTTTACTCTTACGATGAAGCTACCAAGGGCTTTACGATGCTCTGGCAGGACGATTTCGATGGCGAAGATCTTAACTACGACCATTGGAGCCGCGGTAACTGGGAAATGGAACGCGTGATGCTCCGTGAAGACAACGTCATCGTTGAAAACGGTGTTTGCCGCCTCATCATGGACTACGAAGCCGAATAAAAAGTTTGGTGTATAGAAACAAGCCTCCCGGAGAAATCTGGGGGGCTTTTTTGTATGTCATTCCCGCCACTTGTCATCCCGGACCCCGTTCCGGGAGGGAATATCCCTTTTTTTATAAAACATTTTTTGCTTTTCTTGAAATGTAAATGATTGTATATTGGTTTAAAAAGAGGTAATCATGAAAAAATTTTTCCTTACGGCTCTTGCCGCAATTTCGCTTGCTTTTATGGCTTGCGCCCCTTCTAAGCTTGACATTCAGGAGGCTTCGATTACAAGCGATGTGCTGATTGAAGTGCGTCAGGTTCTGAATGATTCTATTAGTTTGTATGTCGGAAATGTTTTCTATTTGAATTCGAAACAGATCGTGGGCGACGACATGTTCCCACTGCACGCAAGTACGCGTGATCCGTCGGAATTTGAAAAGCTCACGCCGACAGACGTGCTCAATAGCGATGAGGAATTCTTGAATTACTTGCGCCGCAAGGCCCCGGATATGATGAACGTGGGCATCGTGATTGGCGAAACCGCTTATAACGAAGTCGGCTTTGAAGAGGCTATCGCCGTTGAAAAGCTCACCAAGATTTTCCAGAAGATTCAGGGAGGCTCGCTCACGCTCTTCCACGAAAAAGAAGGCCACCTCACCGACATGAAAAAACTGTACTAGTAGTTGGTCGATAGTCGTTAGTCATTGGTCATTAGCTATTAGTTATTGGTACATTGTCATGCCCGCCTCCGTGCGGGCATCTCCTTTTTTTTCTAAATTTGTCGCCGTAAAAAATCAAAGGAATAGCTATGTCCGAAAAAATGACTTCTGCGCAAGTGCGCGAATCCTTTATCAAGTTCTTCGAATCCAAGGGCCACCTCTTTGTGCGTTCTTCGCCGGTGGTTCCGCATGACGACCCGACGCTCATGTTCACGAACGCGGGCATGAACCAGTTCAAGGCAATTTTCCTTGGCGACAATCCGAAGGGTTGGAAGCGCGTATGCAACAGCCAGAAGTGTCTCCGCGTGTCCGGCAAGCACAACGACCTCGACGTCGTGGGCCGCGACAACTACCACCACACCTTCTTCGAAATGCTCGGCAACTGGAGCTTCGGTGACTATTATAAGAAGGAAGCTATTTCTTGGGCCTGGGAACTCTTGACCGAAGTGTGGAAACTCCCGAAGGAACGCCTGTTCGCAACTGTCTATCAGGATGATGACGAAGCCTGGCAGATTTGGAAGGACGTGTCCGGTCTTCCGGATGACCGCATCATGCGTTTTGATGCACACTCCAACTTCTGGGAAATGGGCGACACCGGTCCGTGCGGTCCTTGCTCCGAAATCCATTACGATCGCGGCGACCTCGCTACGCAGGCCGAAACGTTCAAGGACCCGATCAAGGGCGTGAACGGCGAAAACGACCGCTACATTGAAATTTGGAATAACGTGTTCATGCAGTATGAACGCGTGAGCGACGGCTCCCTCATTCCGCTCAAGGCCAAGAACGTCGATACCGGTATGGGTTTCGAACGTATCTGCGCTATTCTTCAGGGCAAGACCAGCAACTACGATACCGACGTGTTCACCCCGATTATCGCAAAGATCGCTGAACTCTCTGGCGTTCCGTACAACGATGGCGAAGCCGGCACCCCGCACCGCGTGATTGCCGACCACATCCGCGCTATTTCGTTTGCAATTGCTGATGGCGCTCTCCCGTCTAACGAAGGCCGTGGCTACGTGCTCCGCCGCATCCTCCGCCGTGCTAGCCGCTTTGCCCGCCTCCTCGGTCAGAAGAAGCCGTTCATTTGCCAGCTCGTTCAGGTGCTCGCCGACACGATGGGCGATGCCTTCCCGGAAATCCGTGAACGCAAGGAATTTGTTGCTAGCGTGATTAAGAGCGAAGAAGAAAGCTTTATCCGTACGCTCGACGCTGGTCTCGAACGCTTCGCCGCTATCTCTGCCGAACTCAAGAAGGGCGACAAGATTCCGGGCGACAAGGTGTTCTTGCTCTATGATACTTATGGATTCCCGCCGGACCTCACTGGCATTCTCGCCGAAGAAAAGGGCCTCCTCATTGATGAAGAAGGCTATGAAAAGTGCATGAATGAACAGAAGGAACGCGCCCGCGCTAACATGAAGCAGGGCATCAACACGATGGGTACCGAAGGCTGGACGCAGTACAGCGAAGCTAGCACAAACTTTGTCGGTTATGAACTCTCCGCTTGCGAAACGAAGGTTGTCCGCTGGCGCGAAGACAAGGGCGTGCTCTCCATCGTCCTCGAAACCTCTCCGTTCTACGCCGAAATGGGTGGCCAGGTTGGTGACAAGGGAACGCTCGTTTCTGCCGACCTCGAAATCCAGGTGTTCGACACCGTGAAGGTGAACGATACTGCTCTCTGCCGTGGTAAGGTTGTGAAGGGCGATGCTAACGAAAAAACGATGGGCGCCGTGTTCATGGCTACTGTCGATAACGATCGTCGCGCTGACATCCGCAAGAACCACTCCGCAACGCACTTGCTCCAAGCCGCTCTCCGTGAAGTGCTTGGTACTCACGTGCAGCAGCAGGGTAGCTTCGTTTCGAACGAACTCCTCCGCTTCGACTTCAGCCACTTCAACGCCATGACCACTGAAGAAATCCAGAAGGTCGAAGACATCGTGAACGCCAAGATCATGGAATGCTTGCCGGTTCACACCGACGTGATGGACGTCGATGAAGCTAAGGCTAGCGGTGCTATGGCTCTGTTCGGCGAAAAGTATGGCGACAAGGTCCGCGTCGTGAAAATGGGTGACGCTGGCGTCGAATTCTCCCGCGAACTTTGCGGTGGCTTGCATGTGCAGAACACCGGTAACATCGGCATGGTGAAGATCGTTTCTGAATCTAGCGTGTCCGCAGGCGTGCGCCGTATCGAAGCCGTTTCTGGCCGTGGCGCCTTGAGCCTCCTCCGTGCTGGTACGCAGATCCTCACGGCTCTCCGTGAACAGCTCCGCTGCAAGGATGCCGAAGTTCTCGACCGCATTCAGCAGACGTTTGCCAAGACGCAGAACCTCGAAAAGAGCCTCCAGTCCGTGAAGCTTGAACTCGCAACGCTCGCCGCTGCCGAACTCTTGAACGGTGGCATCAACGTGATGGGCGTGAACCTCTACGTTCGCGAACTCTCCTTGCCGGATGAAAAGTACAAGAACTTGCTCGACGGCGTTCAGAACAAGCTTGACGTCGATAGCGTTGCTGTGATTGCGAACAAGGACAATGGTTCCGGTAGCATCGCCGTGATGGTTGGCAAGAACGTTCAGGCCAAGGGCATCAAGGCTGGCGACATCGTCAAGGATCTCGCTAAGGCTTGCAACGGTAAGGGCGGTGGCCGTCCGGACCGCGCTCAGGCTGGTACCCGCGAACCGGAAAAGATTGCCGAAGCTATCGCTAACGCTAACAACTGGATTAGAGCAAAGCTCGGTGCATAATGTCATTCCCGCCTCCGAGCGGGAATCTCCTCCTATAAAAGGTGTTCCTCGCATTTATGCGTGGCGCCTTTTTTTTGTTTGTGGACCTGGGGGGGGGCGCGTTTCTCGGTTGCGCATCTCTCGTAAAAAAGCAACAACCTGTTGCTTGCTTTTGTTATAGCTTGGTTCTATATTATACTCGTCAAAAGAAATGATAAACGATAAAAAATATTTTATTTGCAAAAGGAGAATATTATGGAAGTACGAGAAGTTTTGCTTAAGTTGCGCTCGAATCAAAACCTGACCCAGGACCAGATGGCCGAACGCTTGCATGTAACGCGCCAAGCTGTGAGCCGCTGGGAAACTGGCGAAACCCAGCCGAATACCGAAATGCTCAAAGTCATCTCCCGTGAATTCGACGTGTCCATCAACACGTTACTCGGCGCTCCGCGCCAACTCTTCTGCCAATGCTGCGGAATGCCTCTCAGCGAAGATTCCATGATCAGCCGTGAACTGAACGGCGAATTCAACGAAGATTATTGCAAGTGGTGCTATACCGACGGTAAGTTTGTTTACAACGACAAGTCGGTCCTCCTCGATTTTCTGCTTTCGCACATGCCCAATCCCGACAATACTCCCGATGCAGAACGCCGCGCCTTTTTCGACAAACACCTCTCGCAACTAAAGCATTGGAAACAAGCGTAAAGCGTTTTGCACAAAATACGTATAGAAAAATCCTATAAAACGCTATAGTTAAATATATCTTGCTGATAACTCTTGCTAATCCTATCTTTTGTGCGAAAAAAAATAGGAGAGTAAAAATGAATATCAGTAAGATTATTTTGTCTGTTGCTTTTGCCGCTATTGCTACGTTTTCTGCCGAAGTCATCAAGGTTGGTGCGACTCCGGAGCCGCATGCTTCCATCTTGAACTTGGTTAAGGATGACCTTGCCAAGGCGGGCTATGAACTCAAGGTTGTTGAGTTCACAGATTACGTGACTCCGAACGAGGCGCTGGAATCTGGCGAATTAGATGCCAATTACTTCCAGCATTTGCCTTACCTCGAAAGTTTCAATAAAGAAAAGGGAACGCATCTTGTGAATGCGGGCGGCATTCATGTGGAACCTTTCGCACTTTATCCGTCGAAGAATTCCAAGAAAAAGGTCAAATCGCTTGCAGATTTGAAGAAAGGTGCAACGATTGCGATTCCGAACGACCCGACCAACGAAGGGCGCGCCTTGCTTTTGTTGCAGGCTGCTGGCCTTATTAAGCTTGATCCAAAGTCTGGCATCACTGCAACTCCCATTGATATTACCGAGAATCCGAAAAAGCTGAAGTTCAAGGAACTGGAGGCTGCTTCGCTCCCGCGCATTTTGCAGGATGTGGATGCGGCCGCCATCAACGGCAACTATGCGATTCCGGCAGGTCTTAATGCATCGTCTCATGGTTTGTTTGTTGAAAATGCGAGTTCGCCTTACGTGAATGTTATTGCGGTCAAGGCGGGTAACGAGAAGTCTGCAAAGATTCAGGCCTTGGTGAACGCCCTCAAGAGCGAAAAGGTCAAGAATTGGATTAAGGGCAAGTACACCAAGGGCGAAGTGGTTCCCGTTTTTTAGATTGCGTCAATGCAGCTTAGGCTCGAACATCTCAATAAAACATACACGACAAAACGCGCAAGCGTCACGGCAGTCAAGGATGTTTCCCTTGATTTTCCTGATAATTCCATCATCGGCATTATCGGCAAGAGCGGGGCTGGCAAATCTTCGCTGTTGCGGCTTGCGAGTTTGTTGGAAACTCCCGATAGGGGTGAGGTCTATTACGATGGCGTTCGTGTGGACCATTTGCCAAAAAAAGAGCTGAACCGCCGTAGGCTCGAAATCGGAATGATTTTCCAGAATTTTAATTTGTTCAGTTCTCGCACGGCAGGCAAGAATGTGGCGTTCCCGCTGGAACTTGCAGGCTGGAACCGCCGCGATATCGACGCTCGCGTCAAAGAGATGCTTGCGCTTGTGGGCCTTGAAGACCGCGAGAAGTCGCCGATTACAACACTTTCGGGTGGTCAAAAACAGCGCGTGGCGATTGCACGTGCCTTGGCGCCGCGGCCGAACATTCTTTTTTGCGACGAAGCGACGAGTGCGCTCGACCCGCAGACGACTCACGAAATTCTGGACTTGATTAAGAAAATCCACGCAGGAATGAATCTCACAGTGGTGATGATTACGCACCAGATGGAAGTGGTGCGCGATGCTTGCCAATATGTCGCTGTTGTAGACAAAGGTTACGTTATCGAGACGGGGGCGGTGTCGGATGTTTTCCGTTCACCCAGGCACGAAATCACTCGTGAATTTTTGTCGAACATCCGTCGCGAAGAAATCACAGTGGATTCCGCTATCGCTTATTTGCAGGCTCAAGGTTACGAGGTGAACAAAAGATGAGTCCTATAACAGAACTGGTTTTGCAATCGACTTGGGAAACTGTCGTCATGGTTTTCTTTTCGACGTTGTTCGCGATTCTTCTCGGATTTCCTCTTGGAATTTTCTTATTTGTCACATCCCCGCGCGGTATCGCTCCCAAAATTATTCCGTATCAATTAATTAGCCGTATCGTGAATGTGCTACGTTCGTTCCCGTTCGTGATTTTGATGATTGTGCTGTTCCCGCTTTCCCGTGTGGTGTTGGGTACGGCGATTGGAACTGAGGCTACGATTATTCCGCTATCCATTGCGGCGGCTCCTTTTATTGCGCGCTTGACCGAAACGGCGTTGAACGAGGTGGACAAGGGCGTAATCCAGGCGGCTGTTGCCATGGGCGCATCCAAACGTCAGGTGGTGCGAAAAGTGTTGATTCCCGAAGCGCTTCCATCGATTATTTCTGGTGTTACTTTGACTATAATCACGCTGATTGGCTATTCGGCGATGGCGGGGGCAATCGGCGGGGGAGGTCTTGGTGATCTAGCCATCCGTTATGGCTACCAGCGTTTCCGTACTGACGTAATGATCGAATCGGTCGTTATCATCATTGCGATGGTGGAGGTTATCCAGTTCCTCGGCAACAAGGCGGCAACTTTGGTGGTGAAATACCCTATCGGGAGTTTTGGACGCCAGAAAAGTCCTAAATAATTTCTTGAAACTTCTTTTTTTTTGTTGCAAAAAGCGTTTTTCTGCGGAACCCTTATTGCCAAGATTGCCTAATTATAATGTATAATTAGGGAGCAGGTTGGAAATATGGAGCCGTTATTTAATCTAGAAAGCATTTATGTTACAAACGTAATCGGGATAGTTCTGATTGCTGTCATGATTGTTTGTAATTTATGGCGTTTCCAGACGCGCAGCCGTGCGGACCGGAATTTGCTATTGATGATGTTCCTTGCTCTCACGAGCTGCATAGCCGACCCGATTTCTTATTCGATGAAGGGCGTGCCCGGCCTTGTTCCAAAGATTGCCGTTTATGCGACGAGTACGTGGCTTTTTGCGGCGAATATGCTTGCAAGCTTTTTCTGGGTGCGATTCCTTTCGTTCCATTTGAATGGTGGAATCCCGCGCCGTTCTAGAATTGTGCTCGACTCAATTGTTGCCGTTGGCATTACTTTGCTCTTGATAAATATCTTTACGCCGATTGTATTTTCTATCGACGAGAACAACCTTTATTCGAGAACTGATCTGTACGCTTTCTTCTTAGTGGTAGATTACTTTTTTGTCGTTTATAGCGTTGTGGTTTATATCAAGGCGCGCTCAAAGGGCGGCATCCTCAAGTTTTTCCCGATTTGGGTTTATCTCGCGCCGATTCTCATCGGTGGTGTGGTGCAGTCGCTTTATTATGGAATTTCTGTGATTCCGACGAGTATCGCCGTCTCGATTGCGGGCGTGCTTGCGAGTCTCCAGAACGAAATGATTTACCATGACCAGCTGACAGGTCTTTTTAACCGTTCCTATTTGAATTATCTGTTGGACAAACTTACGGACCGGACGAAGTTGAACATTACGGGTATCATGATTGACTTGAATGGGTTCAAGCGTATCAACGATGAATTAGGCCATGCGGTGGGTGACGATGCATTGGTGATAACGGCCCGAATCCTGAAATCGGCGGTGGGTAACGCAGGTAGCGTAGTTCGCTATGCGGGCGATGAATTTATTATTTTGTTGAATACTCAAGATGACGTTGCAATAGAAAATTGCCTTGCTCGAATCCGCCACTCTTTTGATAAATTCAATAAAGAAACTGACAAACCCTACAAACTTTTTATTTCTGTTGGCTTCCACAAGTTCGACATGAAGAACGAAAGTGCGGATGCCTTTATTAACGCTGTTGATGAGCGCATGTACGAGGATAAAGAAGCGTTCTATGCCGCTCATGCCGAAATGAATCGCCGTAAGCGCTGACTGTTCGAGAGGTATAAGCCTCTCTTTTTCTATCTTTGCGCAGTATGAAATTTGAAGAACTTCCTTTGGCAAATCCATTGCAGCGGGCTGTCCGCGCTGTTGGTTACGAAACCCCGACCCCGATTCAAGAACGTTCCATCCCGAGCCTTCTCGAAGGCAAGGATCTCTTGGGAATTGCTCAGACGGGAACCGGTAAGACGGCTGCTTTTGCTCTCCCGATTTTGCAGCGACTTTTGGATTCCGGGAAGTTCCGTTCTCCCAAAACTTGCCGTGCTTTGATTTTGTTGCCGACACGTGAGCTTGCCATCCAGGTGGAAGACTGCTTCAAGGATTATGCGCAGTTCACGGCGATTTCGACGGCGTGCATTTTTGGTGGCGTGAACGACAATCCGCAAAAGCAAAAGCTTATTCGTGGTGTCGATGTGCTTGTCGCTACCCCAGGACGTTTGTTGGATTTAATTGGTCAAAAGGCCGTGTCGCTCAAGAAGCTTGAATTCTTTGTGCTTGACGAAGCAGACCGCATGCTGGACATGGGCTTTATCCATGATATCCGCAAGGTCGTCGCGATGCTCCCGCAAGACCGACAGAATTTGTTCTTTAGTGCTACGATGCCGGAAGAAATTTCGAAACTTGCCGCGACGATTTTGCGCCCGAATCCGGTGCGTGTTGAAGTTGCGCCGCAGAGCACTCCGATTGAACGCATCCGTCAGGAACTTTACCGCATTGACAAGCGCCGCAAGGGGGCTCTCCTCAAGGAACTCTTGGCAGAACACCCTGAAATGAAAAAGGTGCTTGTCTTCTGTCGTACAAAGCATGGTGCCGATAAAATTGTGCGCGTTCTCGAAAAGGCCGGCATCAAGTGTGCCGCCATTCACGGGAACAAGAGCCAGAACCGTCGTCAAGAAGCTCTCGGAAATTTTAAGTGCGAACAAATTCGAGTACTTGTGGCTACAGACATTGCTGCACGTGGCATTGACGTGGACGATGTGAGCCATGTATTCAATTACGACTTGCCGAATGAACACGAAACGTTCGTGCATCGCATTGGCCGTACGGCCCGTGCAGGGAAGGAAGGCGTTGCTATTTCGTTCTGTTCTCCGGACGAAGAATCCGATTTGCGCGGGATTGAAAAGCTTACTCGTGTGAAAATCCCGGAAGGCGATCAGAGCATTTACGAGAAGCTCCCGCCTCCGCAAAAAGAAACTGCCGAAAGCATGATGCGCAATTCTCGCGGTCGCATGTCGCGCGAAGAAGCTCAGGCCTGCGCTGCGAAAACTCGCAATAAACAAGGTTCGCATAAGGATAATCGCGGTCCTCGCGGTCGCAAGGACAACCGCAATGAAAATCGCGAGAATGCCCGTAATGCAAATGATGAAAATCTTCAGCGTAACAATGCTCCGCGCAATCACGAACAGGACTCTCGCAATGAATCTCGCAATTCCGCCCAGAATGTGAACGCGCAGAACGCTCCTGCCGACAACACCCCGAATCCGCAGAACGGCGGTCGCCGTCATCGCCGTAACCGCCCGGGTTCCCGTGCTCGCCGCCGCATGCGCGAATCGCAATCCCAACAGCATTAAAATATCGCTGCGGGCGCAACGCCCGCGCATTTCCTTTACATTGTCATCCCGGCCTTGTGCCGGGATCGCCATTCCATCGTATTGCCATGCCCGACTTGATCTCTTTGACTACTTGCAGTTTTGCTGCTTTGTAGTCGTGATCCGCGTATGGGGAGGGCATCTCCCTTTACATTGTCATCCCGGCTTGAGCCTGCCCCGGACGTGTTCCGGGGTGCCGGAATCGCCATTCCATCGTATTGTCATGCCCGTCGGAGCCTGTGCTGAGCGCAGTCGAAGTGAGCGGGCGTCTCCTTTTGCGTTGTCATCCCGGACTCCGTTCCGGGATCGCCATTCCCTATTGAAAAAAAATCTACAATACTTTTGTGTTGTGGAAAATGATTAAAATTTTATAATAATCTGTAAAATCACAATAATTTTAACAAAAATCACTATTTTGTGTTGTAGACTATTGCTGTTTTTAAATTTTTGTTGTATATTTGGCTTCGAGAGTGATTTGGACGGGTAAAATCTCCAATTCAAAATAAAGGAGGAAAAATGAGAGAAATCCTGGAATATACGAGCTATCGCCAGTATATTGCAGATTACTATGCCGATAAAAAGGCGAAATCTGCGTTTACTTGGCAGGAGTTCGCGAACGAAGCAGGTTTTTCTTCGCGTGTTTATCTAAAATACGTGAGCGAAGGCCGCTTCAATTTGAGCGATTCGGCGGCCGCTCGCGTGGCAGATGCCATGCGCTTGTTCGATTACGAACGCGAATATTTCACCGAAATGGTCAAGTTTGACCACGCCAAGACGGACACAGAAAAGAAGGCCGCTTTCAGCAAAATGCTTGCAATTGCGGACGCCCACAAGGCTAAAATCTTGGAAGGCGATGCTTTCCGCTTTTTCGAAAGCTGGAAAAATCCGGTCATTCGTGAACTCGCTCCATCAATGCCTGGCGCAAAACCGCTTGCTCTAGCTCATGCCTGCCGCCCAGAAATTACCGCTGCCGAAGTCAGCGATGTGCTGAACTTCCTCGTCAAAGGCGGATTCCTGAAAAAAGATGACGAAGGCAATTACGTACAAACGGAAAAGTCCTTGACAACGGGCCCCATGGGGGTAACGCCTTTGGCTGTCCGCACGATGCACCGCCAAATGGGCGAACTCGCGCTTGAGGCGATTGAAGGTGTCGCTCAGGACAAGCGAAATTTCTCGGGTGTTACATTCGGTATCACTAAAGAAGGCTACGATGAAATCGTGCAAGAAATTGCCGATTGCCGTAAAAAAGTTATCGCCATTGCTCGGAAAAACGCCGCTACAGACGAAGTCTATCGCCTGAACATGCAGCTTTTCCCGCTGACGCAAAAACAAGAATTAAAAAAATAGAGTTGGAGGAATCATGAATTACTCAAAATTTAGCGGACAGTTTGTCTGCAAAATGGCGATGCTGCTCGCCTTTATGTTTGCAGCGTGCTCGGAAACGGATTCAGGAAACAATGTTGCCGGTGGCACCGTCGAAGAGACTGGCGTCTATGCCATGGCGGGCCGTATTGGAAATGTTTATCCGAGTATGTTGTCGGCGAGGACTAGTAGCGGACAGGAAATTTCCTGGAGTGCCGAAAACGATGTTACTGTAAAGAAGGGCTCTGTTGTCACATTGTTCGAGCTGGATTCCGTAACGCTTGATACGACCGGTAACTACGTTATAGATACCGTTTTGAGCGATGACGGTAAATTCTCTTTTGAAAACATTGCCTTCCATAGTCCGTATGTGTTAGTGTCCGTGCTGGAATCTTGCGGTAGTATAGAGTGTGGTCGAGAAGAACTGAAATATTACCGGAGTGATATCTACTTTAGTGATGATTACGATCAAATTGAGTATTCAAGAATGTTGAGTGCTGTTATTGATCTGCGTAAATCGGAAAATGTCAGTATCAATATTTTGACTCACATGAAAAGTCCTGTAGTTCGAGGGCTTGTCGCTTCGGGAAGTTCGTTTGACGAGGCGAATGTGGAGGCCGAACGTCTGGTTCTTGAAAATTATGGAATATATAAGAAACTGGGCCGCTTTGAAAGCCTCGACAGTGCAGAAAATGAGGAACTTGCATTTGTAAGACAACTGGTCCAGGAATATGCAGGGCTAGATACGAATGTGGTTCCTAATCACGATAATCTGGAAATGCTGATTGAACAATATTGGAATGTTCCTCCTAAGGTTTACGCGTCTGAAGGTAAGGAACAGATGTATTGGAATACGATAAAGATGCTGAAATACAAGCTTGGCTATTGGGCGAAGAAAATGGGACACGCCCAGTGTACAGAGAAAAATGAAGGAGAAATGTTTGAACTGAACCAATATGAATATAATTCCTCGATGATCGTGTGCCGTTCGGGTGAATGGGTGCCTGGTTATAAGTCAATCGAGTATACGACGGGTGAACTTGTCGATGCTCGCGATGGAAAGGTTTATAAAACCGTCACGTACGATATCAATGGAAAAACGCAAACGTGGATGGCGGAAGATTTGGATTATACGGGAGCGATTTCTGCATCGGGAGATTCTCTCAAGGCGGATTTGCTTGAACGCTCGGTTTGCTTTGATAAAAAGGAATCGGAACGCAGGACATATGAAAGAAATTCGAGCTGCGAAGCTAGTAGCCGCGAGTACCGTTGGGAAGCCGCGATGAATCTTGACAAGGAATCGGTGCGGTTCTTGGCAGTCGATTCTTCGAGTGATACGGCCTATATGCCGGATACGTGTATGTATTCGTATAAGGTGATGGCCGACAGCGAAGCCGCTTGGCATGCGATTTCCTGTAGTTCGCCAGAAGAAGAATGCTTAGGAAATTTGTGGTGGGACGCTGCTGGCACGGGGTACTGCGCTGCCATATTTGAAGAAAATGGTGGCTTGGGTGCGTGGAACTGGAACTATGCGGAGCTGATTCCTGAATTTAATTCTTCGTCTTATCAGGGAATTTGCCCCGATGGCTGGCGAATTCCGAATAAAAGCGATTGGGAAACCCTGCGTCAGTATATAGTGGAACAGTATGGAGTGGATACGGCTAGAGTGGGCGCGGTCCTTGCCGATGAAGTCGGTTTCGGGTTTGGGATGAAGGACGATTTACACCCATACCATGGAGATGGTGATTGGATGATTGTGGCTCCGATTCGTTCCTATATTGTGGCTCCTGATTTTCAGGATGGTCCTTTTGCTGGCGCGAGCGGAGTCCTAATTGGCGATAGGATGAGTTATAGCTATTGGCCTGCGGATTCTTACTACTATGTCTTTGATCCGTATTTTGTCCGTTGCATCAAGGACTAATAAAGTTCACTGTAAAATTCTCTCTCTCACTTTCTGTTTTTTGTTAGGAGGAAAGGAGGAGGGCGGGCTTCGGCCCGCCTTCTTTTTTACGTCATCCAGAGTCGCGAAGCGACGAAGGATCCAGTCAACTCTCGCTTTGCGTTGTCATTGCACTTCGTGCATGACTCGTTCGCCTCGGATATAGGAACATGCAAGCGTGTTCCTGCATCTCTCGGCTCCTTTGTCATTCCAGCCTTGAGCCGGAATCTCCTCTGCGTTATAATTTCAGCCCTTCGATTTGTCTTTCGAGTTTTTGGGCTTCGGAGTGCATCTTTTGCAAGAACGCCGCCGTGGCGGGCGAATTAACATCTTGTATGCGGTGGTTCGCGCTTTTCAAGAACTTTTCGACCTGCTTGATGTCTTCAAGCGTTTTCCCGTCGCAGTAAGTTTCTGCCATGCGCTCGAAAATGTAGCCTTCCGCCGTCTTTGACAAATGAATCATGTCATCATCGTAAAAACGGTAGTCGCGCAGCTCGTCCATCACGATCTCGTAACTCGGGAAATAACTGATGGTCGTCGCAGACTCTGTGACGATTTCTCTGATGACCTTCTCTATCGCAAGTTGCAAAGTCGCTTTCGATAGCGTGTTCTCGTGTGCGCCATCGCTTAAATGCCGTAACGGCGAAACCGTAAAGACAATGTGAAATTCGCGATTCTTGCCTTGCTCGTCATTGCGAGCCGAAGGCGGAATGATTCGGTCATTTTTTAACTTCAGTAAATCCCGCACGATGCTTTTCAGCGCTTCGGTGGCGTGGTCTACAGAAATCATCTTGCGAATAAACAGGTTTGGATTTTGCCTGTGGCAATTCGAAACGGCGATGCCGCTCTCCTTCAAAAAGTACACGAACGCGGTTCCGAGCGTGATAAACACGACGTCGGCTTTCTGCAAAAACTCTCGAGCTTCTTGCGTGGCTGCGTTCAATTTTGCAATACATTCTTCACGAGTTGCTGCCGAGAGCGAGCCGTGTGCGTTCCAGCAATGCCAAGGGCCGCGAATCTCGTTGCGGCTCTCCGAAACGCCCAATCGCATGTCCTGGAAAACGTCCGCCTCTCCAAAAATTTTCCCGTTTGCAATCGCTTTAATCTGCATCGCCGCTGAAAGCGGATTGTAAACCGTCCCGAACGGATTTGCTAAAACGTTGAATTTTCGCGATGCAAACTGTGCCGAGATGTTGTCGGCAAAGCAAGATCCGAAAAATGCGAGCCTAGAATTGTAGTCAATCTGCCAATCAGCAGCCGGAATATCGATTTTCGTAAAAAAGTCCATGAAGTAAATATAGTAGGATAAAACTACAATATTCTTTATATTGTGAAATTATGTAATTTTTATAATTGTTATTGAAATCTTTAAATTTATCGTAAAAATCAATAAAATATATTGTAAAACTATTGATTTTTGAAAATGTATGAGCTATATTTAAAGTAACAACAAACGATCGTTAGCGAATGGGTCGTTGGTTAGGAGGAAAAATGAAAGAAATACTTGAATATACGGACTACCGCCAGTATATTGCAGATTACTATGCCGATCGAAAGGCGAAGACTGCATTTTCTTGGCAGGAGTTTGCCAAAACGGCGGGATTCTCTTCGCCGGTCTATCTTAAATATGTGAGCGAGGGCCGCTTTAACTTGAGCGAAGATGCTGCAACTCGCACGGCGCAGGCAATGTGTCTTGCTGATTACGAACGCGAGTTCTTTGTCGAGATGGTCAAGTTTGACCATGCGAAGAACGATAGCGAAAAACGCGCCGCGTTTAGCAAGATGGTCTCAATCGCGGAATCCCGCAAGGCGAAAATCGTCGATGGAGAATCCTTCCGCTTTTTTGAAGATTGGAAAAATCCGGTGCTCCGTGAACTCGCCCCTGCGATGCCGGGTGCAAAGCCTTTGGCAATGGCGCATGCTTGCCGCCCTGAAGTTTCGGCAGCTGAAATTTCTGAGTCGCTGAGTTTTTTGGTCAAGGCAAATTTGCTTCAAAAAGACAAAGACGGGAACTACGCCCAAACCGACAAAGTCGTGACGACTGGTCCGATGGAATTCACTCCGCTTGCCGTTCGCGGATTGCACCGCCAAATGGGCGAGTTTGCACTCGACGCAATTGAAGGCGTCCCGCAAGATGAACGCCATTTCTCGGGTCTTACACTTGGTATCACTCGTGAAGCGTACGAAAAAATCGTGCAGAGGATTGCCGAATTTCGCAAGGACATCATTGCGATTGCGACAAGTGAAACTGCAACGGAAGAAGTCTACCGTCTGAACGTGCAGTTCTTCCCGATGACAAAAAAGAGTGTTAAAAAGGACTAGGAGGAAACTATGAATTTCAACAAAATTACTTTGGCTGCGCTGATGGCGCTCCTTTTTGTGGCTTGCTCCGATGATAACAAGTCTGTTAGCGCGATGGGTGGAGCCGAAGAAGAACAGGGCGTCTATGCCTTGGCTGGGATGGTTGGCGACATCTATCCGAAATTGGTGAAGGTTACGGATTCGGAAAAAACATCAAGCGATTCTTTAGAATATGAAGGATCTATATTTGCTGCTAAGGGAACGGTTGTCACTGTTTATGAATTGGATTCTTTGACTTTCGATACGACGGGTCGTTCTTTTGTTGATACTGTCGACAACGATGATGGTCGCTTTGAATTTAAAGATCTTGCTTTGAATAGTCCATATGTGTTGATTGAAACTCGTGACTCCTGTTATTATGAGAACTGCGGAGAGCGAGGAATTTTCTATGGACGTCGTGCAGGAAAGGCCGTTGATAGTACAAGAGGGGATAAGTATCCGCTCACGTTGAGTGCTATTGTAGATTTACGACAAGTGAAAAAATTAAACGTTAGCACATTGACAAGTGTGAAGATTCCGTTGTTACGTGAATTTATTGCAGAAGGAAAGTCTTTTGATGAAGCGAACCGGATGGCGGAACGCAAAATTCTTGAGGACTTCGGTATATATAGTGATCTTGGGGCTTTTGAAACTATGGATCAGGAGGGTTCCGAATTACCTTTTGTTAATGAATTGGCTCGTTTGGATGATTGGGATCTGCGTATTGATTTTCTCTTTACTGATGTAATGCTCTATTTTGCATCGCCAAAGGCTTTCTCTATTCGAGAACCTGTCGTGGAACAGTTTTATTTGAATTCCATGAAAATGATGCAATATAAGACGAATTATATGGCTAAAAAAGATGGCTTAGGAAGGTGCGATGAATCTCGTGAAAATACTGAAGGTAGGGTTAAGGCTGGGGCATATGAACATAAATATGCGTCTGTGGTGTGCCGCTCTGGTAATTGGACTATTGGTTTTAAAACGATTGAGCACACGAATGGAACTATGGTGGATGATCGTGACGGCAAAAGCTATAAGACCGTAACGTATAATTGGGGTGATGGCTCGCAAACCTGGATGGCGGAAAATCTCAATTACGCCGATACGACTTCGTTGAGTGCGGATAGTGCGTTGAAGGCTAATCTGCGAGGAAGTGTGTCGTGCTATCGCTCGGCGCGTGATAACGAAAACTGCGATGTTTACGGGCTTGCGTATCAGTGGCGTGCTGCGATGAATGTTAATTATGATGATGCTAGGACGTATACGGTTGATTCTTTGGGAGATACGACATATGTCGAAAAGAAGTGCGTCGATGGATTTTTGAATGATTGGAATTATCCTTATGATAGTATCAGAAACGCGTGCGATACGCTGTACTATCCTGAAGAACATATGGGAAGTTTGCCGTATTTTAAATATTGGACATGGAACTATGCAGATTATGCTACGCAGATTAATCAAAGTGCGTATAAAGGAGTCTGCCCGGATGGATGGAGAATGCCGACGTTTAACGATTGGAAAGCTTTGCTGAAAAATATGAGTAAAGCGTATGGCTTTGATGGTGTCGGAACAATTGTTCTGTATGACGAGGCGGCGACTGGTTTTGGTTTGAAAAATAATGTTGCCATTAAATTGTATGACTCAGATCGTGTCCGTGTTGGGGTGAATTCAGGGTTTTATAACAATTTCCTCGTCGCTGATATTCCAATGTATGTTTTTGAGGTCTTCGAGTATTTCATGAAGGGCGAAAGCTTGGGCATTGAAATGGGAGATCTGAGATATCCTTTGGATGTCTATGAGGATTATCTGGAACATCCGGAAAATCGAGGGCGAGGCCCGGATCTTCCGTTCTTGTGGAACGATCCTTATGCTCCTTATATGATGGGTGCTGTGCGCTGCATAAAAGAATAAATAGTCAAAACGTAATACAATTATTGGTTAGGAGGAAAGGGAAGACGGGGTTCGCCCCGCCTTCTTTTTGTGCTGTGTCATCCCGGCCTTGTGCCGGGATCACCTTCTTGTTTTTTTACTAGACTGTTTTATATTGTGAAAAATGATTGATTTTTTAATTAAATTTTTATAAAACGCTAAAATTTGATAAAAAATTAGATTTTATATTGTAAAAACTATTGACTTTTTAGAAATTGAATGTATATTTGAACCGTGAAACGGTTTATGCTTTATTCGCAATGTGTGGAATCGTAAAGCCGTTTGTTAGGAGGAAACATGAGAGATGTGCTAGAATACACTAGCTATCGGCAGTATATTGTGGACTATTACGCCGATAGAAAAGCTAAGTCCGCATTTACCTGGCAGATGTTTGCTGAGAAGGCTGGCTTTTCTTCGCCCGTTTACCTGAAGTACGTGAGCGAAGGCCGGTTCAACTTGAGCGAAGAAGCTGCGCTCCGCGTTGCTTCAGCAATGTCCCTTGTGGAATACGAGCGGGATTATTTCTGTGAAATGGTCCGCTTTGACCACGCCAAGACGGATGAAGAAAAAAAGTTTTTCTTCAACAAGATGCTTGCGATCGCTGCTGCGCACAAGGTGAAAATCATAGAGGCCGATTCTTACCGCTTTTTCGAAGACTGGAAAAATCCGGTGCTCCGTGAACTGGCACCTTCGATGCCGGGCGCAAAGCCCCTTGCTCTTGCCCGTGCCTGCCGTCCAGAAATTACTGCTGCTGAAGTGACGGAGTCGCTAAGCTTTTTGGTTAAGGCGAATTTATTGCAAAAGGGCAAGGATGGAAATTATGTACAGACCGAAAAATCCGTGACGACGGGTCCCCTGCAGGCGACACCGGTAGCGGTTCGTTCGCTCCATCGGCAAATGGGCGAATTCGCGCTCGAGGCTATCGAAGGCGTATCTCAGGATGAACGCCATTTTTCGGGCCTTACACTTGGCATCACGCGCAAAGCCTACGAAAAAATCGTTCAGGAAATTGCCGAGTGCCGCAAACGCATCGTTGCAATCGCGAGAGAAGATGATGCAACGGAAGAAGTGTATCGCTTGAATATGCAGTTCTTTCCGATGACGAATAAACATTTAAATAAAAAAGGTTAGGAGGATATCATGAATTTCAACAAAATTACTTCGGCTGCGCTGATGGCGCTCCTTTGGACGGCTTGCTCTGATAATGATGTTGCTGGTGGTACTGAAGAAGAAACGTGCGTGTACTCCTTGGCTGGTCGCGTGGGCGATGTGTATCCTGCGTTGCTGAGGTCGACAGCGGACGAGAACGGATCGGAGGATTCTTTGAAGAACGATGGTTCTGTGTTTGCTGCTAAGGGGACGGTTGTTTCTGTTTATGAATTGGATTCGTTGACGCTTGAAAAAACGGGCCGTTCTTTTGTAGATACCGTTGATAATGATAGTGGTCGTTTTGCATTTGAGTCGTTGGCTCTAAATAGCCCATATGTGCTGATTGAAACTTTGGATTCGTGCTATGTAGAAGATTGTCGAGAACGTGGAGCTTTCTATGGGCGTAATGCGTCTAGGCCGGCAAGCATGGTAGATAGTTCACGTGACCGTCGTATGTATTCGCAGGAGTTGAAGGCTATTGTGGATTTGAGAGATGTGAAAAAAGTAAGTGTAAGCTCTCTCACTACTTCCAAGATGCCGTTGTTGCAAAAGTATTTCGCTGAAGGAAAATCCTTTGCGGAGGCGGGCGAAATGGCGGAGCGCGAAATCCTTGAAAATCTTGGTATATATGAAGATTTCGGTGGATTTGAAAATTTAAAAGACGGAAATTCTGAATTGGCTTATGTGAATGAACTGATTCGAATGTGCGAAAAAGATGTGCTTAAAGATCTTCGAGGAATGGATCCTATGCTCGTTTATGCCGTGCCGCCGAAATTATTTGTCGGACGAGGTGAAATTCGAGAACAATATTATTTGAATTCGAAAAAAATGATAGACTATAAGGTTGGCTATTTGGCTCGATTGAATGACCTTGGCAAGTGCACGGATGCTCGTGAAAATGCGGTCGCTGAAATTGACGTCGCTCATGGTAAGGTGTCTGTGGTTTGCCGCTCCTCTAAGTGGACCTTGGGATTTAAAACGATTGAACATACCATGGGTTCTATGACGGATAATCGAGATGGAAAAACTTATAAGACGGTGACGTATAATTGGGGCGATGTCTCGCAAACATGGATGGCTGAAAATCTTGATTTTGTGGATACCACATCTTTGAGCGTTGATAGTTCGTTAAGAGCGAATTTGTCTGGAAGTATCGACTGCTACCGCAAGGAAGATTCTAGAAGTGCGGATTGTGGTGTGTATGGGCATGAATATCAGTGGAAAGCCGCAATGAATATTGGAGACGATGATGTGAAGGTGTATTCCGTTGATGCTCTAGGGGATACAACGTATTTTGCAAAGTCGGATTCGTCTGAAGAAAATTCTGAAAAAACTTGGACTTGGAATTATACAGATTATATCACACCGTCTAATCATAATGCGTATCAGGGCGTTTGCCCGGATGGGTGGAGAATCCCGACATTTGAAGATTGGCAAACGTTGTTGCGAAATATGGGTGAACGATATGGTGTTGATCAAAATGACGTTTTGCCGGCGCTTTATGATGCTGTTGCGACGGGATTTGGTTTGAATGGCTGGGTTCAGGCTAGCATTGAGGAAGAACTTCGTCTTGTGTATTTCATAACCTTTGGGTACACTAACGAGTTTGTTTTAGCGGATGTGCCTTTGTATAAACTGGAGATTTTCAATTGGAAACCCATTGGCTTTAGTTTAGGGTTGGCGGATATGCATGTCTTTGTGAAAAGAATAGAAAGTGAGGGGTATGACAATAGCCCTTATGCACCGAATACTTCTGCCGCTGTCCGCTGCATCAAGAAATAAGCATTCAAGACGCAATAAAAATATTTGTTAGGAGGAAAGGGAAGGCGGGCTTCGGCCCGCCTTTCTTGTTATATCTCGTCATCCTGAATCTGCCTCTCGTCATTTAAGGCTTGCCCCTCGTCATCCCGAGGCTTGTATCTCGTCATCCCGAGGCTTGCCCCTCGTCATCCCGAGGGCGTTAGCCCGAGGGATCCAGTGAAATCTTGTTTAGATGATAATTAATTTATATGTATCATAAAATTTCATGAAATTTCCTAAAAATCAAAGAAATTTGTAAAATTACAACGAAAACAACACTTTTTTATCGTGATTTTAAAGAATTTACGAAAAATTCATTTATATTTATATCGTACAACAATACGGGCGTACAAAAGTAAAGGGTGTTTTTTGGGAGGATGAATGAAGGACGTGTTGGAATACACGAACTACCGCCAGTATATAGCGGATTATTACGCCGAAAAGAAGGCGAAATCTGCGTTTACCTGGCAAGTGCTTACGCGTGCGGCGGGTTTCTCGTCGCCGGTTTATCTTAAATATGTAAGCGAAGGCCGTTTCAATCTCAGTGAAGATGCTGCTGCCCGTGTGGCTTCTGCAATGGGGCTTGAAAATTATGAGCTCGATTATTTTTGCGAAATGGTTAAGTTCGACCACGCAAAAAAGGATGAAGAGAAAAAAGCCATTTTTAATAAAATGCTCGCTATCGCTGATATTCACAAGGTGAGGATTATCGAAGGCGATTCCTTCCGTTATTTTGAAAGCTGGAAAAATCCAGTGCTCCGTGAACTCGCCCCTGCCATGCCTGGCGCAAAGCCGCTTGCCCTTGCTAAAGCCTGCCGTCCGGAAGTCACGGCTGCCGAAGTCAGCGAATCGCTGAATTTTTTGCTCAAGTCGAATTTTTTGCAAAAAGATGAAAATGGAAATTACGTACAGACGGAAAAGTCTATAACGACGGGGCCGATGGATGTGACTCCTTTGGCTGTTCGCGGGATGCACCGCCAGATGGGCGAGTTTGCACTTGATGCTATTGAAGGCGTTTCGCAAGATGAGCGCCATTTTTCGGGCCTTACGCTTGGTGTTACGCGTCGCGCTTACGATGAAATTGTTCAGGAAATTGCTGCCTTCCGCAAAAAAATTATTGCGATTGCAACACGCGATGATGAAACGGATGAAGTCTACCGTTTGAATGTGCAGTTTTTCCCGATGACAAAAAAGAGTGTTAAAAAGGGTTAGGAGGATATATGAAAAAATCAGATCAAAACACGCTGTGGCGTGATTTTGTAGAAGCGGCGTTTTGCCTGATTGTAGCGCTGCTTCTTCTCTTGTTTCTTTCGAGCTGTTCCGAAGATCTTGATCGGTCTCCGCTTGCGCATGATGGTGGCTCCACGGAAGAAACTGCACTGCTTAAAAATATATCCGTGAATGTGATGGCTGTGCGCTTGGCTGCCGATTCTGTTGGTGGTACTCCTCTTGCCTTGATTAGCGATGTCGAATTGGGATCCGTAATAAGAATGTCTGAACTTGATTCTGTTACTTTGGATACAACTGGTGCTTCTTATATGACGCGCTGCACGGATACGTCTGGGATGTTCCGTTTTGATAGCGTGACAGTCCATAGTCCGTATGTCTTGCTTGAACTCTCTCCATGGCAAGAAAATGCTTATTGGGAGTGGGATGGTACTTGGTCGTTTGATGACGATGTGCTGTATAGTGCTATTGTGGACCTGCGCGAAACGAAAAATGTCGGCATCAACATGATGACCTATCTCGAAGCGATTCGCGTGCGGTACTTGGTGAAGCAAGGGATGAGCTTTGTCGCTGCAAAACAACAGGCCGACCGTGAGGTTTTAGATGCTGTTGGTCTTTTTGATGCGACATTTGATTTTGACAAACTTGACTATTGGGAAGATGATTACAAGCAGATGGCGTTGCGCTACTTGAGCTCGCTTGTCGTTGGTTGGGGTGACTCGGAAACGCCTTTGGCTTCTTTTAAAACCTTTGCTCAGACTGGATCTTTCGCAGCGAACGACTCCGTGAAAAATACATTCTCGTGGCGCTTGGATTTTGAATTTGTCTATGCCCAAAATGAAGGCGAAAAAGAATATTTGACTCAGTTGATGGCCGGCATAAATGGACTCGGTAAATGCGATGACGGTAATGATGGCCGCTCTTTGGAAATCGATATCGATTATGAGCGCTGGGCCGTTTTGACTTGCAACGCTAAACAGTGGCGTAAGACTTATAGATACAAGATTGCTGAACAGGTGGATTACGAAACGGGGTCGATGACGGATCCGCGTGACGGAAAAACTTACCGTACGGTTACGTATAATATAAATGGAAAACCGATGACTTGGATGGCCGAAAATCTGAATTACAGCGATGAACGAATTGTCCCTGCTGTGGGGTATGATTCTGCTGAAGTTGCCCGCGATCAAGGGGGTGACCGTGATTTTCTGGAATATCGCAACACGCTTGATTCTGCGTATTGGAACACTTGGGTTCGTTATGAAAATGTTGAAGACGTTTTGGGCCTGGATCCGAATCAAGCACTTGTTTTTTATAGTGATTGCCTTACGGGGCTGGAACAACCTGCGGACGTTTTGGACACTTTGGTTTGCCGTTATGTTATTGATTTTGATGATGGATATTTCGGGTCGTCAAAGCTTGCTACCTATGTTGATTCTGTTGAAACGGCGAACGGGTATTATCAAGGCCTATGTCCGGACGGATGGCATATCCCGCAAGGCGAGGAATGGAATGAATTGTTTGACTTTGTGCGTGAGTCGTGCGGTGAAATCTGCCGTGTAGATGGTCGGATGGGGCGGAATTTGACACAAATCGGTTTTGGTGATTTGGCCGTAGAAACATACCCCTCTTTGACGCGGGACGGTGATGGCAAATACACATTGCTTGGAATAAATTTTGTGAGTTGGACTGTGCTGGAAGGCTTCTATATGCAAGATTTCTCGATCCGTTGCGTTAAAAATTGAATTTGCTCCCTCTAATAGTGCTTGGGTTGTTGTTAGGAGGATAGAGGGACAGAAGGCGGGCTGAGGCCCGCCTTCTTTTTGCTTTGTCATGCTCGTGCGCCTCGTCATCCTGAGGGCGAAAGCCTGAAGGATCCCGTGAAATCTTGATTTGCGATGTTACCTTGGCCTGAACAGGAATCTCCTTGTGGAAATATTGTATCTTTACTCTATCTAGCGCATTATGTGTGAAAAGGAATTGTTATGAAACCTGGTAAGACTGAACTCCGTTTGAATGCTGATATCGAAAAGCGCGGCGCACTTTTTGCGGTGCTCTTGGATCCGGATACTTCGGACGAGGCCGCCTTTGTCAAGGCTGGCTCGATGGCTGCAGAAAATGGTGCGGACTTGCTCTTGGTCGGCGGTTCTTACCTCGGCAATTTTACGCTCCCGAAACAGGTCGCAGCCCTTAAGGCCGCAGTCGACTTGCCGGTAATCCTTTTCCCGGGTGGCGCTTCTCAGGTTGTTCCTGGCTTTGATGCCATGCTTTTCATGACGCTCGTGAGCGGTCGCAATCCGAACTACCTTATTGATGAACAGGTGCGCGGTGGCGCCCTCGTGCGTGCGCTCAACATGGAAGCAATCCCGACGGCATACCAGCTCATTAACAGTGGCAAGCGCACGACGGTCGAATACATCAGCAATACGATGCCGGTGCCGGCCAACAAGCCGAAGCTCAGCATGGTGAATTCCATCGCTGCAGAACTCATGGGCATGCGTTACGTTTACCTCGAAGCCGGTAGCGGTGCAGAAGAACCTGTGCCGGTCGAACACATCGCCTACACTCGCAAGGCGACCGAAATGACGATTATCACCGGTGGTGGAATCAAGGACCCGCAGACTGCAGCCGTCCGCGTTGCCGCTGGCGCCCAGATCATTGTGACAGGCACCCTCTGGGAAAAAGTCAACGATCCTGCACTCTTGAAAGAATTTGCTTCGGCTATACATGTAAAGGGTTAGTGCTGTCATCCTGAGCAAAGTCGAAGGATCTCATGTTTTTTTTCTTTTCAAATAGGTGGCTTTGGCTTTACGAATAAAATCGTCCCAACAAGAGTCAGGGCGATTTGAATTTATTTAAAATGGCGGTATCTTATTCCGTATCTTTAATGCAACGAATTTGACGAACTTCATTATTATCATAAACCGTTGTAGTCGTATACTCATAATAACCATAACCACTACTAATGGATGTCACTAAATAGTAATCTCCACCTTTACTCGATGTCCAATATCCATCAGCACAGTCGTTATCATACCAATTTACTGTGGTATGTCCGTTGTATGTTGATTCTGAACGGCAAGGACCTGTTGCGTCATAATTAAATTTGTATTCGCCGTCTATCCACAATCCATCCGGATTTTGCGTAATTGGTAAACTAAACAATACTCCCCATTCTATTGCTGTTGGAACGTGCCATCCTTCGGGGCATGCCTTCGAAATTGAAGACTCTTTGTAATATACTCCATATTTATCACAATACTTCAAACTATCGTGATAGCAGTAACTCCCCTTCAGTTCATATTTCAAATTTTCTGCCATCCACATTTGTGATTTCAGCCCTACGGTTTTGTATACCTTGCCATCACGGGGGTCTTTCATTGTTCCCATGTTTATATGGTCAAAATCGAAACTCCACCCAGATGAATCTCTATCTGCAAACCACAAATCGGTATTGTAGTAAACATTCCATGCTATACTCGAATCTGGGTCACACACATAATTCGAATACTGATATTGGACCTTTTCGCCCTTGTTGTAGCTAGAACATCCTTGCTTTATAGCTAATTCCATTGGCATGGCGAATCTAAACATTCCTCTATCACACACATACTTGTTATAGGGAAAAATTTTACCGCTATCAATAGATCCGTTTTCTAGGCAGTCTTTCCCGTAAGTATCATACTCAAGCAGAGTCGAAGGACTCCACTGCCTGTTGTTGCATGTAAAATAAACTTCGTAATATTTAGACACTTCGCCAGTACGTTTTTCAATGCATAGTCCTAGTTCGATTTCTGCACCAATTGCTGCACGCCATTTAGTCTTGTCGAAAACGTACATTTTCTTGGTGACTTTTCCTAATTTTGACGCACCATCAGTTGTGTCTGCCCATTTATAGGTGTCATATTCAAGCGGTGTCGCTGTTTTCCATGATTTGGACTTGCAGATGTAATATAGGGGGTTGTCTACAGAGTCTAAATGTGCAACTTCGCCTTCGCGTTTGGAAGTGCATTCCCCTAGCCCCGTAACGGTTTTACCATAGTTTTTTATCACAACGGTAATTGAGTCGCCGTTTCCTGGGATATAATTCCCAGCTGAATCGAACAATACGGGAGAAACGCCGTCCTTTCCGTTGGTGCCGTTCTTGCCGTCTTTACCGTCTGAACCATCTTTTCCGTTGCTTCCGTTTAGTGTTAGCCATTTCTTTTCGTTGCAGTAAAATACTTTGGCAGAGTCTGATACGTAGTATATCAAACCGAAATTATCAGAAGAGCATTTGGGCAAGTCTGAATATTTTTTGACTTGCTCCATTCCCGTTACTTCATTTGTCACATTTGTGACTTCGGTAACTTCTTCGCCACAACCAATAAATGCAGCGGAATATAGTGGAAATGTAAGAATGATGTTTCTTACTAGTGTGATTAGGTTTGTCTTCTTCATATTGACCTCCGTGGTTAAAAAACTCGCGGAGTTCCCCTTACAATGGGTGCTTGATTCCAATAAAAAAGTGTGGAATCGCAAGCACCCACAGCAATTGAGGTAACGACCAAGAAACCTTTTCCTTCTAGTAGGCACAAACGACCCACACCACGAGGTGTGAGTGCTCTGCCTTATTCCTAGAGGATTGAAATTTTGGTCGTTTTCCAATTGCTAGAATAAGAGCGAACTCTAAAATCTATTTGCAAATACAATTTGGGGTTTTCCTATAACGCTCCTTCTTAATGCGCTTAAAGAATTCCTTCAGCAAAAGGTATCTGCTATAACCGTTAAATTTCTTTTGTGAAAAAAAACTTAACGTCAAAATAAATATACCATATTTTTTTAGTGATGAAAGTGTTCTTTTCGAAAAAGAAAATAATTATCTACTCTAATTAGGAAGTTTATTTCGCAAAATCGGTATTTGCGGCCTCTTGCTGTGTTGCAAATGCTTTTATTATATTGATGACAACGGCAGGCTGTTTGGAAAAAAATGAGGTGCTTTAAGTGAACTTTGAGGAGCTGATAACGTTAGGAGAAAATGAAAAAATAGAATTTAAGTCTTCTTTTAACCAAGAGGTTATAGAATCCGTATGTGCGTTTGCGAATAAGCATGGTGGATCCATAATTATTGGGCTTAAATCGAGTGAAAAAGTTCATGGCTTACAATTAGGTGCAGAAAGTTTGCAACAATGGATTAATGAAATAAAAAGCAAAACAGAGCCGGTGCAAGTTCCTGATGTGGAGTCCTTTAAATATAAAGGGAAAAATCTAATAGCTATAGTTGTTCGAGAAAGTGCTGTAAAACCAGTGGCAGTTCAGGGGCGTTGCTTTATGCGTCATAAAAACAGCAATCATATTATGACTCCTGCGGAAATAGGTGATTGCATGCTTCAGACGCAAAATTCAAGTTGGGATTATGTATTGGATGATTCTAGTTCTTTAAATGATATTTCGCTTGAAAAAGTAGAACAGAGTATTCAACGGATAAATCAACGTGGATATCACGTTTCTCAAGATCCTCTAGATTTTTTACGAAAGAATCGATTGTTAAGGAACGGTAAATTAACCTTTGCGGCTGAGATGCTTTTCGCCAAAGAGTGGCATATGAATACTGCTGTCCAAATGGGATTCTTTCAGACTCCGACGGTTATTAAGGATCGAGATGAAGCGCAGGGCGATTTGGTAAGTCAGGTTGAGCGAATTTTCAATTTTGTTAAGAAACATATAAATTGCGCTGTTGTGATTACGGGTAAGCCAGAAAATGATTTGGTTTGGGATTATCCCTTAGATGCGCTACGTGAACTGATTTTAAATATGGTAGTGCATCGAGATTATCGATCTCCTTCTGAATCATGTGTTAAGGTGTTTTCAGATCATATTGAATTTTTTAATCCTGGTCGATTGTTGGATGGTATGAATGTTGAAGATTTATTGAATAATCAGTATCTTTCAACTCTTCGCAACAAGGCTATAGCCAATCATTTTCATCAGTTAGGCGAAATTGAAAAGTATGGATCGGGTGTTACGCGTGTGATCGAATTGTTCCGTGCTGCTGGACTTAGTGTTCCAAAATTCGAAATTGTAGGGAGTGGGCTAAAAGTTAGTGTTTTCGCGCGGAGAACTACCGATAAGACTACCGATAAGACTACCGATAAGACTACCGATAACAAAACACGTCAGATTCTTGAAATTATCAGAGAGCGGCCTTCTGTAACAAATAAAGAATTGGCTGAAATTATTGGCAATATCACAATTGATGGGATTCGTTATCATATCAACAAGATGAAGAAAGCCAATGTTATTGCGCGACGAAATGGAAAAAAGGAAGGCTATTGGGAAATCCTTAGTACATCCCAAACGATTTAAATTGTCTTATAGAATTTTCTTAATTCATCAATAAAAATTATGAATCTTATTGAAAGAAAGTATTAGTCAAAACGGCTAATTCCATCTACATTTGTGCCCGAAAAAAAGAGCTCTTGAAAAAATCATTAATGGCAGCCTCTAGAAATGGAGGTGCCCAAAACAATCTTAAGGAGATTGAACATATGAAGTTCAAGTTCGTTGCCGTATTGGCTCTTTTTGTAACCGCAATTGCATTTACTGCATGCGAAAAAGTTGAAAACTGCCACTACGATGAATCCGCCAAGACGCTCAAATGCCAAGGCCAGACCTATTCCACCGTCGAAACGGGTGGCCGCGTGTGGATGGCTGAAAACGCCAACCTTCTGAATTTTGATTCCAGTTACTGCTACGGCAATAACCTCGACAACTGCAAAAAGTATGGCCGCCTCTACGATTGGAAATCCGCTAATGACGCATGCCCCACAGGCTGGGAACTCCCAAAACAGGCAGACTTTGAAAAGGCCGATCTCAAGGCTCTCAACATTGGTAAGGATGGCTTCCGCTATTACGATGGCAAGTTCGCTGACGAAAACGTGAGCGCAAGCTTCTGGACTGCTGATGCATTCGACGAATCCCGCGCTGTGATGGTCCGCGTACAGGACAAAGTAACGTATGAACATTACAACAAGACCATCGCCGCCTCCGTCCGTTGCGTCAAGGCGAAATAACTACAGCGCCCGCAATGCGCTAAAACACAATCCTCTTAGCTGAATCATAACAAGAAGGCCCTGTGGCATCCCGTCGCAAGGCCTTTTTTGCGTGTATTTCGCTTAAAATCGCACGATATTCGCGATTTCGCTCGCCTTTTTCATCTATAAATACATATATTCAAAATGTGAATGCCGTGCGGGTTGTACGGCATCGTTTAGAGGTTTACGATGCAAAAAATTGTGATTGTCACTCACGTGCTTAGGGCGCTCGGTTTTATCTTGGTGCTGCTTTCGCTTTTTGGCCACGAAATTATTTTGAACGTTTTCCCCGGTCTTGAGGGCAG
The DNA here is from genome assembly GCF_900215325.1 of Fibrobacter sp. UWB16. Taxonomy (NCBI): domain Bacteria; kingdom Pseudomonadati; phylum Fibrobacterota; class Fibrobacteria; order Fibrobacterales; family Fibrobacteraceae; genus Fibrobacter; species Fibrobacter sp. UWB16. The sequence continues at coordinate 1,277,274 of NZ_OCMS01000001.1, read as the reverse complement.
ATCTATCAACCCGATTTTCTATTCGGGCATTATCGTGTATTTGATCGGTGCCGTCATTTACTTTTTTGTCAATAAAAAGGAAAAGGCAGACCGCCGCCGTCGAGAAATTGAAGAATCCTATAAGGCGGCAGGCCTCGGCGATTCTGATAATGAGTCTAGCGAAGATGCGGCTAGCGATTCCGACGAAAATTCTAACAAGTGATTGCGTGTATGAGCGATTTGATGATTGAAATTGAGCACCTGCACAAGACGTACCGCAGTGGCTTTACGATGAAGCCGAAGCTTGCGCTCAAGGACGTGAGCTTCAAAGTCGAAGCGGGCAAGGTGTATGGATTTATTGGGCCTAACGGCGCTGGCAAGTCTACAACGATTAAGGTTTTGACGGGGCTTTTGAATTTTGATTCGGGCAAGGTGCTTGTGAACGGCATCAGCCCGCGCGATGTGAAGAGTCGCCAGTACATCGGTTATTCTCCGGAACAGCCGTATTTTTACGATTACCTCTCGGGCCGTGAACTTTTGCGCTTTTACGGAAAGCTCGTGGGCCTCAAGGGGGCCGAACTCGAGTCTCGCATTGGCTGGGCTCTTGAACTTTTGCACGCGAACAAGGACTGGATCGACCGCCGCTTGCGTTCGTATTCCAAGGGCATGATGCAGCGCGTGGGGATTGCCCAGGCGATTCTTGGCAAGCCGAAGCTTTTGATTCTTGACGAACCGATGAGCGGCCTGGACCCGATGGGTCGCCGCGACGTGCGCGAGGCTATCCAGCAGCTCAACCGCGATGGCGTGACGATTTTCTATTCGAGCCATTTATTGAGCGACGTGGAAAGCATCAGCCACCGCGTGGCGATGATTGTCGATGGCAAGATTGTCCGCGAAGGGACCGTCGATGAAATCACGGAATCCTGCGGCGTGGAATACCATGTGCGTACGCGTCAGGCAATTTTGGAAGCGGACTTGCCGCGCGGTGTAACGCTTACCGGTCACCCGCAAGAATACATCTGCGCTGACGATGTCGCCCGTGACCGTTTGCTCGGTTTCTGCCTCTCGAACGGGATTGCCGTAGAAAAGATGGACCACAAGCGTCCGAGTCTCGAAGATATTTTGACGGAGGAAATTGCCCGTGCAGACGCTTAAGCATATCGGCATTATTGCCCTCAATACGTTCCGCGAATCCATTCGCGACAAGATTCTTTATAACATTGGCTTTTTGGCGATTGCACTTACGCTTTTTAGCATTGTGCTTGGCGAGTGGTCGGTGTTTGATCGCGCTTATGTCATCAAGTCCACGACGCTTTCGGTGATGAGCCTTTCGGGCCTTTTGATTTCCATCTTCGTGGGCATTAGCCTTGTGCAAAAGGAAATCCAGCGCCGTACGGTGCTCACGCTTTTGTCAAAACCCATTAGCCGTGCAGCGTTTATCGTGGGCAAGTACTTTGGGCTTTTGGCGGTTGTCGCAGTGCATCTCGTGCTCCTCACGGGAATCTATTATGCGATTCTGTGGGTTACAAATTCTAGCCCGACGCTTAGCCTCTTGACGGCAATCTACCTCATCTTCTGTGAGATGGCGGTTGTGATTGCGGTTGCACTCCTGTTCAGCAGTTTCAGTAGCACGGTGCTCTCGGCGCTCTTTACGCTTGGCGTTTATTTTGCGGGCCACTTGAGCGACCAGCTTATGGAACAGGTCAAGTTTGCAAGCCGCATGGGCGAACTGCAGGGAGCATCTTCTGCAATTCTTGAAAAGGCGGCGGTCGTGATTCACGCCGTATTCCCAGGACTTTATCGTTTTAACGTGACGAACTATGTGGTGCATGGGGTTGCGCTCCCGGACATGTATGTGTTCTGGAACAGCGTTTATGCACTCGGTTACATCGGCGTGTTCTTAGCCATCGCAAGTTGGTGGTTTAGCCGGAGGGATTTCCTATGAGAAATCAGTACATGGCAAAGGTCCTTGTGCACAACAAGGTTGTGTCCGAGGACCAGGTCAAGGCCCACTGGGGCGAAATCTCCGACTCGATGGATATCGGTCAGGTTCTTGTTCGTGCGGGAATCTTGAAACAGTCCATGTACGATAAGGTTCTCGCGTTTGTGAAGAACCTCGAAGCGAAAAACGCGAAGCCCGCTGCAAAACCTGCAGAAAAGCCCGCGGCACCTGCGTCTGCCGCAGCTCCCGCGCATTCCGCATCAACGCCAGCGCAACCTTCGTCTCCGGCGCATTCTGCACCCCCTGTGCAGCCTGCTCCAGCAGTTTCTGCCGCGCCTGCTCCGCAGCCGGCGGAAGAACCTGCCATAAAAATTGAAGGCAACAGCAGCCTTTACGGCGAAGCCTCATCTTCGACGGTCGTTATCGAAAAAGTCGAAGGTCTCGAAACTACGAGCATGGCGAGCGTGCAAGTTCCGGTCGAAAGCGAAACGCCCGCCGAAGAAACTGCGACCGAAGAACTTCCGTCGCAGTTCGCCGTTGCAACCGGCGAAGGCGAAGCTGTCGAAGCTCCCGATGTCTTGCATCCGATTACGCCGCTTGCAAAAATCATCGCTTACGCTCGCAAGTTTAACGTCACGGACGTTTATCTCTACGCCGACCGCCAGATAACCATGCGCCAGTCCGGCAAGCTCTTTATCGCATCCGAAAAGGTGCTCGAAAAAACGCATTTGATGGACCGCCTGGCCGAAGCTGCCGAAGGTTTTGCGGACGGCTACAAGATTGTAATCGGTCGCAATTTCAGTAAGACTTTTGCCCTCCCCGGTGTTGGTCGTGCCCGCATTTCCGTGACGTGGAACGACGTCACGCCGAGCATTTCCATCCGCATCATTCCGATGGAATCGGTGGCGCTCGAGAATCTTTACTTGCCCGAATTCAGCATGCAGTTTGCGACGCTCAATAGCGGGCTTGTGCTCATTGCGGGCCCGTCGTCGAGCGGCCGCTCCACGACGATGACCGCCTTTGCCGAATGCATTGCTGCGAATCGCCAGGTGTTCATCCAGACGGTCGAAAAGCCGATTGAACGCTTGCTCCAGAATCCGAACGGTTCCATCGCCCAACGTGAAGTGGGCTTGCATGTGCGCTCCGGTGCCGCTGGCATCGAACTTGCCATTCGCACCGGCGCCGACGTGATTCTCTTTGACCATCTCGAAACGATGGAAGAACTTTCTCTGCTCATGCAGGCTTCGAACGCGGGCGCTCTCGTATTTGCTGTCGCGAGCGGTAACAATATCAACGCGCTTCTTTCGCGCCTCCTCATGTCTGTGCCGAGCGAGAACCGCAGCGCCTTTGCATGCTCACTTGCTGAACAACTCAAGGGCGTTATCGTGCAGCACTTGATTCCTGCAGTGCAAAACCAGGGACTTGTGCTTGCCACCGAAGCGATGAAAGTCACGTCGACGATTGCGGGCATGATCCGCAAATGCGATGTGTCGCAGATCCTCTCTGCGATTAGCAACCAGAAAGACCAAGGCATTACGCTCGACGATTCTTTGCAGATGTGCGTAGAATCCGGTTACATCGAAGGCAACGAAGCCTGGAAACGTGCAAACGACAGCCGCCGTTTTGCGTCTTACCGCAAGGTTTAGCGAGGTTCATCATGGCATCAGAAATTGAATCTCTTTTGGAATACGCCTTGAACATCGGGGCAAGCGAATTGATTGTGACTGAGGGCGCTCCTTCGGCGGTCCGCTTTGCGGGTCGCGTCTGTGCGGTCCCTGAATCTTCTGCACTCCCGTTTGGTTCTTTGCTTGAATTTTTGGGCGCTCTCGATGGCGAATCGGGAACGTTTGTCGGTGGGCCTTGGGTGAACTCCAAGTGGCGCGTAAAGTACTTCCGCGAAGCGCTTGGCAATGCGGCAATTTTCCGCCCGCTCATGGCCGAATGCCCGGAATTTACAGCGCTTGGCGCGCCTGCGGCTCTCGATAGCCTGCTTGGTCTTAGTTCCGGTCTCGTGATTTTTGCAGGGCCAGCGTGCTCTGGAAAAACGGTCTCGGCGACGTCTTATGTTTCGGCTTTGTGCAGTTCTGGCATTTTGCGGTTCTGCGATTTGGACGAAAGTCATGAACTGCCTGTGAAAACGGGCGAAAGCTTAAAGCTTGTGAATACGGTTGGTTCGACCTCAGAAAAGCTGGAACAAGGCCTTCGCAGCGGAACAGATCTTTTCTGGCTTGGCGATTTTGACGGCTTGTCATTGATTTCCATTTTGCGAGCCGCAGAATCGGGCGCTCTAGTGGTCATGAACGTGACTGCGGGTAACGCCGTTGGCGTTGTCGATGCTCTCCTTTCTGCAGCTACTCCCGAAAATCGCGACCTTGTCCGTACGATGCTTGCGGCCGCACTCAAGGCTGTCGTTGTGCAAAGGCTTTTGCCTTCCGCAGCTGAAGGCGGTGGCGCAGTTTCGGCCTGGGAAATCCTTTTTAACACGCAAAACGTGGCAGCTCACATTCGCAATGGCGAACAATTCAAACTCCCATCCGTGATGGCGTCCTCCGCATCCGAAGGCATGCTCTTGATGGATGATTGCTTGGCCGAACTTGTTCGCTCGAATTATGTGACTGCTGCAGAGGCAGGTCGGTATGTTTCCAATCCCGCACGGCTGGCTTAAAAAAACGCTCCTTTTGACGGCGGCTATTGCCTCTGTTTATGTGGCGCCTGTAGAGGCGGCACATTCCGCTGATGAAACGCTTTTGAGTGCTATGCAGCTGGTGCCTGATTCGTTACAGGCTAAAAAAGCAAAATCGGTGCTTTACCTTGGCGGTGGCGAACATTCTCCGTGGTATCATTTGGGTGTCCTGTACGCTTTGGAAGAATACAAGATTCCTGTCGATTCCATTGTCGCCACATCGTGGGGCGCCTGGATGGGGGCTTTGTGGTCGCTAGGTGTCTCGATTGACGATATCCAGCGCCTGATGCTAGACCCGCATGTTGCAGATTATTTAGGGGTGAATTCTATTAATGCAAAGACAGAGCACGATGCATTTGGCCTGCCTGTTTCCGTTGATGGAATCCCGTCGCTTCGCCAAAGATTCTCGTTTTATGCCGATACGGCAGGGAATGTCTATCGCAGCATGCATGCGCTTGTCCCTGATACCTCCTCCATTGAACGTTCGCTTTCGCGGCTCCGCTTTGAGGAATCTCTTTATCGCCAACGCGGTTCTTTTCGTATCCCTTTTACGCTTCTCACTTGCGATAGCGTGATTGAAAATCCGTCTTATGCCGATATTGTCGCATCGCTTCCGCTTGCGGGGAACGGTAAGTCCGGGGAACTTTGCCCGTATTTGGCTGTGCCATCATCTAAAAATCAGCAAGAGACTTCGCTGATTGCGATCTCCGATCCCGTCCGTTATGAACTTGATGGAAATCCCGAGATGCAGATGCTCAAGAAAAACGCCTTGTCGAAATTGAATGCTCAGGGCATTTTCATCAGGCCGCATTCCATCCGCGATACTTCCCGAAAGTCTATGATTCAGGCGGGGTTCTCGGCGGTGGAGCATCGTTTGCGCGATATTATCCCGGTCGTCGATGGGCGTAGGGAATACACCGAAAAGCAAAAGTCCGAAGCCTGGTTTGCGTTTAATCCGGTTTTTGACAGTCTGTCATCGGAACTCCATTCGTCTGTCCTTTCTTACTGGAATCCTCAAGATACGGGTTTTGATGCTCCGAGAAATTTTGCTTATGCCATCGCCTCCAAGGTCCCATACGATACGGTCTCGTTCAATATGCAGCCGGATGGCGGGCTATTGATTGATGTGGGCGTTCATCCGACGCTTGATGTGGCGGCCGGTGGTTTTGGCTCTAATGTAAACGGCGCCAACGCCTATGGTGAATTGACGTTTAATTACGTAAATCAGATGGAAATAAATCTGAAACTTGCGGGCTTTTATGGTACTGCGTCTTACGGATTCCGCCCGCGCCTTGAAATTTCTAACCTGATTAGCCGCCGATGGAAGTTCTGCTTTGGCTATGACTTGATGAAGCTGCAATATTTAAAATCGTTCGAAAAGGATTACATCCTGGACGAAAATCGGATTGTGTATGAAAAGCGCAATGACCTCTTCTTGTCGGCAAGATATGCGTTGGATGACATGCAGTCTGTCGAGGTCAAGTTCCTTTTTGGCAGCCGCGATTTTAAAATGCCTCCATTCCCTAGTGACCAGTACTACGAAGAGGAAGATTTATTCAAATATGTCAGCAAGTACGAAACGAATCCGGCAACGCAAAGTATTCGGTATTCTCTGTTGAAGGGTGATGACAATCCTTGGTTTGCGTCTAATGGCTATTCGGCTAACGCCTATGTTGGCATGAACTTGATTGGCTATGGCTTCCATCAGAGAGGGCCGATACACGGCATTTACGCTTTTGATGGAAAGATTTCCTGCGCTCCGACTCGTAACTCTTCAGTGACTTTTGGGGCGGCAGTGGGTTTTGACGCTTATCGTGATGGGCATTTCAAGTTCCCCACGACTTTTGAAAATGCCGTGATGGAAGACCGCTATCGTTTGCATGTGGCGGCTACACCGTGGTCCGAAGATTATCTGGATCCGGAACTTGCCACGCATGGCTATGCGATGTTGCGCATGAACGGCGGTGTCCAGCGTTATGGCTTTGGAGCCTGGCTCTCGTTTGCCTATGTCCATGATTTCGAAGACAAGGCGACTGCAAAGCTGAAACCAAATAAGTTTGTCTTTGAACCGGCACTCCGCTATAAGTATCGCTCTTTCACGGTTTATGCCGGGCTTAACCGCGTTGTCGATACGGAAACCTTCGGCGATTTAAAACGCTTTAAGGACTATAGGTACTTTATCCGTATCGGCGACTACAATCTGTTTTAATGTAGACGTCATCCTGAGCGCAGCGAAGACAACTCAAAAGGCGAGTATGCCCCAAGGCGAATGCAGTTGTGCTTGCACAAATATGGCTGAGCCGTTTAGCAAGACGCGAAGCGTCAATGTCGCGACCATGCTTGCATGGGCATGACCGAGCCAAGGAGTTGGGGCTTGCCCCATCCAGTCAATTCTTGAGGTTAAACTTATTTCTTCTCCCCGCGGTTCTTGGCGGCGACATCCTTATACTTGTTGTGATCGGCGAGGTTCGTACTGAAGAAGTGCGTGTGCGAACCGTCGTCCTTTGCAACAAAGTAAAGTGCCTCGGTCTTGTCGGGGAAGAGCGTTGCTTCGATGGCCTTGCGACCCGGATTTGAAATCGGGCCCGGCATGAGTCCCGGGAACTTTCGGGTGTTGTAGGGGCTGTCGCTATTCAACTGGCTTTTGTAGATCGGGCCTGTCAAGTTCTTGAAGATGAACCGCACTGTCGGGTCTGCCCCGAGCGGCATGCCGATGCGGAGGCGGTTGTGGAACACGCCTGCAATGAGCGGACGTTCGTCCGGAATGCCCGTTTCTTCTTCGACCACGCTTGCAAGTGTCAACACGCGGTGCCAGTTGCCAAGCGTTTCCCACTTGGATCCTTTGCGCTGTTTCATCTCGTCGCGGACCTTAAAGTTGGCGGCGACCATCTGTCGCAGTATGGATTCTTCGTCGGAGTTGATGGCGAATGGGTACGTATCTGGCAACAGGTAGCCTTCAAGGGAGTTCCCTTCGATGCCGAGTGAATGGGCGAACTTCGGGTCCTGGACTAGTTTGTTCCAACGGGCCGTGTCGAGGTCCGGGAAGCTCTTTTTAAGGTAGGCGGGGATTTCCCAGGAGGCTCGACCTTCGGGGATGGTCACCTTGCGGACTGCACTTTTGCCACTTTCGAAGAGTTCAGTCAGCTCGTCGAGCGTCTGGTGGGCAGGAACCTCGTACCAGCCGGCCTTGAGGGCCGGTTTGTTCAATTTGCACCATAAATTGAACGCCAGGTCGTCTGTCCAGACCCCTTTTTCGTGTAAAATTTGTAAAACTTTTGTGGGGGAACTGCCCTTTGGAATCTCCAAAATGACGGTTTTTTCGTTGAGTGAAACGGCGCTCAACCGTTGATTTACGTGGAAATACGCAAAAACAGCGGTTAAAACGAGGATAATGGCGGTAATTGAAAAAATCTTCTTCATTGCGTAAAAATTTAAAAGAAAATGCAACGGATTGGCAAAATAAAAGGTATATTCGTATTGCATTGTTGAATATTTCCCTTGTTTTGAGGATTCGCTATGAAAATGATGAAAAAAATTATGTTTGTCGCCTTCGCTTTGCTGGTTGCTTCTTCCTTCGCAGCCAAGAAGGTTAAGTCCAAGCTTGGCGATGTGGAACTCACCAAAGAAAAAGATGGTGGCTCCGTTGTCTGCACGGCTGGCTTTAACGACGAACTGACAGTCTTGAAGGAAGGCGATACCGAAGTCCTCGTGAAGGGCAGCTGCGGTCAGGGCTGGGTTCCGAAGTCCAAGATTGAATACGTTGCCCAGAAGGCTGGCGACAAGTCCATGAAGTTGGAAGACGTGGACATCGTGGGCTGGCTTGATAACCCGAGCGCCGTGTTCGTGTTGGAAAACGACGACATCGACTTCGACGGTGTGAACATCGACCGTGACTTCAAGGAATACCTTCAGCACACGATGGACCGTGAACAGATTGAAATCCGCAACAACGAAAACTAGTTGTTGACATTCAAGCTTGTTTGACCCGTGGCTTAGTGCTGCGGGCTTTTTTTATTCCCTAAGTTCTGCAGGTTGCCCGTAATCCAACTACCTACAGAAATTGCATGTATTTAAATATTTGCATAAATCCCCCAAAAGTCTCTTAAAAATGCTATCTTTGCGCCCATGAGTTATTTGAAGGGCTTAAAAGACGGTTCCCCGATTGGACTTGGCTACTTTGCGGTCTCGTTCTCGTTTGGTATCGCTGGCTCGAAAATTTTTTCGTGGCCGCTTGTGACGCTTATATCCATGACGAACTTGACCTCGGCAGGTCAGTTTGCCGGGCTTCAGATCATGGCTGATGCCGCCGGCACGTTTATCGAGATGGCGCTTGCGACGTTCTTTATCAACCTCCGCTATTCGCTGATGGCAATTTCACTTTCCCAGAAGGTTTCGCCGGACTTTGGTACGGTGAAGCGCCTTTTGCTCGCGACTGGCATTACGGATGAAATTTTTGCAGTGGCGATGTCGCAGAAGCGCGTGACGCCGATATATTTCCTTGGACTTTCGACGCTCCCTTACATTGGCTGGTCGCTTGGAACGATGGTTGGTGCCATTTGTGGTGAAATTCTCCCGGCGATGGTGACGAACGCCCTTGGCGTTGCGCTTTATGGCATGTTTGTGGCGATTGTCGTGCCGCAGATGAAGGTGCATGGCCCGACGGTTTTTGCCGTCGTTATTGCTGTAGCGCTCAGTTGCGCATTTAAGTTCTTCCCGCCGCTGAGCGGCGTGTCTGTCGGTTTTGCGATTATCATTTGCGCGCTTGTAGCATCCTTTGTTGCGGCGTGGCTCTTCCCGATGCAAAACGTCAATGCAGATGACGAGGAGGCCAAATGAAGATCGACATGCAGACTTACCTGATTTACTTGCTCGTGATGGCTGGCGTGACGCTATTCTTGCGTGCGGTGCCGTTCATTTTGCTGCGCAAGAAGCTCAAAAGCGTGTTCTGGAGCTCGTTCCTCGCTTACGTGCCGTACACGGTGCTCAGCGCGATGACAGTGCCTGCCATCTTCTTTGCAACAGATAGCCGTTTGACGGGCGCCTGCGCGCTCCTTGCCGCTGTGGTCGCATCGCTCCTCGGTGGTGGCCTTGTGACTGTTGCTGCGGTCTCTTGCCTTACCGTGCTCGGCGTCGACGGGCTCATGCTCTTGTAGAATTTGGATTTGAAAGGCAAATTCTAAAATTTTGCCGTTTTTTACGTGAAAATGAGTTTTGCTTGTGATTTTTTCACGTAAAATTAACGACAACATAAATGAATGTGCTTAAAAATGTCTGCTCGTGAGTCTTTTTTTTCTGCTTTTTGAGTGCGCGAATACTTGTTTGGGACTAAATGGCCATTCCTAAAGAATGGAATCTTTGGGAAAATACAGAATATATTACATATAACATTGTGAAATTACGTGAAAAAAGATGAATTTGATTAGAAATTCACGTAAAAAAGGGGCTTTTTGGAAAATTTTGTTTTTTCTGAATGTGAAAAGCATGTTTCTACAGCCACTAAATTGTATATTCTTGCGTGTAATTTACCGTTTTTCGTTATTTTGGAGCTGAAATGGATATTGGAGCCCTTCATTTTCAAAATCCCGAAGCCTTTTGGCTGTTGTTGTTTGTTCCGCTGTTGATTGCGCTTTATGTTTACCGCCAGCAGCGTCGTAAGAGTACGATCAAGTTCCCGGCGCTTGCACTTGCAAAGAAGGCGGTTCCTAGCCGTCGTGTGAAGTTTAGGCATATTGTCCCTGCGCTCCGTTTGGCAGCCCTTGTTTGCTTTGTGGTGGCGCTTGCCCGCCCGCAGAACGCGATGGAAGTCGAATACACTTCGACGGATGGTGTCGACATTATGCTTGCGCTTGACGTTTCGGGCTCTATGGGGACTCTCGACATGCTTACCCGTACCGAACAGGCAAAGCTTGGCGTGATGAATGCCGAACGTATCTTGAAGCGCGGTGAATATTGGAAATACAGTCGTCTTGGTTACGCTCAGGACGTGATTGCCGAATTCATAGGCAAGCGCCATAGCGACCGCATTGGCCTTTCGGCTTTTGGCGCCCGTTCGTTTACGCAGTGCCCGCTCACGATGGATTACGGTTCCCTGCTCGAAATCTTGAAGGCAAGTGACGACCTCGCTCGCGATACGCTTGTGAATAACAGGACCGCTATTGGCGATGGCTTGATGAACGCGCTTGCAAGGCTCAAGATGTCCGATGCCAAGTCCCGTGTGGTGATTCTCTTGACCGATGGCCGCGATAACGCAAGTGTCGTTCCGCCGGTGCGCGCCGCTGAAGTGGCGAAGTCTCTGGGCGTGAAGGTTTATACGGTTGGCGTCGGCAAAAAGAATGGCAAGATCCTTTCGTTCCAGCAGAACCCGTGGACGGGTGAAATCTCCTGGGGCGAACGCGACATTACGCCTGAAGAAGGCATTGACGAAGACGTGCTCAAGGCGATTGCTTCGAAGACGGGTGGACGTTTCTACCGTGCCGAAAACAAGGCCGAACTCGAAAAGATTTACTCTGAAATCGATGAACTCGAAAAGACGGAAATCGAGACGATCGCTTACGCACGCTATGCCGAAAAATTCTACCCGTGGCTTTTGGTCGGGGCGCTCCTCATTTTGCTGGAACTCATCCTCGCAAATACAAGATTCGTGAGAATCCCGTGATTCGGCATCCGACGCTTCACTCGTCATGGGGCTTGCCCCCATCCAGTAAAGTCTAGTTTCAAGAAATGACTGGATTCTTCGCTTTTGAGACTTTGTCTCATCGCTCAGAATGACGATGTTTGCCTTCGTCATTCTGAGGGCATAGCCCGAAGAATCCAGTTAAGTTTTTAGTCTTTCGGTGCCGGAGTTTCTGGCTTGTAGCAGTTCTTCTTGGCTTCGGCAAAGATCTGCGAAATATTGCTTGTGGAAATGTTCGAGATTTCGGCGTAGTGCAAGCTGAACGAAATCTTCCACGAAGTCATGTCAGATTGCATGCTGTCGCGGTCGCATTCGCGTACGAGCTTTTGGCAGAAGGCTTCGATTTCAGAAACTTCATCGCGTTCCATGACAATCGAAAACTGGTTCTCTCTAGTCCTTGCGAGGAAGGCGTTTTGCCCTCTGCACTGGCGCTTGAAGAAAGAGGCGAGGTCTGCAATCACGCGGTCAGACATTTCGTAGCCGAAGTTGCGCACGATTTCCTTGAAATAGTCCACATCCATAACGAGAAGGAAGAGTCGCTTGCTCGGGTCCTGGTGCTGCGTGATGTACTGGAGGTAATCGACCAGTCGAATTTTGTTGTTCACGCCAGTCAGCGGGTCAGATGTGATTCTGTACTTCAAAAGTGTAACGTAGACGTGTAGGAGCGTGAGGGCGAAAATCGGATCGGTGAGCGGAACGTCTGGAATGAAATACTGGATAATGCAAGCGCAACTTGGCACGAAGGCGATAAACGAGAGGTAGAACGCTTCTTTTCGGTTGGTGGAGTTCTTTTGCGTAATGGCATGTTGGATGCCGAGGAACATTGTGGCGAAGATGTAAATGAAGTTCAGCCCGATAAGGAACGGTAAAAGGCGCCTGAACTGGAGTGACGTCGTGTGGCAGTCATTTGTAAAACCGTAAATGCTGATGCCAATGCAAATGAAAATGCCAATAATGCTCGGTGTCGAAAAAAGCGGGAACAGGTGCTTGTAAGAGTAAACGCTCTTGCGGATGCGGAGGAAGATGAACGAGAACCACAATTGCGCAAGTAAAAGCGAAGAACTCAAGCTCAGTGCGTAAAGAACGGCGTATATGACGCAAATTTTCTGGTTACTGGAGTACAGGTCGCTTTGCATGTGGACCGAGTAAAGCATCTTGGTCACGGTACTCAACACGATATAGATGATGGTGTCGATGATGGTGAAACCGAGAATGCGCTCTTCGAGGTGCCTGAGAATGCTATCCCTGAATTGTAGCAGTGTAATGAGCAATACTGCTATGCAAATGATATTGATTTCTATTAAGCTTGGATAAGACATTTTCGCAACCTAACCTTGAAAAGAAATATAATTATTTGAAAGCTTTTCGTATGAAGGCTTTATGAAAAGAAATCAAAACCATTTTTGAAATTTCTCTCGACGATTTCTTTTGATTTGTTTTTAGTTTTCTAGCCTCGCGTTATTTGGTGAAAGGAAGTTTTTTTTCGTAGACTTTTGTATATTCTTGGTGCTTGTTTGATGCAAGGAATTTTATCGGAGTAGATAATGAGATTTGCAGAACCGAATTTTTTGTGGGGCCTTTTTACTCTGCCTCTATTTGCGCTTTTGTTTGTCTATGCTTATCATCGTCGTAAAAAATTAGCAGCCCGCTTTGTCTCGCTTTCGATGCTTTCTAAACTTTCGACGAGCGTCTCGCCGTGGAGGCGCCTCACGAAGGTCCTGCTTTTGCTCCTTGCTATTGCTTTCTTGTTTGTGGCACTTGCCCGTCCGCAGTGGGGCCGCAAGATGGAACATGTGGAACGCCGCGGTCAGGACCTTGTGCTGTTGCAGGATATTTCGCTTTCGATGCTTGCCGAAGATGTAAAGCCGAACCGCCTGGTGCGTAGCCGTCATGAAATTTCTGCATTTTTGGAATCTCTCACGGGGGATCGCGTTGGCCTTGTGGCATTCAGTGGCGAGGCGCAAGTGATGGTTCCTCTGACGCTTGATTACGGTACTGTGCAGATGGTGCTTCGTGAACTCAATCCGGGCTGGCTTATGCCGGGCACGAATCTCGAAAGCGCAATCCGTAAGGGAATGACTTTGTTCGAAAATTCCGGTGGCGCTAGCCAGCATTCCGTGATGATTCTCATGAGCGATGGCGAAGAACTCGAAGATGCTGCCGTCAATGCCGCCAAGGAAGCCGCTGAACTTGGCATCAAGATTTACACGATTGGTATCGGCTCTCGCGAAGGCGTTCCTATACCGCTCAAAAGCAAGAATGGCGGAAGTGTCTACAAGAAGGACATGCAAGGCAATATCGTAACGACACGCCTTGAAGAAGGGACGCTTCAGGAAATCGCAAACGTGACGGGTGCGCTCTACTTTTATGCGAGCCCGGGCGAGTTCCAGCTGCAAAAGGTCTTGACCGAAATAGCAACGCTCGAAAAGAAAGACCAGAGCAGCGACCGCATGGAAAATTATCAGGACCGCTACCAGATTTTCCTCGGGCTTGCAGCCCTCCTGTTCTTGATCGAGGCTGTCATTTCGGAACGCGGCCGCCGCCGCAAGCAGCTCAACGGAAGATTCAGTTAGTCTTTGGTCAATGGTCATTAGCTATTAGGATATGTCTTGCCCGCATTCATGCGGGCATTTTTATTACAAGATGGAGATTCCCGCTCAAGGCGGGAATGACATAGAGTGGGCGGGAATGACATGGAATGAAAAAAGGCCCGGCGCGCTCGCGTCGGGTCTTTTTCATAGGAGGGATTGAAGAAGCCTTCCTGGTGGGGCTTGTGTCTCGACTGGAGAACTGTGCGGAAGCCGGAGGTAGGCTTACTACGCGTGTTGTGGCCACTAGGAAGGCTCAATTATTAATATATGTCTAAATACAGAATGGGGAGCGATAAACCTTAAAATGATTGGTCTATTTTGGAATGTTCCCGATTAGTTTACTATTTTCTACTTGATGAAAACGAATTATATGATTCCTGCCGCTGCTTTTGCGGCTTTAGTGGCTTTGACATCATGTTCCATGATGCCTAAAAAAACGTCTCATGTTAAACATACACCGGATATGTATGCCACCGCTGCAGAGAGCTCGAGCTCTGTTTTGCCTGCCGGGAGCAATTTGCCTGAACACTATAGCAAGATTGAGTTTCCGGAATATAAGTACGTGGCCCCGTATCCGAAGGATTTCCGTGTGCAAATTGCTGATGGCATTACGGGCTATATCGTAAGCGACCGTTCGCTCCCGCTGGTGGATTTTACGGTTTATTTTGAAGAAAGCAACTTGCCGCAGGTCTTGAAGGATGAAGCCGCCTTTGAAATGGTGGGCTCCATGATCCGTCGCGGTTCAGGCGGCGGGATTACTCCGCACGTGCTCGAAGACTCCCTGGAATTTGTAAGCGCCTCGATTTCGACAAGCGTCGGTACGTTCCTCTCGGCTTTCGACATCAACTGCCTTTCTGCGTATTTCCCGTCTATGCTTGAGCTTTCAAAGAAGGTTCTTACGGACCCGTCTTTCGACAAGAATCAGCTTGAAATCGTAAAGGCGAATTACGTTACGGCATACGAACGCCGCTTTGAAACGCCTGCCAAGGTGCTTTCGGCACTCAAGTCCAAGGTGAACTATGCGCCGAACCCGAGACTTTGGGATGCAAACGCCGCTGAGTACAAGGCAGTGACTGCCGCCGATGTGAAACGACTTGCAAAGGGCGTCTTCTCGTCCAAGCGCATTGTGTTTGCTCTTGCCGGTGATGTGGATAAGGATTCCGCTGTTGTGGCACTCAAGAAGTTCTTTGCGGACTGGAAAGTGGAACCTGCGAAGACCGAAAAGCCAAAGCCGACGCCACTTACCTTTGCCCGCAAGCCGGGTGTCTATGTCGTCGACAAGGATATCACGCAGGCGAACATCACCATGAACCAGCCATTTGTGAAGCGCCCGCATCCGGATTACTATCCGACCGCTGTGGCTAGCTTCATTTTGGGCGGTGGTAGCTTCAGTTCTAGACTCATGAACCGTGTCCGTAGCGATGAAGGCCTTGCCTATAGCGTCTATAGCACGGTTGGCAATGACTACCGCGATACGGCCATGACGACGATTGCTCTCCAGACGAAGGTGGAGACGGTGGATTATGCCATGAAGCTCATTTTTGAAGAAGTGGAAAAGCTTGCAAAGGACGGCCCGACTGCCGAAGAACTTTCCCAGGCTAAAAAATCCCTGGTCGAGAGCCTGCCGAGCCTTTTTGATTCCCCGGCATCAACGGCTTCGATCTTTGCAAAGGGCGAATTGCTTGGCAAATCGGACAATCATTATATAGATTATGTGACGGAAATCAATGCGGTGACGGCTGAACAGGTCAAGGCGATGATCGCTAAGTATTTTGATAGAGAAAAAATGACTATTTCGATTGTCGGTCCTGTCGCCATGTTCGATTCTCTGAAACCGTTCACGGTGATTCCGCTAGATAGTCTTGAATTTAGATAACCTTAAGGAGCGAGGTCTATATGCAGGGAAAGAGTTTGCGTTTTTCGTTGTTGATGTGCTTTAGCGTCTTGATGGTGCTTGGCTCTTCTCTGTCTTATGCCGCTAAAAGCGTTTCGGTATCGGAGGTCTCCCGTCGGCAGCTCTTGATGAAAATGAAGAACAATGCCGACAATATGCGCTCGTTCTGTTCGGGCATGTACAAGTGCCTGGATATCAAGTACGAGGCCTGTACAGATGTCGATATGAAGCCGTGGCCGAAAATCGAGTACAACAACGAGTTTTGTGCTCCTTATAAGGAAATTGTCAAGCGCGGCTTTTCGACCGATATCAAGGCGCCCATGATGACGGATTTGTTCATGCGTCTAGGCCGCCAGTACAGGGCGATTTACGAAAGCGAAGGAACTCTTCCGCTCGAGGTCAACGAAATTACGTTCCTGTTTGATAATATGCCGTTTACGGCGGACTTGATTAATGCGTATTTGGAATCGGAATACACGCTGGAGTACAACAGTACGAACCGCCGCTATTTCTCGGGCGGTAACGGTCATGGACTCTCGGGTGATTTTTACTGGGCGTTGCAGGACAGTGCCGGCGTAAAGCCCATGCTTCGCAATATGTTCTTTGGCTATGGCTACGCGCAGATTTTGAAGTGGTCGCTCAAGGGAACGGCTGTCGCATTCCTGGACATGGACCTTGTCGCTCCGAGGACGCTGAAGTATAAGCTCACCGCAGTCGTGTTCCCTGGAAATTCCGTGCTCAATTCCATTATGCAGTTGAGGGTCTTCAAGAGCGTCGTGAATTCGAAGATTGACGATGTCGTGAACGATATCAAGAAGGCGGCATCGATGTACTACAAGGGCAATCGTAAACCTCTTAAGGAAAATGCTAAATTGCGGACTCCCGAAAATATCCGCCATATCGAGGAATTCGATAAGGTTGTTTCGGGCGCCACTTGGAAACTCGGGGATGCTGAACGCATTGAACGTCGTCAAATGGAACTTAGCGCTCCGAAGCCGGTCGTTAGGCCGGCAGAACCGAGAGAACCTAAGGAACCGATTGATTCTCCCGATTTCAAAGCAAATACTTTTATCAAAAAGGACTAGAAAATGAGTGAACCTAAGGATTTGGAAACTTTGCTTGCACGTGTGACGGAACGCCGTCGTGAACTCTTGACGTCTGTGGTCAATCGCCGTACGCGTCATTTCTGCATGGTGCTTGAAGACCTGTTCGATCCGCACAACATTTCCGCTGTTATCCGTACTGCCGAGGTCTTTGGCCTCCAGGATGTTCATGTCATCGAAGAAGACAACGCCTACAGTGTGAACAAGTCCATTTTGAAGGGCTCTTACAAGTGGATGAGCATTTATCTGTACAAGAAGCGTATGCTCTGCATGGAAAAGCTCCGCGCCAAGGGCTACAAGATTGCTGTTGCAAGCACGAATACCACGAACTCCGTGCTCGACCTTGATTTGAGCCAGCCGATGGCATTCTACCTGGGCAGTGAATTCCATGGCAACCATCCGGATACGCTTGCCCATGCGGACTATGAATTCAAGCTTCCGCAGTATGGCATTACCGAATCGATGAACGTCTCCGTGGCCGGTGGCGTGCTGATGACTTACCTTGATGTGTTCATGCAGAAGCAGGGCCGCGAAAAGTTTGCCTTGCCGCAGGCGGAACGCGACGCTTTGTTGCTCGATTGGCTTGACCGCCATGTGAACGGAATTGAAACAAACAGCCCCATCGTGAGGGTGGAGGGATAATCCTCTTATTTTTCGAGAGGCATCCAATGCCAATCGCAAAATATGCTAGATTGTTTTTAGAATGAAAAAGAATACCGCTTTATACTTCTCCGTCGGACTTGTCGTTCTTCTTGCCATTTTCATCTTGATTTTTGGCATGTTTTTCTTGAACGAGAAGGATCTGCGTGAAACGTTTGACGTGTACCACTTGCGCTTTACGCAGGTGAGTACGCTTGTTTTGGATGACCCGGTCAAAATCAATGGCGTGAAGCTTGGCCGTGTGGAATCCATTGAACTTGCTGGCCACCGCGTCGTGGTGACGGTCAGGCTCAAGTCCAACGTGAAAATCCCGAAAGATTCCGAAATCCGCGTGCAGAATATCGGCATCATGGGTGAACGCCAGATTGGCATGATTCTCGGCGATTCCGAAGAATACTACGTGCCGGGCGATACGATCACTGGCCAGTTCGATGCGGGCATTGCCGAAGCGCTTGGCCTTGCCGGTGAAGTTTGCGATTCCACGAAGGTGCTCTTGGAAGCGGTCAAGACTGCCTTGAACGGGACAATTGCAAATCCGGATTTCCAGGACCGATTCAAGACGCTTTTGGTGAAGGCTGAAAATCTTGAAGACCGATTGATGTCCCTTGTGACGACTACCGATCCGCAGCTCAAGAAGAGCCTTGCGAACTTGAACAAGGTGACGGTCAAGGTGAACGAACTTGTCGATGGTGTCAAGGAACCGATCAATGGTCTTTTTGCCGGAACGGACAAGGTCATGGGAAATGCAAACCATTTGATCTCCGAACTGGAAGATGTGACCAAGCACTTGGATGGCCTGATCGCCAAGGTGCAGTCCAAGATGGATTCAAAAGACAATACGGTGGGCATTTTGCTGAACGACAGACAGCTGCATGACGACTTGGTCAAGACGGTGCGTTCTGCGGACAGCCTGTTCAAGATTATCTTGCAGGATGGTCTTGACATTAATGTGGATTTCTTCTGAGGAATTGATGATTACAAAGTTACTTACTGTTTCCAACAAACTGGGCATTCACGCTCGTCCGGCCGGTATGATAGTTGATATCACGGGCCAGGCAAAGAGCAATGTGTCCATTGTATTTGATGGTTCGAAGGCCAATGCGAAGAGCATCCTTAACGTGATGATGCTTGCTATCCCGGCTGGTTCCGAAGTGAAATTCGAAATCGATGGCGAGGATGAAGAGTTAGTCGTTCAGCAGTTGGAAAAGCTTTTTGATGACCACTTCAACGAAGAACCCTGCTGATTTTGTAGCGAAGACCGCCAATGAAGTGAAGTCCCAGAGGATTGAACTCGTTGGTGTGCCATCGTCCCCTGGCTTTGCCATGGGTACGGTTTTTCCTGTTGCAAACCGTGAATTTTCTGTGGTCGATGAGACTCTCCCGGAGAGCCGCCTTGCTGCAGAAGAACAGATGTTCCTGAAGGCCATCAGTAAGACCTCCAAGGAAATTGCCCAGATTAAGGAAATCTCGGAAACCAGAGCTGGCGTCAAGGACAGCCTGATTTTTGCAACCCACCTGATGATCTTGCAGGATCCGGGACTCGTGAATGGAGTTCTCGACAAGATCAAGAAAAAACACAAGAATGCGAAGTGGGCGGTACATGTCGTATTTGGCGCCTACATCGAAAAGTTTGAAAAGATCGACTCGCCTGCCATGCGTGACAAGGCGGCAGACCTCAGGGACTTGTATAACCGCCTGATGTCTGCGATGGACGACTCCGGACCGGTATTGGAGGATGTGTCTGACGAAGAAGGCATTGTCCTTGTAGCCCATGAGTTTGTTCCAAGTTTCTTGATGACGCTCAAGCCTGGTCAGGTGAACGCCATCGTGATGGATACGGGTGGCCGTACAAGCCATGTGGCCATCTTGTCTAGAGCATTGCAGATCCCTGCAGTCTCAGGCCTTAGAAATGTTGCTGCCCTCGTCAAGAGTGGCGATACGATTATTGTTGACGGTGCTGATGGTAAGGTTATCATCAACCCGAACGATGAGGATATCCGCAAGTTCCACGAACGCCAGGAAATGTTCGAACGCCAGCGCCGTGAGCTTTTCACGATGCGCCAGCTGGAGCCGATGACTCGCGATGGCAAGTACATTGTGCTGCACGCGAATATCGAAATCCCGACCGAAGCAGACAAGGTAACGGACTTTGGTGCTACGGGTATCGGCCTTTACCGTTCGGAGTTCTTGTTCTTCAAGAAGGATACTCCGACTGAAAAGGAACAGGAAAGTGCCTATAGGCATATCCTCGAAAAAATGGATCCGTATCCGGTTGTCATCCGTACGCTTGATGCCGGTGGCG
This sequence comes from Fibrobacter sp. UWB16, assembly GCF_900215325.1. Classification (NCBI taxonomy): domain Bacteria; kingdom Pseudomonadati; phylum Fibrobacterota; class Fibrobacteria; order Fibrobacterales; family Fibrobacteraceae; genus Fibrobacter; species Fibrobacter sp. UWB16. The sequence goes on along the minus strand of NZ_OCMS01000001.1, from coordinate 1,257,447 downwards.
ATAAGCTTGTTTCGGGGGTTTCTGCGGTGAACGAATCGAACCCGTTTATGGGTTGGCGTTCTATCCGCGTGTGCCTTGACCGCGAAGATATTTTCATCACGCAGTTGCGCGCCCTGCTGCTTGCAAATACAAAGGGCAATTTGCGCATCCTCTTGCCGATGATTTCGAGCATGACGGAACTGCGCCGTGCGAAGGCCTGCATTGCCAAGGCCCGCAAACAGCTCGAAGACGAAGGGCATAAGCTCCCTGTCGTGAAGATTGGCTCGATGATCGAAGTCCCAGCTGCTGTGATGATTGTAGACAAGCTTGCTAAGGAAGTGGACTTCTTTAGCCTGGGTACAAACGACTTGATCCAGTTTACGCTTGCTGTTGACCGTACAAACGAACTTATTACCGACATGTTCCAGCCGCACCATCCGGCAGTGCTCAGCATGATTTACCAGACTGTGGTGGCGGCACACCGTGAAGGAATCCCGGTGGCGGTTTGCGGTGAAATGTGTACGGACCCGATGAGTGTGCTTTTGTTGGTTGGTCTTGGTGTTGATGAACTTTCGATGACTCCGTGGAGCGTGATGACGACGAAGAAGATTATCCGCTCCATCAACTTTGAAGATGTTCGTGATGCTGCGTTGACTGTTTTGCAAATGGATGATGCCGAGAGTGTGAATGAGTTTTTGCATAAGAAGTATGCTCAAACGATTATGGAACTTGGCATATCCGGTTTTGTGGGACAGGTTGAAAAATAAAACAGTTGGTTGGTTTGCCGATGAAATTATTTTATTCATTATTACTTGCATGTGCAGCCGCCGTGTGTGCACAGGTGGATGGCTCGGTGTATTCTTTGTACAAGACTCCGTTCTCGGATCAGGAAATGATCGCTCCGGATCAGTTCCAGGATGCCGTTGTCCGCGCTGCGCGTGCCAAGAAAACGATGAATGATATTTCGATTTCGCAGAACCACCGTGATTTTGCGCGTGCTGCTTATTACTATTACAGTGGCCAGTGGGATAGCGCCTATGCGGCTTATAATTCCTTGCGCCATCGTGAACCGGAACTGCTTGGAACGGTCGTGCTCCGCATGGCGAAGGCGAACTTTAAGCAGGAAAAGTATGCCAAGATGCGCGAAACGCTCCGCCTCGAAAAGAGCCTGGAAAATGACAGGGCTTGGCGCGATGCGGCGGACCGCTTGAGAATTGAAGCCTCGATGGCGGATTTCTCGTTGAACGATGTGGCCCGTGCAGATTCCCTGATGGTGTTCCTCAATGGAAACCCAGATGGCGACGATGTGGACCCGCTGAAGTACCGCTATGCCCGCTACTTGGAAGATTCCTACCAGCTGAAGCAGGCGAAGCGCATGTACATGAAGCTTTTGACGAGCCGTACTTCGTACAAGGATTCGGCTTATGCTTCAATCCGCCGCCTGAGAGAAGTCCTTGGCGCCCCGGAATCGCTTGCCGAAAAGGTCGCTTATGCCAAGATGGCCTGCACGAAGGACGAGATGAAAAACTGCCTCGTGCTGCTTGATTCCATCCAGATTATGGATGCACAGCAGGCTCAGAAAAATCCGGCCTCAGTTGTGGTGCTCGACGATCCGGCTTATGCGCGTTTAAAGAAGAGTACGCTTGATTTGAACACCCGCATAGTCTTGTGGGAAAAGCGTGCTGCAGCCTTGCGTGCGCTCAACCGCAGTGATGCCGCCATTGAACAGTACCGTTACCTGATCGAGAATGTGGAACCGCGTCCGTCCTGGATTCAGGCAATCTTGAAGCTTTATCGCAAGGAAGCAGCAGGGCTGTTTGACGAAGAAATCCACAGCTACGATTCGCTTTTGCAGGATGTAAGCCAGTTCAGTACCGAAAACGCCAACAACCTCTGGTTGCGCGGTTTTGAGTTCGAACAGAAGCTGATGTACGACAAGGCTATTGAATGCTATACAAAGCTCCTCCATAAGCGTTTCAAGAATAATTTGAAGCGTCAGTGGGCGAGATTCCGCATTGGCTACTGCTACTTTAAGCGTGGCATGTGGGTTGAAGCGGCTGCATATTTCCGTGATGCGACGAAGGATCCGTTCCTCTGGAGCGGTAGCGCATCTAGGATGTTCCTTGGCGATACGTACAAGAAGATGGGTGAAGATTCTCTTGCCCGTGCCGCTTACCTCGACTGTATCAAGGATTTCCCGCTTTCGTATTACGCGCACCGCAGCCGCATGAAGCTCTTGGAAAATAAGCTGTTGCCTGCGGACAAGATTCCGTACGCTCATGGCGTGCCGATGTCCCATGCCGCAACGATGGACTGGATCCGTTCGGTCAACAAGCTCGGAAAGCCGGACGCCTCCTATAGCAAGGAACGTTACGAACGCATCAAGAAGCTGTTCCTCTACGGCTTTGAAGAAGAAGCCTTTAGGCTCTATGAAGAAATCAAGAAGAAAAACTTCAAGCGCATGGACTTCTTGTACGAATACGGAAAGCTGTTCTATGAAATGGGCGAAACGGCTGCCGGTTACAGGCTTGCTCGCCAGTTCCAGGCAAAGATGGATAGGCGCTTGTTTATGTCGCCGCCGATTGATGTGCTGCATTACCTTTTCCCGGTCCCGTATGCTGACCCGGTGGTTTACTATTCGGGCACGAGCATTGATCCGTTCTTTGTGTATAGCGTGATGCGTCAGGAATCGATTTTCGATTTCCAGATTACATCACCTGCGGGCGCCTGCGGCCTCTTGCAGATTATGCCTGCGACGGGCAAGATGCTTGCCGACAAGGAAGAAATCTCGGGCTTTAATCCGAAACGCTTGTATAACGCCTACATGAACATCCGCCTAGGTATTCGTTACTTGGTGGACTTGAAGGACGAATACAAGAACGACTACATGTACGTGCTTTGCAACTACAATGCGGGCCCGAAGCCGACGAAGCGCTGGCAGTCTGAAAGCGAAGGCCTCCCGTGGGATTTGCGCGTCGAAGAAATCAGCTACTGGGAAACCCGCGACTACGTCAAGCGCGTCATGGGAAACTACTGGATCTACAAAGAAATCTATGACGGGATTTAGCGGATGCTTTTCCTGCTCTTGACAATCGGTCCTGCGTTTTTATTTGCTTGTGGAAACATCCTGGAGAAATCCGGGGTGTCTGCTGTTGGCAAGCGCACGGGCGGCACCTCTAGACCTTGGGAATTCTTCAAGGGCGTTGTCACAAATAAGTTCTGGTGGCTAGGTATTGGTTGCTCGGGGCTTGCAACGCTTGGCTATTACATTGCCATGGCCCAGTATGACTTGAGCCAGGTGCAGCCGATGATGGTCTTGAATCCGGTGCTGACGGCGCTGATGGGATTCTGCATTTTGAAAGAGGTCTTGACCAAGCGCATTGTCGTTGCGATTTGCTTTGTCGTGGCGGGCCTCCTTTACTCGGTCGAAAATCTCGGGGAATCGACGGCGGTGCAAAATATCGGGACGCTTTGGCTGTATGCGGGCGGACTCAGTTTTGCGACTTTGATCGCTCACCTCTGGGTGAAGGACCGCGAGATGGTGGATTCGCTCATCATGGGCGTTGGCTTTGGTCTTTCGGCTGCTTTTTACAAGAGTCTCGCGATGGACTTTGACCTCGACAATATCGAATTTTCGTCGGTGGCGAACTTGATTTTGGATTTTAGGACGCTTGGCTATGTGGCAACTTACGGCATTGCATTCTTGTATTCGCAGGTGTCGTTCTCGCGCGGGCGTGCATTGTTCATTATCCCGTTCAGCGCTGCGGTCGGGGCTGCTGTGCCTACGCTTGCAGGGGCGCTCGTTTTCTATGAGGCTTTTCCGATGGGCAAGGTGATTTCTGTGTCGCTTGTGCTGATTGGGGCGTGCTTATTTATTGTTCGCAGACCGCGAAGGAAAAAGTAAGCTTTGTGTAGTGTTTTAGTGGCCTGTGCATGTAAAAACCGCCTAAAAAGTATTCATTTAAAAAGTTATACCACCTTAAACTGCATATATATTTAAATTCGGATGTTTGAGGTGTGTGGTGCAAAAAATTTCCCCTTTATTTTTGCTGTTCTGGACGCTTGGCTTTTTAGCTGCGTGTACAGATTCGAACCCTGTTATTACCACAGGATCTGAAGAACCTGGAGTGGAGTATTTGCCGGTGGCAAAGCCCCCGTTTTCGGGGAATTCTCCAGTTGTCATTTCTGAAATTAATACCGTGAACCTGGTGTACGAAGACCATGAAGGTGGCGATGCCGGGTGGATTGAACTTTATAACAGGTCTTCTGATACGGTGAATCTGTCGGGTATGTACTTGACGGATGATGCCAAGGATCCGTTGAAGTGGAAATTCGGCAATGTGCTGATGGCCCCGAATTCGTTTATGGTTGTATTCATGTCTGGAAAGAACTTGCCTGATTTCGTGGCTCCGCATGATACGATCAGTATGGTTGGCCCTGGTTGCTGGGTGTGGACGGATGCACAAAATGAAGAGACTCCGGGTGAAAGCTATGCGGATCCGCTCGAAGGCAAGGATGAATTCTGCTTCGAGGAAAAAGGTAAGTCCATGTTTGGCGCAAAAATGCGCTTGATGGAAAATGACTTGCTCGGCTGGTCTTCAATTTCTGCTTTTGTTGGGACGGGTTCTTCGGATAAGACGGACGATATCGATATTTCGAGTACGAATGAAATCTTGTTGAACGCCTACATTACAAAGGACCGCAAGGTTTCTATGCGCCTTGCGCAGCCCAATGTCGATGACTGGAAGGGCTATGAGTATGTGCTTACCGGAACGGGGGATTCTTCGACGGTGTACCGGTTGGTCTTGCCGCAGGGGGGCTCGTACCCTGACTTGGAGCATATCTACGGTACTCGTTTTAGTCCCGAAGATATGGAAATGCAAGAAGTCGAGATGAAGGCGTTTTCGTACATCGCCAGAAATCGTGGCCATGAACCGCATGCAAATTTCAAGCTTGAAAAAAACGGTGGGAACATTTATCTGCTGGATGGTAATGGAGAGATCCTTGATTTTGTCGACTATCCCAATCTGCCGTCTGAAAAGTCGTGGTCGCTAGGAACTTTGGATGATGGAACTACGGCAAGCTTTGGCTATAGTGAACCTACTCCTTATGATTTTACTGTGGGGGCTGTGGTGTCGACGCGCTCGCCTGCGCTGGATTCCTTGACGGTAGCCCCTTCTTCGGGCTTTTATACGAACTCGTTTACGTTGACGTTCCCGCAAAGCGCTGCTGTACGCTGTGCAAAAGGGGGGGATCTTCCTACGGCAGAAAGCTCTGTGGTGACTTCGTTAAAAGTGAATTCTACTATGACGATTCGTTGTGCGTCATTTGTCTCTGAAATGCTTCCCGGAGAAGAGCTTGTACGTACTTATGTCTTTGAAAAGGCTCCGTCTGTTCCGGCGGTGTTCCTGACGGCAAATCCGAATTCGCTTTTCGATCCTGATTCCGGAATTTATGTGAAGGGCCCCGGAGCAAATGAAGTCTCGCCTTATTACGGCTCCAATTATTGGCAGGATAAGGAAATCCCGGTGTTTATCGAATTGATGGAATCGGGTGCAAGTGAACCAGCCTTTGCAAAAGCTGCCGGACTCAAGATATTTGGAAACTACAGCCGTATCAAAAAGAAAAAGTCCGTTGCGATTACCTTCCGCGAACAGTATGGCGACAAGCGTCTGGATTACAATCTTTTCCCCGAATTTCCGGGATTGAAAAAGTTTAAGAGCTTTATTTTGCGCAATAACGGCAACAATTTTGGAAAGGACTATATCCGCGATAGGCTTGCCAGTTCTGTAAGCGAGGGTCTTGGCGTGGACTATCAGCGTGGGCGCTTTGCCGTGGTCTATTACAATGGTGAATATTATGGCATCCATGATATCCGCGAGCGTTCTAATGAACATTATTTTGAAACGCATTACGGGATGGATCCTGACGCAATCGACCTGCTGGATGCGAATAATAAGGCGTCTTCTGGGAATGCCATTGATTATGCCGCTTTAATGGACTGGATTGAATCGAATAATCTGGATGATGAAGAAAATTATGCATATGTGACATCGCAAATGGATGTTGACAATTATCTCAATTACGTGCATACGGAGCTGTATGCCGACAATCGCGACTGGCCGGCGAATAACCTCAAGAAGTGGCGCAATACAAGCTTACAGACAAAATGGAAATGGTTCCTTTATGACTTAGATTTTGGTTTCGACAGCGGAAACAGTATGTTTACGTACAACATTTTTAAATTTATTACGGAAGAAAATGGTTACTCATGGCCGAATGGCCCTGAACATACTTTGCTGTTGCGCCGATTGCTTGAAAATCCAGGATTCAAGGCGGCCTTTATCAATCGCATGGCGACACTTCTGCAGATGAATTTTGAAAGCTCAAAAGTCCTTGCTCGCGTGGATAAGATGATGTCTGAAATTGAATCGGAAATTCCGCACGATCAAAAAAGATGGGAACATGATGCATCTGAAATGGATGATCAACTTGAAAAGATTAAGGAATTTATTCGAAATAGAGCGTCGACATTGACTAGCGAACTTCAGGAATATTTTGAATTGGGCGCGGTGGCTCCTGTAACTTTGGCTGTCGATGGCCCGGGACGGATTCTCGTTCACAATCTCCCTGTCGAATCGTCGAAATTGACGGTGGACTTCTTTGAAGGATTCCCGGTGACTCTGTATGCAGAAGCCGAAACAGGAAGTACTTTTGTAGGTTGGAGCGATGGCGAAACAAGTCCGAAGCGCATTATACAGCCAGAATACGCAAGTACGGTCACGGCGCTCTTTAAATAGGCCGTTTGGGCATACTTATAGCTTACAAAAAACGCACTTTTTACGGAATGCGAAAAAACCTACAAGTGGTATTTGCTATCTTGTAACATCATGAGTTTTGATACTAAAATCGTTTGCATTGGTGCTGGCTATGTCGGTGGCCCCACCATGACTGTAATTGCCGACAAGTGCCCCGATGTCAAGGTCACCGTTGTTGATATTAACCAGTCTCGTATTGATGCCTGGAATAGCGAAAACCTTCCGATTTTTGAACCCGGCCTGGATGATGTTGTAAAGCGTGCCCGTGGCCGTAATCTGTTCTTTAGCACGGATATCCCTGCTGCCATCAAGGAAGCGGATATCATCTTCGTTTCGGTGAATACGCCGACAAAAACATTTGGTCACGGTGCCGGTAAGGCTTCTGACTTGCAGTACTGGGAAAAGACTGCACGCAACATTTTGGAAATTGCTGACGAAGGAAAGATCATCGTCGAAAAGTCTACGCTCCCGGTACGCACGGCCGCTGCCATGGAACGCATCTTGAATTCGAACGACAAGGGCCTTCACTTTGAAGTGCTTTCGAATCCGGAATTTCTCGCCGAAGGTACAGCCATCAACGACTTGTTTGAGCCCGATCGTGTGCTCATTGGCTCCCATCAGACGGAATCGGGCCTCGCTGCCTGCCAGAAGCTTGTGGACGTGTACGCCCACTGGGTGCCGCGTGACCGCATCCTTACGACGAACCTCTGGAGTTCAGAACTCACGAAGCTTACGGCTAATGCTTTCCTTGCACAGCGCATCAGCTCCATTAACTCCATCAGTGCCCTTTGCGAACGCACCGGTGCCGATGTCGATGAAGTGGCTTACGTGATGGGCAAGGACCGCCGCATTGGTTCCAAATTCCTCAAGGCTTCTATCGGTTTTGGTGGTAGCTGCTTCAAGAAGGATATCTTGAACCTCGTTTACCTTTGCGGATATTACGGACTGCCGGAAGTGGCTGCTTACTGGGAAAGCGTCGTGAAGATTAACGAGTGGCAGACGCACCGTGTTGTGGACCGCATGCTCGAAACGATGTTCAATACGATTGCAGGCAAGAAGATTGCCGTGTTCGGTTTTGCGTTCAAGGCGAATACGGGTGATACCCGCGAAAGCCCGGCAAACCTCGTTGTGCGCGATTTGCTTGCCGAACATGCGCTGCCTGTCGTGACGGATCCGAAGGCTATTCCTGATGCCAAGCGCGACTTGAAGGATGTCATTGAAAAGGTTTCTTTTGAAGAAGACCCGTACAAGGCTGCAGAAGGTGCACACGCCGTTGTCGTCTGCACGGAATGGAAGTGCTTTGCCGAACTTGACTGGAAGCGTATTTACAGCTCGATGGCAAAGCCCGCATTTGTATTTGACGGTCGTAATATTCTTGATGCTGATGCACTTCGCAAAATTGGGTTTGAAGTGACTAGCATTGGTAAGGGTAAGGCAGAGTAATTTATTAGAGAGTAAATGGATTATGGCTTCTATTAGCGTATTCGGGTTGGGGTATGTAGGGTGCGTTGGTATCGCTTGCTTGGCCAAGCTCGGACACCGGGTTGTTGGCTGCGATGTTGACGCAAGTAAAGTAAACCGAATCGCAGCAGGTCTCCCAACTATTGTTGAACGCGATATTGATGAGGTAATGCAGGACGGCTATAAAGCTGGACTCATTTCGGCGACTTCTTCGGCTATCGAGGCTGTTACTAAAACGGATATTTCGTTCTTGTGCGTTGGCACTCCTAATGCTCCAGATGGACGCCTGGATACAACGTATCTGATGTCTGCCGTGCGTTCGATTGCCGAGGCTATCCGTTCTAAGTCGACGTTCCATATTGTGGTAATCCGCAGTACGGTTCCGCCTGGAACGAACGCTCTTGCAACGGCCTTGATCGAAAAGATTTCGGGCAAGCGCGAAGGCATTAACTTTGCTGTGGCCTCGAACCCGGAATTCCTCCGCGAAGGCATGGCTGTGGCTGATTATCTGAATCCGCCGTTGACCGTGATTGGATGCAATAGCCGCCGTGCTTTGGATAGCCTTAGAGGTATATACGAATCCCTTGGTAGCGAAATTGTCGAAGTCGAACCGAAGGTTGCTGAAATCATCAAGTTTGTCAATAACTCGTACCATGCTCTGAAGGTGACGTTCGGTAACGAAATTGGTGCCATTTGCAAAAAGCTCGATATCGATAGCCATAGCGTGATGAACTTGTTCTGCAAGGATACGCAGCTGAATATTTCGCCGTATTACTTCAAGCCGGGATTTGCTTATGGTGGATCCTGCCTTCCGAAGGATTTGCGCGGCCTTAATTTTTTGGCTGAATCCAACCAGGTTGAAGTTCCTGTGCTTTCTTCGATTGAATGCAGCAATAACAGGCATATTGAACGCGTGCTTGAACGCGTGCAGCAGATTGGCGTGCGCTCTGTGGGTATTGTCGGCCTTACGTTCAAGGCGGGGACAGATGACCTGCGCAATTCGGCTGCAATCCGCTTGGCCGAAGGTGTGCTTGGCAAGGGCTGCTCCTTGAGCATTTACGACCGCTATCTGAATATCGCCCGCGAAAAAGAAACGAACTTGCGCGAACTCAACAAGAGAATTCCGCACTTGTTACCGCTTCTGGTACAGAATGTCGAGAATGTCGTGGAATCGGCTTCGCTTGTCATTATCACGGTTCGAAATCCGGAAATTCCAGAACTTATTCGCAAGAATCCTGGAATCCATTTCTTGGACTTGGTGCGCTTGAAAGATTCGTCTGTAGAAACGCTTCCTAATTACGAAGGCTTTTGCTGGTAAATTCTATGGAACAGTCTTTGAAGGAACTTTCTGGCAAGAAAGTTTGCATTGTTGTTGAAAATCTCCCGGTGCCTTTTGACCGCCGTGTTTGGCAGGAAGCGACATCCTTGCATGAAGCTGGTGCCGAAGTGACGGTTATTTGCCCGAAGACAAAAAAGTATCCTCAGGAATACGAGGAACTCGAGGGCATCAAGATTTATCGCCATCCTTTGCCGGAAGCGAAGGGAACGCTTGATTATTTCAAGGAATATTTTTGCGCTCTGTATCACGAAACGCGCCTCCTGTTCAAGGTGTTTCGAAAGCAGGGTGTGCAGGATGTGATTCATGCCTGCAATCCGCCTGACTTGATTTTCATTGCTGCGTTCCTGTTCTTTACGTTTACTCGTTGCAAATTCCTCTTTGACCATCACGATATCAATCCGGAACTCTGGATTGCAAAGTTTGGCAAGAAGGGCTTTGGTTACCGTGCGATGATTCTTGTGGAACGCTTGACGTACCATTTCGCAAAGCATGCCATTGTCACGAATGAATCGTACAAGGAAATTGCGATGCGCCGTGGCCATAAGCGCGAAGAAGACGTAACGATCGTGCGCAGCGGTCCGAACCTTTCGAAGTTGAAGATTGGCCCAGCCAAGCCGGAAGTCAAGAATGGCTTTAAGTACTTGGTGGGTTATATCGGCGTGATGGGCAAGCAGGAAGGCATTGATCTTTTGCTCAAGTCTGTCGATTACATCGTAAACAAGAAAGGCCGCAAGGACATCCGTTTCTGCATCATGGGCGGAGGCCCGTCTTTGGAAGAGCTTCGCGAATTGAACAAGACGATGGCGCTTACCGATTACGTGGAATTCCCGGGTCGCGTGAGTGATGAATACCTCGCTGACGTGATGAATACGGCCGATGTTTGCGTGAATCCGGATTTGCCTTCGGAGATGAATGACAAGTCCACCATGAACAAAATTATGGAGTACATGGCGTTTGGAAAGCCGATTGTGCAGTTTACGCTCAAGGAAGGCAGGTTCTCGGCTCAGGAAGCTTCTCTTTACGCAAAGAATACCGATACGGACGACTTTGCCGATAAGATCCTGTGGCTCCTGGATAATCCTGAAAAGGCTACTGAAATGGGCGACTTTGGCCGCAAGCGCGTGCAGAACGAACTCAGCTGGGATTACGAAAAACCGAAGTTGATTAGCGCTTACAAGAAGATTTTGGGAATGTAGAACTTTATACGGACCTAGTGGCTTGAGAAGATGGAATCCTGAATTTCAAGCGCCCGGTCTAGCGTAAGTTCTATATTTTTCAAGCTCTTTAATTTGCGAGATGCGGTTGCTTTAAGGTATTTGTTTCTATCAGTAATCCATTCTTTCAAAACCTTGATGTTCTCATCGAATGTCGGCTGGGGAATGGGATTGTAAGGGCAGCTGAGCTGCCTTTTTTCGTTATCTTTTTGCGAGCCGCAATAGGCCCACCCGGAATCGGAGTAGTTTCGGCGGAAGGACTCGTTGAAGTAATCAAGAATGGAGTCAATCTTGTTCTTGCCAAGTTCGTGATCGTTGGCAAGGTTGTCGAAATAAGGTTCGATTTGCAGGTATCTTTCGTAAGCGATCTTTTGATACGAGGGGTCGCGAATGAGCTCTCGCTACCAGTATTTTTGTGCGTTGATTCCTTCCGTAGAGAAGTGTTTCTCGGATTTGGTGTTTCCGAGGGTTAAGTCGAAATCCCAAACGGGACCGACTCTCATGATTCCGTTGTGGATGGTGAAGAATAGCGAGCCAGTGTGTAAATCCGGGTCGTTGACGAATTCTTCGATCCAGTAGTAATCAATCATGGATCTCAGGTCTACGTATTTGACGTATTCCGAGAAGTCTTGGGTTGCGATGGCGTTTTCAATGCGTTCCATCTTCTCCTGAAAATCGTACATTTGCTTGGAGGACGGGTCTTCGGGTTCTGTCATGGTGATGCGAAGATGGTTCACGGGAGTGCGGAAATAGACGTCGTCTGCCTTGTTGCGTTTCTCGCTATCGACTAGTTCAAAAAGATAATCGCCGTTATCGACATCGTAGGGGATGCGGCTCTTTTGAAATTCGATTTTCTCGACAATCTGGTAGTTGCCCATGAACGTGTCATTGACCCAAACATCAATGAAGTATGATTCTGGCGAATAAATGAATGACAAGTTGCTGGCGAGATCGTAAATCAGCTTGTTGCGGATTAGCGTCGGGTCGAAGGGGTTGGAAAGTAAAGCCCATTTTTTGGTTTTGCCCATGCCGAAAAGGTTTGTCTTTTTTTCGAATTTGATATTGTAAGGTTTCTTTGGACTTTGTGATGTTGAATTTCCGCGTATTTTGATATGCCCCGAACTTTCGAAGTCCTCTGTGGGGGAGAAATATGAAAAGTGGGTGCTTGCATCAAAAAGGTAGAAGTAGGCGTCCGTGTAATCGCTGCTGTTTATATGATTGGCGTAAATGAATAGCTCTGGTATGGTCTGAGGTGTTTCTCGATTAGGGGCGTTAAGTTGAGAAAAGTCGTATTCTGTAGCGTTGTCTAAAGCGTTGTCGCTGCAACCGCTCAAAATGCTGTGACCAAGAAACAGCACGATTGCGCCAAAAGAATGAAGGCTGTGGATGCGCATGTTGCTATGGATCATTTTGAACTTTTGAATTCTATGTCTAGAGTTTTGATAAGGGAATCTATACGGAAAGTTAAAAGTTCTGCCCCTTTATCTCCCAGGTGATCATCGTCATTGGAAACACCGCTTGTGTAGTCGTTTTCGCCCATGTTGTATTCATCTATAAAAATAAAGTTGGAGTGGGTCGTTGATAAATTATTGATAGATTTGAGTAATCTTGGCGCAATACTTCTTCTAAGTCCATATTTCCCATACGCGCCTGTTTTGTTGTAATTTGGATTCTGTGGAACCTCGACGGCTATAACCCAGATGTTGTGTTCTTCAGCTAACTCAATCAAGGATTCTAAATCTTTTAAATTGCTGTAAAAACGAGTTGAATCTAAATCAAACCAATTGCTATCATTGGAGGGCGATGGATTTTCATTCCAATCATAACTTGCATGGTGCCAATACCCTTTATAAGGCAACATCTTTTTTACATACTCCTCGTCACCTAACCCTTTTTTTGTTTTTTCTAGAAGGCTTTCAGGAAAATTAATTGACCAAAAGTCATGGTTTCGATCGTACGCGTATCCGGGCAAAGTCCATGCTTCTTTATTCCAAAACCCTCCACGAGAGTTGAATCTATCTAAATCAGTGCTGAGAATGATGCATTTAAGTTTTTTAATGTGAGGAATGATATAATTATTGGCAAAACTTAGTACTCCTTGTATAGTATTTTCTACCATAGCGATATTAATTGCATAAATTGGAGCCGAGAAAAGTGTGGGGTCGAGACCGTAGTATGCACGAGATGATCCCATAATAGCAATATTGGCGGAATCTTTATGTTGCCATAGAACCTCCATTTTATATCGCCATTTTAAGGCTCTAGCACTTGCGTTTGATGTGTAATAAACGCCGGCGCTGTCGGGGTCAAGAACGAACTCGCTGCTTGCATCTTGGGACGATTGTGTTTTGTGTTCGACCCAAAGGCACGGGTGCCAAAGTTCTACTCCTTCAGCAAGTTCAAGGATGCTACTGTCAGAAGGATTTACAAGTACGATTTGTGTGTGAGCGCCGTTTATGTTAGTGAGTGTGGCAACGATGTTGGATGTTTCTCCGTTGCTTGCCCATTCGCTGTGGTCGAATGTATAACTCTTGGGGGACTTAATGCTTTGGATTAATTTGCCTGTGCTATCGGCGATGAAAATGCGCTCGTGTGTGGTATAGCTTTCCCCGACAAAATCTTCGCCGGGCTCTCCGCTAAAGTCGAGAAATGCCGTGCGTTTGCTTCTGTCTTGGGCGAGTGAAGCATTGCATGCTTGCTGTTTGTCGTACCAAATTGTATCGCGTGCTTTTTCTGTAATGGTCGAGCCCTTTTTAGCAAGACGCGCACGGAGGAGGCGAGCCCCTGAAATGGCTAGCGTGTTGTCTTCGCTGATGCCTCCGTGATAGGCTCCGTTGAAAAGTTTTTTAGGTGTGCCGAATTTGCCGTTTTCAAATTTAACTTGCCATGTGGACGTTTCCTTGAATGCGGATTCGTCTTTGTTGTTGCCGGCGTCGGTGACGTAAACAATAACGGTGTCGCCGTTGTCTTGAATACGCCAACGCGGGATGGCGGCGCTTTTGATATCCAGTTTTATGCGATGTGTACCTTTGGCGTTCAGGTCTCGCACGTAGAGTTCTGATATTCCTGAGATTCCCTCGGGCTTGGTGCAAAATGCGACATGCTTTCCATCAGGAGAAATATCGGGATGATAGACTTCGATGGAGTCGTAAATTTCTGTTACGGATAAGTTTCCTGCGTTGTAGTTGATGTAGGCTAGGTTTCCGCTGATATCATTGCGGAAGACGAGAATTGCGTTGTAAGTGCCGGTTAATTTTTTGAGAGCGGCTGCGTCTGCCAATGCGGATACGACGCTTGTCTTTGCCTTGCCGTTAGCGTCAAGCCAAGTTGGGGATGGTATTTGACCGAATGCAAGTCTGAATCCGATGCGTTCTGCGCGCGTCGATGCTTCAACGGTGTAGTCATCGCCGCGGGCAACGGTATTCATTTCGGAAGGCTTCTCTGAATAAAAGCCGCCTTTGAGTACGCGCTCGCCTAGGTCGCCTCCATCAAGGGAGCCGACGTAGTTTGTTACGGTCGTGTCTTGAAAATGCCCAGCCCAGTCGTTCACCCATTCTTTTACATTACCGGCGAGGTCGCAGAACCCGAATGCGTCTGCGCCCGCACTGCATACGTCATGAGCGCGGTATTCCGAGTTGTTTGCGTTCCAACTGAACTTTGCTGGGTTCCAGCCCTTTGATGTCGCTAGAACCCATTCGGCTTCGGTGGGAAGTCGGTAGGCTTTTATTTCTGGATGGAATACGAATGCATCTAAATACGTGCAGTGCCCTTCGCTATCGTATGTCGCTTTGGAGTATGTGTATGATGTGTCGCGATTTTCAGATTTGCTTTTGGCGTTGGCGTAAAGAACTGCGTCGTAGTAGGTGACGTTTGCAAGTGGTAGACTGTCGTTTTCGCATTTGCCGAAATCTTTAAGTTTTTGCTCTTTGGCTAAAGCGCGGTATTCTCCGCAGGTCAATTCATGAATGGCGAGATAAAAGTCGTAATCCAGCTTAACCTTCATGGCTGGGCGTTCCGAGGCCTTGAATTCAGGATCGTTGCTGCCGAGTGTGGCTATGCCGCCTTGGACAAATATCATGCCGTCAATAGCTTCTGGCTTATCTTCGGATATGTCTAGGGTATGGTTTTCGCAGCCCCCCACTAGCAATAAAAACAGAATAAATAGATAGCTCGTTTTTTCCATAATGCACCAAAAAGAGATTTTGAATTAATATATATTTTTCCCCGTGAATCTACAGTGGTACCTTAGAAGATTGCAGACATTTTCTGCCAGTGAAATTCTTTTTCGCGTTCGTCAGCGTATTAGAACCCACATTTGGGATAAGCGTGTAATGGGTTTGTCCAATGCCCCGGTGAATTTGCCAAAATCATCTGTGATTGATGACCCATCGGCGCATTTGCATTATCCGGTATTTGAAAAGTCAATCGATATTTTTAAACCGATTGACTGGCATCTGGATGTTTCGACAGCGCGAACATTCCCGAAGTCTTTTGCGCATAAGATCGATATCCGTAGTGACAAGTACGGTAGCGCAAAACATGTGTGGGAAGTGAACCGCATGCAGTTTATGCTGCATATTGCGATGCTTTATAAAAAAAGCGGTGATGCAAAGTATTTGGATCTGTTCTGCTATCATTTGTTGAGCTGGAAAAACGCAAACCCGTACATGGTGGGGGTCAACTGGTATAGCAATATCGAAGTCAATCTGCGGTTGATCTGCTGGTATTTTTGCTGGCAAGTTTTTGATGTCGAAAATCTCTGTGCATCGAATACGGTGTTTTCGCATTTTGTTGATTCTGTCTGGCAGCCGCTCATTTTTGAACATGCGGAATATTCGTATAATCATCCGTCGCTTTGCTCTTCGGCTAATAACCATTTGATTTCGGAATATGCAGGCTTGTTTGTGGCTGCTTGCAAATGGAACATCCCGAATCGGGATGCTCGCTTGAAGTATGCGCAGGCTGGGCTTGAACGCGAAATTCTTTTGCAGAATACCACAGAAGGTGTAAATCGCGAAGAGGCTGCCGAGTACATCCAGTTTATAGACGATTTCTTCTTGATTGCCGCTGTCGCAGGGCGCCATGCTGGTGCTGAATTTTCGAAAGCTTACAATGAGCGTTTGCATGAAATGGCGCGTTACATGAATGCGTTTTTAGATTGCAATTTCAATTACCCGATGTACGGTGATGGCGATGACGGCTTTGTACTCCGCCCTGATGTTGGGGGGCATTTCAACAACTTCAAGTCGTTGCTTGTTTCGTTTGCAACTTACTTTGAAGATGCTTCGCTCAAACGCGCAAATAATGATTGGGATGAAAAGAATGAATTGCTGTTCGGTGCTACAGGTCGCGAAAAGTTTAAATCGCTCATGGTTGCGGATGAACAAGAATCGCTTGGCCGCAATCATTTTTGCCCGGAAAGCGGACATTTTATTTTCCGCAAGGCCGTAAAATCTTGTGACGATGTGAAACGCGCAGGCGATTTTACGGGTGTGCGCGAGACGTATCTGCATTTTGATGCGGCCCCGCTTGGCTTTTTAAGCATTGCCGCTCATGGCCATGCCGATGCGCTTAGCTTTATTCTGCATGTCGATGGCAACCCCGTGATTGTCGACCCGGGTACGTTTACGTACCATACGCATAAGGATTTACGTAGTTACTTTGTAAGTACGCTTGCGCACAATACGGTTTGCGTGAACGGTAAAAATCAGGCTTTGCAGGCGGGCCCTACCATGTGGCTTTCGCACTACCATTGCAAAACGTTGAATGTTGTCGAGGACTTTGTCGAAGCGACGCACGATGGCTACCGCAAGGATGGCGTGAAGCATGTCCGCAAAATCGAATACAATCGTGAAAAGGATGAATTCACGATTACGGATACATTGTATGGGCGCGCGCCGTTTACGGCGGAAATCCCGTTCCATTTATATCCGACTGCGGATGTGCTGCTGAAGGGGTCTTTGGCTACGGTTGAGGTGCCTGGGGCCCGTCGCGTTCAGATTGCTCTTGACGAGAAACTTTCGTATTCCATTCGTGAAGACGGCTGGTATTCTGAGCACTTTGGCGATAAGGAACCGGCGCGATACCTATATGCAAAAATTGAATGCAGGGATTCTGTAGAAATCGTGACGAAGATAAGCGTGCTGTAGTCTTTTATTTTTCTAGATTTCATGCATGTTTGAAAAGGTTTGTCACATTGGCCCTGCGTTAAATGTTCAGGGGGGCATTAGCTCTGTACTTGTAAGTTATAGGGATTTGTTTGATCTTCCTGAAAAGAACTTTATTTCTAGCTATAACGGCTCGTTTATCAAATCCTTGCCTTTGTTTTTTTGCTTGTGCTTAAAGCTTTTGCTGAATCCGCCCAAGGCTCCTTATTTTCAGATCCACACCTCTTTTAACGGCAGCTTCTTTCGTAAGTTCCTGATAAGCCTCTGTCTCCGTTTGCGCGGGAAAAAATATATCGCCCATATTCACGGTAGCCAGTTTAAAAGAATGTGTACGACATCGCCTGCTCTGGTGAAATGCTTTATTCGCAGTTACTTTAAACATTCAGCGATGGTCATCTGCATTACGCCCGATATGCAGGAATTCCTGGATAATTTTGTCGGGAAGGGCGCTTGCCGCTATGTCGTTATTCCAAACCCGAGCCCGACTATCGCAGCTGCGCCTGTTGATTTGATATCGCATGGCTTGCCTGTCAAGATTGTTTTTTCTGGCCGCTATGGGCATCGAAAGGGCGTGTACGATTTGATTGAGGCTTTCTCTAAAGCGACTTTCAAGACTCCTGTGGAACTCTATTTGTTTGGCGACGGCGAGGTGGAACAAGTTAAGGCGAAAGCGGCTGCCTCTCCTAAAGCGACTCACATTCATGTTTCTGATTGGCTGAAGCATGGGGACTATCTGAAACAATTGTCAAACTTTGATTTGCTGGCCTTGCCCTCGTATGCCGAAACTTTTGGCATGAGCCTTGTCGAAGCGATGGGGATTGGGCTCCCTGTTGTTGCGGCGCGTTCGGGAGGCGTTCCTTTTGTGGTGCGCGATGGTGTAGACGGCTACTTGATCGATGCGGGTGATGTGCAGGCTTTGTCCCAAAAATTGCAATGTCTCGTGGATGATGAAAAAATGCGCGTCCAGATGGGGCGTGATGCTTGGAATGGATGCAAAGACCGTTTTTCTGGTGTGACTGTTTTAAAATTGCTGAGAGATTGTTACGATAGATTGGAATTGAAAAATGCTTAGTGCTGTTATCTACTTGATCTTTTTTGCACTTTTAGGCGGAATGCTGTTGGGCCGTAAGGACCAATCCTACATATGGGTTTTTCTGAGCCTTTTGATTTTCCCTCCATGTATTTATTTTACTAAAAGTCCGCAGGTATCTCCTCAGCAACTTCTTCTTTATACGTTCTTTATTGTTTGTTTTTTGTGGAATCGCAAGGACCTTGTCGAAGCTATTTTTAAGCATCCCTTGCGGATTCCTTTAGCGATGCTTGCCATGTCGTTGATGGCCTCGGCCTTTTTGAATGGGGAAGGGATCAAGGGCGGTTATAATGCATTCCGCTATTACATGGAAAATTACGCTTATCTTATTGTTGCCTTTGTGGGTGGCCTGAATTATAAAAAGATCAATTTGGACAAGCACTGGTTTTATCCGGTTGTTGTCGTTTGCATTTTGGGAATCCTTGAATTTATTTCGAAGTCCAATATCGTTTTCCCGTTGATTTGCAAGGCGTTCCCCTATTATGATGGGTACTACGACTTGACGAATGCCGTCACGGCTTCCAGAACTTATCGCTCCAGAATTTTTCTCACGACGACACATCCTACGGCTTTTGGGAGTATCTTGTGCTGCGCCCTGATGTTTTTCACTTGCCGGATGAAGTCCTTGTCTCTTCCGCGAAATAAGATGTGGCTTATCTGGGGTTCGCTCTGCTTGCTTATTTGCCTTTCTGGGTCTAGAACGGCTGTTGTCTGTGCCATGATGGGCTTGGGGCTTTATGTCTTTATGAAGGTCGGTATCCGCGCTAGGATTATGATTCTGGTCCTTGTCGGGTTTATGATGGCGGCTATTTTACCTAGGGCCATAGAGGAGTTTTCTGTAGAAGGGCAGGGAAGCTCCATGAGCATGCGAGAAGAACAGCTTCTGTTCTCTTATTTGCACTTTGTGAAAAGCCCTATCTATGGCAATGGTGTCCGCTATATCAGTAAGTATGTGATGGAGCGAGATACTTATAATGATCGCGTGGTCGATTCGTCAATTGGCGGTTTGGAATCGGTTATTTTCTTCCAGCTGATTGATTACGGCCTGATCGGTCTTGTTTCTTATATTCTCTTGTTCCTGTTTGCCTTTATCTACTTCTTTAGGCGCAGGCGGTTTACGCATGCCCAAGCGGGGCTGCTTATTACGTGCTGTTTCTTTGTCTTCGCTTGCCTTTCGGGTGAAATCGGGGGCAACAACTCCTTTGCGTATATGCTAATGGGCTACTGCATGGGGGCATCTCGTCGGGAAGAAGAAGACGAAAGCGATGGAACCCGTGAAACCGAAAAGTCTCCGGATGATGAAGATTCTGAAACGGAGGCCTTGGGCGCATGAGTCTTTTTTCTGCCATTATAACGACTCGGAATCGCAAAGAGCTTTTGGAAAAAGCTATCGAAAGCGTCCTATCGCAAACGGTGAAGGATGTGGAATGTGTTGTCGTTGATGATGCATCTGAAGACGGAACTAAGGAAACTTACGAGAAGGACCCGCGCATTGTCTATGTCCGCATTGATGCTAAGGATTCTCGTGGTGGCAATTATGCACGCAATCAGGGAATTGCCCATGCAACAGGTGAATTCCTTACGTTTTTGGATGACGATGATACCTGGGCTTCCGATAAGCTAGAAAAACAGCTGGCGCTGTATCAAAAACATCCCGGTTCCGTTATTTTTTGCGGAAGGACTTTCAGAAAAGTTATCGATGGAAATGTCCAACTGCATACGGTGATTCCGCCGAAAAAGTTTACGGGCGATATTTCGCGATTGATCCGAATGACTTATGTCACGTCGACATCGTGCTTGTTTTTCCCACGGGCATTGCTTGAAAAGGTCGGAAATTTTGATGAACGCTTGACCTTTTGGCAGGAATATGAACTTTGCATCCGTTTGGCGCAAGTTGCAGAATTCCATTGCGTTGAGAAACCGCTCGTCGTCTGCCTTGATGAAGTCGGCGTCAAGTCGCGCGTCTCGAATAAAGTTTTGAACTGGAAAGAGAACGTATCGTATATTAGGAATAAGCATAAAGCGTTATATGATGATTTGACCTTTATGGAAAATTGGGCTTATCATGCGACCTTGATGAAGGATGCTTTCCGCCGCCATATGCGTGCCGGAAAAAAACTAAAGATGCTTTATTACGGATTTATGCGCTTGGTGGTTGAATTTATTCCTTCCCGAATTTTGCATCTTTTTTGAGGTTGAAAAATGAGTGTGAAAACCGTTTGCTTTTATCCGACGAATCAAAAAAGAACGAATCATTTTCTGTTCAATCTTTCGACGCTTTTGGAATCTTCTGGCAAGTTCAATTGCGTTGGCTACAAGGATGTAAAAAAACAATCTCCGGGAAAGATTTTTTCTGCAGATGTTTATCATATCAACTGGTTTGATCAAAGCAAAGATGTGGTTTCATTTCTCAAGCGTCTGTATTTTTTGGTAGCGCTTAAGTTGAAGCACAAAAGGATTGTCTGGACGATTCACAATATAACGTCGCACGAGAAGACTCCTTTTTACAATAAGATTTTGTTCAAGATGCTTGCCCGTTTTTCTGATGCCATACATATCATGTGCAAGGATACGGTCCAAATTGCGCATCTGGAAAAGTATGCGGAAAAGATAAAGCGCATTCCTCATGGAGATTATTATGGCTCGTATCCCGAAAGCGATTTCGATGTCTATGGCCATTATAGCATAGAAAGAAGTAGGCCTATATTCTTATTTTCGGGTGCAATTCAGCCTTATAAAAATATCGAAGTTCTGATAAAGTCTTTCAAGAAAGACTGGAACTCCGAAAGTGCAATAGAATGCAAACCGGTCCTGTTGATTTGCGGCAAGGTCGAACCATCTTCGTATAAGGATTCTATTCAGAAATTATTAGACGATGAAAAGGATGTGATTTTTGATCCGCAATTTATCCCGGATGAAAAATTGGCGGCCTATATAAAGGCGGCTACAGTTTTAGTGGCTCCTTACAGCTATCGTTCTTCTCTTAATTCCGGGACGATTCCGCTGGCGTTCTCGTATGGAAAGACGATTGTTTGTCCTGATATCCCGTGTGTGAAGGATATTGTTAAAGAGAACGATTGCTTGTACAGTTACCATTACAGTTCAGAAGATCAACATATAGAGAAACTTTCTGAAATGCTGATGCTGGTTTATGCGGATTATAAGTCGGGAAAACTTTTGGAAAAACAGCACGATGCAAAGATTTATATGGAACGCAATTCCTGGAAAACCCATAAGGATGAATGGATTTCTTTGTATGAGGGCGAATCATGCTGACGTTTGTTTTGCTGGATTACAAATCTGCTGAGGCCACCATCAACTGTGTCTCTCATTATGCTTTGAAATGCAAGAGCTCAAAGGAACCGATTTCGTTTGTTGTCGTTGACAATAGTGATGACATTGAAAACTTTGAAAAGCTTTCTGCTGCATGGCCTTCTGTATCTTGCTGCGAGTATGACGATTCCGTCCTAGAAGAAAAGGTTGCTGACGGGTATCGCCTTTTTTTGTGGAAAAACACATGCAATGCGGGCTATGCCAAGGGCAATAATGATGGTGCAAAAATAGGTGCCAAATTTTTGAACAGCGACTATTTTATTTTTTCCAACAATGATATCGTTGTGCTGGACGAGGAACTTTCCGTAGAAAAATTAATCGCGGAAGCGAATATTTCGAATGTGGCGATTGTCGGGCCGTCCATTGTCGGGAAGGATTCCAAACCGCAAAATCCCTATTTCGAAAAGTCATTCTTCTTGCGTTGGGGGCTAGAAAACCTCTGTTATCCATTTGCTAGGTTACTGCCGAAAAAATGGAGCTCGAGTGACCTCGTTGAAAAATTTGTTGAAAATCCAGTATTTCGGGTTATGGGGTCCTTCTTTATTATTTCTAGGAGCAAGTTCGAAGAAGTCGATGGCTTTGATCCGCATACATTCTTGTTTGCTGAAGAACTAATCTTGTCGCGAAAACTCCATGACCGGGGTTACGAAACGCATTATTTGCCCTCTGTGCACATGCTGCATAACCACTCCGAAATTATCGGCAAGAACTATAATTATGGCCGGAGGCTTATGCTGCGCTTTGAATCGGAAGCGTATTATTATAGGAACTATGTTGGCATTGCTTCTTGGCGCATTGCACTTGTCCGCATGATTGTGAAATCTTATATTTTACGAAAGAATATCGTCAAGCAGATCAAATCGCTGCTTAAGTAAAATTCAGACAAAAAAATTAAAAGGGGTTATATGAAGTATTGCAAGGTTATTTTCATTACTCTCTTGGCTGTCGCCGGTTCCATGGCTAATGAAACGGATACCCTGTTCCAGCGATTGAAAAACGGTTACGCTTTTACAGAATCGATGGAGTCCGTAAAGGAACTGATGCAGGAACAGCGTAAGGATGGCACGTGGCCCGATGTGAAGTACAAGAAGGGGAGCGTCCCTATAAACCACTTGAAAAAAACGCGATACTTGTCGCAGGGCTTTAACCGCTATTGTCCAGAAGCAAGCCGAAAGGACTTTTGCGATAATCTGAAAGGTTCTGTTGTCAACTCGCTGCAATACTGGTTCTCGAATAACAAGGACTATGTCAGTGACAACTGGTGGTCAAACGAAATCGGCATCCAGCAGGAATTAGCTCCGATACTCTTTATGATGTGGAATGAACTTTCGGAATCCTTGAAAAAACAGATGATTTCGCAGTTCCCGGAAGCTCCGAGCGGCAATGGAACTAATAGAACCTGGCTTGCGGAATTGGTGGCTATCCGTGGCATCTTTGAAAAGCGTGATTCTCTCATCGAATTGGGCGTGAACGAGATTGTATCTACGATTCAGGAGACCGGTCGAGAAGGTCATCAAGTTGACCATTCTTATTATATGCATGGCAACCTTTTGTATAGCGGTGGTTATGGAAAGGTGACGCTTTCTATTGCCTCCCATTGGGCCTCTGTATGCCGCGGAACAAAGTTTGCATTTAACGGCGAATCAATGAATGCGTTGTCGGCGTTGGCTCTTGATGGGACTCGCTGGATGATGTGGAAGGGAATGGTAGACCCGATGACGATGGGTCGTGAAATTTCTCGTAAGGGCGAAAACAAGATTGCGTCTGGATTCTTGCCGATTATCGAAAACCTGAGCGCTGCAGATACTCTCCATAAAAAGGAATATGATGCTTGGAACCGTGAAATTTCTGGCGCAAATTCTTTGAACGGATGCCGATATTTTTGGCGCAGTGAATTTATGGTTTGCCGCTCGAATGGATATTATATCTCCCTTAAAATGTCTTCGAGAAGAACTGTAGGTAGTGAATTTGTCAACCGTGAAAATAGCCAGGGATTCTGGCTTGGAATGGGTGTTCTTTCCCTGTACCGTCATGGCTATGATTTTGATAATATCTACCCGCTTTGGGACTGGACGAAAATTCCTGGAGTGACTAGCTACGGTGTATCGGCGCAGAAAGATAAACAGCTGACGAACAAGTCTGAATTTGTTGGCGGTCTTGGCGATGAAAACATTGGCGTTGCATCGATGGAAAGCAAAAGGTCGGGACTGGAAGGGCGCAAAAGCTGGATCTTTTTGGACAATAAAGTCGTGGCTCTTGGTGCAGACATCAAAAGCAATTTAGACAATGAAGTCTTGACGACCTTGGACCAGCGCTATTTTAGAACGGCGGTCCTGGGCGATAAAAAATTGACCAAGGTCACGGATTCTGTCTATAGTTTTAATGCGGTGTGGCACGATAGCATTGGCTATAAGAGCTTGGATGGAAAGCCCATCTACGTAAAGACTCAGAATCGAAAGGGCTCTTGGAAAAACATTGGCACGCAAAAGGGTGATGAAAGCGATTCTCTTATTACTATTGTGCGTGTGCATGGTGTAACGCCCAAGGACGAGAGCTACGCTTATGCCATCGAAATGAATGTCGGAAGCAAGCAGTTCCCGAAATGGATAAATAAGAAAGATATCGAAGTTCTTGCCAATGATTCAAAAGCGCAAGTGATTCGCTATATTCCGAAATCTTATGTCGCAGGCACCTTGTATGAACCGCAGACGATTGAACTGAAATCGCATCGTATCAGCTTCTCGGCTCCTTGCACATTCTTGATGAGACAGAGCGGTTCGGAAATGCATTTTGTATTGGCCGATCCGACAAAGAACTTGCAGAATATGAAGATTACCGTTGAAAAAATAACAAAGAGCAAGCCTTCTTTGGCTTACTCTGTTATCGTGAATTTCCCGCAAAATCTTGAGGCCGGGAAAAGTGTAAACGCTTGGTTTGAACTGTAATTTTTGACGGAACGAAAATCACTTTAGGTTAAAGGATTTGGGCGGAAACCTTGGCAACAGCAACTTGAATGCCAAGGAATTCTTCAACTCCTTTAACTTATAAGAGATGATATTGTAGTGGAGCAAATTGTCTTTTGCTTCGGTAAACCAGATGACGGGCTGTTCAACGAGATCTTTTTTCTGGGCTTCCAGCCATACGTTGAAAAGCCTTTCTGCAATGTAGCCGTAAATTCTTTTTTGAACGCTGTCGTAATGGCTGATGTCCGTTTTTTCTTCGATGGATTTTAAAAGCGGAAAGAGCCAGGAACAGTACTGATCGAAATCCTGCCATTTCATAATGAACATGTTGAAGTGCCTTAGCTTATGGCCTTGAATCATGACATTGAAATAGGCTCTTCGGATATTTTCAGGTTGCGTTTCGACGATTATTTTTTCTAGCGTTCGCAAGTCTTCACTGATGTGATTGAAACAGTAGTCGTCGACAAGCGTCCTGGTGTAAAGCTTTGGCTTTGCAACGATGACTTTCCCTTCGCTTACCTTGTCGATGTATTTTTGAGGAATTGACAAGTTCAGGGATTCAAACTTTTCGGTCGGGAAATTTGTTTGTGGAAAGCCTTTTCGACATTGATTATGGAAGTCGAAATAGCGACGGTAATGGCAAAGACCAATGACGTCTACATTCTTGAGATTTTTCCAAGCCCAGTACATCCCGGTCAGTTCGCAATAGCTTTGGTTCTTGTGGCTAATGTTTTCGCCTTCATTGTCGGGCTGTATGCTTAAATCCTTGTCAGAAAGAGCTTTTCCAACGTGGATCGGGAAATAGGGCGCTTCGGTTGCCATGATATCTTTTTTGTGGCAACAGACAAGAATTTTGACATTTGCGTGGGTCATGTGGTTTTCTGCAATTATTAAATGTTTTCGATATTCAGCACCTGTTCAATGACGGGCGCCATGTCAAAGTATTTGTATTGCCCGAGGCGTCCACCGAAAATGATATCCGGTTCTTTTTCGGCAAGCTTGCGGTATTCCTCAGCCAGCTTGTTATTGCGCTCGTCATTCACGGGATAGTATGGCTCCATGCCTTCTTTGTATTCCGTGGAATATTCTTCCGATACGACGGTCTTGGGGCAAGCGTAGACGTCGTTACCGAACATTTCGAAATGCTTGTGTTCGATGATGCGTGTGTAGGGCTGGTCATGCGAAGTGTAGTTGACGACCGCGTTCCCCTGGAAATTCGGAGTGTCTTCGATGCGAGTCTTGAAACTGACGGTTCGCCAGTCGAGCTTGCCGAATCTGTAATCAAAGAATTCGTCAATGGCTCCTGTAAAGACGAGCTTGTCTGCGGTGTTTCGCCAGTTGTCCTTGTATTCCTTGAAAAAGTCTACGCTAGTACGAGTCTCGATTCCCTGGAGCATCCCGTCAATGAGCTTGTTGTAGCCCCCAATGGGAATTCCCTGGTATTTGTCGTTAAAGTAATTGTTGTCGAATGTTAAACGGACCGGAAGGCGCTTGATGATGAATGCGGGCAGGTCCGTGCATTTGCGGCCCCACTGTTTTTCGGTATATTCCTTGATGAGCTTTTCAAAAATGTCCTTGCCGACAAGCGTGAGCGCCTGTTCTTCGAGATTGGCGGGCTCGCGGCCGTTCAGTGCGGCGAGGGCATCTGCTTTCTGTTCCTCGATTTTTGCCAAAGCTTCTGCCGGTGTCGTGACACCCCACATCTGGTAGAACGTGTTCATGTTGAACGGCAGATTATAAAGCTTGCCTTTGTAATTGGCGACGGGGCTGTTTGTATATCGATTGAACTCGACAATGGAATTTACGAAGTCCCATACGCGCTTATTTGAAGTATGGAAAATGTGGGCTCCGTACTTGTGTACGTTGATTCCTTCAATATTTTCGCAGTAAACATTCCCACCCAAATGCGGGCGTTTGTCGATGACAAGGCTTTTTTTCCCGGCTTTGGCGGCACGGTAGGCGAATGTCGCGCCATAAAGACCGGAACCGACAATGAGGTAGTCGAAATGATTCATAATAGGCAATATAGCTTTTTAAATGATTTTCTTTATTTTGGACAGTCGCTTTTTCAGGGATTTGATTTTCCTTTTGAGCTTTATGCGACGGTGCTTTTTTTGCAGAATGCTCTTGCTTAATCCGAACTCCTCTGCAATCTTGTAACATGCCTGTTCTTCGTCTTTCAAGTGGTTTTGTTCACAGTAATCGAAGGTGAGGAATATGCGATCGTCCAAATATTCAATATGGTTCTGGTGCAAGAACTGGAATTGCTTTGCGAAAACCTGAACTCTTGTTTCGAGGCGGTCATTGGAAATTTGTTTGGAAACGCTTCCTTCGCGGCTTGTAATGCAGTTGAGTGCTCGCATGTCTACGGCGATTTTCTTTGCGTAATAGCCGGCCATGTACGAGAACTGGGTGTCGTTATGGATTTTTGTTTCTTCAAATCTGATGTCGTGCTCTTCAATGAAATCTCGGCGGATCAGTTTTCCCCAGGGTTCCCCGTATGCATAGCGCATTTGGAATTCTGCTTTGGCGGGGTCTTTTTTGTAGAGCTCGAAAATTTTGTTGATGTGGCTGCACCGATAGGTTTGTGTGTACAAATCAGAGTCTATCGAAATGGCGTTGAAGAAAATAATATCGTTATCGCTGTCTTTATACTGCTGGAAAACATCACGGATGCAGTAGTTGAAATAATCGTCGGCGTCAATAAAAAGAATGTACTTGCCTGTGGCTAAAGAAAGCCCTTTGTTTCTTACGGCGCCCCCGCCAAGATTTTTGTTTTGGTAAATGAACTGGATCCACGAAAATTGCGATTCCATTTCTTTAAGCTTTGCGACAGAATCGGAATTGCTGCAATCGTCAACGACGAGAACCTGTATATCGTTTTGCTGTGGAATGGAGCTTATACAGCGCATTAGCAACTGCGGGATGTTGTAGTGCGGGATAATAATGGAAAAATTATATTGCATAAGCTCTGTTTAAACCTTGGTGATGTTGTCGAAAAATCCTTGCAACGATTTTATATAGGTTTCGAAATTTTCATCATTAAGAACAAAAGTGTAATTTGCTTTTTGAGACTCAATATCGAGAGGTTTTTCGAAAAAGGCTTGATGTAGGTCGTCTTCGATATTGAAAATTTTTACATTGTGCTGCTTAAAGTAATTATAGCCAACGGAGTCCTTGTACATCAAGATTTTCTTTCCGGTGTAGAGCATCCTGAATATATTCCCGACTGCTTGCTGGCGGATATGCCCGAATATGGCGACACTGCATTCGTCAATGATTTTAAAGTATTCTTCTTTTGGAATAAAGTCTTCTAAAAAGCGAACTTTGACGGTCTTTAATGTTGCTGCAAACGACTTCAGCGCTTTTTTGTACGTTTCCTGATTGCTTGGGTAGCTGATGGGAATGTAGACCGTGCATTGGATATTCCTCTTTTCGAGAATCGATAAAATATCAATGTGGTTGTTTGTTGGGTCTACGCTATTTCCAAGAAGAATGGATGTCGTTGCTTTTGTGTATGGCGTGAAGGCGATCGAGTCAGAGGGATCGATATAGCGGAACGGGAAAAATTTAAAGTGCGGGTATTTTTTATGGATGTAGTCGAATTCAATCGGGAGAACAACGGACAAGTAAGGAATTTTACTTATCAGCGCATCGTATTTTTTCTGGCGTTTTGAAACAATCCCGAATTTGCGGGCTAAAATTACAATGCGGTCGTGCAATGTTTTTGGCTTGATGTTAGCCGCGGCTCTCGTTTTAGGCTTATACAAGGAGAGCGTTATCGGTTTTGCCAAGACGTTGCTTTCGTCGGAGTAAATGTCGTATCCCCAAGAGTTCCAGAGAATAGGAACGTTTAAAGATTCAACCTTGTATTGCGGGATGCAGAAAGAGTGTAAAACGACGTAGTCGAAATGATCGTTGTTTATAAATTCAACAATTTCATCGAAAGTCTGGAACAACTTGACGTCTGGACTTTTGATGTACTTGAGAGTGCTATTTTCAGTCTTTACGCAAAAAACGGAGTCGACGCCTTTCAGGAGGCTGAACTGATTGATGGCGCAATCGATAAATTTTTCGTCAAGGCTTATGTGGGCGATTCTCATAAATTTTCTATTTGAATGTTGTGCAAAGAATGGACTCTCGTGGCTTTGTATTTGTTGTCATTGGATGACTTCAATATATTTTTTGATGATAATTTGTTTGGTAAGTTTTATCTGGCCTTGAATTTCCTTCCCTTCCATGCAAGCCATGTGACTGTTGATCATGTCATAGCCGCAGAGCACTGAGAAGGCGACTCCTGCTGAAAACCTGGGATTGATGTCGATAAGGTAATACTTCCCGTTATTCTCGACGAATTCCATGTTCACGCATCCATTGATGTTGAGCTTACTGCCGATGTGGCGTGTGAGCTCAATCAAGGAATCATCCGGCGTGATTTCTACGGATGTGCCTGCTCCGTTCTTTGTCCTTAGAAGTTCCTGACGCGGAATGGCGACATCCGTACTAAATTTTGATGAACGGCAGTAGTCCACTGTAAAGACTTCGCCGTCAATCATTTCCTGGATGATGTAGACATCCTTGTTCTTGATGGCGTTCAGTTGTTCTCTTGTCGCATCAAGGAGCAGGCCTTCGCTACTTCTTCCGTTAAACGGTTTGGCAACGCAGTGGAAATCAATGGTTTCCGGGAGGTTGCTGAATTTGAATGTCCTGATTGAGGGAACGAATGGATCGTCTTTGAAAAAATTGTAGAGGGCGTACTTGTCTCGGGCAAGGACAAGTACATCCGCACTTTGCATGCAGAGATGGATTCCGGTATCCTTGAAATAAGACCTGTTCCTGTTGATGACGTCGATTTCTAGGTCCGTAAGTGGAATGATGTATTGCAAGTTATGTTTTTTGCAGGTGTCTACAAGGAATTGACAATATACGTCTTCTTTTGTTGCGAATGGAGCCTGGATGAATACGTCACAGAGCTTGGTTTCGTGATGCCACTCGCCTGGATATATGTCACAACCGACAATAAAGTGCCCCTTTTCCTTGAGCTTGGAAATGGCGCAGGCTGCAGACATGGAGCCAATTGCAGTAATTAGGATGTTCATAGTTAAAAACCTTCGTATCCGAGGTGTTTAAGAATTGTATTTAAGTTTTGTCTTTTCCGGATGATGACAGGATTCCCTTGTGAGTCCTGCTTTATAATTGGACATTGGGGATTGATAAAAAGCGGGGTGAGATTTTGCCTGTAGGCACCTACGCCCTTGAAGACGATATAGTCACCATGGGAATAGTGGTTGAGCTTTACTTCAGTTGCGATTTTGTCCACTTCCATGCACGTCGATCCGACGATGTCTGCCGTAATCGTTTCTTCATCGGCGTTTTCGCTGAATGTACAGAAAGGACAGTTGTTGCTCAAGAACGTTCGCACCTGGAATTGGCTTGCGTCTGCGACGACAAAATTTTTGCCACATACCTGCTTGTGCTGGACAATCTTTGTCACCAGTTCAAAAACATTGGCAACTACGGCTGAACCCGGCTCTATGACAATGTATGGCTTGTGCGCCTGGAACCAGGAGTCACTTAGCATGATATCGCAAATGCCTTGCGCGTAGTCTTTGTACTGGGGCTTGCGCGATACGTCAATTTCTTCAGGTGCTGCCCCAAAAAAGCTGCCGCCTACATCTAGGTACTGGACATCGTCTAAGTCAAATTCCTTGCAGACCGAAAGGAGCCTGTTTGCTATGGTCTGGTAGTTTTTGACCGTCCTGTCAGATGATGTAGTGTGTCCGTGGAGCGATATAATCTTTATGTTGTTTTTTTTCAGGACGGGTATGATGTCTTTTAAAAGATCGCTTGTGAAACCAAAGCGACTTTCGTGTAGCCCGGCTTGAATTGAGGATTCTCCCGAATCATTCTTGATTTCCATGTTGATTCGGAGCCCAACGCTAATGGTGTGACCGGGGTTCTTTTGCTGTAATTCCAATAGAAGAGCAACTTCATAAGCGCTATCTAGTTGCAATATGGAATTGTTCCGGGTCGCCGTGTCTATGTCATTTATAGTTTTGACAGGTCCGTTAAAAATGATGTGATCTGTCGGATACCCCAGCTGGATAGCCATGTTGTATTCCATGGTGGATACAACTTCGGCATAAACATTGTTTGCCTTGGCTAGCGTTAAAAGGGGCGGTGTGTAATTCGTCTTGAATGAATAAGAAAGAATGAAGTTTGGGTATATATCCGTAAATGCCTTGCGGAACGATTGCAAGTTATTGACGAATCGCTCTGGGTACACAAAGTAAAACGGGGTGCCGCATTCATGGTCGACTTTTTTAATGAGTTCAAACATTGCAATTATTTCTTATTGGTAATGACTTCGATTACTCTATTTACGCCTTCGTCATCGAGCGTTGCAAACATGGGGAGGCAAAGGACCTGGTTTGCCAACTTGTGGGCGACAGGCAAGTTCGCCGGATTTGCTGAATCCAGACCCTTGTAGGCGCTGAACGTACTGATGAGCGGGTAGAAATAGCGGCGTCCGTAAATGTTGTGCTTTTGCAGCAATGTGTAAAGATCGTCGCGGCTAACGCCATATTCTTCGCTAATGAAAATTGGGAAGTAGGCGTAGTTGTGGCGAACTCCTTCGATGTCGGGGAGGAATCGGATTCCGGCGATGTCCTTTAGCGCAGCCCTGTACTTGTTTGCAATGGCCTTTCGCTTTTCGATGGCGCAATCGACTTGCTTTAAGTTCAAAAGCCCGTATGCCGAGCGGATTTCATCCATCTTGCTGTTGATACCTGGCGCAACGACGGTCGTTTCGTCGGCAAAACCGAAGTTCTTGAGATAGTCAATGCGCTTCTTGGTGGCTTCGTCGTGGCAGATCAGGGCGCCGCCTTCGATCGTGTTGTAGACCTTTGTGGCGTGGAAGCTGAGGGTGCTCATATCGCCTGCTTTCAACACGGATTCTCCGTTGACGCGTACTCCAAAGGCGTGTGCGGCGTCATAGATAATCTTTAGACCGTAAATGTCTGCGATTTCCTGGATGCGCTTCATGTTGCAGGGCGTGCCGTAAACATGGACAGGCATGATGGCTGTCGTGTGCGGCGTAATGGCGGCTTCAATCTTTTCTGGGTCGATATTGCCGGTTGCTTCGTCGATATCGACAAAAACGGGCTTGAGGCCATTCCACCAGATGGAATGCGTCGTAGCGACAAAGCTGTATGGTGTCGTAATGACTTCACCCGTGATTCGCATGGCCTGGAGTGCCGTGATGAGCGGGAGCGTTCCGTTTGTGAACAGGCTGATATACTTTACACCAAGGTAGTTTGCTAAGGCCTTTTCAAGTTCTTCGTGGTAGTGGCCATTGTTGGTGAGCCATTTGCGTTTCCAGATGTCCTCCAACATGGTCTTGAAATCATTCAAGTCCGGTAGAAGTGGCGAGGTTACGGTGATTAATTTTTCTTCGTTCATGGCTCAGGTTCCTGGGAAATTATTCAAATCAAATCTAGTAATTGTTTCTTTTTAGTCGTCGTCGCTTCCGTTGATTTGCGAAATATAGTCGTTCCTGATGATTTTCTCGGAAATGGTATAGGCTGTATTTTCGGAATAGTATCTGGAATGTCTTGCGGCGCTGTCCAACAGATTGACACCGAATCCCTTGAAGAAATAATCCTCCCCGTTGATTAGCGGAAGTATAGTCGGGAAAATGTCCATCTGGTAAGTGACTTCGTCTATGAAAGTGCTTTTCTTGAAATCCGGGGAATAGATGATGAGCGGAACGTAGTTTTGACCGTCAAACTCGAGCTCGTTTTCCTTAGCATAATTTCTGAGGGAAGTTAAGTTCTCGTTATTTAATATGGTATGGTCTCCGGTAATGAGGATGATGGAATTTTGCAGGACCGAATCTTGTTTGAATTTATCTAGGAATATTCCAAGTATGGAATCGGTGTAGGCAAAGCCGTTGATGTAGTTGCTCAGAATCTTGGGTGTTTTTTCTGATAGGCCCAGCTTGTTGTTCTCGCCCTTGCGGAATGGCAGATGGGTGTCGATTGTGATGGCGTGGGCAAGGAAGGGTACTGTTGCCGTATCGGTGTAGCGGATAAGCGTTGCTATGGATGCCGTGTCGGTTTCGGTTTTTGCCCTAATTTGCTGCATGTACCCGTAACTTCTGGTTACCTGGTTCTGGTTCCACACATTGTTTTGACATGGATTGATTATTGCTGAATGCTCGTAGAAACTGGCGATGTTCGGGTAAGCGTTGCTGCCATACGAAATGCAAGCGACTCCTGTAGAAATGGGAAGCAGTCCTGTATTCAGTATCATTTGTCCGTCTCCAGAGCTCCCGTACCGTATTTGGGATTTCACCTTTGACGCAAAAAGCACATTGTTGCTTTGAATGAATTTAACAATGTTGGGTATTGGCGAAGATAGTTTGTCGTTGTTCGTGATTAACCAACTTTCGAAACTCTCTACAAGGATGATAATGAGATTTCGACTTGCTTTTTTCGTGCTTGTAGATTTTGAAAAAACATGCTGAAAATCAGGATCCTTTATGTCATTGTCGGTAAGGGTGATATATTCGCGGTTCATCTGTGCGACGAAAATGGCTGGCAAATAGGCGAGAATGCTTTGGTTGCGAATGTATCCTTCTTCATCGAATACTTGTAGGCCCGTCGGGGTCCATTGGGTTTCTGCATGTATGGTGCAGAATGGCATAAAGTACAGGCACGCTTTATGCGCGGTCGTCAAAATGATATCGTGTGTCTTGCAAACGCGTTTTACTTCGTGTGACTTAGTGATATGCGATAGCGGGGCCACGAAAAGGAATGTGAGCGCAAGGACTGTGATAAAAGAAACGAGTCTCCATTTGAAGTTGCTAGCGACAGATTTCTCTTTGTTCAGTTTCCAAAGTAAGATGGAATAGATGATGGTGATGATGGGGAATAGGAATAATTGAAAATTGACGGCCGACAAGATGGACGATTCAAACCCATTTAACTGGTCTACGAGCTTGATGGCGTCGTAGTTTATGAAAAAACCGTTGCAGCGGAGGTAAATGAGGTTTGCGATACACCAAATGT
Source organism: Fibrobacter sp. UWB16 (assembly GCF_900215325.1). NCBI lineage: Bacteria > Pseudomonadati > Fibrobacterota > Fibrobacteria > Fibrobacterales > Fibrobacteraceae > Fibrobacter > Fibrobacter sp. UWB16. Next base: position 1,224,012 of record NZ_OCMS01000001.1, on the reverse strand, counting down.
CAAACAAGGCCGAGACGACAATGGACCAGATGTTCTTTTTGAATAAGATTGTGAATGCGGCGATAAAAGTTGAGGCTGAAATCATGCCGCAGAAGGCTGCTGCCAGGTACCGCAATTTTTTGTGAGCCGGTATAAAGCTTTCAAAGGCGAAGGCGTTGAATAGGTAACATTTTAGAAAAAGGGCGAATGCAAAAATGACAAAAATAAGAAAGGGCGTGCTTAGGACTGCCTTTTTAAGCGAGCGCTTCCAATATGTTATTTTCTCCTGATGGAACATGTTCAATCCTTATTTTTTCCGTTTCAGCAAGTCTAGCATTTCTGACATTTTTTCTTTATTGAACAGCCAGTTGATTAGCAGGTAATAGGTGGTGCCGACGACAAAGCCTACCCCTATTTGAAGAGAGTATAGATTTTCCGGTAAAAGGTGGATTACGCCTAAAATGATAGCTCCCATGGCCAATGAATTCAAAAATGTCGGCATCATGAATTTCATTTGGACAAAAAATCCTGCTTTCATTAGCGAACCGGAATAGTAAGTATTGATGATTAGGGAAATCCATGCGTCGGCAATTTTCCCAAGGCAAAGAGCCGTTATTCCAAAAGGCAATGTTCCGCAAAGGATGGCGATGCCTACGATTTTTTTGATAATTTCAAGCTTGAGGAACAAATCCGAGCGCCCGAGAACCTGTAAAAGATTCAGGTTGATGGCATGGGCCGGATACCACATCATGGCAATGCATAACAGTTGCAGTGGGAGAATCATGTCTGCCCAACGGTCAGTTAGCATAAACAATGTCAAAGGCTTGGACAGTGCAAGGAGCCCAATCATGAGTGGGAAAATAAGCAATGTTGAATAATCCAGAAATTTCAGGAAATTCTTTTTGAGGCGTTCAGGTTCTTCTTGCAGTGAACTTAAAACCGGGTAAGAAACGCGCTGCAAAATTCGCATGATGTTCTGGGACGGAAATTGAGCAAAATGTTCTGCCTTTGAATAACTTCCCAGTTGCGCCGGCGTGTAAAACTTTCCGATGACGAGCGGGTAAATATTGTTGTAGACGGTATCGAGAAGCCCAGAGATTAAAAGCTTGGAGCCAAACGAAAAGAGGTAACCGAAGGATTTTTTGGAAAAGAAACATGTCGGTCGCCAGCGTACAATCATCCAGTACAAAATGGAAAGGAGGAGTGTCCCGAGAAGCGCCTGGATGACGAGAGCCCACACGCCATAGCCTAGGTAAGCAAAGACGATTCCCACGATTCCAGAAAAGATGGCGCAGCATAAGGAAATCTTTGCCTGTTTCTTGAAGTCAAGCTTGATCACCAGCATTGTCGTCTGCACGGCGTTGAAGGACTGCAAGATTATTTTAATGGCGAGAACTCTGAGGATCAACGTGAGTTCGGGCATCTCGTAAAAGTCTGCGATAAATGGCGCCGCAAGGAAAATGACCGCATAGCAGGCCAGTGACATGCCGATGTTGAAAAAGAACATGGTTGCCATGTCTTCTTCGGTACGGTTTATTTTGCGGATAATGGCGTTGCTGAACCCGCTATCGATAAAAGTCTGGCTCACGGCGAGGAATATGGTGAGCATGGCGATAACGCCGTAATCATTGGGTGTCAGCAATCGAGCAAGGACGATTCCAAAGAGAAACTGGATTCCTTGAGTCGAAAATCTTTCTACGGCGCTCCATACAACGCCTTTTGCTGTTTTCTTTTTTAGACTGTCTGCCATTTTACTCGCTATACGTATATGGTTTGCAATTTAGAAAATGCCATGGCTTATGGCATCAGCAGGTTTTTGTCCAGCACCCAGACCCACGAATCCATGGCGTCCAGGAGGGCTTTTGATTGCAAATCGATATTTCTATCGATTTTCTTTTCGGCGATAAATCCGCCGATGACATCCGTTGTGTCCCAGTCGGGAGTTTTGCTCTGTATTCGGGCGTGCGTAAATGAAGGGCTACCGACTTTCACGAATTCTGCAATGGAATCGTTTCGGAGAATGGCGTCTTTGTGCCGGAACGATATGACGTTATGCGTCTCTTCGCTAAAGATGTTGTGTCCTACGAAATGGTTGGAGGCTTCAATCCCGAGAAGATGGAGAATGGTTGGCGCGTAATCTACGTGCGATACCGGCTTTATTATCGATAAACTGTCGGCAATGCCTGGACCTTTCCAGATAAATGATGTCCATGTGTAGGCGCTGTTTGCCTCTCCGAGCTCACTCAGTTTTTCTTGGGACTTTGCGCCTGCTATGGAGTGGTCGCCCGTGACGACAATAATCGTTTCGTTCGATCTTGGGCTCTTTTCGATTGCATCGAGAATGATGCCGATGGCGCTATCCAGATATGCTGTGGCCTGCGCGTAACGTTCATCGGAGGTGGCGGCAGGTTCTGCGTATGAACTTGGAACATTAAATGGGGTATGTGTGACAAAGTTGATCCATTCAAAATAAAGGGGCTTGTCATCAGGCCTGTTCGTGTATATTTCCTTGAATCGTTCGGCGAGCGGAATGTCCGTATTGATTTTGGAATTGTACTCGCTTCTGTCAAACCATTTTTCAAACCAGGGCGTAAAGTTGTCAAAACTGGGTTCTGCGGCGGTGATGACGATCCTGTGGTAGCCGAATTTTCCAAGAATCTCGGGCAGTGCCCTTGATCTTGTATTCATGAGGCTTGTGAGAAATACTTTGTTCGGGTGGCTCCAGATGCCTAGCTGTAGGCCGAGCATCCCTTCGGTGGAGGGGTAGCCTACGCTATAGGTGTATGGAAATGTCGTTCCTGCTTTGCTGAGCCTGCAAAGGTTCGGCATGCGTTCGCAGTTTTTCCCGATTCTAAAGTCGCCAGCCCATCCGCGGAAACTTTCCAGAGAGAGCAATATGACGTCTTTCTTTTCGGCCATGGGCTTCTGCTTGAACGCTTCGGCGAGGGAATCTTCGTTGCTTACCGCGTGGAAAAACGGAAAATCCTTTTGTGCATTGCCTCCGAGAAGAGCAATCCCGGTATCGAAATTTTCGGGCTTTTGACTGTGTTCCCTGATGTATTCCAGTTCGTCGGCAAGCGTAATGTAGGGCGGCTGGATTAGCTGCCAGCGAATGTGGCAGGGCTTGAAGAAATTGTGGGCGTTACCGCATACGCATGCGATTGCGATAAGAACCGTTGCAATTCCTGCGGTTGTGATTTTAGGAACGTCTACGGATTTCTCTTTTTTGAGGACTCGGAAAAAGAAGAAGAGGACCAGTAGTAAAATGACGGCGGTCAAGCCAAAACTAAAAAGCCCATCGTAAATGACATTGAATGCAAGCGTCGAATCCATTCTTGAAACAGAATATGTCGACAAGAACGAAAATGTCAGGTGCTGCCCCATCCAGCGCAAAATCTGGTCATTGGAGGCGCAGGCGGCGAGGTAAACCCATGTGATTACTGCGGTGGCGCTGCAAAAGACGGTTCTTAGCCTGCCTTTGGCGAGCGTGCTCAGCGCAAAGATTGATGTGAGAATGGCTATGGCTGCAAAGTCTGCAATCAGGGCGCAAAAAAATCCAAGTGCGGCACGTTCGACAAATGCGCCGCCCGAAGGCGTCTTGAAGAAGTAAAGCTGTCCGAGCTGGACTGTTCTTGCAATGAAAACGATTAAAAAGAAATGCCAAGCCGGATGGGCTTGGAATTTCTTGATGAATCCCTTAATACTTCCCGTATTTGTAACCATAGCCGTCGCTGTGACCGTGCTCGTACTTGTTGATGACAAAGCTTGCATGGGCCGTATTATTGCCCTTCAGAAGCTGCTTCATACCGTCCTGGATGGCGTCGATGCTGTGCTTGTTGTATTCGATGACCATGACAATCTGGGCGGCGACGCGGCAGGCGAGGGCTGCGTCGGTGACGAGCATGATAGGCGGGGTGTCGATGATGATCAAGTCGTATTTGCTCTTGAGTTCATCGATGAGGTCTAAGTAGCGCTTGGAGCCGAGCAGTTCAGAAGGATTGCTAGGGACCATTCCGCATGGAATGATTTCGAGATTTTCGACTTCCGTCTTGCTTACAACTTCTTCAAATGTGGCTGAGTGCAGAAGAATCTGCGAGAGGCCCTTGCCGCGCTTGATGCCGAATTCTTTGTGCAGACGGCCCTTGCGGAGGTCGGCGTCGATCAACAGGACCTTCTTGCCCAAGCCTGCGTAAAGGGCGGCGAGGTTTACAGAGATGAAGCTCTTGCCGACGCCAGGAATGAGACCGCTGATGCCGATAATCGGACTGCTTCCGTCGTCCATGCTGAATTCCAGGGAACTGCGCAATGTACGGAGCGACTCGACAGCGACATCGTCCGGTTCGACAACGGCGAGCGGACGTGTGCCCTTTGTGCCCTTGGGGTTGCCCTTGGGGACCTTGGCGTAAACGCTGTAGCCAGTTTCGCGTTCGATGAAGTGTGCGTCACGGACGCCGTTACTGAGCTTGCTCTTGAGCGTTGCAATGCATGCGCCCAAAAGGAATCCGAGGAACAAGGCTACGCAGATGATCAAGCTTTTCTTTGGCTTTGCGGGGCGCGTCACTTCTTCGGCAAAGTCGATGATGCGGACAGAACCGACTTCACCTGCGGAAACAAGCTTAAGCTGCTGAATGTTGTTGAGCATCGTCGTGTACATGATCTTGCTCATGTCCACTTCGTTGGTGAGCTTCAACACTTCCTGTTGCGTGTTCGGGAGTTTCTTCGTTGCAATTGACGTGCTTGCAAGTTCTCGCTTCAGGTTGTTTTCCTGTTCTTCGAGAGTTTTGATTGTCGGGTGTTCCGGCTGGAACAAACGGATGGCGCTTTGCTTCTTTTGCTGGAGGTCCAGAAGGTTTTGCTGGAGCCTGTTACGCTTTTCCAGGATAAGTCTTGTTTCGGCATCGATATCGACAGAGCCGACCTTGTTTCTGTAGGTGTTGAACTTGAGGAGCGAACTGTCCATCTGGGCTTTGACATCGGGCAATTGCTTTTCCAAAAATTCAAGCGTTTTTTGAGCTTCGGCATTGCGCTGTTCGACGTTCTGTCTCAAGTAAGATGTTGCAATTTCGTTCAGGATTTTGGTGGCGCGGTCCGGATAGATGTCCTGATAGCTGAATTCCAGGATGCCAGTCTTTTTGCCCTTTTCGCCAACGTCAAATGCACTCTTGAATTTTGCGATGGCGTCAAGACGGGTCCTTTTGAAAAGTTCGAATCTTTGCCCGGCCCTTGCCTTCATGTTGAAAACGCTGAACGTTGCCGTATCGCCGGCGTAGATGAAATGGTATGTTTTTCCGACCGTTCCGCTCAAGACTTCTTTATCGTTGTGGTCGATGAGCTTGAACGATGTGCTGTCCGTTGCTTCGGCAATCCATGGCTTGATTTTTTCGTCTTCCGGAATCTTGTCCCATGGAATTTCGTACTGGTTCAGTTCCATGCGGCCTTCGCGGTGCAGCAGGCGGTCCATGACGTTGATGGGGTTTGCTTCGTATTGCAAATGCATCTTTTCAACAGCGTCTCCGATAATCTGACGGCTGTTGATGAGCTCAATTTCGGTTTCGGCTGGGCTTGAACTTGCAAACAGGCTCGGGAGTCCGCCCATGAGACCGACGCTTTTGTTGCTCTTGGTTTCTATTTGGAGTAATGCATCCACCTTATAAATGGGGCGGATCCACATGGCGACAAAAACACCAACGATTCCAGCGACGATGATGCATGGAATCATGATTCTCCAGTTTTTTGCAAGATCTTTCAGTATGTCAAAAAGATCGGTTTCTTCTTTTTTAGAAGATGCAGACATGTAACCACCATTGTTTTAAATATTATTTCCTACACTCAATGCTTTAAAATAGAAATTTTTACATTGGGCATTAGTCATCTTTGACGCAGCGGATTGGGAGTAAGGAGTCTTTTGCTTTATTTAAGCTAAAGCTCGTGCCGGATTCTGGCTCAATTTGGTCAATCACGTGAATGCGGGACGAGTCTCCGCTTGTTTCTGTGGAACTCCAAAAAGGAAATTCCTGATAAGTCGATGGCGGTACAAATCCAATGCTGTCAAAATAGACATTGTTGGCTTTTGTCCATGCGACCATTTCTTCCCATTCGGCAATACTTGGCACATGCCAGCCTTCAGGACAAATTCCTTGCACCACGTCGGGCAATTCGCATGTCTTTGCGCTGCTCGGTAGGTTGCCGCATGTTTTCCCTTTGTGAGCCCAATAGACGGAATCGATGATCGCGCTCCATGTGTAAAGTCTTCCGTAGGGGTCGACCTTATTTCGTCCAAGCATGCTTGGATATTTTGTGCTGTCTTCATAGCATAGATTTGTGGTCATCCAGGTCTTTTTACCAAGATGGAGTGTTTTGTAGGGGCGTCCGTTTCGGGGATCCCTGATGGTGTCTAGGTTTTCCTTGACCGAATAAATCCAATGGCGATAATAGCGCTCTTCTATATCATTCGGATCGAATTCTTTTTTGCAATAGAAATATGTTTTGCTATCGTTTGCAATTCTGTATCCGCCGTTTGTGTAATATGTGCAGCCTGTGCCAATTTTTATTTCCAACGAATCCGCTAATCTTAAAACTCCAAATGTGTGGGTGCTGGTATCGAAGTCACAGACATATTGCTTTGAAGGGTCGTCTTTCTTAGAAACAATCTTGCCTTCTTTGTAACATTCCAGATCCGATGTTTCCATGTCGTTGTCGTTCGCTTTGTCCCACCACCAGCCTCCAAAATACAATTTATAATCATACTCCGTTTTGCCTGATAATTCATAGCCTTCATGATTTCTGCAAATGTAATGGACTTTTTTGGAACTATCTATGGAGGTGATTTTATTGGAGCAACTCTCACCATATCCATCTGCTAAAGGCGTGCAAATTTCATCTATTTGTGCATCGTAAGCTTTTTCAATTTTTCTTTCTATTTTTTGGGTGCATGCATCTAAGCCTAGACTTGCAAATGAAAGGAGGGTGTCCGTTGGGCTTTCCTCTTTTGCGGGTTCTGTACTGGATTGGCTTGCAGAACTGCCGGAATCGTCGCTGCAGGAAATAATGAAAATAGAAAGGAGGATTGAGAGAATGGCTGTGATTTTCATGATTTACCCCTTTCGGAATTTTTGTCTTCTTATAAAATTACTAAAATATTTACGATGAAGAAAGAAAAATTCCCATGTTCAGCATTTGCTGCCGCGTTTGTCGCTTTTTCTGCAATGGCCTACGCCTACCTTCCGGGTGAATCGCGCTTTGTTTCGCTCGACGGGGCGCACGGTGTTTTCGGGAACCCGGCTGGGCTCTCGGCTTTAGATTCCAAGGGGGCTCTAGCTTCGTACCAGTTTGACGATGGCATTACGGAATTTCGCGTGGGCGGTAACTTGGACCGCATCGGGGCAGGGTTTGAATACCGCTTCAACGATAAGGGAATGGATGAATCCCGCTGGAACTTGACGCATGGCTTTCCGCTTTTTGACCGCAGCGTGTTTTGGGGCGGTCGCGTTACGGCGTTCCGCAGTGCCGATTTCAAGGGGACGGAATGGACTTATTCTCCGGGCATTTTGATTCGCCCGTTCAGCATGCTTTCGCTAGGCTATTCTTGCGATAACTTGCTGTATCTCGGGCCGTCTTCGATGGAGCGCGTGCACAACGCTGGTGCGACACTTCGCTTTGGCGATTTCTTTAGTGCAAGTTACGATGTCGAGGACTGGAAAGAACACCGCCTGCTTCTGGAACTTTCGCTTTACGGGTATCGCTTTGGATTCAAGATGCCGATTTATGGCGATGACAATGAATACTCGCTGACGCTTTCTGCTTCGTTTGGCGGGCATGTCGATGCCTCGCTGAAAATTTTTGATGACTTTTTGCCTAAAGGCGGTAGCATCGGCTTCCATACCTCTCGCAACCCGTATGCCTCGCGCTCGGCGCAGATTGTGCGTGTGCCGCTCAATATGGATGTGACCGAAGTCGAAAAGAAAATGCTCTTTTTAGGTCCTTCGTCCATTGGACTCATGAAGGTGCGTAATTTGTTTGAACATCTATTGCGCGATCCGGCGGCAGGCCTTGTGGTGCTTGATTTCTCGGGCTATAGTGGCAACTTGGCGATATCCGAAGAAATCAACCGTTACGTAAAAAAACTCAAGGCGCGTGGTGGCCTCGTGATTGCGTACATGGATGACGTGCGTCCGGCGGTTCTTATGGCGGCTGCCAATGTGGACCGCGTTGTCGTGGAGCCTTCGGCACATTTTACGTGGCTTGGGCTTGGTGGCGGAATCACGTTCTACAAGGGGCTTTTGGATAAATTAGGCGTCAAGGTGGAATTCTTGCGCCATGGTGCGTACAAGTCGGCTGTGGAACCTTATACGGCTGATTCAATGTCGGTGAACGCCCGCAAAAACATTGAAACGCTTTACAAGGATGTTTGGGAACTTGTCCGCATGCGCGTTGCCGCTCGCATGAAAAAGGGACCGGCTTCTCTCAATACGGAAAGATTGGATTCTTTGGCTCAAAAGCCCGTAATTACAGCTCTTGGCGCCAAGAAGGCGGGTCTTGCCGATACGCTGCTTTATATTGATCAGGTGCCTGCGTATGCGTTGAAGACGTTCTTTGATCTCGATGCTCCTTATGCGAATTTCAGAACGTGGACTCCGTCGAATTCCAAGATTTTTGATGAACGCTGGAATCACCGCACGAAAGTGGCACTGCTGAATATCAACGGCACGATTGATTCCCGCATGGAAGATGCTGTGCTGGATAACTTGCGCAGACTGCCCAGTTCTGGAGCGAAGGCTTTGCTTTTGCGGATTTCTTCGCCGGGCGGGAGCGCAATTGCGTCCGATAAAATCTGGGGCGCTCTCAAGAATTTGAAGCGCTTTGATATTCCTATTGTGGCAAGCATCGGAAGTTCTGGAACGTCGGGCGCCTATTACATTGCTTGTGGTGCAGATAAGATAATTGCAGAACCTTTTGCCATCGTGGGTAGCATTGGAATTTATGGCGGTAAGGTCGATGCGTCTGGCTTGATGCAGAAAGTCGGGTTGCGCAATGAACCGGTCAAGACGAATGATTATTCGGATGCACGTTCTTTTGCACGCCCGTGGACGGATACCGAAAAGGCGGCGCTCCAGGAATACATGGATGACTTCTACAATCGCTTTACGGGTGTTGTTTCGCAGGCGACTGGAATTGACCAGGCCGTGGTGGATTCTGTGTACGGCGGTGGCCGTGTAATGGTTGGCTGGAAGGCAAAAGAGGCTGGGCTTGTGCATGGCTTGGGGGGATTTGACGACGCCCTTGACGAAGTCCGCAATCTTGCCGATATCCCGAAGTCTACTGAAATTGAACTGTTGCAATTGAATACGGAGGATTCTTTTGTGGTGCCGTTTATGAATACGAAATCGTTTGGAGACTTTATCCGTGACATGGAACGCACACAGTTCTGGGCCATTGAACCGATGCTGGTTGAATAACCCCCTCGCGCGTCATCCTGAGCGTAGCGAAGGATCCAGTTAAGTCTTGAGGATTATATGTTTGAAATTGCATTAACTGTTTTTTGTTGTCTTGCTGCTTCGGCATTTTGCTCTGTGACCGAAGCCTCGTTCTATAGCGTCCCGCCTTCGACGGTGGAAGTCCTGGAGCGCCAGAAGAAGTTTACCGCGCGTTACCTGAAACACGTGAAGGATAACATCGACCGCTATATTGCTTCGGTGCTTGTGGTGAATACGGTTGCGAATACGGTGGGCGCGTCCTTGGCGACGGCCTTGGCCGTGAAGCGCTTGTCGCCTTCGGCGGCGATGCTCTTGCCGGTGATACTCACGATTCTCATTTTGCTTTTTGGCGAAATCACTCCCAAGACGCTCGGCGTTAAACAGGCGAAAGTCTGCGCACCGCTCGTGGCTGTACCGTTTTACTACATCACGAAAATCCTCAGCTGGACGGGAATCATCTGGCTTTGCCTCACGCTTACCAAGCACTGGACGCACGAGGACAAAGAAAAGAAGGACGTGAGCATCGAGGACATCAACAGCCTCGTGAGTCTCGGGCTTCGCGAAGATGTAATTGACCGCCAGCAGGCGCTTGTCATCAAGAACATCCTTTCGCTCAAGTCGCTCCCAGTGCGCCGCGTGATGACGCCGCGACAGGTTGTGTTTACGCTCTCTGCCGACAGTACGATTGGCGAGACTCTTGACGAGCGCGGCAACTGGCCGTTCTCGCGTGTGCCGCTTTACGATGGTAAAAAGGACAATTGGATTGGGATTGTGCTCCGCCGCGATGCGTACAACCAGCTTGCCGAGGGCCACCGCGATGTGAAACTCCGCCAGCTCATGCGCCCGATGCAACTCGTGCCCGACAGCCTTATGACCGACAAGTTGTTGTTGCGATTCCTCAAGCAGCGTGGGCATATCGTGGGCGTTGTCGATGAATGGGGCGCGATTGCGGGCATCGTGAGTCTCGAAGACGTGCTCGAAGAAATCCTCGGGCGCGAAATCGTCGATGAATTTGATGTGGCTGTGAACCTCCAGGAAACCGCCCGCCGCAAGTCCAAGGCGCTCGCCTCCATGCGCAAAGAAAAAAGTAGACAGTAGGGGACTTAGACGAGAGAACGCCTTTCGGCTACAGACGAGAGACGAAAGGTGCGGAATGTGTCATCCTGAGGAGCGAAGCGATAATCCAATTAGGAATTGTTGCGGTGTCATGCCCGATTGTCACCCCGGATTTATTTTCTTTGATCACTTAGTGCTTTGACGCTTTGCGTCAGCATCTTCGGCTCAATCATGACAGTCTGCAAGCAGCCTGTCGCGACACTCGCCTTGAATGCAACTAGCACTTATGTGAGCATGGTCCGCGTATGGGGACGGGGTCGCCATTAATACATTCGTTCTAAGGTAGGGACGTGTCATCCTGAGCGGAGTCGAAGGATCCAGTGAAGTCTTGGAACTGCAAAAACGGAGTGCCCTGGATTCTTCCCCTGCGGGTCAGAATGACGTTGCTTGCGTTTGTGACCATTGACTAATAACTAAAAATTACTATACTAATTGATGTAATTGTATCAATTGATAGAATGCTTAAACCGCTAAAATACTACTTTTTTCAAAAATTACACCTTTTTACCCTTGAACCCTTGCAGAAAATCATCTAAATTTACTCTGCTTTTCTCGGGGCGCCTGTGCCCCGGAATTTCACTCACTAGAGGATTTACATGAAGACCATTACGGTAAACCCGAAGACTGTCTCCCGCAAGTGGAAGCTTGTGGACGCAGCTGACAAGCCGATGGGACGCGTTGCAAGCGAAGTTGCTCGTCTCCTCATGGGCAAGCACAAGGCCATCTATTCCCCGAACGTCGACACTGGCGACTTCGTGGTTGTCATTAACGCTGAAAAGGTTGCCGTTTCTGGCAACAAGGCTCTCCAGAAGCAGTATTTCCACCACACTGGCCACATCGCCGGTGAACGTTGGATCAACTTTGCTGACCTCTTGGCAAAGAACCCGACTGCTCCGCTCGAAGCTGCCATTTGGGGCATGCTCCCGCACAGCGCTCTTGGCCACAAGATGATCAAGAAGCTCAAGATTTTTGCAGGTGCCGAACATCCGTTCGCTGCCCAGAAACCCGAAGTCGTAGAACTTTAATTTAGAACGGAGAAAACTATGGCTACAGCAAAGAATAAGAAGATCTACCGCGGCACTGGCCGTCGCAAGAACGCCATCGCCGCTGTGATTCTGAAGCCGGGTTCCGGCAAGCGCACTATCAATGGTCGTGATTTCAAGGAATACTTCCATTCTGAAGTGCAGGACATGATTGCAAATCTTCCGTTCGCCATCCTTGGCAACGCTGAAGAATGGGACGTCGAAGTTACCGCTCGTGGCGGTGGCATCGCTGGCCAGATGGGCGCTGTCCGTCTCGGCATCTCTCGCGCACTCGTTGCTAACGATGCAGAAGTGAAGCCGGCTCTCAAGAAGGAAGGCCTCATGACTCGTGACGCACGTGCCGTTGAACGTAAGAAGTTCGGCCGCAAGAAGGCTCGTAAGCACTTCCAGTTCAGCAAGCGCTAATCTGCGATTTTGCTTTTACGGAAAACCCTGGCATCTGCCAGGGTTTTTCTGTATTTGCTCCCAATACGTCATCCTAAGCGTAGCGAAGACAACTCAGAAGGCGAGCGTTGCAAAAATGAGTTTGCTCATTTTTATAACCGAGCCAAAGAGTTGGGGCTTCAGCCCAATCCAGTTATTTTTGCAAAAAAAACGCTCCCGCTTTGCGGGAGCCCTTCCTACTAGAAATTATCGTCTCTATCGAACATGTGCGTCACGAATTCCACGACGAGCGTCTCGTAGGCGTCGTCACTAAAGATCGGCTTCTGCATCAGGTCAATCGCTTCCTGCGAGAGTGTCCCCGTTTTGGCAAGTTCGGCGCCGCCCTTGCGGTACTTTTCACGGAGCATGTTCAAGCGGCGCGGCCCGCCACGGTGGTCGAGCGCACGCATTTGCGGACAGGCGATAAGCGTGTAGCCCTCGTGCCCGAGAATGATGTCGAACTGCTTGCGGACCGGCTCGTAAACCACGTCCAAGTCCATCCAGGCGCAACTCGAAAGCAGAATGATCTTTTGACCTTCTTTCTGGAACTGCAGCCCGTGTAGCGGGGTGCTCATGGCGTTAGCCCCTTCTTTGAGCTTCTGGCCCATGTACGGATGGACCATGCCCACGATGCGGTCCATCAAGACCTTCATCTGGCCCGGGACGCCAAACAGGAACAGCGGAAAACTCCAAATGACAATATCCGAATTGATGAGCTTTTCGCGGATCATCGGAACATCGTCGTCTTTCATGAAACACGAACCGTCTTCGCGCCCCCAGCAGCTGAGACAACCGCGGCACGGCTTGATGTTCATCTTGTCAATGAAAATGTATTCCGTCTCGTAGTCGCCGTTTTGTTCCAGTCCCTCGACAAAAGCCTTCGTCGGGATGAGGGTTCCACTGCGTTCCCTTTTCGGGCTAGCGACCATTACGAGAATTTTCTTTTTTTCTGCCATGCGCGCAAATTTAGAAAAATTGTGGAGGGGATTGTTCCACTACTTGTGTGATTCTGGTTGAATGTTTGATGTATTACAATAACCTTTTTAATTTGATACCTTTGAAATTCCCTACTAAAAAGCTAATTTTGGGTATGCTTGGTAAGGTTGGATATGAATAGGGGATTCCATAACAGGCTTGTTTCGCTTTTTGTTTTTCTAAGTACCTTTTTGTGGATAGCTTCTTTTTGCGCCTGTAGCAATAAAGTCCTAGATGTAGAAGCCGAAGGTCAAGCGGAACTTGCAGATGATGATCTTTCTTTGAGCGTGAGAACCTCTTTGGTAAGCGAGGGCTCTTCAAAGAGCACCTATCCGAGTTCGTTTAAGCCTGATGACAAGGAATACCCCTATGCAGGCGTTCCGCGCGTTGTGATTGAAACTGAATATCGCCAAGCGATCAACGATCGCGAAACCGAAATCCCTGCTAAGCTACAAATCTGGGGAGAGAACGAATCCGAAAGTGAAATAATGGATTTGACGATAAGGGGAAGAGGGAATACAAGTTGGACCGATGTTCCCAAGAAAAGCTATAAAATAGAATTTGAAAAGAAACAGTCGGTACTGGGTATGCCCAAAGACAAGGACTGGGCGCTTATTGCAAATTATTATGACAAGTCTTTGATGCGGAATTTTATTTCGTATCGTTTGTCTGCTGCTCTTGGGGCTTATTATGCACCGCGGTGCGAATTTGCTGAGTTGTATTTAAACGGAAAGTATTTGGGTGTGTATTTGTTGACGGAGACAATAAAGATTGGAAAGAACAGAGTAAATATTCCAAATGATGATTATTCGTATATAGTAGAAGTTGATGGAAAGTATAAAACAGGGGAACAGGTCGTTTTTTCGGATGTTTTAACTGAAAATGGTAAGGGTAAAGCTTTTAGGGTGCATGAGCCGAAAAATGCATCTGATGAAATTTTGGATACTGTGCAGAAGCATATTGAAGACTTTGAAATGTTTTTGAAGACGCTTGAGTCTGGAGTGGATAATAACGTTGAAGCGTGGATTGATGTTGATGAGGTGGCTAAACATTATTGGGTTCAGGAATTAGCAAAAAATCCTGATGCGAATTTTTATACAAGTGTGTATTTTACTTGGTGTAAAGGTGAAAAAATAAAAATGGGACCTGTATGGGATTTTGATTTGGCTTATGGAAATTATGATGATGAAAGTGTTAACTTGATAGAAGGGTGGCGTGTTCGAAATTATTGGCATTATTATTTATATCAAGATTCAAAAGCTCGAGCGCAAATAAAAAAAAGATGGAAGGATAGTTATGCTGTGATTGAATCCGTTGCTGATTCTATTGACGCCGCCTATGCTAGATTAGAAAAAGTTTCATCAAATAATTTTAAGCGATGGAACATTCTAAAGAAAGTTGATGATGAAATTTTTTCCAAATCATATTCGTCTTATAAAGAAGTTGTTGATGACTTGAAAGAATGGATTATAAAAAGAATGGAATGGATTGACCTTAATTTAAGGTAATAAGATCTTGACGTGGTCGAATATTTTCCCGCTATTGTATAAAGTGAAAACACCAACTAAAGGCCCGCGTGGTTAGGATTCTAGGGTCGTATATTCCCCTAGAAGAGCCTCGGTATGCTGGTGTTTTCCTCTTTATTTGTGTATTGCGTTCTTTATTTTTTGAGGGTCTATTCCTAAGATCGAACAGACCTTTCTTATAACTTGTTTAGAACGAGTTGTAAGGCTTTTATCAAGCTTATTTCTGTCGATTTGAGCGTAATATTCTTTTAAACATTTTACATCGTCAAAAAGGTTGGTAAATACCTCAAGAAGTATCGGACCTTCTACATTAACATCGGTAAGTGCATCCACCCCATTTTGCAATTCCTCAGCATTCCTTGCAGAGTAGTATTTAAAGCCTCGATCTTCGGCCCAGGCTTTGGCACTTGCGTTGTGACATGCTGATATATAATTAGGCAACAAATCTAGCGCAAATTGTGGTCTTTGGGGCATATGCATAATTGCTCCGCCACCATTGTTGTCCAATAATATTCTTAGGTTCTTTCTCAATTGCGGATTCCACAGAGCGTTCATATCATAGAAAAATGTTAAATCTCCAATCATCAAGTAATTCAACTTTGCTGAATTACTTGCAAAACCCACTGCAGAAGACATACAACCATCTATACCATCAGTTCCTCTGTTACAATGAATTTCTACAGAGGAATCTACGTTGTATAATTGCGCCATTCTGACGGAATTGCTATTAGCTAGGTGTAGTACGCTGTTTTTAGGAATCCTTTTTAGAAATTCCCCGACACTTTTCAAATGTCCAAATTCAAATTTAGGCTCTTCAATGGATTCGGAAATAACTTTCCAAGATTCAGAATAGTCGGATTCTTCTTTTTCATCATTTTTTTGTAAAGCAACATTTCTGAAGAATGTGAATTCATCCATTTCAAAGATATCAGTCAGCAAACCTTGATAGGGATCAACAACGCGTCCACTTTGATGAACAAACCAGTTCTGTATTTTAAAACCTTTTGTACGAAGATTTTTGACAAGACCTTTTAGCTCCGGGTTGAATGAAAAATTTGCACGAATGGAAATAATGATGTCGGGTGCAATTTCTGTTAAATCTTTTCCTGAGAGCGCCTGCAATATGGCAAATGCATTCTCAATGCTGTTTGCGGTATGACAGTTGCTCATTTTATCTGAAAGGATAACGGAATCATATTTTTTTGCAAATAATTCCAAATCATTCAATTGATTTTTTGTTGGAACAAAACCTTCACCACAAACAATAACGACCTTCTTATTTGTTAGCCGTTGCGATATATTTTGCCAATTAATTGAATCTAAATCGAATCGAGATATTTTCCGTTCTTGCGGAAGAGCTTGTGTTGTAAACGAATCCATGTGCTCTGGAATGGGAATATTTATTTGTACAGGACCGCACCCATGATGATTTAACTCCAATAGAGCTTCGTTGATCAACCTATTGTTGAACCAGGCGTCTCGTTCTGTATTGACTAATGGTAAATTGGCGACCATCTTAGCTATGTTTACATACATATTGGATTGACGGATCATTTGGTCTTCGTGTTGATCCCTAAGAGCCTCTTCTCTATCAGCTGTTATTATAAGCAGAGGCAGTTCCTGATATAAACATTCATTGATTGCTGAACAGTAGTTAGCAGATGCGGTCCCTGATGTGCAGATAATGCCGACAGGCTCTTTAGTACTTTGCATCAAACCAATTGCAAAAAAAGAGGCACTACGTTCGTCTACGACAGAATATAACTTGAAAAACGGATCACATTCCATTGAAATTACAATGGGAATGTGTCTGCTTCCAGGAGAAACAACGAATTTAGATATGTTGTGCGCTTTCAATAACGAAAGTAACTGTAAAACATTTCTTTTTTCTGAAAACATAATTATGCTCCTTTGAGGCCGAGACTTCTACCACCATCTACAATGAAATTCTGCCCTGTAATAAAAGAGGCCTCATCTGAGTTGAGGTAAGCAACCATTCCTGCAATATCTTCGGGTTTTCCGTAGTCATTAAGCCAGTTTGTCCTATGGATACGTTCTAACTTTATATCGTCAATTGTCCCTCTTTCGACAATTCCTGGGGTTACGCAATTTACCCTAATATGATTTTGCCCATATTCCATAGCGATGGACTGCATAAATGCAATTATTCCGGCTTTTGCGGCTGCATATTCTGAATAATATTTCATACCGCGCACACCAACGGTGGAGGATACCAAAATTATGTTACCCGATTGAGCTTGGGACATATATTTTAGGGCTTCACGGCTGCAAAGAATCGAACCACGAAGATTTACGTTAAGTACAGAATCGATTACAGCGGAGCTTTGATCTATTAACGGATGCATTTCGTCTCTTGCACCTCCTCCGGCACAGCAGACAAGTAGGTCTATCTTACCGCTTTCTTCTATTACAGATTTAAACGAATTAATAATGGCTTGCTCATCTAGTAAACTAAATGTTAAAGCTTTTGCTGCAAAACCATCTTTGGAAATCTCATTGACAATTGAATTTACTTTTTCAATTTTTGTACCGCATACATAAACTAGGGATCCTTCTGCAGCAAGTCTATAAGCGATTGCTCGACCAATGACTCCAGACGCACCTGTGACAATGGCTACCTGTCCCTTGAATCGGTCATTCGACTTTACTTGTATTTCGTATGGACGACAGACCTTCTCTACATAAACAATGCGTTTGCCTCGCATATAGTTCAGAGTTTTCTTAGCAATTGATTTGAGATCCATTGTGTTTCCGTTTAATTTTGTTAGTGATGATTTTTATGAGATGCTCTCGTTCGTTTTTATTGAATCCAATACCCAAGGAAAATAGTATTAGCAATATGACGCTTGTAGCGCATACTGCCATACTGCTTAATGTGCAATTTGGTAATGCAAAATGCATATATAAAGGCAAAATCGTCGCTGATAATATTACAATTGAGCAACGCAAAATTACCTCTTTGTAAAAATAAATTATTGACAGCTTTACAGCATTGCAAACAAACCAAATTCTAACAATTTGCAGAGCAATAATGATGAATAAATAGACTATTTGGGCCCAATAAGGTTCCCATCCCAGCTTAAAACAGATCCATACCAAGGGTAAGTGGGTTAATCCAATTGTTGTCAATACGATTTGGTAACTTTTTATATCTCCAGTAGCTCCTTTTGCTGATGCTAAAAGGCCTGTGAACGCATCGAAAAGGGTCAAAAGTAAAATTAAACGGACGAAAATAACAGCGTAATTTGGGACAAAACCTAACCATAACTTTAATATTGTTGGAGCCTCTAAAATCAAGGGCACAACAAAAAAGGCGACCATTAAACATGCAACTTTACAGCCTCTTAAAATGAGCTTGTGCATTTCTGTGAGTTCACCTGCAGCATATGTTTTTACAACTTGGGGATTGAATGCCATTAAAAAGTTAGAGACAAACTGCTTAACAATCCCATTAACTTGATTTGATATTCCTTGAGCGGCATTAACGCTTACTCCAAAAAAGACATTGATTACAATAGCTATTCCTTGTGTATGAATTAGATATCCAAGACTACCTACAATGGACCACGATGAAAATGATGTCATTTTTTTTAAAAGACTTTTGTCTATAGAAAACTCTTTTATTCTACATTCCTCAAAATTTCGTCGGCAATACATAAAATAGATATACTGGGTGATGCATGATTGAATAAAGAGCAGCAATGCATAAATGAATAATTTGTCATATTCAATGAATGTTAAGGAAAAGACAATAGCTAATTTTGCAGATACATCAAAAATAGCCATCCAAGCAAATGCAGACATTTTTTCATGGGCGATGATGCTTGCTGTAAAGGGTACTGAAATTACAGACGCAACAAATGAAAAAATTGAAAACTGATAAACCCAGTTTGCAATTTCCATACGTGGTTCAGGAATATTCATGAATGTGTTTACAAAATATAAGCCAAATGTTTCTGCAACAAAGATGATTATAAGTGCAACAACTAGATGTAAACATAAGGCATTTCTGATAATTTTATTCAGTTCATTTTGGTCATTTTTTCCTAATGCAACATTTAAATAACGTTGTGTTGCACTACTCATTGCCCCGTTTAAAAAAGCGAGTAAAACGACAATGCCGCCAACGACATTGTACAAACCATAATCTTCTACACCTAATGTGTTTAGCACGATGCGGCTTGTAAATAAGCTAACACCCATTGTGAAAAACATCCGCATGTACAAAAGGAGAGTGTTTTTTGCCACACGTTTGCTATTTGAATTAGAAGATGTCATTATGGATTATTTCTCCAATACTTTTTTTAGCCAATTTAACGAGAATTCGCGCATTTCGTCTAGCCTGCCAGATTCATATATTTTGAGCAAGGACTCGAATCGAGCGGAACCTCGGCTTTTGTTATATAAACATTTGAATTTTTTGCCAAAGATTATAGAAAAAACGGTTCCATGGAACGAGTCTGTGACTACATAAGACGCATCACGGAACATAGATAACCACTCTGGGACGCTTAACGAGGCTTTTGTATCTGCCTCGAAAAATTTTAGTGTTAGATTGCTTTCTTTTGCAATGGATTCACATTCTTTGTATGTTGCTTCGTTTTTGTCTAAAACGTAAGCGGCAAGAAATTTTTCTTTTTTGATAGGAACGTTTTTACATAATTCGCAATAGGTTTCTTTGCTGAGCAATAGTGTGGGATCCAATACGGTTGTTGCTTCAATTTCAAGGTACTTATTACAAAGTGCTTTGCCTGATTCTTCACGAACGCTTATAGCGTCAAATTTTTTTGCAAGCATAGCGCATTTTTTTGTTTGCCATGCCGTGAATTCCCATTCATCAACCCCGAAAGATGCTGCGTAAGCAATTCGCTTTAGGTTGCTTTGATCCTTACAAAAGTCTAGGAATGCGTTTTCTATTCGATAATTGTATTTGGGACGCCAAACTTGATCTGAACCGACGATGATTGTGTCAATTTCGTTTTGCTTAAGAATTTCAGTATTGTATGTGAAGTAGGTCTTAGTTTTATTTATATGTAATGAGACGAATTTTTCATTTTGCGGATTTCGTGTTCCTACATGGGTGTATTTTATAAATTTTCTACGTTTCCCAATGCACAGAAGGAGTATGGTCTTTATCCAGGATTTTATATATCTCCAAAGAGGAGGAATGGGCGTCTTCATATAGTCAATGGTTGTAACGTCATGTCCCATCTGCAGCAAAGCTTTTTGTAAAGCAAAGTTTTGCAACAGGCCTCCATAGTTGTCTTGTAACGGTAGTGTTAGAATTCCAATTTTCATCGATACTAAATCCAATGTTTAAACTTATCTTTTATTGTGTTTAGACTTCTTGCTAATCTAAGCGAAAAGTGTATTGCCAAGTACATGAAAAAATCAAAATGGCCAATTTCTTTAATTCTGAATGTGTATGAGTCGTTTGTTTCTGGATAGAGACTGCGAAATTCCTTACTACCAATTTCCTTTACGAAAAAGGCTGTTTTTTTTGCGCTCTTCTTTAGTTCAAAATTTTCTTTTGCTATAACAGGATCGTTCTTTTTTTCAAGCCAATCGATTAAAATTATTTGGGATGTTAGCTTTTTTCTTGACCATGAACGAACTGCACTGCTTGCATTTGTTGATTCATCGTAATGATAATAAGCGTGCGGTAAATATGAAATTTTGATAGGTTGCTCTATTAACTGTAAATTAATAAATAAGTCTTCCCACATGATCATTTGTGGAAAGAAGGAAATATTGTATTTTGAAAAGCATGAACGTCTAGTGAGTTTATTCCAACAACTGCCGTGAAGTTTATTTATTAAATCGTAGAAATAGTATTTGTTTGATTGTAAATTAGGAACTTGCTTTATATAAGAACTTTTTCCGTTGATTTCTTGATAATAATCGCATACAACCATGTCTGAGTTGCTTGCTGTGGCTTCGTTATACAAGTCCTCCAACATGTTCTTTTCAATCCAATCATCAGGGTCGACATGTATTACATATTCCCCGATTGCATTGTTGAGCCCAACTTGTCTAGCTGTGCTGACTCCGCCATTCTCTTTATGTATTACACGAAAACGACCATCTTTTTGGGCGTATTCATCACAGATGTTTCCTGAATTATCCTTGCTTCCATCATCAATAAGCAAAACTTCAAAACCGTTAAGAGTTTGCTTTTGAATACTGTCAAGGCATTTGTGGATGTATTTCTCGACTTGGTAGACTGCTACTATAACGCTGACTTTTATTTTGCTTTGGTTCATTTTTGATGATGGATGTTTTGGGAGGATCTATAATAAGTTTAAATATAGTTTTTATTAATTAATCAACCCCATTCTTTCAAAAATATCGTTCCAGCGAGCCATAATATTGGGCAGCTCATAATATTTAGATCGTAGAATTGCGTTTTCTTGCAACTTTTGTCGATATTGGCGGTTGGAGATAATGTTAGAGATTGCTTTTGCTATTTCTTCTTCGTTGTCCGTTGGGCAAATTACGCCTTGATTGTCGTTTTCGATGATTTCTCGCTGTCGTCCTTTGTAGTCACAGGCTATGCATGCGCAACCTTGGCTCATTGCTTCTGTAAGGACCATTCCGAAACCTTCATATCGGCTACTTAATACAAATATCTCGGCTTTTTCGTATTCCTTTTTTATATCAACAAAACCTAGAAAATCAACTCTATCTTCTATTTTTAATTTTTTGCAAATTTTTAATAGAGTCGATTTGTCGTTACCGCCTGCTATTTTTAATTTCCAATCAGGAAAGCTACGATGAATGTTCGACCATGCTTGTAATAGTAAATCAAATCCTTTGTAATGCCAGTCGTCTAATCTTCCTGCTGCGAGTATTGTTTTTTCTTTTGGGGGAATCTTTACTTGTGGCGTGTATGTTAGTGGATTTGGAAGAACGTAAACTTTCTTCATGAATGACGAATCCATTCTTTTTTGTAGAACGAGTTTGTCTGCTTCTGTTAAAACTGTCAAGAAATCATAATTGTAACTATCTGTAAATTTTTCCTTTATCCGTTCGACGGATAAAGGTGCGTATTCAGGACGTTCGTAAGGGTTGTGATCTGTTACAATAATTGGGGTGTTTTTGCCAATTGCGTTTAACGCATCTTTTATTCTTTTGTAATATGCTGGCAAAACGGTTATTATAACATCAGGATTCTCTTTTTGTAGTGTGTTTGCAAGAAATATTTTTCTGATATTTTGAGGAACTCGGTACCAAATTTTTTCTAGTAAATTGCTTAGGAAATGTTTTTTGAGAATGAATTTGAACAGTTTGGATGGTATTGCTTTTTGGGGGTGGTATTGTCGAATTATTGCGACATTTGGGGACACCTTGTATTTGATAGGTGTGAATAAGGAGTCTAGAACTATGCTGACTTTGTGTCCTTGTTCAGCAAATCCGTTTGCCCACAATGATGCGACTCTTTCTGCTCCGCCATTATCTAAAGACCATGCGTAAATGACGATTTTCATATTAATAATCTGAATTATCTTTTTTGATTGTGGAAAGGTCTATTAAATCACCCCATTCTTTTTCCCATGTTGTGGGCTTTGCTTGCATAAAGCCGCCGTCATCAAAGAATGTCATTTCTCCAAAATAAAGTTGACCATTTACTTCGTAAAAATCGACTCTAACAGCGGGAATGTCTTTTGCTAATATTCGGCAAAATTTCTTCATCAATTCAAAATTTTTTGGCTTATGAGGATAGTTAATAGCTGAATTTGGTGTACTTATATCTTGTAGATTGATATGATTGAAATCCATGTCAAAATAATCAAATCGTTTCTTTTCTTTTATGTGGCGGTTTGATGCGATTAGGATAAATTTGGGCTCACCATTGAATGTGTGAAATTTGTAATCCCGTAGTTCGCCATCTTGGATGTCTTCCATATATTGCTCGGCAATAATGCGTGGTGGTACGTGTTTGTAAGGCCACTCACGAGCTATATAGTAGAAATTTCGCTTTAAGCATTTACTTAATTTATTTCGCACCTTTTTTTTATCAAGCTGGGATTTGTCTTTGCATATAATTAGCCCTGCAGAATCATGGGTGCATTTTAACACAAATTGATTAGGCAGTTTGCTGAAATCTATATCATCAAAATTATTCCAAACGCCAAGAGTTGGAATAACATATTGTTCTCCAATTTTTTTTGCGACCCATTCTTTTACAGCGTATTTATCCACCAAAGTTGTATAAAGCGGATTATGGTCATTTAATTTGAGCCAGTTCAATTTTTCATTAAAAGTTTGTGGCTTTTTAAGATTGGGCAATTTACCCATATGAGCTAAATAAAGAAGCTTTATGTCTAGAGCGTCTGGTAAAAAGTTAAACCATCCATATAGGTGCAAACGACGATAAACTTTTCTGATAAATGTTGTAATTTTCATATTCTTGATCAGTTTGTAAAAGTGGTATTTTAATGATTTATTGCTTAGATAATGAATTTAGCTCGTAGTATTCTTATTAGATAAAGAATTTTCTCAAATAGATTAAATAGTCTTTTTTTTCTGTATAGAGCTCGTAGAACACCACATAGAGAAGACCGGTATATTTCGTAATCGGAACCTACTATAATCGCATTTGGGGTTGGGAATGCATTGCGGGCATTTTGAATTAATTCCCAATCGTGTTTGTCTAATTTTTCACCTGAATTGATTTTTTTTGGTAAATCAACAGAGAATACACCGTATCCTCCTGAGAACGTGTCTATGCTAGTGAAATAATGGATTATTTTTGCTTTGGGTAGATAATTTGCTCCAAACCAAATTTGACAGTTCCATACACCATCTAATTCTTGTATGGAAAAATTATTTTGATAATTTGCTAAGGCTAGGGCTGGCATGTCGGTTTTAATTCCTTTGGAGCGTGAATGTAACCAATTGTTGTGCCAGTCGTTAAAAAACTTATGATTAGATTCTGTGTCGCGAACCCATAGAACTCCTCCATTAAAGTATTTTTCATATTGGGCTAATTCATTTAATGAGGATACCTTTTTTATGTGTTGTTTTGAAATTATGGCATGGGTGCTTTGTGAAAGACTTGTATGTTGATCAAGGACTGCTCCAAGTTCGATTGCTATGTCTTCGATTTCGTATAGCGGACTACATATGATGGTGTCACTGTCTATGTAGAGAAAATCTCCTTGGACGAATTCTCTCATTTTGGTTTTCAAGTAACGGCTAGTTTCCATTCCTGAAAAATTTTGAGGACGCGGAACAGAAATAAGTTCATCGACAAGTTCGAAAATTTGTTTTTTGGATGTATGATGTTCTATACAATTTTTTGTGAGATCATCAATTAATAGAGTTATTGGCGATTCAGGGGAATTTTTTTTTACACTCATGATAGACAATATGCATTGCTCGCAATATAAGTCCTTGTCTGAGCATACTAGAACATATACAATTTTATACATAGAACAATTCCCAATGTGAAGTGTTGCTTGAATTTATATGCCTAAAAGCATCGATTTGTAGGGTACGGTATTTTCCGCGCCCCCAGAGAATACGAAGTATAGAAATCTTGATGCCAATAAAATTGCAAAAATTATACACGCAATTTGGTTGACTTTGAGAGAACGTGAAACTCTTGGCATAAGAATAGCAATGGGAAGAATAAAATAATGTGCTACTCGGAATGCGATATCAGTAATATTGCCAAAAAGATTTAGAGTAATAGCCATTAAGGCCAATATAGATATCTGAAAACATATTTCCTTGTTTTTTGCTTTTGAGGGCAGGCAAAATAACAGTATTATAATTCCTGCTTGAAATGCAATATCGGTTTTGTGGATTGAAACTTCTCCAACTTGATCTGCATACCCAATATAGTGCCCAGAAAAAATATTCAAATCTATTAGTTGGGTAAGAATGTAAGTGTACGAATTTATTGTGTAGTAAGCAGTCCAAATAATTGCTGTTATAATGAATACTCGATATTTTCTTAGGACGTGCTTGAACGCTGATACTATGTATATCGGAAATGCGAAAACGGCTGATGTGTGAAAAAATAGGGAAATGCCAAATATTGAATATGAGCTTTTCCGATAGTGTGAATCCCACAGTGTGTATGCCAACAAAAACATCATAAGTGCCAATGATTGTCTTATGATATTGATTGATGTATTGTACATGTAGAGAAAATAGAAAATCAGTATTATTTCTGAATATTTATGATTCCTATTGAAATAAGCTACAAATACGGCGATTGAAGCTAATATAAGTTGGTGGAAGAAAAAGAAAACGTGATAATCTGATGATATGAATGAAATCGCATAATTCAGCAACTTGTAGCCAGGTTCTATAGCCGGGTAATACTGCAAAAATGAATTAAAGCTGTGTATGTTCGTTGCTATTTCCCAAATGTCAATCCCATAGCCATACCAGTCCAGCCCCAAAGATGGATCGTGTAAGCCCGCTAGCGTTGCTGGCAATAAAATAGAAATAACAATAAGTAATAAACGCAGTCTTCGATTGAGAGACCTAATAGCAAAGCTATATGCAACCAGAGATAGTGTAAAGGTTATCAAGTACGGAAGCATTCTTTCATTTTCCTAGCGCTTTCAATCCAATTGAATTTCTTTAGTGTGTTGCTTGGGGAAGATACGTCTTTGCTTAAAATGTCGTTCAAGTTGGTATTTGTTATATGGGGCTCGATATAATGTGCGGAATCTTCAAAAATGTCTTTCAAAACTTCAATGTTTGATACAATGACTTTGGCTCCAACGGCCATAGCTTCCAATGGTGGTAAACCGAAGCCTTCGTAGAAAGAGGGAAAAATGAATGCTTTGCTATTTTTTGCTAAAGAGACAAATTCATTATCGCTGATGTATCCCAAAAACTTTACATTGCGGAGTTCATTTAGATTTAAATTTGAACCAAAACGTGTGGGATTTAATGATCCGGCTATGGCAAAATTTTGATGGGGATTATTTTTGGCGGTTTGTAGAACCCAACCTAAATTTTTGTTTGGAGCAATGGTTGAAAGACTAAGAAAATAGTTATTCTTTTCGAGTTGGTATTTTGAAAAAACATCGTCGTTGGCTGGCTCAACATAAAGCATATGTTGCCATCCATTGGGAATGACTGTAGTTTGGCTTGGTTTGGTCTTATATATTTTTTCTATTTCTTTTTTTGAATAGCCTGATACTGTGAAAATATGTCTAGCAAAGTGTGTTATGATCCAATAATTCAAACAATGCCACTTTCTTGACAACAACCCGTACCAGTGCGAAAAATACTGAGGGTTAACTTTGTAACTGATGTCATGAATGACTGAATATCCTCTTGGAACCAACAATGGTGTGACATTACACAAGTTGATGGGAATTCTTCTATGAATTAATGCGTAGAAGGCGAAAAAAGTTTGCTCCCATGGAATCCCCTTTAAAAAACCATATTCAAGAATACGTATATTCTTGAGCGAAAAAGGAATTAATGTGTGTTTGGGGACTATTAAAACTATATCAAGATTATCGCCTACTAAAGAATCGAGGGCTTTGATTATTTCTTCTGCAAATCGAAAAATCCCCGTTCTTTTTTCACTAAGAAATGTGCCGTTAATACAATAACGTGTCATCCTATTTTATTTCCATTATATTAACGAAATTGCTTTTAAATTCTTTGTATAAAAATTTGTCTATAACACGGTTAAATGCTTTATCTCCAAGTTGCTTTCTCTTGTTCTTGTTAGCCGCAAGTTCCTTGACTGCATTTGCGTATGCGTCGACATCTCTGTTTGGCACTTCCAGTCCTGTTTCGCCATTCAATGACACGTAGTTTACGCCACTTCCAGGAATTGTGTATGTAATGGAGGGCAGACCAAAGTACATGGCTTCGGCAAGAGCGATTCCGAATGCTTCGTTCTTGGTGATTGACGGGAAGCAGAAAATGTCGGCGGCCAAATAGTATGCCTTAAGCTCGTCGTCTGTGAGTTTCCCTAGGAACTTGACCGTAGGGCAGTTTTTGCTTTGGCTTAACAGGGCTTTTCTCTTTTCTCCATCGCCTATGATGTAGAAAACGAAGTTTTCGTCCAGTTTCTTTGCGGACTTTATGAGATCGCTGTATCCCTTGTATGGCACGAGTCGTCCAACAGACAGGCAAATCGTCTTGCCCTTGTTCTCTTGCTTGATTTTTTCTGCAAGTTCGACTGCTTTGGGTGTCTTCGCAAGACGGTTCTCGTCAATGCAGTTCGGAATGACTTGGCATTTAGATCTG
Source organism: Fibrobacter sp. UWB16 (assembly GCF_900215325.1). NCBI lineage: Bacteria > Pseudomonadati > Fibrobacterota > Fibrobacteria > Fibrobacterales > Fibrobacteraceae > Fibrobacter > Fibrobacter sp. UWB16. Next base: position 1,197,222 of record NZ_OCMS01000001.1, on the reverse strand, counting down.
TATTGTGACAAGTATTTGCTGCCCTCGATGTAATTGGGGCTTGTCGCAATAATTTTATCCGCCCTTTTAAGTAGGGCCAGGTTTTGCAGATGGAAAATTTTGCCAAGGATCTTTTGGCGGGTGATGTCCAGATGCCAGTAGAGGATCAGCTTGGTTTCTTTGGGGATATTTCTTAAAAGAATGCTTGCAAAGAAGGGGTTCGGATAATGGAATACAATGTAATCCGGCTTGAACGTCTTCAGCAGGTCCTTGAACTTACGACCCATCTCTAGAGAAATGGATTGCGAAAAAATTTTGCACTGGCATTTACAGCGAATGACTTCGACTTCATCAACGACATTCTGGTTTTCGCTATTGTCGTGTTCAAAACAAAGAATTTTTTGCTCGAATTTTCCCTGCAAGGCGCGAACGGCGTCTCTGGCGACCTGTTCTATGCCACCTGTAAAGGGATAGTAGTACTTCGATATATGCAATACTTTTTTCACGTGCAAAATTCCAATAGGTCAAATCTCAATCGAGACTGTAAACTTAGAAATTTTCATCGTTTACACTCATTCCGGGTTATTATTAGTAACACAATATAGTAACCGACGGTCTTTTTGCTACCGCGATATTCAATTTTATTATCGGTTTGTCCGCTACTATATCCGTTACTCTCCCTTCCCGTAATACGTTGCGTACCACTCTGCAAACTTTCTCAGACCTTCGCGGAGAGGTGTTGCGGGCTTGAATCCGAAATCATTCTCCAGGGCGGTCGTGTCTGCGTAGGTTACGGGCACGTCACCGGGCTGCATGGGCACGAGTTCCTTGTGGGCCTCGAAGTCGTAATCGGCGGGGAGAACCTTCGCGCGGACGAGCTCTTCTTGGAGAATCGTCACGAAGTCGAGCAGGTTTTCTGGGTGGTTGTTGCCGATGTTGTAGACCTTGTACGGCGGGAGGGGGAGGCCGTCTTCGCCGTTTTGCTTTTCGGGGGCGTGCTGCATCACGCGCACGACGCCTTCGACAATGTCATCGACGAACGTGAAGTCGCGCTTGCACTTGCCGTAGTTGAAAATCTGGATGGTCTTGCCGGCCTTGAGCTTGTTGGTGAATCCGAAGTAGGCCATGTCAGGGCGGCCAGCGGGGCCGTAAACGGTAAAGAAGCGCAGCCCCGTGCTCGGAATGTTGTAGAGCTTGCTGTAGGCGTGCGCCATGAGCTCGTTGCTCTTCTTGGTGGCGGCATACAGCGAGACCGGGTTATCGACTTTGTCGTCGGTGGAGTACGGGATCTTCTTGTTGCTGCCGTACACGCTGGAGGAGCTCGCGTACACGAGGTGCTCGACTTCGCCTTTTTCGGCGCCCTTGCGGCATGCTTCCAGGATGTTGTAGAATCCGATGAGGTTGCTCTGGATGTAGGCATCCGGGTTTGTGATGGAATAGCGGACGCCTGCCTGGGCGGCGAGGTTCACGACGACGGCGAAGTGGTACTTCTCGAACAGGCTGTCGATTGCAGCCTTGTCGGCGAGGTTCGCCTTGATAAATGTCCACTTTTTGCCAGTTGTTGTCGCGAGAGCCTCGATTTCCTTGAGACGCTCGTGCTTGATGTTTACGTCGTAGTAGTCTGTGATGGAATCGAGCCCGACGAGTTCGGAGCAGTTATAGTCGTTGAGCAACTTCTTGCAGAGGTTGCAACCGATAAATCCTGCCGCACCCGTAACAAGGACGGCCTTTCCATTGAGAATAACGTTTTTATCAAGCATGGCTATTCCTTAGCAACCGATAGCGCTGTATTCAAAACCGGCGTCGGCGAGTTCCTTAGCGTCGTAGATGTTACGGCCGTCGATGATGAGGGCGTTCTTCATCGACTTCTTCATCACGCCGAAGCTCGGCATGCGGAACTGCTTCCATTCGGTCACGAGGAGGAGGGCGTCTGCGTCGAGCAATGCTTCGTACATGTCGTTGCAGTAGGTGACGATGTCGCCCACGCGGCGCTTGCATTCGTTCATGGCAACCGGGTCATAGGCTCTAACTATAGCGCCAGCCTTTGTGAGCTTGTCGATAAGTACGAGTGCGGTCGCTTCGCGCATGTCGTCCGTTTCCGGCTTGAAGGCGAGGCCCCACATGGCAATCGTCTTGCCCTTGAGGTTGGCTTCGCCGCCGAAACGCTTTGCGAGTTTGTTGAAAAGGACTGTCTTCTGGTATTCATTGACTTCTTCGACAGCCTTGAGAACGCCCATCTTGTAGCCGTTCTTTTCGGCGGTCTTGATGAGTGCCTTCACGTCCTTCGGGAAGCAGCTTCCACCGTATCCGCAGCCCGGGTAGAGGAACTTTGAGCCGATACGGGTGTCACTGCCGATGCCCTTACGGACCATGTTCACGTCGGCGCCTACGAGTTCGCAAAGGTTTGCGATGTCGTTCATGAAACTGATGCGGGTCGCGAGCATGGAGTTCGCGGCGTACTTGATCATTTCGGCGCTCGGGATGTCCGTGAAAATCACGCGGAAGTTGTTGAGCATCATCGGGCGGTAGAGGCGGGTCATGAGTTCCTTGGCCTGTTCGCTTTCGACACCCACGACAACGCGGTCCGGTTTCATGAAGTCCGTAATGGCGGAGCCTTCTTTCAAAAATTCCGGGTTGCTGGCCACGTCGAACGGGACGTTCACGCCACGCTTGTCGAGTTCTTCCTGGATGGCTGCCTTGACCTTCTTGGCTGTGCCGACAGGGACTGTAGACTTGGTCACGAGAACGGTGTACTTCTTGATGTTCTGGCCGAACGTGCGGGCCACAGCGAGCACATACTGCAAGTCGGCGGAACCGTCTTCGTCGGGGGGCGTACCCACGGCGCTGAATACCATTTCGACATTGTCGAGAACGCTTGCGAGATCGGTCGTGAAGTTGAGGCGGCCTTCGCGCTGGTTCCTGAGCACCATTTCATCGAGACCTGGTTCGTATATAGGGATTTCTCCCTTCTGGAGAGATTCGATCTTGGCCTGGTTCACATCAACGCAAGTCACGTTGACACCCATTTCGGCAAAGCACGTGCCGCTAACAAGACCAACGTAACCGGTACCGACAATAGCAATATTCATAAATAAATCCTTGTGAAATTCTCTTCTGTTTATCAAAAGAAAAAGTAATAAAATCGTAAGACTGCGTTTGAGGAAGAACAAAAAAACGCTGCCCCGCAGGGCAGCGCTGATGCGTGAGCTCAGTTCTCTCCATTTCGTATTTCTGTTTGCTCACGATCCATAGTGTATGTCAGGTATTCTTTGAAATCGCGATCAATCTGTGCGATGTCAAAATCTTCAATGTCGTCGATCAAAATACCAGTACCCATTGGATTGTCGTGCCAATCTAATAACGGGATTTCGTCAAAAATAATGACCTTGTCCTGCGCCTTGGCGACATATTCAACTTTTGATTTATCGACCCAGCCCATTCCGCATCGCCCTTTGACGAGGACTTTAGTTTCGGCTTCTTTGACAATTGTCAGTTCGTCATTGAATTCTGCTGTGCAGAAAACTTTCCCACCGTCCTTTGCGTTGGTGATTTCGATATCGCCCAGTTTCGATTTGACTATTCGTGCTGCGAACGATGTTGTAACCATCAATGCGAGCATGACTGCTGCCATAATTTTAAAGTTTTTCATGATTGCCTCCTAGTTTATTCTGAGACGTTTTACCGCCTCAATTGTAAACTACAAAGTAACATAAACGAGGAGTAGTTGAGATGTGGTCTAAATTGGAATATGGAAACAAAAAATCCCCGCGAAAGCGGGGATCGTTGGCGCAAAACTTTGTTAAAGTTAGTGCTTGTTCTTGCGCGGAGAAATTGCAATGAATATGAGTACGCTGACAAGTAACAAGAATGGATAGAACATGTAGGGAATGAGGTCAAACGCGCTGATGTTTGCGTTTGGGATAGCTGTCGAAATGGCGGCAAGCGCTACGAGCATCTGTGCGCCGTAAGGCAAAATTCCTTGCACCACGCAGCTGAATATGTCCAGAAGCGAAGCTGTCTTTTTCGGCGAGATTCTGTATTCGTCGCCCATCTGCTTTGCGATGGGGCCTGCCATCACGATGGCGACTGTGTTGTTTGCTGTAGCAATGTCGAGTGCGCTCACCAAGAGGCCAACGCCCACTTGACCGCTGCGGTGTCCCTTGAACACTTTATGGATAAAGTCCAACAGGGCCGCGAACCCACCATGAATGCGAATGAGCCCGCACAAAGCGCTCACCAAAACCGCCACGAGAATCGTCTCGTACATTCCCGAAATGCCGTTACCGATGTTCTGCAAAAGGCCGATCATGTCGAGCGTGCCGGAACCTACCATGATGATGGACGCTGCAACAATGCCGATGAGCAAAACCGCAAAAACATTGATGCCCGTGAGCGCAAGTACCAATACGAGAACATACGGAATAAGTTGTACGAGATTGTAGGAGTTTTCGGCAACCGTATTTGCCTTGGTCACAAACGAAATTGCCGTGATAATGATAATCGCGAGAAGTGCCGCCGGGGCAGCCACCAGAAAGTTCACACGGAACTTATCCTTCATCTTGCAACCCTGCGTAGATGTTGCCGCAATCGTCGTATCCGAAATAAAGCTCAAGTTGTCGCCAAACATCGCGCCGCCAATCACCGTCGCTACGCAGAATGGAACGCCAAAGCCCGCCATCTGTGCGACTTCGACCGCAATCGGGGAGACCACTGCAATTGTGCCAACAGACGTACCCATCGCCGTAGAGACAAACGCCGCGACAACGAACAGCACTACCACCGCGAATTGCGCCGGAATGAAATCCAAGAGTAAGTATGCCGCCGCTGAGGCGCTTGAGCGCCCGAGAATCCCCGCGAAAATGCCCGCGCAAAGGAAAATCAGGATCATCAAGAAAATGTTGCGGTCGCCAAGTGCGCCTGCCATCACGTTCATCTTATGGTCGAAATTCAGCTTGCGGTTTTGCACACAAGCCACGAAAATTGCCACCAGGAATGCTGCGACAATCGGGATGTTGTAAAATCCCATCGGGATCTTGAGGACATATTCAAACGTGATGCCGAGACCCAGATAAAGTACCAGGAACACGGCGATAGGCAAAAGGGCAATCGGGTTGCCCTTGATCTTTTCTTGAGAGTTTTCGTTTTGCATGACGTGAAAGATAGAAAAGTGGGGGGAGGAGGGAGGCTATAAAGCTTTAAGCGAAAGCCGCCTTGTCAAGCAGAACATTCACGTAGGTCTGATACGGAATCCCTGCGGCTGCAGCTTTGCGCTTGATCGCGTCAACAGTCTTGACCTTGAGTCTTATGGAATACATCTTTTTTTCTTCTTTTGCCTCTGCAATGGCACGGCTAATGCGGGCGATGGATTCTTCGAGAGTTTCCGACTCGTGTCCGCCGGTAATAATTATTGGATCTTTTATGGTTGTGTCGTTCTCTAGTCTATCTATTTCTTCTTTGGAAAGAAAATCGTCAACTAGTTTGAAACCCTTAGGTAATTTAATCTTCTCGTGCTTTTCTTTCTTCGTCTTCATGTGCTCTCCTTACGGTTATTAAAGTTTTTAGGTCGTCGGATACAAACAATGTCCAAAAACGATTGTCTACTTCAGAAACGATTTTAGATACACCTTCTCTATCTGATGAAATCCGTACCAAGTTCTTTTTCCGTAGAACTTTCGCAAGCATTTCTACATTAAAGCCTCTTTCACGCATTCTCTCAAAAGCGTGTTTCGTAATATTCATCTAAAGTCCTCTTTATTATAGAAAAATGTATATGCTAGTGTCAATACAACTGTATATACAATATGTTTTTTTTCGATTTCGATATGTTTCAATTTGTCATCCGTTGGCTGACAATTGGGGTGTCCTACCATCTTGCGTTTCGAATTCATTTACCCATTCTTTGACCTTCGCTTGCAAAAGTTTCTTGTCCGGCAGATACAACTCATAAGCGGATGCATAAATATTTGCATTTTCGGGTAACGTCAACCTCACAAGGGTATCCTTCTTCTCTTTGCAAAGTAAAATGCCGATAGTCGGCTTTTCGAAATTCTGCTTTACATAACGATCATAGTAGTTTACGTACATCTGCATTTGGCCAAGATCTTGATGGGTCAATTTGTCGACTTTTAAGTCAACGAGTACATAGCATTGCAGCAGGCGATTGTACAAAACCAAGTCTACATAGTAGTCATCCTCATCAAATGAGAATCGTTTTTGTCGTGCTTCGAACAGGAATCCTTTCCCCAGTTCGAGCAGGAATTCTTGCAGCTTGTTAATGATAGCGGATTCCAAGTTCGATTCCGAATACGATGCATCCGGTTTCAAACCGACAAACTCAAGCGTCACCGGGTTCTTGATGATATCCTCCGGCTTCTCCACCATGTTGCCGACTCGCGATAAGCGGGCAACCTGTTCCTTGTCCCGGCTCAACGCAAGGCGTTCATACAGACTTGAACCATACTGCCGCTGCAACTCGCGAACAGACCAGTTCCCGGAAGTAGCCTCTATCTCGTAAAAACGGCGTTCATCATCATTCTTGATGCGCATGAGCACTAGGTAATGCGACCAAGAAAGTGTGAATTTATATTCGCCCTCAATTTCGTAAACACCGTTTACGAAATTCGAATATACATTGAAAAATTTTCTACAGAGCGTTAATGTTTCAACGGACCAACCTTCCCCATGTTTTTCTATCAGTCTGGCAGATAGATGAATGAGTACTTGTTTCCCATATGCCGCTCGGCTTTTGCCTTTTTGTTCATCTTCGACTATATATTGGCCTATCTTGAATTTGGTGCAGACTTCAGCAGTATTGATGGTCGTTGCAATCATTTTACGAGATTGCGTAATAAGAGGGGATATTTTATTGAACAACGATTCCACCGCTTTTGCAGGGACATTCTCTTTATTTTTAGCCATATTAGCCTCCATGTGGTCACAATTTGCGGCCGGTTGATGTTAGAGGCGTCCCCTTATTCAGAATTTTCGGAATAAAAAAAGACGCGATTCTCCATTTGACAGAGAATCACGTACTGCATTAATGTACCTAAAATCAAAAATGTTGGCTAGGGGAGTAAGAAAATTTTACAAGTCCTTCGGTGTGGTTATTGAGAGAAAATTTAAGGAATAACGACCTGGTCCTACTCCTTCTATTTTCTTTAAAAGATTCAGCGAGCGCATTCGTTTAATCATCTCTGTTGCGGCTGTTGGCTTACACGCTAAAATTTTCATAATATCCTTTGCTGCAATTACTTGATTTTCATCTATTTCATCAATGATTTTTTTCATTTTTTCTTTTATTGTCTTCCCAAAACCTGAATTTAATACAATAGATGCGATTTCCATTTTTTGGAGAGCAATTCCCGTTTTTTGAAGAGCGTATCCCGTTTTTTCGGACTCAATGCTCCCGTTTATATACGGGTAGTAGGCCTCACGCAGAGAGGGGGCTTGACCGACATATTTCGGGCGTATAAATTGTACACAAGGAACCATCAAAATGGAACAAATTTTCAACATGGAGGTAATATGTCCGGCGGGGCTTTTGAATACCACGAAATGTATATTGAAGAAATCGCAGAGTGCATCAGGAACATATACGTAAAACAGAAAAACAAAAAGTGGGTTGCATGGGCGCGGAACGAAGACATGTATTTCGCCCCACATTCAAAGGGAGTCCTAGCCGTGTACAAAAAAGCCTACAAGGCCCTGCGTGTGGCGCATATCTACGCAAAGGCTGTTGACTATCTAGAGGCTGGTGACTACGGCGACGAGGACTTTTTATCGAATGTCAATATGCAACTCGAAAAACTGGATAAAGAAATGAAATCGGGGCTGGAAAACATTGATGGATGCGAAATCAGTCATGAAGGCTATGAGTTGCCAAGAATATATTGGGAAAGTTCAGATTAAACATGAGCGTTCCCCGGCTTCTCGCCGGGTCGGGCTATATTGCAAGGCAGCCCGTGTGCACCTGCGGTACCCTCGTGCCGCTCTTGCAACGGCGTCACGCATGGCGCGTCTCCGCCCCAAGGGGTCACTATCCCTAACGCGAATGCGAAAAAAATTAACTATATTTATGCTTTTTTTCACTCCAATATTGAATGTGCATAAATTTATTTTGGTATTTTTATTTATATGGCTAAATCACGCAAGAGTTCTGCAAAAAAGAAATCCCCTCCTATAGAAGTTGTTGATCTGTTTTGCGGGATAGGAGGCCTAAGTTTTGGATTAAAAAGCCAAGGCTTTAAAATTAAAGCCGGGTATGATCTAGACTATACTTGCCAATATGCATATCATCACAACAACAATGCTGAATTTCGATATGAAGATATTCGCAAAGTAACAGCCGAAGAAATAAACAATACTTATAGTAAAGGTGCAATTCGAGTTCTTGCGGGGTGTGCTCCTTGCCAGCCATTTTCTTCATATGCATTTAAAAACAAAAATAAAGACCCAAATAAGTACAGTTTACTAGATGAATTCGGACGACTAGTGGAAGAAGTTCAACCCGACATTGTCACTATGGAAAATGTTCCGCAAATTTTGAAATTCAAATTGGAACATGTTTTTCAACGTTTTATCGAAACCTTGGAACGTAACGAGTATAATGTAAGCTATAAGGTTGTCTTTTGTCCCGATTATGGTATTCCTCAAACAAGAAAACGTTTGGTTTTATTAGCATCAAAAAAAGGAAAAATTGAATTAATCCCCCCAACACACACTGCAGAAAATTATGTAACCGTAAAGGATGTGATTGGAAATTTGCCGCCAATCGAAGCTGGAGAAAGGGACCCAAATGATGCTTTACACAAAGCACGAGCATTAACACCTTTGAATATTCAACGAATAAAAGCAACTCCTACAAATGGAAGTTGGTCTGATTGGCCTAAAGAACTTCAGCTAAAATGTCATAAAAAGAATAGTGGAAAAACCTTCGGTAGTGTATATGGTCGTATGGATTGGAATAAACCTGCTCCAACAATGACTACACAGTGTACTGGTTTAGGAAATGGACGATTTGGACATCCCGAACAAGATAGAGCAATATCTCTTCGGGAAGCCGCTTTGATACAGACGTTCCCAAGAAATTATCAATTTTTTGTAGATGAAAAATCTGTATCAACGACTTTAGCGTCCAGATATATAGGGAACGCTGTCCCCCCAAAATTAGGGGAAATTATTGGGAAAAGTATAAAGCAGCATTTAAAACAATGCGAGGCTCATGATGGAAAACTATAAATTCAACATTTCCTTAAGTGTTCTAAATCATTTAGGAAGAAATTTGTACCGAAGCCTTATAACCGTTATAGGCGAGGCTATATCTAACTCATGGGATGCGGACGCAAAAAATGTCCACATATACATAGACAGAGAAAAGAACCAATTAGTCGTTCAAGATGATGGTGTTGGAATGACGCCAGACGATTTTCAAAATAAGTTCCTAAAAATCGGATATTCTAAAAGAAAAGATGGAAAAAGTTGCTCTCCAACAAGACGTCCATTTATCGGACGAAAGGGTATTGGCAAGTTGGCATTGCTTTCTTGCGCAAAAAGCATCTCCATCGTTACCAAAACACAAAAGTCAAGCTTGACGGGAGGAACAATAGACAATGCTCGTCTAGATCAGGCAATTAAAGATGACATAACTCCCAATGATTACAATCTTACGCCGTTAAATTCCGATTTGCTAAAAGAAAACAAAAAACTCTCTCATGGGACTATAATTATTTTCAATGGGATGAATGACGGCATAAAAAATCGCATTGATTATTTACGTCAACTTATTGCTCTTGACTTCAGATTTTCATTGTTTGATCCTTCTTTTAATATAAGCGTTAATGGAAAAGAAATTTCAATGGTTGATTTGGAGCCATTAATAAATGATACTCAGTTCTTATGGTTGATAAACCATGATAATGATAATGATGCTTTTGAAAAAGCGATTCGAAAGTCAAAAAGCTTAATCACTCATCGTTTAATATACACAGAATCCGTGACTGTGTCCGGGTTTATCGCTTCTGTTGATACGCCTTCGAAACTAAAAATTAGAACTTCAGACGAAAAGGCAACAGTTGACCTTTTTGTTAATGGAAGACTTCGTGAAAAGAATATTTTGAGTCATATTCCATCAACTCGAATTGTAGAAAGTTACCTTTATGGTCAAATCCATTTCAACGAACTTGACGATGATACAGATCGTTTTACTAGTAGTCGAGAAGGAGTTGTTCCAGACGATCCTAAATTCAATTCACTTTTAGATGTATTGAAAAAAGATATCATGGCGAAGATAATTGAAGAATGGGATGATTTACGTCGAGCCAATCGAAAAACAGGTGATTCCGACAATAAAAAAATACCTCCAAGACAGCGAAAGTCTGAGGAGCTATATGACGCCATTACTGATGATTACGTTCATTTCGACAAAACAACGTCTACCGAAGATAAAGATAGGGTCAATTCTTGGATTAATGAGTTAAAACCCGATGCCGTCTATAATTACGAATCATATGGAGATTGTTTTCTAGCGGAAAATCTACTGCGAAAGTATATTACTACCCAAAAGATTGCATATCCAGATAGTTTAAAAAATGACATAAAAAATTGGAAGGAAGGCTATCAAGCAAAGAAAGATAAAGCGAATTTAAGCATACAAATTCGACATGACGACAACGATTTATCGTATTGCGGAATGGAACAGCTAGCTTATATAGCTGACACCGAAAAAGACAAACAAAAAAAGTCAACTTTACTACGAGACTGCATTGAGTACACCCCTATTCGCGACGCCGTTGCCCACACATCTAGATTAACTGATGTGGCAAAACTACGGTTGAACGTATGTTTTGAGAATATAAAAGCAAGGATCAAAAATCTATTAAAGATATCTAGCAAGCCCTAGTTTTTGATTTAATTTTATTCCATATACTGCAAGGTATCTGGATATTTCAACACATTTCTAAAAACATCTTCTAATCGAATGCGTTTCATCGCTTCGATCAGCGCCGGCTTCTGAATGGATCCGTTAATATAATTCATCCACACGAACTCAGGCTTTAAGAAAACAAGATATATTGGGACAAGTTGTTCAACGCCCCATTTTAGCATAGTCACAAAACCGCGGATAAGAATTTCCTTTTCTGGAGAACCATCTGCATCAAAAAGTGGAAATAAGAAAGCATTAAAAACACATTTGCAATTCTGTTCGCAAAGGTAATCGTGGAAAGATTCATGGTAGGCGAATTGCTTTACAACATCTTGGACGCCGGGATTTCCTGAAATATTCTCGGACGTTTTAACCAGATAATATTTCCCATCTAGTATGCAAAATACATTCCTGTCATTAATTTCACATTTGGTTATGATATCCGGAATTAGAGATTTTGTTTCATAATGACCGCCGTTCAAGTACCATTGAGGTTTCTTTATTTCTGATTCGACTTGATCATGAATGTTCCCAAATATCTGTCCGCAGGCTTTTTCCCAAATCAAGTTCATGCAGTTAGTGCCATAAAGACTATAAGAATTTTCCTGCGAACTCGTTCCAGATGTGGCGACAAATGTATATAGCGTTTTTAGTAGGTTCTGTTTCTTTGTGACAAACTGATTTGCTATTTCTCGTTCCAAACGGTAAAGAATATAGTCCGTATCGCCAAAGTCTTTCAAATCCGATTCGCTTAAAAGAACTTCCGGTATGTCAAAGAAATCTAATACATCTAATTCTTTGAGATATTTGGAGCATTGCGTAACGATACATTCATGCAATCGCTTGAAATAATCTAAATCATCGTTTTGTGATAAGCGTGTTTTTAGTTCAAGATAATAAGGACGATTGTTCTTGATGTAGGCGAATGTTTCGTTAATCGTTCGATCCCAATCGATTTCTCCTTCGCCATTAGTTTCTATAATTTCTTGAATATTCGTATAAACGCCATTCTCGAAATAATCCTGCAAAATATGCAATGACAAGGCCAATTTGTTATACTCGCCTTTATCGTCTCTATTATGCAAATGAACCAATTCGCCTTTAGAATCATATTTGCGAATGGCTTTTATTGCCAATTTCAATTCATCTCGAATTTTTTTTTCATCAGTACTTGAGGTGTATTTAGGATAGCAGAGAATCACCTTATTTTTTACAGCAACTACGCCTACAAAATCAAATTTGTAGCATGCTCCCAACACCTCTTCTGCAGAATCCGCTATAACAAGGTCGTCATTATTCAAGTCTGCAAAATCTAGACTTTCGTTCTTGACAATCTTTACGATTCCGTATTTTCGTAGTGTGTTTATGTAAGCTTTTACATTTTCAGAGGTACATCCCAAAAGTTCCCTAATCTCTCTTGGGGTGTACCGTTTCAATTCTTGAAATAGGGATGGTTTTTCTTCTGTCATTTGGTAAAATTGAAAATTCTTTGACCGATTTCATCGAACTTTTCGCAGATATCCGAGAATCGTAACCTGCTAATTGTATTTTCATCAAAAAGGTCTCTAGGACGCATCTTTACAGCATCTTCAAAGAGGTACATCAGCACCTTGCTCTTGAAGAATTTTACAAATTCTTCAGCATTTTCTACTTTTCTACCTTCAACTAACTTCAGTTTTTCTTCAGAAATAAAATAGGGACCAAGCAATTTGTCTTCGTTGATTTTTAGATCTGTCAACCTATCATTTATTTTATGACGGAGTTCATTCCAGTTCATCCATTCACGAGAACTTTCTTCTTTTTTTTGCATTGGTATTTCGTAATTCTTCATATCGTCTTCTTTCTCGTTGATACCAATGTACTCGAATTCCCAACGGCGTTTGAATGCAGTATCCATAGGGAATACTCCCTGGTCGGCACTGTTCATTGTTGCCCAGATATACATGTTGTTGGGGATTCTCAACTCATCACAATGGTCAATTCCGTTGTCTTTTAAGTATTTCTTGATATCTTCACTTGCGGCAATAGGGTATTCACTGACGCCATTTTTACGGTCAAGAAGTTGGAATACATCTCCAAAAACAGCAGCAACGTTAGCTCGATTGATTTCTTCAATAATGAGAAGAAAATTTTGTTCAGGATTTTGCAGTGCCTTTACTAGGATTCGCAAGAACGGCCCCGGGATATACTTATACAGAATCTCAGATTCCTTTCCTTTTTCAGTATTTTGAACAGGCTTATATGTTCCGACGAACTGAGCGAAGCTATAATTGGGGTAAAAAGTAGCACGTTCATAACGTTTCCCAATTTCCTCAGCACTATTAGATATCTCACTGTCGCAGAAATAGGTTTTACAATATTCCTCTAGCTGATGAGATTTTCCCGTTCCGGGTGCGCCAAAAATAATTTTTTGCTTAATCAACTGATTTTGCGGTGCTTGGAAATTTACTCTAACGTCATCAATATCGATAGCGGCGTTCCCTTCTGGCAACGGATTTTGCTTGAATTGAACTACATTTGTTTTTATTCTTAAATGAAATTGATTCTTATCATCCTTTAAAAAAGAAAGTGTTGAATAGTTTGCAATTAAAAATTTTCGTATGGAAAAATTACCCTTGTCAAGTCCGTAAAGATATCTACGGGACTGTGTAGTTTCTGATGGCTTGAAATCTTTGTATATGGTTGTTTTATTCTGACCAAAGAATTCATTTATCATTTTCATATAAGATGAACAAACTTCAGATGGAGAATCATGACTTATCTTTTCTCCGCCTTTATTCGAATATAATGGCAAGGATGCAATAATGCTTGCCATTGCTGCTATACAATCATCCTTGTAAATGATAAAAGACAAGTTTTCCATTCCTCCCAAAAAATCTATTAATTCTGGTGGAAAGAAAATGCCTGTATCCTTAGAACCAGTTGGTTCTATTTTTAATGTTGCGCTATGTCCTGCAATATTTAGATCAAATTGTTCACTCATATTTTGATATTCCTTTTAACTTCCTTTATTAGAGCCATCATAACGTCGACTACCATAGAATTACCTGCTTGTTGATACATTTGACAATCTGATACGACTTGCTTGAAATCGTCTGTGAATCCCATCAGTCGCAGACATTCTCTTGGTATAAGCCGCCGAATTCTACCGTTTGTTGTTACGTAATTATCTTCTCCCGCACGATGCATTTTATGCATCGTGCGCATCAATGGGCGGGCTATTTTTAGGTCGATTTCTGGCTTCATAGAAAATCCTCCAGAACCTTCACTTAAAATTCCGGGTAAAATTTTTTCTGATAAATAATATTTTTCTGGAATTTCACCTTTTGCATGCTTAATACAAATTTCGCCATTATTTGATGTGAAATTTCCTTCAGGTGTGTTTTCCAGCAAAAAGTCTTGAAGAGTGTAATTTAATTCCTTAATTGGGGGAAATTCGAAATTTTCCCCACCTCTTTTAAAACCTACTACAAAAATACGACGTCTTTTTTGAGGAATTCCATAGTTTACAGCGTCCATAATTTGATAATGGATTGTATAGCCCAAAGATGCGAATACTCGTTGGACAACATCCCAAGTTTTGCCACCATCATGTTTTACAAGTCCCTGAACATTTTCATATATAAAGGCTTTAGGTTCTATTTCTTTAATCAATCTTGCAAATTCATAAAATAAAGTTCCGCGAGCTTCTTCTAATCCTTTTTGGTATCCTAATAGTGTGAAACTTTGACAAGGACTCCCTCCAATAAATAAATCAACTTTATTTTTGTATTCAGTTCCGTCAAGTAACTTTACATTATGATGAAAATGCTTTTCGTCGAGATCATAATTTGCTAAGAAAGATTTTTTTACATGATTTGTTCTTTTGGGTAAAAGGGAAGCTATGTAAGTTCGCCTTTCTGAGAACGATAATCCCTTTAGGTTTTCAAGAATTTCTTCATCAGACTTTAATAAATCAATTTCTCCGTTATCACATGCAAATACAAGTTTATGCGGAATACCGCTTCTTTTAAGAGCAAACTCTGGAGCTCCAATTCCACTAAAAACTGATGCGACCTTCAATATGTTTTTCATCTAAAATCTCCAAATATTCCGGTCTTTAGGATACTTTTTATAACATTTTCCATAACATTTACAGCCATTGAATTTCCAGCTTGTCGGTATGTCTGCATGTCGTTTACTACAATTTTGAAATCTTCAGGAAAACCCATTAATCGTAAACATTCTCGTGGCGTTAACGTCCTCGCTATGCCTCGTGTTCCCTGATAAACCCCTTTGTAAATTCTTGGATCGTCTTCAATACGTTTGGGAATTTGGGATTCAAAACGCATATCGCCAAACCAATTGTATTGTTGACAGGCTACTTGACACCGTGCAATTTTGCCATTTAAAGCAACATGTTTAGATTGATTTGGATCAATAACACGGTTAAAGCCTTTTTCTGGTAAATAGTACTTATTAGGTACCGATTTATCCAAAAAAAATTTCATATCCTCATTTAAGTTTATTTTTTCAGGTTCCTTTAACTTATTAAACCATTCTTTGTATTTTTTTTCAAATCCGATTACAAAAATGCGCCTACGATTCTGCGGAAGACCGAAATCTTTAGCATTCAAAACCCAAAGTTTCCAATCATATCCAAGACTGTCAAATATTCCTGAAATTACATTCCATGTTTGTCCATGATCATGATTTAACATCCCTGTGACATTTTCATATATAAAAACTTTTGGCTTTGCTTCTGATACAATTCTTGCGTACTCATAAAAAAGTGTACCTCGAGCTTCTTCTAACCCTTTTCTTTTTCCCATTACAGAAAAGGATTGACATGGACTCCCTCCAACAAATAAATCCAATTGACCTGCAAAACGTGTTGCTGAAAAATTACGAACATCAGAATGCCAATCAGATTCACTTATTTGATAATTGGCAAAAAAGGCTTGTTTACAAAAAGGATCAATATCTCCTGCGAATAAAATTTTTTCGTTTACACCCAATTTCTTTAGCGCTTGTTCAGGTGCTCCAATTCCACTAAAACTAGTTCCAATTGTAATATGCAATTTTTTTTTAGGCATGTTTCTCTAAGTGTCCGGCAAAATATTTGTAAAATCACACATTCACATACGCAAAAGATTGCGGTGCAGTATGAATGTTGAAATCGGCAAGGGATTTGTGCTTGGAGTATCTTTTGGTTGAGGCCACCTTGATTGCATAAGCCTTGTCTCGACCTTCAAAGTAACTCTCGAAGAACTCTTGAGAAATCCCTGAATATAGTCTAGTTTGAATCCAGATTTTGTCGGGCGTACCATCCAAGATTGTCTCGATTTCAAATTCTCCGATAACCTTCTGTTCTGGTGATGAAGAATACACGATGACCTTCTTTATGGACAAATCCTTGAAGACCTGCTTGCGGAACTCATACTTTTTTGAGCCCTCAAAAATCTTGTGAGCGAATTCAGGCTTAATCGACAATAAAACGGCCTTCACTGGCGGTCTCCTTTAAAATGCTTTCAAACTGGTTTTTAGAAATTAACCTAAAACCGCGGGGTGCGTCATTGACTCCGTTAAAGATGCCCATGTCAATCAACTTGCTCATGTTTATTCTATTTGGGAAAGAATATACATAAAGAAAGCTCACCACAAAAGGTCTTTGATGGCGATAATCCCACATTTTCTCGAGTTCTTTCTCTGGGAATACGCTACCCTTGCTGCAGTAAGTAACAAATTCTTCTTTATTGCTGAAATTTTCCTTAATTTCAGTTACAATACCGATTGTGGTAATGACGCTTTTGTATAATCCACCCGTTCGATAGAACACAAGAAGGTCCCCAATCTTGGGGTGCGGTTCATAGGCTCGCGATACATACACCTTCGAAATACTATTCCGATGGGGCGAATCTTCCACAAAATCGCTCGGCGATTCCGTATTGAGAATGGAGTCGGGTAGCAGTTCCGTATGGTAGTCGGGATAAATGGGGACTATAAATGTATCGCGATTTTTTGAAATGTAGGGATAGGTCTTGCAAACATCTTCTATGAAAAAATTCGGGTTGAAGTCACGAACATATACTCTCTCGCCGCCCTTCTTCTCCCAATAGACAAAGCCCCACTTTTCCATAAGGGCAATTAACCGCTTCTGCTCGTCGGTCCTATCGAAAATCGTTACATAGATTTCTTCGACCTTGTTTTTTAAGGCGTTGTCAAAGATTATCTTCAAAAATCTTTCGCCAAGTCTAAAACCGTTACTAATAACTTTGAAAGTCCCGACCTTTAAGCGCTTCTTGGGCGGCAACGGAGGCGTGATGTCGGCGTAGTTTTCCGATTCATCTTCTTTCTTGACATAAAGGAATGAGAGCAATTTTCCGTTGTTCGAATTTATGGTAATATAAGCGGCTTCGTCATATTTCCGCAGAAACCATTTATCGAAACCCTCATAATCATCTTTTAAGGACTGAAAGAAGGGGTCGTTCAAATCAATCTTTCCAAAAGGAACCTTTTGAACATTCAAGACCTTGTAGTTGACCAATTCCGGATTCTCGGAGAAAACCTTTTCTAGGAAGCGGTCTATGTTGAAGACTTTATCTGAAATATTTAGAGCGGCAGCTTTTGCATGAATCTTTTTGTCTTCGGTAATTAGCAAGTCAACACGATCGCAGAAGACTTCGTTAAGCAAAATGGTGTCTACGGAGTCATTTTCGGTTGTGTCCATCTTTTTGGACACGACGAGGACCTCTTCTGCAATAGGCGAAGGATTTTGCAGAATTTCGTAGTTCTGAATTTTTGCCTTGAATGACTTAACGGTTGTGGCGTTTTTGTTCTTGAGAATTTTTTCGATTGATTTAGAATGGACGATTTTTTCGCAGTGGGTGCGATCTAGCCATTTGAAGAGAGTGCCGATATCCTGGTTCTCTACATGACTAGCTTCTCTGTGAATGATGATGTTTGTATCTAGCAAGACCTTCATACTTCCTCCTTGTTCTTTTTTTTTTACGCATTGTTTTCTTATTCTTTTTACTGTTCTTTTTTAAAATATCCTATTCCTATATAATGCGCAATAGGGCTGAATTTCCTGTAAAATCAAATATACATATTAAAAATGACGTATTTTGACATTTTTGAGGAATCGCTATTTTTGATCTAATAATTGCTTGGGTCTTTTTTATTTAACTGGATTTTTCTATTAAAACAATAATATTCCCTTCTTGTATGTTTGCTCTTGATCCATGAAAGTGATGCATTGAACATGTTCATTTTTTCTTGTAGAAGAATTTAGATTCTTTGGATTTGAGATGCAATGGTAGTAAGTTGCAAGGTGTATTGTGATGAAATTGAGCTTTGGATGATTGGAGCTTTTTGACGATAAACTTTCGGTAATCTATATTGTTGGTGTGCGAATGTGCAGAGGTACTTCAGCGGTATAGCGCTTAATACAATTTCCTTTACATAATTCCCAATTGATACGATAAATAAAAAAAAGAAACCTACCTTATGACTTTACAAGAAAAACTCAACGCAATTCGTGAACCTAGAATTCCAGATATTGAAGTAGGTTCCTCAGAAACCATTGCTGAATTTTGGGATGCTTTCGTCGCGCCTAAGCTTATCCCGGTAGAATATGTTAGAGCATGGTGGGACCTTCTGAAAAGATACGTTGAAGAACCTAATGCTCTTTTTGCAATAAGAACGTTCGGGAACGGCCGCGACTGGGACCGCGACTTGCGAAGAGGTTTTTACAATATCGTCACCAACGATACGTATAGGTTCTTCTATACGGACAATTTCTTTACCGCTTATTTCTTCAAGATGGCTTATGACCGCTACGTTCCCAGTTATGAAGACTTTAAAGAAACGATGATTTCCCGAAATTTCCCTGCCCGTTTTGGACGGAGCCAACGATCTGAACGGGATAAGGCGGCGATATCATTGGCTGGGAAAGATCCGTATATTGCCAATGCGGGGTATAAAATTTCCCATATCATGAACGCGGGAACTGATATATGGGATGGAGAAAGATTGGCTAAAATCTCAGATATCTGCGAGGATTATTTCCCGCGGGATGAATATGAAGATTGGACACTTCACGAGGATCCTTCCGGAAGCTTTTATGCTAGAGATATTGAAGTTGACGAATATGGGAAAGAATTGCTTAAAGCGCATTTCCTCCGCCTAACCTGCCCTATGAACTTCATCTTGACTCCTAAAAGAAACCTGCAACAGTTGCGCGTACATGTAAGGTTAAATGACATTGGTGAGTCTGAACAGTTGCAGAAATATGCAATGAAGAAATACCATGAAATATATGGTAGCATGTACGAAGAATTTTTGTCAAAAATCGCGATGAAGCCAGGTTTTGATATAAATGAGGTAGACCCAACGGGCGATTTTGAAGTTGGTATTCAATATGGCGCGCGTCATGCACTAGCACCGCGTCCTGCCCAGACTGCTGCTACAAGGAACTCAACTCAGGCGCAACGCGCGAGGACTAGAGTGAGGGCAAGTCAATCTGAATTAGATTTTAGGGATTGGATGGTTGACGAAAACGGCATTAAGCCGAAAGTAGCAGGATGTTATATAAGCGCTCTTCATCGTATTCTAGAAGATGCTGGAAATATGGATTTTGATGATTTTGCAGAATCGATTTCGGATGTCGCTGACAACTACAGACGCGGAGGCGATAAGGAAGCCTTGGGTGACGTATACCATGGTTCTGGTAGAGCCGTCATCAATCAACTATGCGCGTTCATGCTAGAAAATTAGATCGTGAAATCTGAACGGCAGCACCCCTTCCACCCGCCGGATGGAAGGGGGCTTTTTGCATCAATACTCAAAACATCTTGACAGCGGTCTTTTGGTAACTTATATTGTTGGTGTGCAAGTGTGTAGATACGCTTCTGCGCATTTTGCCTGAGATTTCGAAAATCCCCGTGACAGTCGGCATAGGCCTTATGGCCCGTACGTGCATCCGCGATGGGGCGCATCCACCTTCTTGTGGGTGTTGTTGGATGGCTAGTTGAAATGTATCACCACTGGTGACCAAATTAATCTGCTTGATATCTGAATACAAATTTCAACACTTTATCTGTTGTTTTTTGTTCGTATTTTTTTGTAGTTTATCCCTACAAATTATTTAAGGAGTACACATTATGAGAAAATTGATTCTTCCTATTGCTGCCATTGCTATGGCTTCGTTTGTAGCCTGTAGCGACGACAGTTCTCCCAACGCTCCGGCCGCAGGCCCGAAACAGGATACGCTCCCGGCGAGTGTTGATAAGTTCTTTGATCTGGATAACAACTACACTTGTTCCCAGACTGTGAACAAGTGCGCAACTGTCGCTGTCACGGATTATTCTGAATTGGCTCAATGCAATGGCGCTCAGTGGGATATGCAGACTTTGGGCAATCCTGTGGCGGGTTGCGAAAATGCAGCTCCGGCCACGAATCCTCCTGCAACTGATACGCCTGCTACAGGCACGCCCACTACTGATACTCCGGCAATGGGCGCGATGGTCTCTTGCGATGTCCCGGGTGTCTTTGGCGAATGCCTTGAATATCCGGCAGGCAGTGCAGAAGCGGCGGCGATAGAAGCCCAGTGTGTGAGTGTGATGATGGGGACTCTCGGCACGGGTTGCGCAAAGTAATCTAAATCCTTAGAATGGATGGAAAAGTCGGCCGTAGGGTCGGCTTTTTTTATATCTTATCATCAAACCTAGGGAAACGAAAATGATCGGTTTTAGAAAAAATTTGGCGATGAAGGTCACTATCTTTGTTGTGTCTGCGGTTCTCGCGGCAGGGGCATCCGAAGATATTAAAATCGTTAAAATCAACGATGATAATTTTGAAAAGGAAATTCTGCATTCCAAGAAGCCTGTGATTCTTGAAGTCTCGTCAACGAGCTGCCCACCGTGCCTTGTCATGATTCCGACGCTTATCGGTATTGCGAAAAATTACAGCGATATCAAGATTGCGTCTATCGGGATTGACGAGCCTAATATCGAGAAAATCAAGAATACGCTCCCGATTCAGGCGTTTCCGACGTTCTTTTTCATCAAGGACGGTCGCATTATCAACCAGCGCGTGGGCGTCGTCAAGGAGCCTGAACTTCTGAGCGCTTTGGATTACACCCCAAAGCCAAGTGCTGCGCAAAAGGCGAAGAACAAATCGAAAAAGAAGAATGCGCACAAGAATCTTGTCTGCAAGGTTGATGGCCAGTTCAATGGACTCAAGAATCTTGTGACGATTTCGTTTGTGTTCGGCGATTCAGAAATTGAGAATGTCGATATCGTGACGGATGTGTTTGTGCCGCCGGAACAGTTTGACAAGCGCGACCAAATGATGGAACATATCCGTGCAAGTGGCAAGGGCGAGGTGACCCCGACGATGACGGGTTTCCAGATGCATATCGACAACGATTGCCGGTTTATGAAGGCTATGGACATGAAGCGCACTTCGACTTACGGCGAAATGCGCGCTGGGCTTGAATTGCAAGGTTTTACTTGCAAGTAGTTTTGTCATTCCGACAATAAAAACGCTCAAATTGCTGTGAAATGCCCCCTTTATGGGGGTATTTTTTATTGTGGTAAAAAGGATGTGGTATGAAAAACAAATTTCTCTTTTTATTTTTGGCGGTTTCTGCTTCTCAGGCCGCGGTGAATCTGGGTGTAAGTCTTGGCGATAGCATCAAGCCGGTGACGCATGTGGCGACGGGCTCGCTTTATGGCCTTACTGAGAGTCTTCCGAGCAATATCGAGCGTGATGTCGCCCCACTCAAGCCGAACGTGTTCCTTTCTCCGGCGCGCAGCGGTAACGGTCGCCAACAGCCGATTGGTGGGGCTTTCCTTGTGGCTCCCCGTGTCGAAAGCATTGGTGCGAAAATTCAGATTCGCCTTGCTGACGTTTTGCCGGGATGGCCGTACAAGTTCCAGAATATGGATCACTGGAAAAATGAAGTAAAATCGGTCATCAACGACAAGCTTAAATCAAACAACAAGAATTTTGACGGTTACGAAATCTGGAACGAGCCGAATGACACTTGGAAATCGAATATCGACTTCAATTCCGGTCTCTGGAAACAGACTTACGATTTGATTCGGCAGATGGACCCTGGTGCAAAGATTATCGGCCCTTCGTACTCATTCTACCACGCTTCGCAAATGGAAGCGTTTATCAAGTATTGTGCACAGAATAACTGCTTGCCCGATGTCGTGAGCTGGCACCAGTGGGGGAGTGGTGGCTTTGTTGGAGCTGTCGAAACCTACCGCGCGCTTGAAAAAAAGTATAACGTGACTCCGCGTCCGCTGAGCATCAACGAATATTCTTCGACGGAGCATTCCGAAGAAGGTTGCCCGGGTTTGTCGGTGCCGTTTATTGCAAAG
Organism: Fibrobacter sp. UWB16; assembly: GCF_900215325.1. Taxonomy (NCBI): domain Bacteria; kingdom Pseudomonadati; phylum Fibrobacterota; class Fibrobacteria; order Fibrobacterales; family Fibrobacteraceae; genus Fibrobacter; species Fibrobacter sp. UWB16. The sequence continues at coordinate 1,174,950 of NZ_OCMS01000001.1, read as the reverse complement.
TTTGAACGTCATGGCGTCGAAAGCGCAATGATTTCCTGGTGGTTTGTGCCGCTTCCAGGTCGTTTGGGGAGCCTTCTCACCAAGGACAATGAACGTGGTGGCGGCTGGTGGCTTTATAAGTGGTATGGCGACATGAGCGGTTACATGGCTAAAGTGACCCCGCCGAACGACAAGAGCGATGGCGTGGACGGTTTTGCCGCTCTCGACAAGAAGAAGGGCTTTGCAAGTATCGTGCTTGGCGGCAACACCAAGGGCGATGTGAATGTGAATATTTCGGGCATCCCTGCAGAATTTGGCAGTCAGGTAAATGTCTCTGTTGAATATGTTGTATGGGAAAATAAGGACAAGGCGGTTCCTTCGACCACGACTGTATCAAATAAGGATTACGATGTTAGTGGCGGAAAGATTACGGTGCCTGTAAATATCACGAATACAAAGTATGGCTATCGTGTGTATATCACGCCGATTATTCCGCAAGCCCCTTACAAGGATACGGCTATGGAGATTCCTGGTAAAGTCGAAGTCGAAAATTACGATGTAGGCGGTTCGGGCAAGGCTTATCTTGATTTGGATGATGACAACAAGGGTGGTGAATATCGCGAAGACGCTGTTGATATCGTGAAGGCCGGCAATGGCTATGCCGTTGGTTACACGCAAGAGGGCGAATGGCTTGAGTACACTGTGAAAGTTGCTGAAAAAGAAGATTATGCGGTTTCAGTCCGCTATGCGACTTCTTCGGAAAATACGGGCATGAAGCTGTATGTCGATGGCAAGGTCGCCTTGGACAATGTCGCGTTCCCGCAAGGCGCGGACTGGGAAACGTATTCGACGGTCGCTGCCGGGAAGGTGAGTCTTTCGGCGGGCGAACATGTGCTCAAGCTTGAAATTGTCGGAAACTACGTCAATATCGACTGGCTGAACTTTGAAAGCGAAAAGACGATTGCGATTGGAAAGCCTGCGATGCACGCTGTTCTGCATGAGGCTAGTTATGATGTGTTCGATATGCAAGGTCGCCTTGTTGCAAAATTGAAGGCGTTCGGCTCCGAAAGTTTGCGCTCAAAAATTTCAGCTACGGTGAAGCGCCCTGGAACCTACATTGCAAAGCCTCAAACGGGCGGAAAAATGTTGCGAATTTCGGTGAAATAGGTTAAAAACTTTATTTGCTAAAGTTTGTTTAAAACTTGCGCCAAAAAGCCGGTTCCTTATGGAGCCGGCTTCTTTGTAGGAGTCTATGAGGAGTCTATGAATTTTTCAAAATGTGCTGTAGCAAGGCGGTACAGCCTTCGTTGACGTCTTGCCAGGTGGTGTCGAAATCGCCTGTGTACCAGGGATCTGCAACGTCGCAGTTTTTGCCCGCCCAATCCATGAGGAGTGAAACTTTGTGAGCTCGGGAATCACGCGCATCTTGTTTCTGTGCAGGTTCTCGGGCTTCTTGATGCTGTGCGAGTTCTCGTTCGTAAATGTCACGGGGTAAAATCCAACGGAGATTCCGCAGGTTATTTTGATCCATGAGCACGATGTAGTCGTAATGATTGTAGTCGGCGATGGTCATCTGGCGTGCCGTTTTCCCGCTGCAGTCGATGCCATGACTGGCGAGCATGCGTCTTGCGGGCGGGTACACCGGATTTCCGATTTCTTCGGTGCTTGTCGCTGCAGATGCTATCTCGAAGTCTGCGGCGGTTAACGCTGTGTTCGTCGTGACTTGTTTTGCGGACGAACTAATGTCGCGTACCAACTTTTTCATTACAAATTCTGCCATCGGGCTACGGCAAATGTTCCCGTGACATACGAACAAGATTTTTATCATGCGTCTTTCCTAAGGCTTTCCAAGATTTTGTAAAGCGTGCAGTAAAGCGACTTTGCTTCGTCTTCTGACAAATTTACACAACTTGCCATGGACTTAGGAACGCTCGCTGCTTTGTGCTGCAACTTTTCACCTTCATCGGTCAGGCTTACAGAAAGGCAACGCTCATCACTTGCTTCGCGGGTTCGCGTGATGTAGCCTTTGCTCTCGAGCTTTTTCAGGAGCGGTGTGAGCGTTCCCGAATCGAGGTAGAGCTTTTGTCCGAGTTCAGTGACGTTGCACTTTTTCTCTTCCCACAGCACGAGCATCACGATGTACTGCGTGTAGGTGAGGTCGAGCGGCTCCAGGAATGGCGCGTAACGACGCGTGATTTCCTTGGATACTGCATACAACGGAAAGCATAGTTGATTTTCAAGTTTTAGTTGAGGACAAATCATTGCACCTCCTAAAGTAGCTTTTCAACGCAAGAACGTACGTCCTCCATTTTGGCAGTGGGTTCAAAACGGGCGACAACGTTGCCTGCGCGGTCGATGACGAACTTTGTGAAGTTCCACTTGATATCAGGATTGTTCTTGTAATCCTTGTCGATCTTCTTCAGAAGCATGGCCATTGCTGCCGCCTTGACGCTGAATCCGAAACCTTCAAAGCCTATTTTGGATTTCAGGTAGGTGTAAAGCGGGAGCTCGTTGGGGCCGTTCACGTCAGACTTTTTCATCTGCGGGAAGGTGGTGCCGTACTTGAGCGTACAGAATTCATGGATTTCTTCGTCAGAGCCTGGGGTCTGGTTCATGAACTGGTTGCACGGAATGTCGATGACTTCGAAGCCCTTGTCGTGGAAGTCCGTGTACATCTGTTCAATCGGCTTGTAGTGCGGGGTGAATCCGCAACCGGTTGCCGTGTTCACGATGAGCATGACTTCGCCCTTGAATTTTGAGAGCGGAACTTCGTTGCCTTTACCGTCGGTAAGTGTGAAGTCGTAGATTGTCATATTTTTTCTCCATATACACTGTTTTGTTTTGTACAATTAAATTTTATAAAATTTAATTTAAAAAGTCAATAGTTGGCGGAAAAAAGTAAGTTATAATTTGGTTTTTATGTGATTTTCCGCAAATGGAATGTCATCCTGACTGCAAAGAAAACCTGCATTTTCGTCATCCCGAGCGTAGCGAGAGATCCAGTTAAGTCTAGAAAGCGTTTAAATTTTTTACTGGATTCTTCGCCATAAATGGCTCAGAATGACGCTGTGGACATTGCTTTTTCTACATTTTACACCATGAAATCTATAGAAGTTGTCGCGGGTGTTATCACGGATGGCGGGTGCATTTTTGCCACGCAACGTGGGTATGGCGACCAAAAAGATGGCTGGGAATTTCCGGGCGGCAAGATGGAACCGGGTGAAACTCCGGAACAGGCGCTCGTTCGCGAACTTCAGGAAGAGCTTGCTGTTAAGGTAAATGTTGGCGAAAAAATTTGCACTGTGGAATACGATTACCCGAAATTTCACCTGACGATGCATTGCTTTTATTGCTCGCTCGCTGCAGGCTGCAAGCCGAAACTCCTGGAACATGAAGACGCCAAATGGCTTGACCGTGAAAATCTAAACACAGTCAACTGGCTCCCCGCTGACGTGGAAGTCGTAAAGCATCTTTTGTAGAGTCATCCCGGATTTATTCCGGGATCGCCATCTTGTCTAGCTTTCCTTAATGAGACTTCTCGCGAGCTCGGTCCCTTCGAGGAGTTCGCCTAAGAATTCGCAGTAGGGCGTCGGAATCCCGTGAGCCTTCCCGAGCTTAGTGATGGTTCCGCAGAAATACGCGTTCTCCGTTTTGCGTCCGGCCTCGATATCCTGCAGCATGGAACACTTGCCGAGCGGCGTGTAGTTGCATGTGAGTCGCAGGTTTTCTTCTAGGTCGTCGTTTGTAAGCGCAAAGCCTTCGGCGTTTGCTACTTGAATGACTTCGTTCCCGATTTTACGCACAAGCGATTGCATCACCGGGAAATTGAAACCCGCAAATGTCGAACGGCAAATGGCTCCGATTGAATTGAACACCGTGTTCATCAAGAGTTTTTTCCACATTTCCAAGCGGATGTTTTCTGGAATCTTGTGCACGATGTGCGCTGTTTCAAAAAGCTGGTGGATGGCTTCGATACGTTCGGAACGGTGGTTGTCTTTTTCGCCAAAGAGAATGATGCCTCGGCCAGCGCAGTCAATGTTCCCGTGCTTGTTGATGGACTGCAAATTGACGATGAATCCGTACAACGTCTTTTCAGTACCGTAAACGCGTTCGATTTCTGTTTCGGAATGCACTCCGTTCAAAAGCGAAAGTAACGCTGTGTTCGGTCCGACTGCATTTTTCGCTTCTGCTAGCGCTTCGTTGAATTGCAAATTCTTGGTCGCAAAAATCACAAGGTCAACGACCGGGACTTCGTCCGGCGTGACAAAGTTGAAGTCCGCCTTTTTCCCGTTGATGACGATTCCGCTTGCTTGGTATCGCGCCTTGCGTTCGGCGTCCATCACGCAATAAAGCTTGTTCCCGAGAACGCTCAAGAGCTGTTCTGCTACAACGGCGCCGACAGCCCCGAGACCCACAACTGCAACTGTTTCAATCTGCTTCATGGTGAGAAATATATCAAATTCTAGAGCGTTTGACGGTGAGGGTGAAGCCCGCGCGGTGGCGGGCATGACAGACTTGAATGTGGGCGGCAACTGAAAAACGGGTTTGATTTTATTCGGCTACAGCGGTAAACAGGGGGTGCAAATTTTTTTTGGCGGTTTTGGGCGCGAGCGATTTATATTTATGGTATGAAAAATTTGAAGTTTGCGATTCTTGGGTGCGGTCATATTGCGACAAAGATGGCCGCTGCTGTAAAAACTTTGGAAAATCAGGGGATGGGCGTAGAATGCTACGCCGTGGCATCCCGCGATTTGGAAAAGGCGACTGCTTTTGCTAAGGAATATGGCTTTGAAAAAGCGTATGGCAGTTACGAGGAACTTGTTGCGGATTCCGCAATCGATTTGATTTATATTGCGACACCGCATTCGCATCATCATGAATTTGCAAAACTTTGTATTGAACATGGCCGAAATATCTTGGTTGAGAAGGCTTTTACGGCGAATGCAAAACTCGCCTCTGAAGTGATTTCCCTAGCGCATGATAAGGGCGTTTTCTTGTGCGAGGCGATGTGGACGCGATTCTTGCCTGCGCTAGAGACGATTCGTAGCTGGATTCGCGACGGTCGCATTGGAAATGTTGAATCGGTTGAAGCTGATTTCTCGATGAAACTTAGCGATAGGGACCGTATGCATGACCCTGCGCTTGCGGGCGGAGCTCTTTTGGATATCGGCATTTATAGCCTTACGTTTGCGGACTTGTTCCTCGGCGAGCGTATTGATGCTGATGGAAAAGTTGTTCGCAACGGAATTACATCGATGGATAGCAAATGCGTCAAGTTCAAGACGGGCGTGGATGCGAGCGACTGGATAAATCTCACGTACGAAAACGGCCAAAAAGCATATCTTAAGACATCAATGGTCTCGCCGACGCATAACGAGGGCGTGATTTACGGAACGGCTGGGCAAATCCGTGTGCAGAACTTGAATGATATGGTGAAACTGGAATTGCTTGATGATGCCGGAAATGTTGTTGAAACTGTTGAACCTCCGCGCCTCTGCAACTGTTACGAATACGAAGTTCTCGCATGCAAGGAAGCGATTGAAAATCCCGCGCAATTCCGGCACGAAATTTGCGACGGCCCGGCGTACTCCGTCGTTTGGGAGCGCCCGGAAATGACGCATGCCAAAACGATGGAATTCATGACGCTCATGGACAAGATTCGCGAGCAGTTTGGCGTGAGTTACACGTTTGAAATTTCTCCAGGTGAAACGTGGAATCGTAACGGCGACAAGTCTATTTTGCAAGTGTTCGATATCGAAACTGGCGAAGCAAAAGTTCTCAAGGAATTCGACTGCGTGATTGAAGCGCCGAACTGGAGTGCAGACGGAACATTCCTTACGTACAATAGCAATGGTCGCATTTTCAAGTATGCGCTTGCAACAGGCGAGGTGGCAAAAATCGAAAGTCATTATGTGGACAACTGCAATAACGACCACGTTCTTGATCCGGATGGTAGTGGCGTTTACGTGAGCCACCACACCAAAGAAGACGGCCTTTCCCGCATTTACAAGATTTATTTTGATGGCCGCGAACCGCGATTGGTGACGCCCCTTGCGCCAAGCTATTTGCATGGAATCACGCCGGACGGAAAAACGCTTGCGTACTGTGCCGAACGCAACGGCTCGTATGACATTTACACAATTCCGGCGGCGGGCGGTAACGAAACTCGCCTCACGACTGCTTTCGGGTTGAATGATGGCCCCGAGTATGATTGCAATGGCGAATATATTTGGTTTAATTCTGAGCGCTCTGGACGCATGCAGGCATTCTGCATGAAGGCGGATGGCTCTGAACAAACGCAGATGACGCATGACTTGCATTGGAATACCTGGTTCCCGCATATTTCGCCGGACCGTCAAAAGGTTGTGATGGTGGCGTACACAGAAACGGATGTGCGCCCGGGCGAACATGTGCCTAACAAAAATGTTGAACTCCGCTTGATGCGCCGCGCACTCCCTGTAGAATCGAATTGCGCATCCCCTGCAGATTCTTGGTCTGCACCGCAAACGATTCTTAAACTCTTCGGCGGTCAAGGAACTATCAATGTCAATTCCTGGGCTCCCGACAGCAAACGCTTTGCTTTTGTCAGTTACGTTCACGGCAACGATTCATCCAACTAACGCCCCTCCTCGGAACGGAAACGCACTTACAAAAACACAAAAAGCCCTCACGAATACTCGTGAGGGACTTTTACGTTAAATGAATTGTTTTATCGAGACTTGACTGGATCCTTCGCTACGCTCAGGATGACGAGAGAACGCGACTATTACACGTTCTTCACACAGCGGATCGAGAGAGCGTCGGATCTGTACACGCCTTCGATATCAACGGAATTGTTGGTAATGCTCAGGCGGAATGCATTAGCCTTGCCGTATTCATCCTTGCTCCAGAAACGGGCGCGTCTGCTGAAATGGCAGAAGTTGCCGTTGTCAAAGCGGTAACCCGCCGGGAGCGCAAAGAATCCGAACGTATCCTTGCCCTTGTTCTTCCACATGAATTTGCCGCGCAACTCACCACCATCGGACTTTGCGTCAAGATTGCTGAGGAGCTGTTCCCATTCCTTGTTGCTCGGAATATGCCAACCTTCTGGGGCAATGCCCTTGTAGTTCTTGTCCTTGATTTTGTTGTACATCTCGATGTCTTTTGCCGGAGATTGTTCAACGTATTCATCAGGAATGTCAAGAGCCTTTGTCCATGTGTACAAACGACCGAACTTTGCAACGTTCGATTCATCGTTGTTCGGAGCGTAGCTACCTTCGGTCTTGAAACGCAGGTTTTCTGCCATCCAGACCTGGTTTCCGATTTGAATGGTGCGGTACGTTTCGCCATCGCGGGCGTCCGTGAATGTTCCGTACTTGAACTTGGCTTCGTTTTCCTTGATGCAGTCGTCGTAAGGCGTGTTGTTCAAAGCTTCTGGCGCGTTCTGCTTGGTTTCTTTGCTGATTCTACGCCCTAGTGCGTATGCAGCGACGACGATGACAATGAGAACAAAGATATTGAATATGATGAATGAAATATGCATATGAACCTCCGTATGTTTAATGTATAATCTTTTTTGATGAAACTGATAACTTTAACTTATATTATTAAAAGGGAAAAATCAAAGTTGTTATAAATATATTTGCGGCTAGGATGATAAAATTCATCGGAAGGCCTATTTTGACAAAATCTGTAAAATGGTAACCGCCCGGGCCGTAAACGAGCATGTGGGTGGGGGAGCCAATCGGGGTAGCAAAACTACTGCTTGCGGCGATCATGAGTGCGATACAGAATGTGAGCTGGTTCACGCCAAGGGCGCTCGCGGCGCTCAATGCAATGGGGCAGAACAATGCTGCGGCTGCCGTGTTGCTGATAAATTCGGTGATGAAGGTTGCGACAACGCACATGATGGCGAGCGTGATGTAGGGGTTGCTTCCGCTCACGCTCAAAATGCTGTTTGCGATTTTTGAGGCGACACCGGTGATTTCAAGCGCTTTGCCAAGGCAAATGCTTCCTGCAAAAACGATGATGATTTCCCAGTTGATGGCGTTCATTGCTTGCGTGCTTGAACAGCAACGGAAAAGGATCATGGCTGCGGCAGCGAGTAAGCAAGACGAAAGTAACGGCATTATGTTAAATGCCGAAAGGAGCACCATGGCAATCATGATGGCTGCGGAAATAATGGTTTTCTTTCCAAATTTTTTTCCGACGGCTGCGTTTTCAATGATGCCTTCCAGATGCTCGTTTTTCAAGTTGAGGTTGTTGCAAATCCACTGGAGTTGCTCCGCCTTGCCCGATACGATGATGTGGTCTGCGCCCATGATGATGGAATCGGGGGTAGCAACTTCGACTTCGTTATCGAAACGGCGGATGGCGAGAATGCCGTTCTTGTCTTTCTCGAAACCGCGCGGATTGCTGTCGTAGATTTCTCGCAAAGTCATGCCGATAAAGTTATGCTTTGAGGGCACGCAGAGTTCGAGTGTCATTTCGTCATCGCTGAGCCCGCTTAACGGGGACTTGCGTTCGGGGAGGAGCTTCTGCAGTGCGATGACAGACAAAATGCCAACCGCGAGGCAGAATAGCCCGCAAATCGTTGTCGTGAAAATCCCGAGATGGATGCCGGTCGCGTCGGTGTAGAGCCCTGAAATAATGAGGTTTGGCGGAGTTCCGATCAAGGTGCAGATGCCGCCCATTCCAGATGCGTAACTGAGCGGGATCAAAAGCTTGGACGGCGAAATGCCGAGCTTTTTGGACCAAATCTTCACGATGTTGATGAACAAGGCAACGATGGTCGTGTTGGTGAGGAGGGAACTTAAAAGGGCGACGGGGAGCATGAGGCGCGTGATGGCTCCCGTGAGAGTTTTTGGGGTGCCCATCAGGTGCTTGACAATCCAGTTCAAAACGCCTGTCTGATTGAGACCTGCAATGACTGCGAAAAGGACGCCAATGACGAGGACGGATGGTGCACAGAATCCACCAAAAGCACCCTTGACGTCAAGAACGCCACTTATATATAGTGCGGCCATGGCGGCGACAAAGATGAGGTCGGTGCGCAATTTTGAAAACATCATGGATGCAAATAGGGCAAGGATTACAGCTATTGTAAACCACGCATTCCCCGAGAGTCCCAATAGTTCAAAAGAAAGTAAACCTTGTAACATTCTTCCCTCCATTGGGGAAATCTATAATAATATTACAAGGATTTCAAACGGCTAATTATTTCAAATTGGAATGATTTCGGGGCTTTTAACCCCTGCTGGTGGCGATTCTCTTGATGATGCGGACGACTGTTTCCATGCCTTCGACGGTTACGTGTTCGAAGGGGCCGTGGTAGCCGTAGCCGCCCGTGCCGAGATTTGGGCAGGGGAGTCCCATAAAGCTGAGCTTGGCGCCGTCGGTGCCGCCGCGCACAGGGTCGCTTACCGGTGTGATGTTTTCGGCGGCGATGGCTGTGCGGGCGCGTTCAAGGACTTCGGGCGTTTTTTCAATAATCTGCAGCATGTTGCTGTAGGAATGCTTGAGCTCGAGCTCAACGGTGCCTTCGCCGAATTTTTCGTTAAACTTTTTGGCGATTTCGCGTAGGAATTCCTGGCGTTCTTCAAATCGCGTCTGGTCGTGGTCGCGGACGATGTAGCTGAGTGTCGCTTCGGTCACGTCGCCTTGCATGTCGGTCAGGTGGTAGAATCCTTCGCGGCCTTCGGTGGTGGCGGGTGTTTCGTTTTCGGGGAGCGCCATCGCAATTTCGACGGCCATGAGGCTTGCGTTCTTCATGATGCCCTTGGCTTCGCCGGGATGCACTCCCTTGCCGTGAATCTTGAAGGTCGCGCTTGCGGCGTTGAAGTTCTCGTAAGCGATGTCGCCTTCGTATCCGCCGTCGACGGTGTAGGCGTATTTTGCCGTGAAATAGCTCAAGTCCAGACGGTCGGCGCCGCGTCCGATTTCTTCGTCTGGAGTGAAGCAGACCCAGATGTCTCCGTGGCCTGAGAGGTTCTCGTAACCGCGGCTTTCAGCGTGGCGGTCGATTTCGATGAGCTCTTCCATGGCGGTCACGATTTCGGCGATGCCAGCCTTGTCGTCGGCGCCGAGGAGCGTTGTGCCGTCGGTCGTGATGAGCGTGCGGCCCTTGAGCCATTTGAGCGTGGGGAAGTCTTCGACCTTGAGCACAGCTCCCGAGCCCTTGAGGGGTACATCTTCACCATCGTAATCTTCGATGATTTGCGGTTTTGGATTCACGCCCGAAAAGTCCGGTGACGTGTCCATGTGGCTAATGAATCCAATAGGCGTGTCGCTTTCGCGGCCTTCGGTGGCGGGCAGGAGTCCGTAGACGTAGCCGTTCTCATCCATCTTCACTTGTGAAAGCCCAATTTGTTCAAGTTCCTCGGTCAAGAACTTGGCGAGTTCAAGTTGTTGCTTGGTGCTCGGGCAACTTTCGCTCTCTTCGTCGGAGGTGGTGGTGAAGCTCACGTATTTTAAAAAGCGGTCTTGAACTTTCATTTTGTGCCTGCTATTAAAAAAATCAAAATAAATTACACTGTTGTTACGCAATTAAATTTATCTTTTTTAACGTAATTGGGAACACGATAGTGGATAAAGTTTCAAAAAAAACGAGTGCCAAGAAAAGGGTGGCTAAAAGGCGCAGGGCTCGCAAGCCGATGACCCGCTCGCAGATGATGCAGGCGGTCCATTCGGAGGATACAAAGCCCGAGATGATTGTGCGCAAGGCGCTTTTTGAGGCTGGGTTCCGCTATCGGCTTCACCGTCGGGATTTGCCGGGGACGCCGGATATTTTCGTACAAAGGTATGGGGTTGCGATTTTTGTGAACGGGTGTTTCTGGCACCAGCACGGTTGCAAGCTCACGAGCCGTCCGAAGTCGAATTCTGCATTTTGGAACGACAAGTTTGACCGCAACATTGTGCGCGATATTAAAACGCAACATGAACTTTCGCTCTTGGGGTATCGCGTGGCGATTGTCTGGGAGTGCTCCTTGCGGGCGGAAGGTGTTGCCGATGCGGGGAATATGGGGGCAGCCCTCACGTTGGAGCGCTTAATTGATTTTATCAAGAGCGATGACGAGACAATTGAGCTGTAAAATTGTAGTTTAGAATAGTAATTTTTGGGAGCTTTTGAGAAGGAGAATTTATGACTATTGAAGAGGCTGTTTTAGCACGACATTCTGTGCGTAGGTATGCTTCGACGCCTTTGACTAAGGAGCAAGTCGAAGAATTGCAGTCGCGGATTCGTCGGTTGAATGAAAATTTTGCACTCCACATGCAGCTTGTTTTAAATGACGATGTGGCATTTAGCGGTCGCTTGGCGCATTACGGCTCGTTTCGAAATGTGAAAAATTACATTGCGATTGCGGGGCAAAAGTCTGTGGCGGGGTGCGAAGCTTCGCTCGATGAACGCGTGGGGTATGCGACGGCGGATATTGTGCTTTTGGCGCAGATGATTGGGCTCAATACTTGCGTGGTCGGGCTTACGTTCAAGAAGACTCCGACGATTGAAATTGACGATGGCGAAAAGCTGGAACTCGTGATTGCGATTGGCAATGGCGAGACGCAGGGCGTGCAGCACCCGATGAAGCCTGTGACGCGAATCGCGCCGGATTACGATAAATCTCCCGACTGGTTCAAGAAGGGGATTGACTATGTGATGCTTGCGCCGTCGGCTTTGAACCAGTTCAAGGCTAAATTTAGCGTTGATGAAAGTGGCCGTGTTTTTGCAAAGCCGCGTTTGGGCTTTTTTAGCAAGGTCGATCTTGGAATTTTCAAGTATTTCTTTGAAATTGGCTCTGGCAAGGAAATTTTCCGCCGTTCCATGCAAACTTTGCGCAGTTCAGACACGATTTAAAAATTTTTAAATTTTATGGTAACACTTTTGAATACCTCCGGTGTTACATAAACGTGAAAAGCCTAGAACCCTTAAAAAAAGCAGGATTTGCAAAGATTTACGAGAAGTACGCGCCTATGGTCTATAGGCGCTGCCTGCAACTTCTTCGCGATGACGCTGAAGCTAGCGACCTCATGCAAGATGTTTTTTTGCGGATTTACTCTGCATCGGAACGTCTGGATATGGAGTCGCCGAGCAGCCTTTTGTGGAATACGGCAACAAGACTTTGCCTCAACCGCATTCGTGACAAGCGCCGTCGTGGACTTGACGTAGATTCTTCTAGCCTGCTTTTGAGCATCGCCTGTGCCGAAGACGAGCATGACGATTACGAAACGAAAAATGTGCTGGCAAAGCTCTTTTCTAAGGAACCCGAATCTAGCCGCACAATGGCAGTCCTCCATTTTGTCGATGGAATGACGCTCGAAGAGACTGCCCGTGAAGTGGGGCTCTCGGTAAGCGGTGTGCGCAAGCGTTTGCGCGGGTTACAGGCCAAAGTTAAAACTCTGGAGGTTCAGTGATGATTCCCGATTGGAAATTAGAACGATTCCTGACTGGCGACTTGCCGGAAGAAGAAATGAGTAAGCTTCGCGAGCTTGAAGCGAATGATGCGGTATTTGCAAATCGCGTAAAAATGCTCCGTGAAGACAACAAGGCGATTTTGAGCAAGTTGCCGTTTGAAACGCTTGCCGAACGAATCGCCGATGCAACGGATGTTGCTGAGGAAGGTCGCGCGAATCTTGGAACGGGTGCCGCCGGGAATGCTGCGAAAAATGCTGCAAAAAATGCTGCGAAAAATGCGGTGCGCTTCACGCTCGTGAAATTTGCGGCTGCGGCGATGTTCGTTTTTGCAGTTGCATTGGTGGCGTTCTTTGCCCAAAGCGAAACTTCCGTGATGAACGAACGCGTGGGTAGCGATGTTGCTAATGTTAATGGCTCGCAAAATACGCAGGTTGCTCTTGCCGAAACCCAGTCTGATACGCGAATCAAGGGACTTGACGCCCGCATGGAAGTCTGGAAGAAGACGCCTGTCGGGATTGTCCAGCTGAACGATCTTGATTCTGTCGGCGAAGGTGATGAAATTCAGTTGCGCTATGCCGTTCCTGAAAAATGCTTTGGACTCCTTTTTAGCATGGACGGCAATGGCGCTCTGACTCTCCACATGGGCGATGGCGTGAAGGCGATTGAACTTGCTCCGGGCAAGATGAATTCTCTCCCGTTTGCGTACAAGCTTGATGATGCTCCGTACTTTGAAAAGTTCTTCTTCGTGACTTCTCCCAAGGAGTTTGCGGTTGAAGAAAATGATGTCGATAAGTTGCTTAAGAGAAGCGACGTGAAGGTGATTGGTTTTACTCTCAAGAAGGCGGGTAAATAATGTTTATGATTTCGAATAAGGCTTTTGGGGTGTTGTCTGGTTTGTCTTTTGCGTTTATGCTCATTTTGTTGGTTCTTGCATCTAATGCGAATGCCGCAAATGCGACGACAGAGGGCCGTATCAATCGCTACGTTGTGGCCGTGAGTGCCAATAACGGTGGTGCTGGCCGTCCAATGCTTCGCTATGCGGAAAGTGATGCCCGTTCGTTTGCCAAAGTGCTTAAGGAAATGGGTGGCGTGCTTCCGCAGAACGTGATACTCGTGAAGGAACCGTCTGTTGTTGCTTTGCAAAAGGAATTTGCGAATCTCGATGCAAAAATTTTGCAGGATAAAGCGTCTAACGGCCGCGACGAAGTGCTTGTCTATTACAGCGGTCACGCCGACGAAAAGGGTCTCCGTTTGGGCGAAGAAACGTATGCCTGGAAGGACTTGCGCAATCGCATTGACGCGCTCAGTGCCGATGTAAAGATTGCAGTGATTGATGCTTGCGGTTCTGGTGCAATTACCCGCGTGAAAGGTGGTAAGGCGGTGCCTGCTTTTATGGTCGATCAGAGCAGTGACATGAAGGGCTATGCGTTTATCACGAGCAGCACGCAAGATGAATCTAGCCAGGAAAGCGATAAACTCAAGGGCTCGTTCTTTACGCATTCGCTTGTGAGCGGTCTCCGTGGCGCAGGCGACTTGAGCAACGATGGCCGCGTGACGCTCTCGGAAGCGTACCAGTTTGCATTTAACGAAACGCTCCAGAAAACGGAAACAACGCTGGGTGGCGCTCAGCATCCGAGCCGCGACATGAATCTTGCGGGTACGGGTGACGTGGTGATGACCGATTTGCGTGCAACAAGCGCAGGCCTCGATTTGGACGAAAGCGTGGGTGGTCGCCTTTACATTCGCGATGCTGATGGCGAACTCGTCGCAGAACTCAATAAAAAGCAGGGACATGCGATGAGCCTTGGCCTCCCGGCCGGTAACTACACGGTGAATCTCCAGCAGAAGATGGATTACATGGGTGCAACGGTTGCTTTGGTGAACGGCAAACGCGAAAAGATTTCGATTAGCAATTTCAAGAGTGTTATGGCTGAACAGACGGTGTTCCGCGGTGAAATTGGCGGCAATAGAAGTTGCCCGGGCGGCGATACGATTGCTTGCTCGCTTGATTCCCTGGATCATAACGGTAAGTTCCGTACGACGTTTAACTTCGTGGATACGGATAGCGATCCGCGTAAGGGCTTGCAGTTGGGCTTGTTTGTCGCTCGCACGAAGGATTACATGCTGGGTACGCAAGTGAGCTTGATTGCGAACATTGCCCAAAAGGAAATGCACGGTTTGCAGGCAACAACGATAGCGAACGTGGCAAAAGATCATTTTGAAGGCGCTCAGCTTTCTTCTGTGGCTAACTACGCAGGGTCTTTTGATGGAGCGCAGGTTAGTTCTACCGTAAATATTTCTAAGGACAAATCTTCGGGTGCACAGATTGGTATTGTGAATATAGCGGTCGATACGCTTAATGGTTTGCAGGTCTCTGCCGGTGTGAACTATGCGAAGGCTACGGATTTGCAGGTGACTGCAGGCGTGAATGTTGCACAAACTACAAAAAGCCAAGCGGTTGCTGGTGTCAATTATGCGACAAAGTCGAAAGTTCAGGTGGCTGCGGGGGTAAATGCTTCTCACGTTAACGAAAAGGTGCAAATTGGTGTTGTCAACTATGCCACGAATGAAAAGGGTCGCCAGTGGGGTATTGTCAATATCTGTGCGCATTGCGAAAAGTCTCCGGTGGGTATCGTCAATATTATCGGAAACGGCGTATGGAGCGCAACCCCTTACATGAACGAAATGGGTGCACTTGGAGGATCCCTTCATTTGGGTACTGCCTACTTCTATACCAACATTGAATGGGCGACATTCTTCAAGAAAGGGCATATCTTTAAGGAATTCGAAAAGTTCTATGAACACGGTGTGGGTGTTGGTACCCAGTTCGGAAAGTACGGTAGCCATTGGGAATTGGAATACACCTTCTTCAACGTCTACGATAAATTTGGAGTGGACGAAGATGATTGGAAGTCTGGATACCACCATCGCGGTCGCGTCGGCTATGTTTATCAGGTGTTCCCAGGTTTCGGCCTCTCGGTGGGTGGCACGCTGAACTTGACGAGCGAGGGCTATCTGAACAAGTTGTTGCTCAAGCCGCTTGGCGATTATCACGATGACGTGAGCTACAAAGACCATAAAGGTCGCTGGTGGCCGGGATTCTACGCAGGCCTTACCGTCGGACGATTCTAGTTACTTTGTCATCCCCGATGCCTGTCCTCGCGCCTGTCCTCGCTTGACGGGGATAATCGGGAATCTCCTATTATCTGCTGTCATGCCCGCCATCGCGCGGGCATTTCCTATAATAGTTTGTCATGCCCGCCACTGAGCTCTTTGATCACTTAGTGCTTTGACGCTTTGCGTCAGCATCTTCGGCTCAATCATGACAGTCTGCAAGCAGCCTGTCGCGACACTCGCCTTGAATGCAACTAGCACTTATGTGATCATGATCCGCGTATGGGGAGGGCATCTCCTTTTATATGAAAAATTTGGGTTTACTATAAATTTTTAAATTTCTCTATTATGTGGTAACACTTTTTGTACCTTGAGGTGTTCCATTGGGGAAAGGAACCGAAATTGTAATGAATTTTATGCTGCGAATTGTTGTTTTTTTGTCGATGATGGTTGCGTTTGCCGCAGCCCACGAAAGTATTATCTTCAATGGAATTGTTCAGGATGACTCGTTTGAAGCTCACGAAAAGCTGAATGTTGAAATTCTTGAAACGGGCGAGGCTTTGCAGACGACCGTGGGGACGCCTTTTAGCGTTGTTCTCCCTGCCGATACGCTTTGGAACATTTGCGTGACGAATTCGGATACTTCTGGTGCCGAGAAGGAAAAATGTTATGAACTCCTGTATTTCGGTAACGATAGCTCATTCAGCAAAACGCTTGGCCCCGACGCAGTCACGGTTGAAGAAACGATTTCGAACGGAGGTGCGGGTGCCATTGTGAGTGACGCGCAAGCGGAGTCGAAGGATTCAGTGAAGTCTTCGTCGGATTCCTCCGATGTTGATGTAGAAAAGCTTCTTGCTTCGGGCGGCACAAATTCCAAGGTGACCGAACTCAAAAAAGTCGTGGTGCAGTTGCGTCGTCGCCCCAAACGCAAGCCGGGTGAATCAGTCGTTTCCGCAAAGTCCATCAAGCGCATGCCGGGCCTTGCTGAAGCCGATGTCATCAAGAGCATTCAGGCGCTCCCGGGCGTTGTCGCAAGTTCCGATTTTAGTTCCAAGATTTATGTGCGCGGCGGCGCTGCCGACCAGAATCTCTTCTTGTTCGATAACGCTGTCGTTTATTCTCCAGTGCATTTCTTTGGACTTTTCAGCACGTTTCTCGTTGAAGGCATTGACGATGTACAGTTCTACAAGAGCGGGTTCCCGGCGCAGTATGGCAACCGCTTAAGCTCTGTGCTCAAAATGGAAGGTCGCGCGGGTGGCCAGGATTCTGTCGAAGAATGGTTTAGCAAGTCGAGTGTCAAAATCAGTACGTTTGCAGCACAGCTCCATACCGAAGGCCATAAAGGTCCAGCGCGTTGGGTGCTTGCAGGTCGTACAACTTACATCGGCTACATTCTCGACTTGTGCAATGCGATTGGCCTCTTGGATTTGGATCTGGATTATGAATTCACGGATTTGCAGGGAACGTTTATGTACGATTTCTCCAAAGATACGCGAATGAAACTCAGTTTTTATATTGGCAAGGATAAACTTGAATTCGACCCGCTTTATATGGACTGGGGCAATGTTGCCATTCCGCTTGGCATTTACCACCGCATTGATGGTGACTGGGAATACAATGCCACATTTGCCTATAGCCAGTTCTATCAGACGATGAAGGTGAGCGACTTGATGTCGATTGAAATGCTCCTTTACACGTTTGCAGGTAAGCAATGGCTGAATTATCGCGGTATCGATAAGCACACGTTTACGTTTGGCTACGAGTTGGAATACGTTTATGAACGTTATCAGGAAAAGATGGCGTCCATTGGTGTGGCCGATATCGAAGAGGCTTTCCACCATGTAGCCTATGCGCAGGATGCTTGGAAAATTTCGCCAGATTTGTTATTGCAATATGGTTTGCGTTTCAATTATCAATCGGCTGCGGAACATTTCGGCATTGAACCGCGTGCATCGCTAACGATTAATCTTGACGATACGAAATCTTTAGAACTTTATGGCGGCTATTATTTGCAGTACATGAATTCAATCGTCTATACCGATCAGGAAACGTTAAACGAATTCTATTACCCGGCAACGACAACGACGAGTGGCAAGCATATCAAGCCGGCTTCATCGTGGCTCTTTGCTGCGGAATATAGCCAACGCGATCTTTTTGAAGGTTATGATTTTACCGCAGGCGTTTATTATAAAACTCAAAATAACTTGAACACGTTTGCTATGAAATCAGACACGAGTGATAATTCTTCTAAGAGTCTTGTGCTGGCAGATAATTTTGGCACGGCGGATGGCTATTCTTTCGGTTATGAACTTTCGTTGCGTAAAGATAAAGGCTGGTGGTTTGGTGGAATCAACTGGAGCCAAAGTATAAGTGTTGCTCGAGCCAATGATGGATCCAAACCTTATTTCCCGAGTTGGCATCAGCCCTATGCGTTGAAGATGGATTTGGGCATTAACTGGAAAGGTGACGAAGATGCTTTATGGCAACACAAGAAAAAGGGTCGCTATTTCCGTTCATCGCTTGCTCTCAAGTATTCATCGGGCATGCCGATTAGCGAATACAAGGGATATTATTTGCAACAGGAAATCGGATCGCAAAAATATTCTGATGAAGTTGTCGTGCTACCAGGAAGCCGCAATGCGGGACGCCAGACGGATTATTTCAGAATTGACTTGAAAGCGATTGATATCGGTCGCGAAGGCAAGTGGAATTTCAGCTGGACAATTATCAACTTGACCGATCACGACAACATGTTCTTTACGTTCTACGATACGCGCAAGAACCCGCCGAAAAAGACTTCGATTTCTCAGTTCCCCTTTTTACCGATTATGCTGAATTATGAATACTACTTTTAGACGAGAGACAACGAGAGAATGTCATCCTGAAGCCTGTAGGGCTGAAGGATCCAGTAATGTTTTATTTGGTAGAGCTTAGAACTTAGTTGAATTTTTGAGGATATGTTATGAGTGATTTTTTTAAACGTAATAATGCTGGTGTCATTGCGAGTCTCGATAATGGTGATGCGATCTCCAATGGATCTTGTAGGCGATTCCTTTCGTCTCTCGTCTGGATTCTCTCGTCTGTTTTGCTCGTTGCCTGCGATTTTCATGGCCCATGGGAATACTATCCCGAAGAGCGCGAAGTCTATACGGGCGTTTATACGTACGGATACGTGATGGCGCACGGAAATCCTTATGTCTGTTTCTCAAAAGTCTATCAGCTCGACGAAACTTCATCGCAAGATTTTGCGTTTTACGATAGCGCAAATGTGACTGTTAGCGGACGATTTGTGTTCGGCGGAGAAGCTAAAGAACTGGATACAACTGCGGTTCTTAAACCCAAATCATCGAACCCGAATTGCTTTTATACACCTTACATGTTTTACGGAATTTCTGGCGAATCATATGAGCTAAGCGCCTCATTTAAATGGGATAGTGCAGGCCATACTGTGCAATCAACCTATAAGGCAATCGCAACGATTCCGAATCGAGTGACCGTCAAGGGTATGAATGTGCCGCAACAGAAGGGTGGTTATGTGTGGCAAGAAAATCGCAGTGAATCTAATTTGTTCTATGTGAGCTTTTTGGAATATCCGATGGATATGGAATTTGTGAAGGCCGCTTTGGATTATGATAAAACAGTACGAGGCGTTCTTTCGATTATGAACTACGACATAAGAGGCGGTGAATCGCAAAATACCACGATGAATCAGATGTTCAAAGGAATGAAAGATGCCGATGAAGAGGGGTATAGGGGAATTGCCATGCACGATCCTCTGGAAGAACAGCAAAATCTGGGCTTTTCATCGAATCGCTCAGTCGCAGGCAACAAGACTCTTGACACTCTTTATCTGATGAATATGATGCTCCCGATAGGGACAATTTCGGTAGACCTTTATTCGACCGATGATGCGTATGTTGATTATGTGGAAAAGGTAAAACAGTCTGTATCGGATTCGCGTGTTGTTCCAAAGTCTAATGTTAAAAATGGAATGGGCGTATTTTGTGGAATGGCAAAAACGACAATTAACATAGAAGTTAGTGGTGATGCTGTAGGCTTTTCACATATAGCTTGGAGTAATTGCAAGGATACAGAAGGCGATAATGCCGATAGCTGGGATTCTCGAGCCTGTAGGCTTTATCAGGATGTGGCTTGCTCTGGAATGCCGGATGAAGATGTTTCTTTACAGGGCTTGCAAGGTGCTAATGAAAAGGCTCCCTTGTATTATCGGGATTCCGTTTATAATAGACATGTGAAGGCGTGTTATGCATCAAACGTAAAGGCGGCAATGATGCTGGATACGACGAAGTGGTCTCTGTTCTTGCCGGATTCCATCAGTGAAAAAGCAAAGGCAAATGCATATGCCGATGGCCTTAAGCGCTACTGTGTGGCAAGTAATTTTGAAAGTAACAAAATTGCGGATTGTTCTGCGCTTGAAAACGAATGCCTAGAAAATCCGAAAAAGACCAATTGCAAGGAATATCTGTGGCTGTGGTGCGCGGATCGTGGCTGGAATTTGGATGAGTACGAACAGTGTAAGTCCGCACTTGTGAGCCGTTATTATCTCCAGGAATTAAAATCTAGTGTTTTGAAACGCGAAGTCGAGAATGTGTGTTATGGCTTGGGTGCAGAACCAAAAATTTGTGAAAACTGGTGCAGTGTCAAGGATGGTCGTGTAGAATGCAAATAGTTGAAAATTTTCTCAAACACGGTGACACTTTTGGTGGGTCCAGGTGTTTAAATAATGTAATTTAGAGACAACCTATTTGGAATAGTTATGAAACGATTGAATATATTGCCTTTTGTGATCCTTATTTTCTCGCTTTCGGGTCTAGCTTTTGCAGACTACGAGTCTGAAATTCGCGATCTGAAAATGCAGAAGGAAAAGCTGAATTCTGAAATTCAAAATCTGAACACTCGAATCGCATCGACGGATTCGATGCTACGTGCAGATGCATCACATCGCCAGTTGCTTGAACAGCGCTACAAGGCCGATGTGGAACGCCGTAATCTGGAAATCGATAGCTTGAATGCTAAGATTCGCAAGGTGGCATCAAGCCTCCAGCAGGAGCGCAACAAACAGGCCCGCGCAAAGAACAAAAGCGATAACGTGGCCGCAAAACGCCGCGCCTTGCGCAGTGAACTTGCCAAAATTTGCAAACAACTCGAAACGCAAATTGCGCAGACGCTCCCATGGGAACGCGATAAGCGCCTTGACCGTGCAAAATCATTGACTCGTGAAATCGAAAGCGGAAACGTGACCGAAGAAGAAGCATTTTCTCGCATGAAGTCGCTCGTGAATGAAGAAATCAAGTTTGGCGATGAAGTTTCTGTAGTCAATAGCCCGCTCACTCGCAAAAATGGCGAAATTGTAAACGCAACGATTCTTCGCATAGGGAACCAGTGGATGGTCTATGTCGATGAAAACGGAGCCTCTTACGGTCGCCTGGAACGTAAGCTGGAAAACAATAAAGTTGTTTACGAATGGAATGAAGAATTGAATCTTGAGGAACGCGCTGCCGTGAAACTTGCCATTGACGTGAAACAGGCGAAAAAGCCACCTCAGATTGTAAAATTGCCTGTAAGTTTGTCTGTTGTGGGAGGCGTGAGATGAATCCAAACGTCATTCTGAACGAAGTGAAGAATCCAGTGAAATATCTAGTCATCGTTTTAATGCTCGCCTCATCCGCATTTGCTTGGCCGTGGTCGAGCGACAAGAAAAGCGCCGAAGACGAAGCCCGCATTAAGGATTCCTTGTTGCAAGTCGAAGTGCGCAATTTGCAGCGCGAAGTTGAAACGCTTACCCGCATCCGCATGCAAAAAGCCGATTCCCTTGAAAAGCTTGATGCCAAGCATTGGAGCAACCGGTATGCCGAATCGCAGCTGACCGAAGAACACCAGAATAAAACGCGTGAACTGGATGGTCGCTATTCCAAACTCTCGACAGATCTTGGCCGCGTCACCGAAGAAGTGATGGCAAACAAAAATGTCACCGAAGAAGCGGAAGAAAAGTCCAAGAGCGAAGAAATTGCATTCGATGCGCTCAACACGCAAGTGAAGCTTTCGATTGAAAAGACGCTTGGCGATGTGGCGGGCGATTATCCGGTCGGAATGAACAAGCGCCTTTTGAACTTGAAACGCGCCAGTGCCGAAGCCGAAAAGAAAGTGCCGAATACAATTGCTGCGGTGCAGGGCTATATGGCAGATTTGCTTGCCCGTCACGAAGTCACTTACACGCAGTCTTACGGTGCTGAACTTTCGCAGGTCGGTACGCGCCCGGATGTGAACGTGAATCGTTTGCGCTTGGGAACGGTGTTCCTCGGCGAAGTTGCAAACGACAATGGCGATGTGCAGGCGCTATTGCGCTCTGGTGCTTTGCAGGGCAAGGTCTTTGAATGGAATGCAAATCTGCCTACGGAAATGGCGGCAAACATCAAGGCTGCCGTGAACCAGGCTGGGGCGGTGTCAGGTAACGCAACGGACGCGCAGGCTACTATCGCGATTCCATTGGATGTGCTGCAGAATAAGGCCATCAAAAATTCTATCACCGATACGAAGGAACTCACTTGGACCGAAGAATTTAAATTGTTCTTCAAGAAGGGCGGTATCGTGATGTATCCGCTAATGCTCGTGGCGATCATTGCGCTCCTCTTGTTCCTAGAACGTTTCGTGATGCTTTCTTATCGCGGTCATCTCGGTCGTCGCTTCACCAAGAAGATGGATGCGCTTGTCGCTGAGAAAAAGTACGAAGAAGCTGCCAATCTTTGCCTTAAGAAAGAGACGAGCCTTGCGATGGTGCTGTTTGCTGTGCTCAACAAGGTGAACGATACGCGTGAAAATGCGGAACGCTCCCTGCAAGAAGCTTTGCTCCGTGAACAGCCGAAATTGGAACGCCGCATGGGCCTTCTGGCTGCGATGGGAACGATTGCTCCGCTCTTGGGCTTGCTTGGTACGGTGACGGGTATCATTACGCTCTTTACCGTGATTACCGAAGTCGGGACGAATGATGCTCGCGTGCTTGCGGGGGGCATTTCTGAAGCTCTTGTCACGACGGAAATGGGTCTTGTCATTGCAATCCCTGTGATGATTTTGCATGGCCTTTTGAGCGAAAAGATTGAAAAAATCACCAGCGAACTTTACGTGCAAAGCACTTCGCTTATGAATAAAGTCTTTGGAAAGGAAAGTAAGTAAAATACGTCATTGCGAGTTGAAAACGCGGCAATCTCATCTGAATGAATTATGACTGATTTTCATTACATATTCATAGAATCCCTGCGGAATACGTACGAGGCGGGTGGCGTGGTGATGCTACCCATCCTCTTGTCGGGCGTTGTTGGATTCTATTTCCTTTTCTCGAGCTGGTTTCGCATCGGTAGCGATTTTTTCAGAAAGGATATCACTAAAGTCGTGAGGCGTATGCAGCGCGGTTTGACCGGCGAAAGAACTGTTGCTGGAATCGAATCTTCCTCTGATGAACAGCGTGTGCAGACGACTTTGACAAACCTTCGCAAACGCGGTGGATTTCTTTCAAGAGAACTTTCTTACGCGATTGAAATTGCGCAAAAAAATTATGACGAATTTCGCGATTACATGCAAGTACGCATGATGAAAAGTGTGCGCTACATGGAACAAGGAAACCACATAGTTTCTGTGATGGCTGCAGCCGCTCCGCTCTTGGGCCTGCTTGGAACGGTCACGGGAATGGTCTCGACTTTTGAGGTAATCACGTTGTACGGAAACCAGAACCCGGTGCTGATGGCGGATGGAATTTCAGAAGCCTTGATTTCGACGCAGAGCGGGCTCTTGATTGCGTTCCCGCTGACTCTTATGAAACAGCGTTTGGACGAACGCATTGAAATCTTGAAGCAGGAAATGGAACTTGGCGCAACGGTAATCGACAACTATTTTGCAACCCGAGCTGGACAACGTCATTGCGAGCCGTAGGCGAAGCAATCTAAAGGATTTGTTATGGAATTTAATTTACCGAGAAGAAAACAGAAAGACGTGGGCATTGAAATGGGTCCGCTGATGGATATCGTGTTCATCTTGCTCATCTTTTTTGTGGTGACGTCGTCGTTCACTCGCGAAACGGGTGTGGATGTGACGAAACCGCAGGCGCAATCGGCGAGCCAACTTGAAAAAGAAAATTTGCTCATTGCCATCACGCGCGAAGGGACGATTCACATGAATGAACGCCAGGTGGATTTGGCGAGCCTGCAAGACATCTTGAAACAGTCTCTTGCGAAAGCGCCCGACCGCGAAGCCGTCGTGATTGCCGACAAGGAATCCGAAACTGGCGTGCTCGTTCAGGTTATTGATATGTGCAATTTGGCCGGAGTCAAGAAAGTCTCCATCGCCGCCCAAGCAGAGTAACTGAGTGGAATAATGCAAAAGTTTATAAAAAAGTTTTTAAAGCGTTTTACAATCCTTCTCGCGGCGATTCTTGCGAGCTTGGTTCTCGTATTCTCCGTGACGATGGCGAACTTGTTCTTGACGGGTAAAATCTTCTACGAAAAGAAATTCGTCAAGACCGAAGTCTCCGTGAAAAAAGTTGAAGAAGTCGAAAAGAAGATTGAGAAAAAACGCACGGCACGCAAGCCAAACCGCCAAAAGTCGAATTCTCGCTCGCCCAAAGCGGGACCGCGTTTTGCCATGGCTCTTGGCGCTGTTTCTGGTACCGCTGGGGCTGCCATTAACAGCGAACTCGTTGCTGATTTCCGTGGTGGCGCACTTTCCACTGAAAAAGGCGATGTCGATAAAAAGCCCGAAAATCGCTCCATGCCGAATTTTCAGGTGCCGCCGCAAATCCGTGACCGCGAAATAGATGCCATGCTCCGCCTCAGTTTCTGTGTGGATGTTGGCGGTCGTGCGTATGATATCAAAGTCATCGAAGAGTCTCCCGCAGGCTCTGGACTTGCGCAAGCGGGGAAGGATGCTATTGCTCGTATGACTTTTGCCCCTGCTGAAAAGGACGGCAAAGCCGTTGCTTTCTGTGGCATGGAACAACCCTTCGAAGTGAAGTTTAGAGACTAGTATGAAAGTGTTTATTCTTGTTTTGCTTTTTGTAATTTCGTCGTTTGCGGCGCAATCGTCTTTTGACTTGATGGAACGCGCAAACGCCCTTTATCGCAGTGGAAAATTCAAGCAAGCTATCCTCTTGTACCGCAAGGCCGAAGACCGCGGCGCCGATCCCGTTGCCGTGAGTTTCAACATCGCCAATAGCTATTACCAGATGGACAAATATCCCGAGGCGGCCGCCGCCTACCGCAAGGCTGTGGACTATTCCGAAGGCAATTTTGCACCCGCACTTTTCAATATGGCTAGCGTCTACTTCCGCTTAAAACAATTCCCGGAATGCATTGCCGTTTACCACCGTGCGCTCAAACTCGACCCCGATAACATTTCCGGCTGGCTTTACCTCGGTGAGGCTTACTCCAAAACCGGCGACAAAGTCGGAGCCCTCCGCGCCATCGAAAATGCTTACCGCCTCGACAAAAATGACATCAGCATCGTTTACCAGCTCTCCGAAGCGAACATTGCTCTGAATGACTTTGACCGAGCCGTTGCCGTAATTCGCGAAGGCTACACGCTCCATCCCGAAGAATCCGATTTCTTAGTTTATCTTGGTGATGTTTACCGCCTGAACAAGAATTTTGAAGAAAGCGCCAACGCCTACCGCGAAGCCCTCAGCGTGAAAATTGACGACACGCAAATTATGTACAAGCTTGCCGATGTCCTTGCCGAAGACAAAAAGCCCTACATCGCCATGGAAATCTTAAATAACATTTTGCAAATCAAGCCCGTTTTTTCCGATGCCGCCATCTTCATGGGAAACCTCGCATACGATGCCAAGTTCTATGATCGCGCCGAATATGCCTACGAGCTTGCTGCTAAAAACGGGAATGCCGAAGCCGTCTTTGGTTTCAAGAATATGGCCTACGATGCCCACGCGCAAAAACGCACAGAAGAATCCGTGCGCCTCTTGAATGTCGCTTTAAAATATTTCCCTGACGACGCCACTCTCACGGCGGACTTGCTCGAAATTCAGTCCGGAAAGTGAATGGCCGCAGTGGATTATTTTAGCAGTTTATTTTCTCCGATAGATTCTAGCACGGTCATCTGCGAAATCGCAATCTGATTCAGTTTTTGCAACCGCTCTGGTTGTGGCAAGCCTTCCTTGATCAGAACTGAATTTAACGACTCCATGTTCGAAAGGCAAATTAGCTGGTTTACTGTTGCATAATCGCGGACGTTGCCTTGCAAATCGTCATGCGCATTGCGCCATTCTTTAGCAGTAAATCCAAATAAAGCAACATTTAAAACATCTGCTTCATTAGCGTAAACCATATTCACTTGCTGTTTTGTGAGTGTTGCCGGGATCAAATTCTGTTTGATGGTGTCCGTATGAATGTGGTAGTTGATTTTAGAGAGCTCACGGCGTACAGACCAGCCGAACTTGGCTTGTTCAGCTTCTTTGAGGCGTTGGTATTCGCGAACCAATAATAGTTGAAATCTGGGGCTAATCCACATTCCGAAATGATACGCTATATCTCTATGTGCAAAAGTTCCGCCATATCGTCCTGTTTTGGCTACAATTCCTTGAGCATTTGTTGAGAGTATCCATTGCTTAGCCGAAAGAACAAAATTGTTGCTTCCTGCAGCATTTTTAATTGTACCGAATTCGGTATAATTAAAATTCGGGTTGTACAAAGACTCCCATTCTCCTAGATATTCAATGGTGTTTTTATTGCTCAGCCATTTGAATATGATGTGTTCTTGCATTTGACTATGGGCCATGTCGGTCAACGAAATGTAGTCGTCATTGCCGATTCTCTGTACGGAAATTTCTGCATCCATAACCTTTATTTTCATCGTCGCCTCCCTGCGGACAAACATAAAAACCACAGTGTTTGAAAAATTTGAGCACTAGAACATTTGTTCACTAATGAATGTAATCCTTTTAGAGATGGTTGTCAAGATTTTTCTGAAAATGTTCGCAAAAAAAAACGGCGGTTTTGCCGCCGTGAATGTTCGAAATTTTTAACTCTACTCTTTTATGTTCTCTTTGCAGAACGGGCGAGTTTTTTTGGGTGGCGACAAAGTAAAGGCGTAGAGTCCGTCTTCCTTTCTAAACCACTCGGATTCGAGTGGTTTAAAATTGGGATTATACAGCTTTTCCCAAAGCCATAGGAATTACTAAAGTTTTAACTTCGCTCAAAAAGAGCCACTATAAGACAGAAAGCTCTCGCCGAAGTGGAACGCCTCATCGACTGGGAAACGGAACTTGGCCGCGTGGACTCCATCAAGATATTCCTCAAGAACCACCCCAAGTCCGCAGTCCTCAAGAAGCTCACGACCGAAATGGACGCGCTTATCGCCAAGGGCGACAACGCCGCGAAAACGGAAATCAAGGAACTGCTCAAGAAAGCGGAAACGAGAAGGAAGGAAATCGAATACAAGGAAGGACTCGAACGCCTCAAGAAAATCAAGGCTGGCATCAAGTCCGGCTCAAGCGTCCCGTTCTCGACAAACATCAGCATCGACGACCTTCGCGCCCTCAAGGGCGACAAGTTGCCTCCCACGCTCGGACACCTTGATACAGCCATCGAGAAATATAAGAAGGGACATTACTACGGCTCGGCGACAAAGAAACACGCCGCAGAAATCGAGGCGACGATGCGCGAGCTGTTCCAGAAGCACGACTTGGGGATGCACATAGAAGACGACCTGCTTGAAAAGGTTTTCAACAGCCATTTCAAAAACACCTTCGAGACAGGAAGCTCCGGCGGGTATAGCGGCCCGTCGCTAAACGCGGACGGTTCAATCAAGCAGAGCCATTCGAGACTTTCCGCAGCGCACAACCTGTTTGACCTAGGTTCTACTGAAAAATCGAACCAGCTCAAAATCTGGCAGTATGAAAAGTACGGCAACCTTCTCGACCATGACAAGCTACGTGAGGCGACGACGCACAACCGCGCCACCCAATACGGAAATGTCGCGGTACGTTTCAAGAAGGACAAAGTGACCTGCACATGGACGGCTGGCGACAGCCTAAGCGAAAGATACCAGCCCAGTCTCGTCACCGACCCGAAAGCGGTTTCCTACGACGACATGTATGAAAGCAAGCTGCCAGTGAAGGGAACGCAGACGAACGACATGACGAAATTCCGCAGCGACAACATCAGCAGCTATCTTGAACTGCAATTTCACGGCGATGTGACGGTCGATTGCGTGGAGTCGCTGACGTTCCCTTACGACCTAACAGAAAAGGCGAAGTCCAAGTATCTAGGCTTCGCCCAAAAGTGGAAATCCATCGGAACAGAGGTTTTTTACATAAAAAACGGCAAGCTGGAGAAGCTCTAGTTGCAGATTATTGTCTTTGCTTAGACAAGTATTCATTCAAGGCTTTATTGCAAGACCCATAGCTGGTATAACGCAATGAGCTAACTTGATTTGCTGGATTTTTAGTTCCTTCGAGCACGACTCTGTAATCCCCATAAAGTTCTATGCACTCGTATGCGATAGGAGTCTTTTTACCATTTAGGTAATTTTCCAAATCACGATTGCAGGATTTATAGCTTGAATAACGTTTTGTACTGACTTGATTCGCTGTATTTTTAGTCCCTTCAATTACAACTCTATAATCTCCATAAAGCTCTATGCACTCATAATCCGTTGCATAAAGACAAGCAGATAAAAGGAGATACACTGAAAGAAATTTCTTTAGCATAAAGGGCCTTTATGACATTCAAGATTTAATCTTTGTCCCAATGGGGAAAACCAGCCGGGTCAACATAATCGCAGTCAATGACTTTATCTTGAGGATTCAAGTCTAAAGTTTGCTTTTTGACTTTCTTGACTTTGCATGGAACGTTATATTTTTCCATGAGCTTTTCCAAGTCTTTATCCATATATACCTTGTATGGAACGATGATAATAAATCTGCTCTTTCGGTTGCCCTTCAATCGCTATATCATAGTAACTGTGCGGTGTCATATATTTTTCAGTCAACGTGACAAAACAAGGGTGTTGCGTTGCAAAGACAAAAATTCCGCTTTCCTGCAACAGTTCATAAACAGCCATAAGAAGTGGTTCAATATCCGTAATATCCATAATTGCCATATTAGAAACTGCTTTCGTAAAGGCTCGATTTCTTTTTAATTCTAATATACTTTTTCTATCGGTCGCATCCGCCACACAAAATTCAATTTGTTTTGCATATTGTGATTGCCGTCTTTTAGCCAATTCTATCATTTTTTTGCTGTAATCAAAAGCGACAACCGAAGGGCGTGTCCGCACAGGGACATCTTGAAATTGAAGGTACTACACCAGCCGATTGAGGGATGAAACGAAAAATCCGAGGCAGAGAGATATTCTCTTCCTCGGATTTTTTTATTTCAATAGACTCTCCGCCTCGAACTTGGTATATTGTGTTGCTGAGAAATGCGGTGCCATACACCACACATGGTTCGGAAAGTATGCTGTGAAAAAATTGCATCTTTTTTAATGCTGTCAGCGGTCTTTCCCTCTTTTCTCTTGTACGCATTGTATCGTCAGAGGCGTGGTTCAGAGCTTCCTTGTAACCCAGAGAGCAACGACCTGTATGTTTGGCTTCAGGAAGCCGCCCGCATCGACGAAGAAGAATATTCCTTCCATGGCATCCATACTGTCGATTTTCCAGTTCCCGGAGGGCCTGTAATTACAATAATTCTTCCTCGCTCCATTTTCGCCCTTCCTTCAACTTCGTGCTCTGTTCACCTTTTCACAACGATTCAATAGGCAAATTATGCTGCTTCAGAAAAGACAGCTTATCCCAATATCCTCTCTGAAACAGAATTTTACCATTCACAACATGGAAGAAGCCGCATCCCCGCAGTCCCAGAGGGTCCTTCCATTCTAAAATCGCCCACTGTCCATCTTCAAAGATATTCTCTACAATGGCAGTCATATCGGCAGTGGCAAATTCTGCTGTAAACATTTCACGGATTGCATCTATCCCAATCACGGGATCATTGGTCACCTGATGATTGGTTGCGTTATCATGGTACAAGCTCATAATTGCCTCTACATCATGGTTGTTAAAGGCATCTACCCATTTACATACTATTTCTTTTGGCCGTAACATAAATATTTCCTCCATATATCGTTAGCTGCTGTTTTCAAGATACACGATTCATGTAACATCACAATTCCCGCCGTTTCCACTGATCCAGGGCAGCTGCGACACAAATACCTGCCACAACGATCGTTAAGACGAGATAGGGAAGGTGGAAACCGTGCAGTGCTACCTCGTACACATCAAAATAACGCAATGGGGTCAGGTAGTCCAGGAAATGATTTCCTGTGTACTCGGCAGTAAAGGCCAACCCATAGGCAGCCAGCATGGAAATTGTTCCTGTCCGCACCGCAGCCTTATAGGATCGAAGCACACTGGAAAACAGCAGACCCAGGGCAAAAAAGAGAGTCTGGGTAAAGAACATTCCCATCGTTGTGGAAAGCACCGCTCCCGGCTGATCCAGACCGCCCAAAGGAAGAACGATCGTGAAATAATTACACACGCCGCTGAACAGGGCGAACACCAGCAGGTTCACTGCCGAAACGATCACCTTCGCCAGAACAATGGTTTTCCGCTTCACAGGCTTTGTGAACAGGTATTCCGATGTTCCGAATTTCTTTTCCCTTGCCACACAGGACAGTCCCAAAGACATGGCATAAGGAAACGCCAGCAGTCCCTCCCAGAAATAGATGCACACATACCAGCCGGTGGATGTCGTCAAGTCGCCTTTGACTCCGAACATGATCATGATCAGTCTCGGAAATTGGCTGACCATCGCTGCCATTTCATCCAGACTGTCCCGTAGGGACAGAAGCTCAAAATAGCAGAAACCGCACAGAAGCAGCATGATTCCCAGCCAGATCAGCAAAAGTCTTCTGGTTTGGCGGAATTCATTTTTAATCAATGTTTTCATGTTCACACCTCCTTAGCTGCGGAACTGAATGTCTTTTTTCAGAAAGACACCGTAAGAAAGCACCAAAAACAAGGCAAACAGCAGCACGCACCACCCAAGATACCGGAGGTCATAGAAGCCGGCTTTGGAGATCTCGGCGGCTCCGAAGAACGAGTAGGGAGACAGAAAACTGATAGCCCGGTTACTGACGATGTTGGAGAAGCTGGTAATGCAATACTCAACGAACACAACCAAACCGGCAGTCAGCAGCGGACTGCGGTTGCGGGAAAACAAAACTCCCACCATCAGCCCCATTGCAGCGAAGAACAGCGTCACAAGGGTCAGGGACAGGGCAATCAGGAAAAACTCTCCCCAAGGAGTTCCGGAACGGAATGTTGCCATGGCGAAAAGGGAAGCCAGCAGATACGCCGCACCCACGATCGCCACGCCGACAAACACCGTCCATGCCTTTGCCCAATAAATTGCTTTCCGGGGAAAGGGCTTTGTAAACAGGTATTCCGAGGTTCCTTCCGTACATTCTCTGGTGTGAATGGAAATGCCGAAGTGCATCCCGAAAACGCCGGAGGCAATCATGAAAAAGCTGGTCAGGAACCCGTAAATACCCAGCGGAGAGGTCAGGTATTCCATCGATACGCCGACGCTCCTGTAAAAGTCCGTGGTGCCCATGGTTTCAAAGAGTTCCACGGAGGCCGCATCCAGAAAGCTGTAATAAGTCGGTGTCATGAAAAAGATGCACGCAGCCAAGGCGATGGCCCAGCCCAGGATATAGGTTCGATGCCTTCTCAGTTCATATTTCAAAATGACCATGCCTGACACCTCCTTACGCATAGTAGTGCAGGAAGATCGCCTCCAAAGAGGGTTCTTCCAAAAGCACATCGTCCAAATGCAGCAGGTGAAGCTTGTCAATGATCGCCGTGATATTGCCGTTATACATAAAGGAAACAGAGGTCTTGTCAGGACTCTCGGTGTAGTTGGCAATGCCGGGCAGGCCCCAGAACTCACGGGGGATGGCCGTTTCAGCGGTAAGGCTGACCTTTTTATAGCCGCTTTCCCGCAGCTCTCGGATGGACTGAATGCCCACGAGCTTGCCCTCTTTTAAGATCGCCACCCGGTCACACAGCTTCTGCACCTCACTGAGGACATGGGAGGAGAAGAAAATGGTGGTTCCCCGGCTGTTCTCCTCCTTCAGAATATCGTAGAAAGCCTGCTGGATCAACGGGTCTAAGCCGCTGGTGGGTTCGTCCATGATCAGCAGCTTGGGCGAGGTCATGACGGCAGACACGATCCCCACCTTCTTCTTGTTGCCCAGAGACAGGTCTGCGATTTTCCGGGTCAGATCCAGATTGAGGCGCTCGGAGAGCTCATACATTTTCGTTTCGCAATTCATGCCGTACAGGTCTGCGCTGTATTGCAGCAGTTCCCGCACCTTCATGTTTTCATAATAGCTGTTTTCGCTGGGAAGATAGCCCACATCTCTGGCAATGACACTGGCCTTGGTCTGGCAGTCCAGGCCGAAAATAGATGCGCTGCCGCCGCTGGGATGGATCAGGCCCATCAGGGTGCGGATGGTGGTGGATTTTCCCGCACCGTTTGGGCCAATGAAGCCGAAAAACTCGCCCTGGTCAACAGAGAAGCTAAGTCCGTCAATTCCCCGATGTTTCCCATAGTGCTTGGTCAGCTTTTCCAAAACAATGATTGGCTCGCTCATTTCAGATACTCCTCCTTATAAAAATTTTTCCGCAGAATTGCGATGTTCTTCTCAAAATCATCCATGACGGTCTCAAAGTCAAAA
Source organism: Fibrobacter sp. UWB16 (assembly GCF_900215325.1). Classification (NCBI taxonomy): domain Bacteria; kingdom Pseudomonadati; phylum Fibrobacterota; class Fibrobacteria; order Fibrobacterales; family Fibrobacteraceae; genus Fibrobacter; species Fibrobacter sp. UWB16. The sequence goes on along the minus strand of NZ_OCMS01000001.1, from coordinate 1,142,708 downwards.
GCATTTGCCCCACGGTACCGGGCCGCATATCCCTCGCCCATCAGAAGCAGCATCTGAAATACCGGCCGGGCATCCTCCGGGTTTTTGAATTTCAAAGCGTCCTCCTCCCGAAGAACCATATCGTTTCTGAAGCTGCAGGCTTCCTCTGTCAGAATCACCAGCGCATCGGCTACTTCGGGAGAAGTTTCTTCCCAGACGCTGGTAATAAACTGCAGGGTGAAGGGCTGATTTTGGAAGCTCTCCATTTCCATGCGGCTGGATGCCAGGATCCTGTCGAACAAATCCGTTTTGGAATCCAGATGTGCTTTTTCAAATATTTCTTCAATGACCTTTTTACAGTATTCCAGCAGATAAATATAGAGCTGTTTTTTGCTTCCGAAATACTGAAACATGGATGCCTTGGAGATATGAGCAGCCACTGCAATATCATTGACGGATGCTTTTTCATAACCAAATTTTCCGAAGCACTGAAGTGCTGCGTTCAGGATCGTCATTTTCTTTTCTTCCGTCAGCGCCAAAAATTTTTCCACTTTGATCCCTGCCTTTCAACGAAATAACCGAATCGGTTATTTATAATATAACACCAATAACCGATTCGGTCAAGTAATTAAAATTATCATTTTAAAAATAGATAGACACGCCGCTGGCCGCAATCGGTGTACTCAACCTTGAAAACGCTGCCGCATAGGGCGGCGCTCCCCTGTTCCCCAATCGGTTGGAACAGCCCTGTCACCGCATCCATCAACGGTTGAATGCCAAGGCCCTTTTTGGCGCTGCCATAATAGACCGGGAACAGGGAGGCGTCTTGAACCCGCCGCTGTTCCTCCCGCACAAGTTTTTCCCGGCTGATTGGTTCTCCTGCGATATACTTTTCCAATAATTTATCGTTATTTTTGATGACCGCATCCCATGCTTCTATGTCGGTATTTTCCTCCAGGACTATTTCCGGGGACAGCGACACCGTCTGCTTGATGATAATATCGGCGGAGAGCTTATCCCGAACAGACTGAACCACGCTCTGCAAATCAACGCCAGCCTGGTCGATCTTGTTGATAAAGATAACGGTGGGAATGTTCATTTTCCGCAGGGCATGGAACAGAATACGGGTCTGGGCCTGCACGCCATCTTTAGCGGAGATCACCAAGATGGCCCCATCTAAAACAGCCAAAGAGCGGTACACCTCCGCCAAAAAATCCATGTGGCCGGGCGTATCCACAATGTTGACTTTACATCTGTGCCACTGGAAGGAAGTGACTGCCGCTTGAATGGTAATCCCACGCTGCCGCTCCAAAAACATGGTGTCCGTCCTCGTTGTCCCTTTTTCGACGCTCCCCGGTTCTGAAATGGCTCCGCTGGCATATAGCAGGCTCTCCGTCAAGGTCGTCTTTCCAGCGTCTACATGGGCAAGAATTCCAATATTGATTATTTTCATGTGATTGTCCTCCCTTTACTGCCCCGAAGGGCATAAAAATCCTCCAAGGGCTTTACCCTAAAGATAAACAAAAAGAGGGTGAGCTGTTCAGCTCATCCTCTTTAAGTGGAGCCTCCCGGACTTGAACCGGGAACCAACGGGTTTACGTTCGTGATGCTTTCGCACCTCCGTGGACTATGTCTTCGCCATGCCCTTGCGGGTTTAGGCGTGGGAGGCTTGTGCGGTCATTAAGCAGGCTCTACTGCTCCGCTAGTCTCTACACCTTCCAGGAGTGTACCCCTGGCTCGGCTCGGCGTTGCCGTGCAGCGTTACCGCTGGTTAGGTTTCACCGATTTCTTCCCATTCGCATCCAGCCCTTTCAGACTGGTGCCACAATTTTTATGAGTCCGACGCTCTAACCGATTGAGCTAAGGCTCCGAGCGCAAAGATAGGTTTTAACTCCGCTCAAAAAGAGCCCCTATAAGACGTACTTTTGAAAATACCTTATTTTATGCGGCTTCGCAAGCGGTTGGACGCTGGAAAAATCAGAAAAATTGAATAGATTCTTGTATTTTGGGCCAATTTTGGGGAGGCTTTGTACTTTTTTGCTAGTGAAGTGTTGAAATCAATAGTTGACAAAATAAACGTTTTTGCTAACGGTTGTTTGCAAAATTTGCAAAGTTTCGCTTTTTGAAAATTCTCTATTGTAGATTAGAACCTCCAAACTTAATGGAGGTGTAATTATGAATCAATCTATTCCTGAAAAGCTAAAAGGCAAAACCTACATCGACCCGAGAACCGATACCGGATTCAAGAGCCTGTTCGCCAGTAAGGATGCCATCAAGGACTTCGTTGATGGAATCTTGCACCTGAAAGGCGACGACCAAATCAAGAATCTGAATTACTCGTTTGAACATACGTTAAGATTTATGATTCCCGAAGAGCGGAAAGTCATTTTGGATGCTTTCGCAACTACGGGTTCTAAGCGTTTCCTTAATATTGAAATGCAGAAGGCAGACCACAGTTTCTTTATCGACCGAACCATATTGTACAAAGCGTTTTTGATTATAAAAGGTAAGCATGAAATGGATAAATCAGAAGAATTTAAAACGCTCACAAAAGAAGAAAAGGAATACCGGCGTTATGAAATTCCCGAAACAATATCCATTTGGATTTGTGATTTTGAATTGCCGTACTGCATGGAAAAATACATTGATGAATGGGCTATTTATAGCAAGGAAGTGTTAGATGGAGGAATCATTGAGACGTTATTCCCCAAAAATAAGTATATTATTGTAAGTCTGCCGAAGTTTAATAAAACCGCAGACGAGGTAAAAGATCCTGTTGACGCCTGGCTCTATGTGCTCAAACACGCGCATGAGGGCGAACCGCTTCCTGACTTTGGAAATGGAATCGTCAACGACGCCTTGAACCGTATCAAAATCGAAAACTTGGACAAAACCACTCTGAACGAACTGGAGCGAGAAATGATTGCAAAAGAAGAAATAGAATGTCGTTTGGCTGGTGCCAAGATTGAGACTCGATTTGAAATGGTCGATGCGATGCTTGCTAATGATATTCCTATTGAAAAAATCGCTATTATTTCCGGTATTTCTCTGGACGAAATTAAAAAGCGCAGAGCGCAGCGCTGATGTTCAGTCCGGAAAGTGACTAGATTTCGCTCTTTTATTTTTCGTTGCAGAGCGGGCGCGCAATTTTTGGGGCTTTGCGGGCCAATTGCTCGATGGTGATTCCCGTGAAGTAATCCTTGATGATTTTCGCCAAGTCCTTCCACATTGGGAGTGTCGGGCAGACGTCTGCACGGTCGCAACCGTTTTTCCCGTCAGCAACGCATTCCACCGGGCTAATGGATGTCTCAATGACACTCAGGATTTCCCAGACCGTGAGCTCAGCCGCTGGCTTTGCTAGCTTGTAGCCGCCGCCTTTGCCGCGTGCGCCTTCGAGCACATTGTTCTTTACGAGGACTCCAAGAATCGCTTCGAGATATTTTTCGGAAAGTCCCTGACGTTCCGCCAGGTTGTGTAGCGGGTGGAATTCGGCTTCGCCGTTTTCTGCCATATCAATAATAACGCGAATAGCGTATCGACCTTTCGTTGATACTCTCATGATTCATGACTCCTTTGAACTACAATATAAATATAATTACAATTATTGTAAATTTTTTCCTACAACTTTAGTTGGCTTTTTTCAGCTCTACAGCCTCCCTTTACATATTTTTTTACTATCAGTGGTCAAAAAAAATTTCTATATTGCCTCGCATTATGGCAAAAATTCTCTTTAAAAAGCAGTTATCTCCCGCGGTATTCCAATTCCGCGTCCACGCCCCGCTGATCGCGCAAGAACGTAAGGCAGGACAATTTATCATCCTCCAGACGAACAAGGACAACGGTGAACGCGTTCCGCTCACCATCGCCGATGCCGATACTGAAGAAGGTTCTATCACCCTCATTTTCCAGACGGTTGGCAAGACGACGACCGAACTTTCCAAGTTCGAAGTCGGTGACGATATCCCGGTCTTGGTTGGCCCGCTTGGTTCTCCGACCCATATCGAAAACTTCGGCCACGTGGTCTGCGTTTGCGGTGGTGTCGGTATTGCCCCGATGCACCCGATTGTCCAGGCTCTCAAGGCTGCTGGCAACAAGGTAACGATTATCATGGGTGCCCGTAACGAAAGCCTCTTCCTCATGAAGGAAGAAATGACCGCTCTCGCTGACAACATCATTTTCATGACCGACGACGGTTCTTATGGCCGCAAGGGTCTTGTGACCGAACCGCTTAAGGAACTTTGCGAAGACACCAAGGGCAAGCCGGACATGGTCATCGCTATCGGTCCTCCGATCATGATGAAGTTCTGCGCCCTTACCACCAAGCCGTATGGCGTGAAGACTGTCGTTAGCCTCAACAGCATCATGGTCGATGGTACTGGCATGTGCGGTGGTTGCCGCGTCACTATCGGTGGCAAGACGAAGTTCGTCTGCGTCGATGGTCCGGAATTCGACGGCCACGAAGTCGACTGGAACAACATGCTCCAGCGTATGGGTGCATTCAAGCCCCAGGAACAGGAAGCATTGCACCGCTTCGGTGCCAATGACGGTCACAAGTGCAACATCGACAAGATGGCTGATGCCAAGGCTAAGGAGAGCAAATAATGTCTGAACATATGACTCGCGAACAGTTGGACGCCGCCGCCAAGGTGGAACTTGAAAAGATTAATGCCCTTCCGAAGCCCTTGAAGCCCAAGGACAAGACTGCCATTCCGGCCCAGCCGATGCCGCAGCTCGAACCGTCCTATCGCGCACGCGTGATGGAAGAAGTGGCTCAGGGGTATACCGAAGCTCAGGCTATCGTCGAAGCTAACCGCTGCCTTAACTGCAAGAAGCCGTTCTGTGTCGAAAGCTGCCCGGTGCACATCGACATTCCGGCCTTCATCGCAAAGATTGCCGAAGGCGACTTCAAGGCTGCTATTGCAAAGATTAAGGAAACGAGCTTGCTCCCGGCTATCTGCGGTCGTGTTTGCCCGCAGGAACGCCAGTGCCAGATGAACTGCACGATGGGCAAGATGCACAAGGACGTGAACCAGGCTGTCGCAATCGGTCGCTTGGAACGCTTTGCTGCTGACTATGAACGCAACAACGGTGGCGCTTCCGTTCCGGCTGTTAAGCCAGCAACGGGCAAGAAGGTGGCTGTGATCGGTTCCGGTCCTGCCGGCTTGGTCGTCGCTGCTGACGTCCGCCGCGAAGGCCACGACGTGACCATTTTCGAAGCTTTCCACAAGCTCGGTGGCGTGGTCCGCTATGGTATTCCTGAATTCCGTCTTCCGAAGAAGATTGTGGACAAGGAAATTGAATCTCTCGCCGCTATGGGCGTGAAGTTCGAAACGAACTTTGTGATTGGCCGTACCCGCAAGCTCAAGGACCTCATCGAAAAGGATGGCTTTGACGCTGTGTTCGTCGGTACCGGTGCTGGTCTTCCGTTGTTCATGAACATCGAAGGTGAAAACCTCGTCGGTGTGTTCGCAGCTAACGAATACCTCACCCGCGCAAACCTCATGCGCGCTTACGACAAGGAAAATGCCGATACGCCGATGTGGCCGGGCAAGAACGTTGTCGTCCTCGGTGGTGGTAACGTCGCTATGGACGCTGCCCGTATGGCTCTCCGCCTCGGTGCAGAAAAGGTCCGCATCATTTACCGTCGTAGCATGAACGAACTTCCGGCCCGTAAGGAAGAAGTTCTCCACGCTCAGGAAGAAGGTGTCGAATTCTGCGTCTTGCAGAACCCGGCCAAGATTCTTGGCGACGAAGCCGGTCACGTCCGTGGCATGCTCGTCGACAAGTACGAACTCGGCGAACCCGACGAAAAGGGCCGTCCGCGTCCGGTCAAGGTCGAAGGTGCAAGCTTCGAAATCGAATGCGACACCGTGCTCGTTGCTATTGGTAACGGTTCTAACCCGCTTATCAGCAACACCACGCCGGAACTTTCCGTCGACAAGAAGGGTCACATCCTTCTCGAAGATGCAACCGCCAACAAGACCTTTATGGAAAAGGTCTACGCCGGTGGTGACATCGTGCTCGGCGCTGCAACCGTGATCCTCGCCATGGGCGAAGGTCGTCGTGCCGCTGCAGGCATCAACGAATTCCTGAAGAAGTAATTCTTGCTTGGACTGTCATTCCGGCCTCCGTGCCGGAATCGCCTTACGCATTTTAAAAGAGGATGGCTTCGGCCATCCTTTTTTGCGTTGTCACCCCGGACTCTGTTCCGGGGTCGCCTTTAACCCCGTTCCTTTTTGTCAATTCTTCCTTTTTTGTGACATCGCCTTTTCCCAAATCTTTTGATTATATTCAAAGGAAAGGTTATTTAAGGAGATGTTATGGATTGGTCTAAAATTCTTGGAATCACCTGTGGCGTTGCATTTTTAGCAGGCTCTGTTTCCGCAGCCACACTTCCAACAGCAAAAGAAGTTCAAGCCAAGATGGGCATGGGCTTCAACATCGGTAACTCGATGGAAGTGCCTAACGACCCGACCAATTGGGGCAACCCTTTCCCGACTCAGGCTTTGCTTGACTCCGTGAAGGCGGCAGGCTTCAATACGGTGCGTATTCCTTGCGCTTGGGACAGTCACACTAGCGGTGGCAAGGTCACCGAAAGTTGGCTCGATTCCGTGAAGACGGTCGTTGATTACGCCATGCGCGCAGGCCTCTACACGATTTTGAACATCCACCACGAAGGTGAAGGTGGCTGGTTCCAGAGCAACATCGGCACGAGCGTCGATAACACCATCGACAACAAGATGAAGACTTACTGGACGCAGATTGCGAACAAGTTTAAGAATTACAACGAATGCTTGCTCTTCGCGGGCGCAAACGAACCCGGCCCGAATGTGAACACGTGGACATCGCAGCATGTGTCTACGCTTATGCATTACTACCAGACGTTCATTGACGCAGTACGTGCTACGGGTGGCAACAACGAAACCCGTACTTTGATTATCCAGGGCCTCAATACTGACATCGACAAGTCGGTCAAAAGTGCTCCGGTAAGCACCTTCCCGAAAGACAAGGTCGAAGGCCGCTTGATGTTCGAAGTGCATTACTACGATCCGTACCAGTACACACTCATGACGAGCCAACAGGACTGGGGCGCCAGCGAACCGATTCAGCCGCAGTACTACTATGGCGATTACACCAAGGCTAGCGAACCCAAGCGCAATGCGGGTTATAACGCCTGGGCGGGCTCTGTCGATTCCAAGCTCGGGAGCATCGTGCATCCGCAGGAACAGTTTGCCAAGATGAAGACGAATTACGTGAACAAGGGTTACCCGGTCATTGTCGGCGAGTTCGGTGCAAACGTCCGCTCTCCGGAATTGAGCGGCTCCGACCTGAATCTCCACAAGCAGGGGCGCGTGCAGTGGCACAAGGATGTCGTCTCGGCGGCTAAGCAGTACGGCCTTACCCCGATTCTTTGGGATATGGGCAACGAAAGCAATTCCGGCTACGACAACATGGCTTACATTCGCCGTCAAAGCTCGCCGGTGGGCAAGGTTCTCGAAACGGATGTTATCAATGCCATGCGCAGTGTTTATAGCCTCGGCAATTACGTGAACAATGGCGTCACGCACGTCGAAGACTTTATCAATGGTGGCTCGGAAACGCAGTCTAGCTCGAGCGTGGTCGTCTCCAGTTCTAGCGTAGCCGTTTCAAGTTCAAGTGAAATTGCTCAGTCCAGCAGCTCGGTGACCATCGCTTTGCCGACTGTTCTCGCGGGTGATGTCGTAAAATTCCACCGCGATGGCAATACGCTTTATGCATCCGGCGATATTATGCTGTTCGATATGAACGGAAACCTCGTCCGCTCCACGAATAACGTGTCCGCCGGGCAGGTCCAAATGCAGCTGCATGGTCTCCGCCAAGGCAATTACATCGCCAAGTGCAAAAATAGCGTCTTGCAAGTCAAGATTCGCTAAATTGCTATACTTGCGCGTTTTTATTGAACATGCCCCGGCCCCCATGCCGGGGCTTTCTCGTAGCCATAAGCCCTTTATTTCCCGCTATTATACGTTTTGTATAATATAGACTTTGCTGCTCCTAAAAAATCGAAAATATTGTTTTCCTGACGGCAAAATAACATTTCCCGTATAATACAAATATTGACTTTTGTATTGTAAAAATTTATTTTGTGTATTATGAAGTCCATTTTTGAGTACCACGATTACCACCTTTATTTGCAGGATTATTACGACGAACGCAAACGTCTCGGAGCGTTCTCGTGGCGTGAATTTTGCCGCAAGGCTGGCTTTTCGTCTCCGAATTTTTTGAAGCTCGTTTCCATGGGGCAAAGCAAGCTCAGCAAAATCAAGGCAAGTCAGGTGGCCAAATCGATGGGGCTCGTCGATTACGAAGAGGAATACTTTTACCAGTTAGTCGCTTATTGCAATGCGGAGAACAACGAGGCGCAGCGAGCCGCATATCTTGAAATGCAGCGTATTGCGTTGGAACACCAGGTTCGCGTTGTTGAAAAGGATGCGTTTCAATATTATGAATCCTGGAAGTACCCGGTCATTCGAGAACTCGCTCCGATGATGCCCGAAGCAACGCCTCGCGACCTTGCCGAAGAATGCAAGGAATATGTCTCTGCCGAAGAAATCCGCGATGTCCTCGAGTTTCTTGTCAAGGCGGGATTCCTGAAAAAGGAAGGCGAAAAAAACTATGTGCAAACGGAACAGACCGTTATCGGTTCCAAAGAAGCGCTACCCATTGCCATCCGCGCCATGCACAAAGAGATGGCCATTATGGCCGCCCGTGCTGTAGACCGCTATTCTACAAGTGAACGATTCTTTAACGGTGCTACGCTTAGTGTGAATCAGGATGCCTACAATAAAATCGTCGAAGAAATCAAGGCTTGTTGCAAAAAGGTTGTTGCTATTGCGAATGAAAGTTGTAATTTTGATCAGGTCTGTCGAATAAACTTTCAATTTTTCCCACTCACCAATAAAATAACGAGGAAGAGCCGTGCTTAAGAATCTCTATTTAATAGTCCTTCCTTTACTTGTTTTAGCAGCTTGCTCTAATGATAATTACGCCACAGGAACAGTGGATCCCAATGCAGGTCCGGGAATCGCTGAAAACGGCGTTTCTTCAAGCAGCTCTGTTACTGGTGAGCCTGATTCAAAGGGTGATTTGAGCAGTTCGTCTGATGGCGAAATCTTTATTGTGAGATACAAGAGTGTTATTGTTAAAGATGAAGAAGTACTGAGTGTCACTTTTGAAAACGTGGCTTCTGTATCGTACACTATAGTTGAAGTTGTAGAGAGTGATGGAAAAAATAAGGGCCAAATAGATGTGTACTCCGAAGAAAAGGGCGCCTCGGCATTTTGTAAAATTGATGAGAAAAACTATTCTACCCAGTTTAAGATTGGGCCAAACAATCGCGTAGAAAGAAGTATAAAATTGGAAAATTTTGGCAGCGGTTGCGACAGCCTTTTCGAACAGTTCAAATATCTTTGCTTACTCAAAAATGCAAATGATGAATTTAGTGGCGCTTGCGATGAAAGCGGAACCCTCGAAGCCTATTGTGCCTATTTTGACGAGTCTGCCGTCTTTGACACCCTTTTGGAAGATTTTTCCGCCGAATCCACAACCAACTGCGGCGACAACAGCGTCCATATTGATTCGTTTGGAATTTAGCCCTTTGTCAAATTAGCAAAACTAATTGCCCAAACCCCATACCTAACGCCCGCTTTGCAATCTATTTTCTAAGCAGAGACGGTACTTTTTCTTTGAACTTGTCATGCCTGCCGCCGAGCAGGCATCTCCTTTATGACAAAAAAGATGAAGTCGCAAAAAAAGGTGGCTCTTATGAAGTTAGGATGGTTTGGTAAACATTTTCGCACGGCGCTCGCCTTGACGGGGCTTGCGTGCGGTCTCGGATTTTCACAGGATGTGCTTTACCCCGACATGTTCGCGTTGTCGGATGTACAGCTTTTGGATGGCGTCTTGAAGGAACGCCAGGACTTGAACGTCGAAACGCTTCTCAGCTACGATGTGGACCGCTTGCTCGCGCCTTTTTACGAAGAAGCGGGCATGAAGCCGAAGGCGAGCAAGTTCCCGAACTGGGCGGGTCTCGATGGCCACGTTTTGGGGCATTACCTGAGTGCCTTGGCGATGCATTACGCCGACAATGATGACGTTCAGGTCAAGGAACGCCTCGAATACATCTTGAAAGAACTTAAAACGATTCAGGACCAAAATTCCAAGGACAATAACTTCAAGGGTTACATTAGCGGCGTGCCGAACGGCAAGCAAATGTGGCTCAAGATGAAAAATGGCGATGCTGGCGCACAAAACGGCTATTGGGTGCCGTGGTACAATATCCACAAGCTTTATGCGGGTTTGCGTGACGCTTACGTTTATGCAGGCTATGAACAGGCAAAGACGATGTTCCTTGCGCTTTGCGACTGGGGCATTTCAATTACGAACGGCCTGAACGATTCCAAGATGCAACAGATGCTCGGCACGGAACACGGCGGCATGCCCGAAGTTTACGCCGACGCCTACAAGCTCACGAAAGACGAAAAGTACCTGAATGCGGCCAAGAAGTGGTCGCACCAGTGGCTTTTGAATCCGATGTCGCAGGGCAATGACAACTTGACGAACGTCCATGCGAATACGCAGGTGCCGAAGGTTGTGGGTTTTGCGCGAATTGCAGAACTCTCGGGCGATGAAAAGTACCAGAAGGGCTCCGATTTCTTCTGGCAGACGGTCGTGAACAAACGCAGTATCGCCATTGGCGGCAACAGCATTTCGGAACATTTCCCGGCGCTCAACAATCACAAAAAATTCATCGAAGAACGTGAAGGACCAGAATCCTGTAATACGTACAACATGCTCAAGTTGACGGAACGTCTGTTCAACATCAAGCACGATGCGCATTACACCGACTTCTACGAACGCGCCCTTTTCAACCATATCCTTTCGACGATTCACCCGACGCATGGCGGTTATGTTTACTTTACCCCGGCGCGTCCACGTCATTACCGTGTGTATTCCAAGGTCAATGCGGGCATGTGGTGCTGCGTGGGTTCGGGCATGGAAAATCCGGCCAAGTACAATCAGTTTATTTATACGAAGGATGGCAATTCGCTTTATGTGAACCTCTTTGCGGCTTCCGTCTTGAATTGGAAAGACAAGAGTGTAAAAATCAAGCAGGAAACCGCCTTCCCGAAGGGTGAAAGTTCCAAGTTCACAATTACGGGCAGCGGCGAATTCGACATGCAGATTCGCCATCCGTACTGGGTCAAGGAAGGTGCATTCAAGGTCATTGTCAATGGCGATACCGTCGTGAAAAAATCGACGCCGTCGAGCTACGTTTCGGCAGGGAAGTCCTGGAAGTCTGGCGATGTCGTCGAAGTACTTTACCCGATGTACACGCATGTCGAAGACTTGCCGGGTGTGACCGATTATGTGGCGCTTTTGCACGGTCCGATTGTACTCTCTGCAAAGACGGGTACGGCTAACTTGAACGGCCTTGTCGCCGATGATGGTCGCTGGAGCCACATTGCCTCCGGTGCGCTGGAATCGCTGGACCAGGCGCCGATGCTTGCAAGCAAAAAAGAAGATATCCCCTCGAAAGTGGAACCCGTGAAGGGCGAACCGCTGCACTTCAAGGCGCCTTACCTCTTCGCAAAGCAAAAAGACGCAAACCTGCTTTTGCAGCCCTTCTACGAAGTGCATGACGCCCGTTACATGATGTACTGGATGGTGCTTACGGACCCGAGCATTCTCGACCGCCTTGAAAAAGAGCAAAAAGAAGCCTTGGCGCTTGACGAAAAGACTGTCGATAAGGTCGCTCCGGGCGAGCAGCAGCCAGAAGTAGACCACAAGATGAAAATCGAAAATTCCACTTCGGGCACGCACCAAGGTGAATTCTACCGCGATGCTGGCAAGTGTTCTGGCGGCGATGGCGGCCTCATCAGCTACGAATTCGAGACGAATAGCGAAGATTCCCTCAGCCTTATGGTGCGTTACTGGGGTAACGAAGGCTGCACGCGTACATTTGACATCACGATTGACGGCGAAAAGCTCGTGACCGAAACGATTTCGAACCGCTGGAAAAAAGATGAATTCGTGAACGTGACTTACCCGATTCCAGACAAAATGGTAAAGGGCAAAAAAATCGTGCGCATCTCGTTTACGGCAAGCTCGGGAATGGTGGGCGGTATCTATAGCGTGCGCCTCCTCCGCAACAAGCCAAAGCCCGTTGTAGAAGACCCGCCGATAAGCATCAAGCCGGTTGCCGCTGTAAAGCAGGGCCTTCGCGTGCGTGCAGACCGTCAGACGCTTCAAATCGCATCTCCGAGCGCTCTTTCCCGCACGATGAACGTAAAAATTTATTCAATGGATGGGCGCCTAAAACTCACGCAAATGCTCCCCGCAGGTGCAAGCGAATTTAACATTGATATCGCAGGTCTCAAGAACGGCAATTACATTGTGCGGCTATACCAAGACGGTCTCGTGCGCGGCTACACGTTGTTCAATAAAAACGGTCTTTAGACATTTCACTCCTAACACCAAGAAGTCCTCGCTCCGCGAGGACTTCTTGTACGCTTTAAATTTCTTCTTTTCTCTGAAAGTCATTCGCTGTTTTTAGTGATAGCGGTGGACCTCGATCAATCAAAAAGAATACAATATCATTGTTTTGGCTAAGACAACTTAACGAATCAATGTGAATACTTGCTGTAAAACATTCCTCTTCTATTTCAATTTTTTATCATTATCTTTGCCCACAATGCCGTAATCAAAAATGCCTTTTTCTTTTAATAAATCTTGCTCTTGAGAAGAAAGAGGCGTGTTCTTAATCATATAAAATCTTCCCGCAGGAATAATCTCAGAAGTGTCTCCGCTATATTTGGCGATGACGGTGTCTGCTAAATTGGGTAGCATCCTGAATATATGAATTTTATGGACTTGTGTTGATGAATCTTAAACTCCGAAATACTTCAATCACTCCATTCTGTTCGCCATTGCTCCACGGAGACTTCTTTGTAACTTTCTATTAACCAGACGGCGTGAACAGCTGATATTTGCCGCCTACAAACCGCGTTTCTGTTACCGAAAATAAACATACGTTGCGACTGGCTCAATGCGTTGTTAGAGTAACCAACATGTAATTAATTTTTTCAGAAATGAAAAAACTAGTTTTATTATTTTTAGCGTGGGTTCTACAGCCTGGAATAAAAAAATTGGGTGAAATTCGCCCAAATCCGAAATTCACAAGCGGATTGTAATTTTTTTGTTAGTCCATTATTTACATAATAGCGAGTGTGAAAGCCTTGTTTTTAAGTAGATTTTGGGAAAACGGGCTAAAAAAAGAATTAATTAACGGAGTTATTATGCTTGACCTTCTTGCTGTCCAGTCCAGCTCAACAAACGCAACGATTATTACGCTTGCATACACCTTGATTCTCGCGTTCGTCCTGTCTTCGACGATTGCATGGACTTACGAAAAGACGTTCCTCGGACTTTCGTACTCGCGAAACTTTGTGCAGGGCATCGTGCTCAGTGCAGTGGTCGCTGCCATGGTGATGCAGGCTATCGGCGATAACGTTGGTCGTGGTCTTGGCATGATGGGTGCTCTCTCGGTCGTCCGTTTCCGTACGAGCTTCAAGGACCCGCGCGATATCATGTTCATCTTCGCCGCTCTCGGCGCTGGTATCGGTTGCGGTGTTTACGCCTGGGGTGCTGCAGTTGGCGGTACGATCGCTTTCAGCTGTGTCGCGTTCCTCCTCTCTCGCACGGGTCTTGGTACCAAGCACTTCTTTGACGGCATGCTCCGCTTTGCTCTCCCGAACGAACCCAAGGTTCGTGGCCAGGTTGAAGATATCATGAAGGGCAACTTGAAGACGTTTATTTTGATTACGATGCGTGAAGTCGATGGCGGTGCCCGCTTGGATGTCGCCTACCAGATTCGCCTCCGCGCAACGAAGCCCGCTGCCGAAATCCTCACGCTCCTTTCGAAGGTTGAAGGCATTTCGGATGTCCAGTTCATGATGCAAGACGCTACGACGGAAATGTAAGGAGGTTTGAAAAATGAATAAGCTCGAAGATCTTCTCGACAATTTCTGGAATACCCACAAGAACAATGCGGGTGTCGCTTACGTCTATACCCACAAGCTTTCTATTGCCTGGGTGGCATGCGTCGTGTTTGCCGTGATGCTCGGCTTTATCTACCAGGGCAAGGCGGCCATGTTCCGTGGTATTGCCGAATCCAGCGAAACGATTATCAGCCTTCCGTCTCCGACCGAAATCGTCAAGATTTACGTGGTTCCGGGCCAGGAAGTCAAGCCGGGCGACACTATCGTGGTTATCAACCGTCCGGACCTTACGCTCCGCGTTGCCGAACTCACCCGTGAACTCGACGCTCTCGAAGGCCGCAGCAACTTGAGCTCTGCCGAAATCGACCAGAAGGTGGCCGAAGTCAAGGCTAACCTCGAATCTCGTCGCCTCACACTTTTGGCTGAAATTCGCAACCTTGAAGCGGAATACGAAAGCAACAAGGCTATTTCTGCCAAGCTCAAGAGCCTCTCGAACTCCAAGTCCAAGGCCGATGGCAACGATGCCATGGCTATGCGCATCAAGAGCCTCAAGAACGAACTTGCTGTTGCAACCAGGAGCGCCAACGAACAGATTGCCCTCCTCCGCGGTAGCAACAAACTCCAGAAGTCTAGCGGCAAGACCGAAGCTGCAAACATCCGCAAGGAACTTGCCGAACTTCGCAAGCAGCAGAAGGAACTCACCCAAATTGCCAAGGAAAACTGGGTTGTCGGTGATGTGAACGTGCGCGATGGCGAAAAGGTCTCGAGCTTTGCTCCGATCGTAACGCTTGCCCACAAGTCCCCGACGCTTATCCGCGGCTACATCAACGAACAGATTTACGAAAACACGAACCTCGGCGAAGCCGTGAAGGTCACGTCTCTTACCGGTAAGGGCAAGGCCGTGATTGGCGAAGTGGTTGGCCTTTCGAGCCGCATCGTGCCGTTCCCGACCCGCATGTGGAAGATGCCGGAAATTCCGGTTTATGGCCGCGAAGTGACCATCAAGATCCCTGAAGAAAATAAGTTCTTGCTTGGCGAAATGGTGACCATCACCGAAACGAGCAAGCGCAACTTGGAAAAGCAGCAACAGAAGGCTAAGAAGTAATGAAGACTGTATCCTTTTTAACGCTCGCACTGACTGCGGCGGCAATCGCAAGCCCTCTCACATGGGAACGCCTGATCGAATCCGCTAAGGCAGATCCGAGGTACGAGGCTGCTGCAAAGCGCGCTGAGGCGACATCGAAAGAACGCAACCTCAAGCTTTGGGACAAGGTGGAACTCCGTTACCAGCTGGACGGTTTTAGCTTTGCCAAGCATGACTTTGAACTTCGCGTGACTCCGCAAGCTTTTGGCGAACGCGCTGCCGACAAGGCACACTATGAGGCCGTTAAGAATTACCAGCAGGCTACTTTTGCCGTTGAACGTTCGATCCTCCTTTACGACCGTTACGAACGCGGCGTGCGCTATGTACTTCGCCAGAAGATTAACGAAATCAACAAGCAGCTTTTGCAGGTTATTCAGGACCGTATCGAGGTTCTCCACCTCAAGTCCGGTTCTGCTTCGTTCAATGCCGAAGACTTGATGACTTCGCTCGAAAAAAGCGCCTCGCTTAAGGCAAACCTGCTTTCGGATAGCACGGCGCTCCGCGATGCCGAACTCAAGATGTTGAGCTGGGCTCCGGATTATGACAACGTCTATTTGGATTCTACGTTCCTCCCGTCGATGGAAGAACTTGCCGAATTCCTGAAGAATGGCGTGACTGTTGACGAAAACTTCCCGCTCGTGGCTCTCGCCAAGGGCAAGCGCGATTCCGATATTTCCAAGGCTCAGCAGGACGCCAGCAAGGACCGCAACTACATTTCTCATGTCGGTATTGGCTATTCGCTCCAGATCGAATCCTTGATGGAAAAGTACAAGGATTTGGAATACAAGGACATCAAGAATGGCGCCAGGTATGACGAGTTCGAATCAGAGTGGATGTCTAAGGCTTGTACTAAGAAAGTCCAAGGGGAATGCGCTTCATACGATGCTTCTTATAAGCTAAGGAAGCTTTTCCCGGATACGGATAACCGCAAGACTGCAGACAAGTTCTTTGTAAACCTCGCATTCCGCTTGCCGTTCTTCGATAGCAACAAGGATGCTTCTCTTCGTGAACAGGTCGAAAAGCTCGATGCCGAAAGCAAGTACTTGGACGAAGTCCGCGAAGTGAACCAGAAGGTCGCCCGCCTCACCGAAGAAGTGCTCACGCTCATCGACCAGTGGAAGGTCTTGAAGGAATATGCCGAACAAGTGAATGCAAGCGGCTTTATGGAACAGTTTGCCCACAAAGCCGGTTCCGACCCGCTCCTTCTTCTCCGCGCCCGTGAAAGTGCACTCGAAAGCGACTTGAAGGCTGCTAAGCTCGAATACGACATCTTTGCACGTTACTTGGCTTTGCTCGATTACGCAGGTGGTCTTGCCCGTCAGGATGTTGCAAATCACCTTCGTGAAGGAATCAGGTAATTTATGGCTGAAGCCCGTGGATTTAGTCTTCTAGAACGCTTCGAACTGAAGTACCATATCCCCGTCGAATGGGCGGACCGGATTGGTGCGTTCTTGGCGCCGTATTGCGAAGAAGACTACTATTCCAAGATTACTCCGGGTGGATTCTACTGGATTACGAACCTCTACCTGGACACACCGACGTGGACGTTCCTCGGCTGGAAAAAGAAACAGCTCCTGGACCGTTTCAACATGCGTATCCGCACGTACGGTGAACACCCCGCTCAGGATGGTACGTTCCATTTCGAAGTCAAGCGTAAGATTCGCAACATCTGCTACAAGAGCCGTGCAACGATCAAGGGTATCAATCCCGGTGAAGTCTGGAATATGAAGCCCGAGGAATGGCCGTGCAAGAGCGATAAAGACCGCATGTACCTCAAGGATTTCTTGTACAAGACGGAACTCCATGGTGCACACCCGCGACTCCTTACGCAGTACAAGCGGCGTGCATGGTTTGGCCTTCGCGAAGAATACTCCCGCGTGACGATTGACACCGGCATGCGCTTCCGCGAAGAAAACGGCTTTGACTACACTGTGGACCCGCACTACATGCACTCCACGGGGCTCCCGCGATTCTTCCAGCCGGGTGCCGATGCCGTTCTCGAACTCAAGTGCCCGGCAGCCCAGATGCCGTACTGGATGTTCGACTTGATTCGTGCATTGAATTTAAAGCACGGTGCATTCTCCAAGTTCGGGAACGCCGCTGCAGAATGGAAAAGAGTTTACGAAAATCCGCGTCGTTTCAAGAGCCCGTACTGGACTTCTCTCGCGGGAAATTTCTAAAATACGTTTAACATTTAAAAAAGGAAGGCGCTCATGAATACAAAAAAATGGCTTGCTGTAGGCACTTGTGTCACCGCTCTTGGCCTGTTCTCAGCCTGCTCCGATGACGAAACTAGCCCTGTCAATGCGGTTTCTGAACCGTCTAGTTCTTCGACAATTACTCCGAATAGCAGTGGTGATATCGCGACCTCTTCTTCTGATATTTCTACTGGGTCGTCGTCTTCTGCGAAAAATCAGAATCCGGTGCTTTCTAGCTCTAGTGCCGAAGGTGTCGTCGATTCTACGATTACGAATATGGGCGTCTCCGAAATCATGTACAATGCGCCGGGTGGCTCTGCATTGGAATGGGTCGAAGTCTATATCAAGAAAGGCCCGGATATTACGGACATGCAACTCAGCAACCTCCGCTTGGACGGTGCTGTGTCTTTCAGTTTCCCGAATGGTTCCTTGAAGAAGGGCGAATACGTTATTGTTACCAATGATGTATCTCTGTTCAAGCAGACTTATTCGAACTTGCCAGCTGGCTGTAAAGTTTATGGCCCGTGGGATAAGGATTCCAAGACGAATGCTGTGGCAAAGCTTGTGAACGAAGGCGATGTCGTCGAAGTGAAACTTCGCGGTGAAGGCGACGTGAGTGCTGCATTCAGTAACTTGCCGCCTTGGCCGAGTCTTGCCGATGGCAATGGCCGTACCCTTGTGTATCGTGGATCCGGTAACGAAGCGGACCCGAACTCTTGGGGTGCTAGCGCTGTTGAAAATGGCAACCCGTGCTCTGGTGATGATCAGGTTCTCGATGCAACTACGGTTCGCTTGAACGAAATCAAGCCGTATGTTCTTAATGAAACTGAAGGCTGGATTGAACTTTACAACTACGGTACCGCTCCTGTCGATATTAAGGGTTGGGAACTTGAATCCAAGCTTAAAGGCAAAAAGTGGACTGTCGGTGGCGCCAATACGGTTGTTCCGGCCAATGGCTATTTGCTCCTCGACGCTTCTGCCGATGTCTTTGGTGAAGGTCTTTACTTGAGCGAAAATGGTGATGAAATTTATCTGTACGAAGCTGCAGCCGGTGTTCGCACGGGTAAGGAAACGAGCTTGCTGATTTTCGCCGGTAAGCAGTCTAGCGGTATTGTCGAAGTTGCTGGCGGTACGGTGGCTCAGGGTGCCATGGCTACGGAAACTCCGGGTGCCGCAAACTCTGCGCTTAAGGCTGGTCCGATTTTCATCAATGAAATCCATTACCACGAAAATGAAAATGACCCGAACGATCTGGAATTCCTTGAACTTGTGAACAAGGGAACAACGGATGTGACGCTTGTTGAAAACGTTAACAACACTCCGCAGGGCTGGAAGATTGAAGGCGTGAACATGGAATTTGCAGCCGGCGATGTGATTGCTGCTGGTGGCAAGATGGTCCTGTTTAACGATTCTCTCAAGGCGAAGGAAGCTTTGCTCCGTGCACGTTATTCGATTGCCGAAACAGTTCCGGTTCGTTTCTATGCAGGTAAACTCTCTAACCGCGGTGAAACTGTTGCCGTCAAGAAACCGTATTCTTACGTGACCAAGTCCGATAACACAAAGCAGTGGTATTATGAAATTTCTGATGCTACGCTTTATAGCGACCGCTGGGCAGGCCTTACAGAAACCGATGGTAAGGGCAAGAGCTTGAACCGTAAGGATTTTACCACATCGGGTTACGGTTCTGCAGTCTGGAGTGCTCTCGCTCCGACTCCGGGCAAGTAAATTTACTCAAATTGAGTTTTACGCCAAAAGTTCCGACATTTTGTCGGAACTTTTTTTATTACATGAGGGAATTGCGTCGTTTTGGAATTGCAGCTGTTGTCATCTTTTTGTATTATTATTGTAGCTATGAAACGGTACTTTGCTTTTATTCTCAGTGGTTGCGTGGCTGCTAATGCGACATCGCTTTCTCTACAGGATGCGTTGGACATGGCCATGGCTAACAATTCAAAAATCAAAGCTGAAAAGGCTAAAGTGGATATTGCCGAAAGTGGCGAAAAGGAAGCTTTTGCCCGATTCCTCCCGACAGTGAGTCTGTCGGCTGGCATTACCAAAATCAATGATCCCATTAATATCGACCTTGGGCGCATTCAGCAGCCCTTGAGCGATATCGCGGGTGCGGCCGCCTATTCCAAGGCTTATGTCTCCACGTACAATGGGGCCTACTCCAAGGCTTATCAGGAAGCTCTTGCTCAAGCAAAGAGCCTGGGTTTAGACGATAAATCTGCAAAAGCCGCTGTGGATGCCAAGTCTGCTGAAATTTGGAAAGGTGTTGTCAATAGCAAAGACGCAAATGATGCCGCAGTGCAAAATGCGGAAAAGTATGGCGCTGCAGCGACCAAGAACATCAACGATGCCGACTTCAACATGAAGGTGCAAGACGATTGGTTCTTTAATGCCCGCTTGACCGTCGTGTGGCCGATCTTTACTGGTCTCAAGATTTATTCCGCTTATGATGCCGCCAAGGAAAATGTGAATGCCCGCAAGGCCGAATTTGAAATGGCGCAGAACACCGTGCTCATGGATGTGGCGACCAAGTACTTTACGCTCCGCCTTTGCGAAGAACTTGTCGGCATGCGCGAAACGACCAAGAAGGACTTAGCGGAACATCTGGAACGTTCCAAGAAGCTCGAAGAGGGCGGCCAAATTAGCAAGACCGAACGCCTCCGCGCCGAAGTGGCCCTCGCCGAAGCCGAGAACGCTTACGAAGACGCCCTTCGCGACCAGTCTCTTGCCCGTATGGCTCTTGCAAGCATGCTGCACACGGACACTAGCCTCACCGCGACAACGCCTGTTGAATCTCCGGAAGACATCCGTTCGATGGATGAATTCAAGGCTCTCGCCATGGAAAAACACCCGGGCCTCCGTCAGCTCCGCATTGAACGCAAGCGCAACCAGAATGCGATTAGCGCTGCCCGTGCCGATTATTTCCCGACAATCGCGTTGTTTGGCTACAAGGAACTTTACACCAAGGACTTGACAATCCTCGAACCGGAATGGGCTATTGGCGCCAAGATGCAGTGGGATATCTTCAAGGGTGGCGATACCCGCGCTAAGGTGAGCTCCGCAAAGGCGATGGACCGTTCTTTGGGTAGCCTTGAAGAAGAAACGATGGACAATTTGAAGCTTTTGGTTGAAAAGCGCTGGCGTGAACTGGAACATGCAAAGGGTAGGCTCGCAAGCCTTGCCAAGACGCGTGAACTTGCTGACGAAGCTTTGCGCAGCCAGAACAAGGCTTACGAAGCAGGGCTTGCTACAGGTCTTGATGTCGTCGATGCAGAGCTTGCTCTTTCTCGCTTGCAGGTGGCTGACCTCAAGGCTCATTACGATGCCGTGGTTGCATGGCTTGGACTCCTCGAAGCGGCCGGCGAAGTCTCTACCGCAGGTACAGTTCTTGTATCTAAGCAGCTTGTAGTTGAAAAGCCTGTCGCCGCTAGTCATCCTGAGCAGAGTGTAGAATCCAGTGAAGCCTCTGCTGCAGATCGTCATCCTGAGCAGAGCGAAGGATCCAGTGAAGCGACTTCCGCAACTCGTCATCCTGAGCAAAGCGAAGGATCCAGTGAAGTCCCGACCGGAACTCAACCGGTTGAACAGAATTTAGAAACGGAGAATAAATAATGAACGCATTGAAAATGATTGGAAAAGTTGTTGTCGTTCTGGCTTTGATTGTGCTCGTCATTATGGGCATCTCCCAGCTCCAACAGTTTGCAACGCAACCGCGTGAACAGTTCTTGCAAGGCCAGATGGAAGCCCGCCGCGTGCTCGTGGCAGGGAAGGTCCCGGGCCGTATCGAACGCTTGTTCGTTCACGAAGGCGATGTGGTCAACAAGGATTCTCTCGTTGCTGTTATCAGCAGCCCGGAAATCGAAGCAAAGAAGATGCAGGCTCAGGGCGCACTCGGTGCTGCCAAGGCTCAGGCCAGCAAGGCTCGCAATGGCGCTCGCAGTGAAGACATCACGGCGCTCAAGGCAATGGCTGATCGCGCTCAAGAAGCCGCAACGCTTGCCAAGAACACTTACAACCGCGTGCAGAAACTCTACAACGAAGGTGTGCTTCCGCTCCAAAAGCGCGATGAAGCCGAAACGCAGATGAAGGCTTCCCAGTCTGCTGCTGATGCGGCCCGCGCTCAGTACAACCAGGCTGTTGCCGGTGCCCGTAGCGAAGACAAGGCCGCAGCAAACGCTCTCGTGATGCAGGCCAAGGGTGCCAACGCCGAAGTTGATGCCTATCTCGAAGAAACCAAGATTCGTACGCCGATTACCGGTGAAGTTTCCCTCAAGCTCGCCGAAGAAGGTGAAGTTGTCGGTTCCGGTATGCCGATTATCGCCGTGACGGACTTGAATGATTCCTGGGCTGTATTCCACCTCCGTGAAGATTACCTCAAGAACGTTTCTAAAGGCAAAAAGTTCTATCTCCAGGTCCCGGCTCTCGACAAGACCATCGAAATGGTCGTAAGCTATATCGCTTCTGTCGGTGACTATGCTACATGGCGCAGCTCCAAGGAAAGCTCTGGCTTTGACCTCAAGACGTTCGAAGTCCGCATGCGCCCGACGCACAAGGTCGAAAACCTCCGCCCGGGCATGAGCGTTTTGCTCCCTGCCGATGATGTTCAGTAATTAGATAGAAGGTTATCGTGCTGAAAGGTCTTTTAAAGACAATCGGGAAGATTTACTTTGGCCACAAGCTAGTCTTGTGGATGATTCTTGCGGTGCTCCCCGTAGGCGTTTCCGTGTTCATGCTGGAAATGTTCTCGAATGAAATTGTACAGCACATTCCGGTAGGCATTCTCAAGCAGGACCATAGCCAATTGGCAGACCGCTTGGAACGCGCGCTCCAGTCGAGCCCCGTGCTCGATGTCAAGGTGAATTGCCATGACATGAGCGAATGTGAACATGCGGTGATTCGCGGCGACTTGCAGACGTTTATTGTTCTCCCGACAGATTTGGAACGCCGTGCTTTGCGTCTCGAAGCGCCTGTGATTCCTGTTTATTCTAGTGGCCAGAACTACCTCACGAATATGTTTGCGACAAAGGAAATCCGTGCGGTCATCACAAGTATCGGCTCGGATCTTTTCACCGCTTCGTTCGATGATCCGGTCAAGACGGAGATTCATTCAGTCGGTAACATCGAAGGCAATTACCAGGGATTTTTGGCACTTGGGCTTTTGTCTGCAATGTTCCATTTGGCGGGAATGCTCGTGGCTGTGTATATAGCCTCGTTCCCGCTTCGTGACAAGCGCGTTCGTGAATTTTACAACTATGCCGAACGTTCCTGGGTGACGCTTGGAATTGCATCATTTGTCCCGGCGGTGATTATCCTCTGGCTCGAATACATGGGCTGCTATGCTTACACGCACCGCATGCTTATGCCGATGGGCTTTGAAGAATTTGTGATGGTCTCCGTGGCGCAACTTTTGATGGTGATTTGCTGTGTTGGCGCGGGCATGGCCTTTGTGGGCGTGACTGGCGTGATGCGTATTGCAACTGGCGTTTCTGGCGTGATCGGCGGCCCTGCTTTTGCATTTGCCGGCCAGACGTACCCCGTGATGGCAATGCCTTTTGCGGTGCGCTGCTTTGCATTTGTACTCCCGCTCACTCACGTGCTCCGTGTGCAATCCATGATGCTCCTTGGCGATGTCGGCATGGCCGAATCCTGGAACGTCATCAAGCTTATGGGAGGCATGGCTTTGTTCTGGACTTTGTTTGGAAGCTTTACAATGCTGCTCCGCTGGCAGTACCGCTTAAAGCATGATTCCCAGATTCCTGTCGTTGTTGAAGATGAGGATGTTGTCACTGTTGATTCGCTGTTCAAAGGTTTGCTCGAAAAAATCAGGAGGCGCAAATGATTAGTCGTCTTTTGAAAGTTACTTTGACAGAATGGAAATTGTTTGTAACGGACCCGGCTGCAGTATTGTTGCTCGTGGTTGCCGGCATCCTCTATGCGTTCTACTACCCGACGGCATACGTGAACCAGACGGTCACGCGAGTTCCTGTGGCTGTAGTGGATTTGGATCATTCGGCAAAGTCTCGCGAACTCACGCGAATGGCTGCGGCAACGCAACAGGTCGAAGTCAAGGCTGTCTATAATGACATGCTCGAAGCCGAATCTGCAATGGCTCGCGAAGACATTTTCGGTTTCATGGTCATTCCCGAGAACATGGAACATGATTTGCTCAACAAAAAGTCGACCAAGATAAACATCTTTACGCATGGCGCCTACGTGATGCTCCACGGTACGATTGGAACGGCGTTTTCGACATGTGCATTGACGGTCGGTGCAGTGAGCAAGGTGAAGGCTATTGCGCTTGGCAAGAAGGTGCCTTCAGCAAAGGCGATGGCAATGCGCGACCCGATGCCGTTATCGATACAAACGATGTTCAACAACACGGGAAGCTATTCTAATTATGTTGTTCCTAGTGTGCTCGTGCTGATTTTGCAACAGTCCCTTGTGATTGGAATTTGCGTGCTTGGTGGCGCTCGCGGGCATCGCCGTTTCCGCCGCAACCAGCGCTATTCCGAAGTTGAAAACGAGAGCATGCCGTACCGTTACTTAGGGCGTTCGCTTGCGTACTTCTTGCATTATTGCTGCTTCATCTTGTTCTACCATTGCTTCATTTACAACTTGTTCGACTTCCCGCGTCGTGGTGAACTCTTGCCGATGATGATTTTTGCAGTGGTGTTCCTTGCTTCGGTCATCAACTTTGGCATGTGCCTCTCGCAGGTGTTCTTGCACCGTGAATCGAGCATGCAGCTGTTTTTGAACCTCTCCATCCCAATCTTGTTCCTCGCAAACTTTAGCTGGCCGAGCTATTTGATGCCGAGCTGGATGGTGGGTCTCTCGTATATTCTACCGAGTACGTTTGCCGTACCCGCATGGCTTTCGATTGAACAGATGGGTGGCGACATTTACGATGTGGCGCCAAAACTCTACTTGCTTGCTATCCAGGCGGTCATCTACTTCGTGCTGGGCATGTTCCTCACGCATTTGCGCGACAAGAGTAAGTTCACCACCGGCGACATGTAAAAACAGCCGATAATAAGCAAAAAAGAGTGACGAAGTCACAGTCGCTTTCGCCATTCTTTTTGTAAATTGGATAGTGAAAAAAGCATGTCGTCATCCTGAGGCGAATGCCGAAGACAACCTCGAAAGGCGAGTGTGGCAACCATGCTTGCATGGTTATAACCGAGCCAAAGAGGTTGGGGCTTGCCCCATCTAGTGACATTGCTGATAACAAGGAACTAAAATTATGATGTTCGATCCTTTATACATGATGATTCTCGTGGTGACGCTCGTGCTTTCGGGCGCCGTTTCCCTGTTGGTCAAGAAGCGCTTTGCCGCTGGCCAAAAAGTCACAATTTCTAGCGGCCTCACCGGTGCCGATGTCGCCAAGGCTATCCTTATGGAAGCGGGCATTACCGATGTGAAAATCCTCAAGCACCAGGGCTTTCTTTCGGACCATTACAATCCGCTGAACAAGACGCTTAACTTGTCGCCCGAAGTCTATTCCGGCCGCAATGCAAGTGCCGCAGGCGTTGCCGCTCACGAAGTTGGTCACGCCATCCAGCATGCCGAAGGTTACTTCCCGCTGTGGCTCCGTTCTGCCATTGTGCCTGCCGCAAACATCGGTTCTAATCTTGGACCGTGGCTCGTGATTATTGGCATTATGCTTATGGGCATGGGCATGGCGCTTGGTCAATCTCTCGCGGTTGTCGGCGTGGTGCTCTTTGCTCTTGCAACGCTCTTTACGCTTGTGACCGTGCCTGTAGAATTTGACGCTTCGGCACGAGCCAAGAAGGCTCTTGCCCGCATGGAGGTTGTTGCCGCAGGTCGCGAATACAATACCGTCTCTGGCGTGCTTTTTGCCGCAGGCCTCACGTACGTCGCCGCAGCAATCTCGTCTATCTTGCAGTTGCTCTACTGGGCATACCGCGCAGGGCTCCTCGGCGGTCGCCGCGACGATTAACGATCAATCTGTCATTTCGGCCTACCTGTCCTCGCTTGACGGGGACGAGCCGGAATCTCCTTTAAGCCTCGCTTCGGCGGGGCTTTTTTTTTACTGATTTTGCGGCAAAATTCGCCAATATCAAATAATAACTCGCCAATATTGAATAATTTGGAGTATCAGCTAAATTCTTTTTGTCCTTTTCTAAAGAAAAAGCGATATCTTTATAAGGAGAAACATTTTCTAGGGAGCAAAAATGGAATACCAGAATATTGATATTAGTACCTGGACGCAGGTGGGCGAGGGCGGTAACGGGAAAACTTATGTGCATCCCGGTCATCCTGATTTCCTTTTGAAAGTGAATAACCCGCCTCGTTGTGATGAGGCGACCGTAAAGCAAGAACGTGATGCAGCCCAGCATGTCTTTGATTTGGGAATCCCGACTCCTCGTATGTTCGATATGGTGCGCGTGGGGGATGGTTACGGTCAGCTTGTAGAAATCATTAAGGGGAAGAAATCGCTTTCGCGTATTTGCTCCGATGAACCGTCTCGTATCAGTGAAATGGCTAAGTTGCTTGCTTCATTGGGCCTGCAACTGCACGCGACGATTTGCGATACGGAGTTTTTCCCAAGCCGCAAGGATCTTGCCCTGAAGGGTATCGATGCGTCTGATTTTGTTGCAGATGATGATAGAGAAAAAATGCGGGCGTTTGTTCAGAGTATAGAAGACGAGAAAACCTGCTTGCATGGTGATTTCCAGATGGGTAACTTGATTATTTCTGGTGACGGTAAACCTTATTGGATTGATCTTGGCTGGTTTAGTCACGGTTCGCCAATGTTCGATATAGGGCATTTTTTCATGACTTGCCAAGTTTATTCTCAGTTCCCGGCAGCGCAGGAAATTTTCCACATGTCGCAGGAACAGTTGAAAAACTTCTGGAATGCGTTTGCTGAGGCCTACACGGGGAATAAGGACATTTTCGCCTTCACTGCTCTTGCTGGCAAGTTTGCTCCTTTGGATGCTTGTATCCGTTCAATCTTGATGCCGACTCCTGAAGCTTATAAGAAGTTGTTTGCAGGATTGGTTCATTCCCTGGTCGAAAAGTTTTATTAAGAGAGGCTGTTATGTCTGAAGAAGTTGAAAAAATCAATTTGGATGATTATGTAGCGACCGGTGAAGGTGCGACTGCAATCTCGTACACGCACAAGACACGCGATACGATTGCGAAACTTTATCACCCCGGATTCGAAGCGGACTGTGCTAAAAAAGATTTTTTGACATCTTGCTCAGCTTTTGATTTGGGAGTCCCGACTCCAAAACCAATTCGCTTGATAACGGATGGCGAACGCTTTGGTGCTGAATATGAACTTATCCGGAACAAACGCTCTTTTTCGAGAATTATTTCAGAAGAGCCGGGTCGTTTGCAAGAGCTTTCTTTGACTTTTGCAGAGATGGCTAAGAAACTCCATTCGACGAAAGCAGATACGACGAAGCTTGTGTCAACAAAGGAAAAATTCCGTCGCTTTTATCTTGAAAAGGCTGTAGTTCCTGACTTTTACAAGCAAAAGGCCTTGGCTTTTATCGATACGGTTCCCGATACTCCGTATTGTCTTCATGGCGATTTGCAAATCAGCAATGTCATTACCGATGGAAAGCGAACGCTTTGGATTGATATGGGCGATTTCGGCTATGGTGACCCTGGTTGGGATTTGGGGATGTTGTGGAGCATGACGCACAGAATGGATGAGCAAAAGGCGGATCTTGTTTTCCACATGAGTAAAGAAAATCTTTTGGCTCATTGGAATATTTTCTTCCCTGCTTATTTGGGAACGACGGACCCGCAGAAAATCGCGGAAGCCACGAAACGGATTTTGCCGTTTGCAGCAGTCAAGATTCCTTATATGTTCTATATCGCAAAGCATTTCACTTTGCCGGATGAAGCCTACCCGTATATCGCTAAATTATTTGGATAAATTTTAGGTAAACGAAGAATTAATCCTTACCGGCTCCGTAGACAACGGGGCCTTCTTCGTCATCATCGTCGCCATGTTCGGCGAGATAAGCCTGGTATTCTTCATCGGTCATTCCGCCTTCATCGTCTTCGGGCATGAAGGACTTTTTCTTGGGTTTCTCGGGAGCCGCGCTTGTGGATGCTGCGGACTTCTCGGAACCTGCCGCCGGCTTCGATTCTTCCTTACGGCTTGCGCGGGCGCTGCGGTTCAAATAGGCGATGTATTCCTCGTCCGTCATTTCGTTGCCGAAACTGTAAGAGGAATAACGGTCTTCTTCTGGTTCTTCTTCTTGAACCGTTTGAACTGCTGCCGGTGCGAGCTCATCCCAAGAGTTCTTGCTGGAACTGCTGTAAGAATCGTTGGACTTGTAAGAGGACGTGCTACGAGATGCCGCGGAGGTCGGCTGAGCAACGCTTGACTGTGCCGTTGTTGATGCTGACTGCGTTGAGCTTGTTGCTGATTGCGTATTGCTAGACTGCGCAGAACTTGCGTTGTTGTAGAATGCCTGTGCCTTCTGCATAAAGGCGGCGAACTCTTCGTCGCTCATCTGTTGAACTGACTGTTCGTTCAAACCTTGGAATGAACTTTCTGCACTGGAGTCGTCCGAACTTTCGGCGGGTTCGTCTTCTTCAAGTTCTTCGATTGGTTCGTCGACCGGCTCAAATGTGTGGGCGCGTTCTTCAGAATCGTCATCGTCGTTCACGCCGAATTCAGGAATTGAACTCTTGCTCAGTACAGGGGCATCGTCCTCGCTAGTGGACATTTCTGCACTTTCCAAAGTTGCGGACTGCGCAGCTTCTTGAGCCGAAACAGCTTCCGTATTTTCGACCGGGGCCGCTGCGTTGTCATTTGCAGGTGCGGAATCTTGACTTGGCGCGGCTTCTGCGTTGTCTGCTGAAGTTGTGGGCTGCTGTGCATCTCCAGCGGGGGTGCTTGCAGCCTGCTGAGCACCTTCGGCGGCGTCCGCTTCTGCAATCATGTCGGCAAACGGATTGTCCTGCACTTCGGAAATATCTTCGCGACCTTCCAACATCGCGTTGAGGTCTTCTTCCGTAACGTTCCTGCCGCGTTCCGTCCAAAGTACGGCTTCGCGCATCGTAGCGGCAAGGTCGCCCACGCTCTTTTCCTTGGAACGCGCGATTGCCTGGCTGCGGATTGTTTCCACAAGCCCCGCCTTGACCTCGGGATCCTTGCTGAAGAACACGGTCTCGTGCGCCATTTCATCGGCGTACTCGGGATTGTTCTTCTTGCGGTAAATCCAGATTGGTCCGAAAAGTTCACTCTGACGGAAAACGATATCGTCCGTCTTGATCATTTCGAGCATAGCCATGAACGTCACCGCCGCGACAATTGGGTGCGAATCGTTGTCGAGCAAGTCTTCAAAAAGCGCACGTCCATGCACGTTCAAGAAGTTGTTGATGGCCTGCTGACGGTCCTGAATGGTCACGTAGTCCAATTCAATATGGTGGATTGTCTCGGAAATCTTTGTCTTTAAGCTCTTTTGGTAGGCGCGGAAAAGCTGCCAGATGTTTGCGTCGGCGAGCGTATCGTCGTCGCTCTGCGTCTTTTCAAGACGCCCACGGGAATACGTTCCGAAGTTCTTCGCTTCCATTTCCTGGAGACCACTTGCGACCTGCTTGAAACGCTGGTATTCCAACATTTCCTTCATGAGCTTTTCGCGGTCTTCGTTGTATTCCTCTTCCATCTCCGGATCGCGTTCTTCGGCCGGGAGCAGCTCCTGCACCTTGAGCGCCATCAAGCGGCTTGCCATGAACAAGAAGTCGCCCGCCTTGGAAAGGTCCGTTTCGGAATACTCGTTCACCCATTTGAGAAAGTCGTCTGCGATTTCTGCAATGGGAATCTGGTCCAGCGTCATTTCCTTTTTCTGAACGAGATAGACGAGCAAATCCATCGGCCCGTTAAACGAACCGATTTTTACTTCGTAGTCTTCTTGTTCAAGAACTTCGGAATCAACCATTGAACGATAATATAGAAATTAGACGGGGGAGCTAGGCGAATTATCATGCGCTATTGTGGAAATGTCCAATAATGTCCAATAAAAAGTCCAATAAAATGTCCATTAAATGTCCAATAAAGATCGAAAATAATTGGAAAAAAGCATGGATATCGCAATTTGCGATTTCCATTTTTTGAATACATAATTTCCCAAATCTTACTAAAATTTTGAGATTTGGGGAATTATCGGCTATTTTTGATGGATAATTTCCCAAAATCTCGTAAAAAATGTCACTTTTGGGGAAATATCCGGTTGTTGTTTGAAAAAGTAAAATGCAAAAATTGCATATTACTCTTATTTGGCGTTTGAACAGTCTAGTATTTCTTGATAGTTCGAACTATTCGGCTAATTTCGTCTACCATTGATCAAAAGACCATTTTTTCACGATGTGGGAAAATAAGTGGGGCACTTAGGGGATTTTTTCGTCCTTTATTTGTTTTATCTGTTGTTTGTTTTTATATAAATTTGGGTGTGCGTAAATAAATATGAAAATACATGATGATATCTATTGATTATTATAAAAAAGAGATGAATGCTCGCTAAGAAAAATCTTTAACCCTCCATTGGAATTTTTAAGCATGTATGTTTTAGTAATTGTATTGCTTGTTTTGTTTGTTGTTTTTTACACAGTTCGTCGGAGACGACTTGCTAAAGAATTTGAAAAAAAAATAGAGAGTTTCATAGAAGAATGTGATTCTTTTTTTGCTGAATTTGATGACATCTTTGATCACTATATTCAGGATGCAGAACGGGATGCTTTTGTTTTTAAGTATAAAGCACTATATCATGAGTTGCAAAGATATAGTAGTATTTCGTCAAAAGTAGGTAATTCCGTAAAGTTTGAAGATTTTAAGAAGAAGTACAAAAATTTTCCAAGACTTGTTTTAGACTCAAATGTGGAAATCAGGTGTAGAGAATTATTAAAAGAAGTTGATGCCTTTTCAGTAGAATTTGATGAATTATTTAGTCATTATATTCAGGATGAAGAAAAAGATGCTTTTATTCGTAAATACCAAGCGTTGTATTTTGAATTGCAAGGGTACAGACGACTTTCATCAAAGGTAAAAGCATATGTAAAATTGGAAGATTTTGAAAGTAAATACGAAAATTTTCCAAGGCTTGTTTTAGAATCGAATGTGGAAATCAGGTGTAGAGAGTTATTAAAAGAAGTTGATGCCTTTTCAGTAGAATTTGATGAATTATTTAGTCATTATATTCAGGATGAAGAAAAAGATGCTTTTATTCGTAAATACCAAGCATTGTATTTTGAATTGCAAGGGTACAGTCGGATTTCATCAAAAGTAAGAGCATATGCAAAATTGGAAGAATTTAAAAGTAAATATGATGTTTTTCCAAGGCTTGTTTTAGAATCTAATGCAGAAATTAAACGTAAGGAACATCTCAAATTGCTTTTACAGTGTGTAAACGTTTTTCTTGATGAACTTGTTTTCTTGACAAGTCATTATGTTACGGATGATGATGGAGAAATGTTTCGCCAGAAGTGGGAAAAATTGTCTCGAGATGTTGCAATTTGTGATTTGAAATCGAATGATGAAGAATATGAGAAAATAAAGCTTTTTGAAACAATCTATAGGGACTTTTCTAATTATATAAAAAAAGCAAACAAGTCGTTTGTTGAACAGGAATGCCAAAAGTATGATTCTCTTTTTTCCAACATAGATGGCAAGTCTTTGGATTTACAACAAAGAGAAGCTGTCGTAACTGATGAAAATAGAATTCTTGTGCTTGCGGGAGCTGGTAGTGGAAAAACGCTAACGATTGCAGGCAAGGTTAAGTATCTATGTGATGTAAAAAATATAAATCCAGAAGAAATTCTGCTTATTTCGTTTACGAAAAAATCTGCTAAAGAAATGACCGATAGGATTCAGGGAAAGTTGGGAATCCCTGTTAAATCGATGACTTTTCACAAATTGGGACTTGATATAATCGAATGTGCTGTTGGAAAAAGGCCTGATGTTCTTGATAAATCTCTATTTGAAGGATTTATACATAATTTTTTTGAGAAAGAGCTTGTAAATTATCCTGAATTAGTGAAGAATTTAATTGAGTATTTTGCGTACTATATTGATATCCCTAAAAATATGGAAGATTATTCGTCGTTGGGCGAGCTGTATGAGGCTGAAAAAAGTATAGACTTAGAAACGCTAAGGTCGAAATATGATCAAGAGAAATATATTCGTGAAGAAAAAATAAAGAAAGCGCAGAATCATACAACTTTAAAAAATGAAAAAGTTAAAAGCCTCGAAGAAGTTCAAATCGCAAATTTTCTTTTTTTGAACGGTGTTGATTACGAATATGAAAAACTCTATCCGTTTGAATGTCAGGATCCTTTACGAAAAGGGTATAGACCAGACTTCTATTTGAAAGATTACGATATTTATTTGGAACATTTTGGAATAACAAGAAATTATACTGTTCCGTGGCTTTCTCCTATTGAAGCTCAAAAATATTTAGATGGGATTGAATGGAAAAGGGAGTTTCATAAGCAGAATAATACCAGACTGATTGAAACTTATTCGTATTATAATTTAGAAGGTATACTCTTGCAAAAACTTGAAGGACTTCTAGAACACAATGGAATTGCTTTGAAGTCAAGAGACTTCATGGATGTTTTCAATACTGTTTATGCTTCTAAAACGAATAAGTTTTTCTCTGAATTTGTACAGTTATGCGAAACATTTATTGTGCTTTTTAAATCTAATAATTATACTGTAGAAACGATTGATAATTGGACTGATTGGCTTTCGTTGGAAGAAAATTGTTTCTCAAAAAGAAGAAACTATACCTTTTTGAATATAATAAGAGTAATATTAGAAGAATATCAAAAATACTTAATAGTAAATAAATCGATTGATTTTTCAGATATGATAAATGATGCTACAGAAAATGTTAATGGTGGTTGCAAAATTCCTTTGTATAAATATGTAATCGTTGATGAATATCAGGATATTTCGAAGGCTAGATTTAATTTGTTGAAAGCGGTTGTCGATAAAACAAAAGCGAAGCTATTTTGTGTGGGGGATGACTGGCAGTCTATATATCGATTTGCCGGTAGCGATATCTCGTTATTTACTGGTATAGAAAAGTATTTTGGAAAAACGAAAATATTAAAAATTGAGAAAACTTATCGTAATTCGCAAAAGCTGATCGATGAAGCTTCGCGTTTTATTTTGCAAAATCCGCTTCAGCTCAAGAAAAGTTTACTCTCTGATAAAAAATTAGATTATCCCCTTGTTTTTTGGGGATTCGATGATAATCCGAGAAATGCTTTGCAGACGATAATCAATAAAATTGCTTTGGATTTTGGAACGAATTCTTCTGTTTTGCTTTTAGGGAGAACAAATTACGATATAGAAATAGCAAAAAATACCGGATTATTCCGAGAAATTAGGAAAAATGGTGTTGATGCATTAGAGTTCATTCAAAATCCGATGTT
The DNA here is from genome assembly GCF_900215325.1 of Fibrobacter sp. UWB16. Lineage (NCBI taxonomy): Bacteria > Pseudomonadati > Fibrobacterota > Fibrobacteria > Fibrobacterales > Fibrobacteraceae > Fibrobacter > Fibrobacter sp. UWB16. Next base: position 1,109,916 of record NZ_OCMS01000001.1, on the reverse strand, counting down.
GCCGATACAATTCCTTTCTGTTCACAAATCAAAGGGATTGGAAGCAGACAATGTTATTCTTCTGAATTTTAGAAATGACAAACTCGGTTTCCCGAATCAGATAATTGATGATCCTGTTTTGAATTTTGTCCTTACAAATGCAGAAGATTATAGATTTGCGGAAGAACGCCGTTTGTTTTATGTTGCTATTACTCGAACAAAAAATAGAACCTATGTTCTTGTGGACAACAAGAATCCATCGCCTTTTTTTAAGGAATTTTCGGAATCTACATCAGTATTCTTCAAATCAACAGGAAAACGAACAAGCGAAAATCAGACAAAATGTCCAGTTTGCAAAACGGGAGACTTGTTGAAAGTTGAACATGACGGAAAAACTTTTGTGGGGTGCTCTAATTTTCCGCGGTGTCACTATACACAAAGAGACGTGACAATATTGTCAAGCCCTAAAGTGTGTCCTAATTGTGGTGGTTTTCTTGTAAAGCGGAAAGGCTATAATGGACATTATTTTGTTGGGTGTTCTAATTACCCTGCTTGCGAATATAAGGAAAAGTTGATTTGGAATCGGTTTGGTAATTGATTGTGCTTTCTCCCCTATCCAACAAAAACCTCGCTATAATTCTCTAAATGTGCTAAAAAATATGAGATTTAGAGAATTATAAGCACTTTTTTGCGGTATAACTCTCTAAATGTGCCTTTTTCGGTGGTATGAGGGTGCTTTTCCCCGAAATTACGCCCTCTTGACTGCTTATTCTCCCTTATTGTATATTTATGGCATAGAGGTATAATTATGACTGAAAATTTGATAAAAGACACTTTACATGCCATCGAAACGATGGATCACTCAAGGGAGGCCGCTCTTCGACGGTTGCAAAGAGCGGGTATCCTTACTAAAACGGGCAGAATGACTGCTCTTTATCGTAGGTGTATCCAGGCTCAAACGCCTAAAGGATAGACCTTTTTATGGACGATATCTACTTGGACCGTCCTAATTTATATATTGGATTTCATGGTTGCGAAAAAAAAGTGGGGATAGATTTAATTCTTCATCCTAATCGCATTCACATGAGTGCTCATGATTATGAATGGCTTGGTCATGGATTCTATGTGTGGGAAAATAACTACGATAGAGCTTTAGATTGGGCTAGTAATCATTATCCGAAATTTAAGGAACCGTTTGCAATTGGCGTCGTCTATACGCTGGAAAAATGTCTTGATTTGACAGACAAGCATTTTATTGAATTGCTTTCTAAAGATTATCCTGAATTTCTCATAGATCTAAAGCGAATGGGGGCGCCTATACCACAAAATACGGATTTAAAAGGAAAACCAAATCCTAGTGGAGTTCTAAGGTATTTGGATTGTTTTTTGATAGAACATTTGCATTCTTTAAGGGATATTGCCGAAGATATTCCTTATTTTGATACTGCTCGCGGTGCATTTACTGAAGGAGCTCCAGCTTATCCGGGAACTCAATTTGGAGATAAGAATCATATCCAAGTGTGTGTTCGTAATAAAGAATGTATTAAGGGATTTTTCTTGCCTCGGTATTGAATCTGACTTTCTGGTGAGCTTGTATATAGCACAAAGCCCCTCCCGTCAGGGAGGGGTTTGCGCTTTGGAAATTCCTAATTCCGAATTACCCTTACTCCACCGTTACGCTCTTGGCGAGGTTTCTCGGCTGGTCCACGTCGTTTCCGCGCAACACGGCGATGTGATAGGCGAGCAACTGGAGCGGAATGCAGGTGAGGATCGGCATGAGCATCGGGCGGGTCTTCGGGACCGTGATGATGTGGTCTGCGATTTCGTCGAGCGGGTGGCAGTCTTCCGTCGTGACGGCGATGACCTTGCCACCGCGGGCCTTGATTTCGCGGATGTTGCTGATAATCTTGTCGAAGAGCGAATCCTTCGGGGCGATGACCACGACCGGCATGTTTTCGTCGATGAGGGCAATCGGGCCATGCTTCATTTCTGCAGCGGGGTAGCCTTCGGCGTGAATGTAGCTGATTTCCTTGAGCTTCAACGCACCTTCCATGGCGACCGGGTAGCAGAAGTGGCGACCGAGGTACAAGAAGTTGTTGGCCTTGCAGAGCGTCTTTGCTATTTCGGCGATGCTGTCGGAGAGCTTGAGCGTTTCGGTCACGAGATCCGGGAGCTCCAAGAGGTCCTTCACGATGTCGGCGCCCGTTTCAAAGCTGAGTCTGCGCTGACGGCCGAGCAAGAGGGCAATCATGGCGAGCACGGTCACCTGGCTTGTGAATGCCTTGGTGCTGGCCACACCGATTTCCGGACCGGCGTGCAGGTAAACGCCACCATCGCTTGTGCGTGCAATTGTCGAACCAACGCCGTTACAGATGGCGAGTGCTGTTGCGCCTTTCTGCTGGGCTTCGCGGAGAGCGGCGAGCGTGTCTGCGGTTTCACCAGACTGGCTGATGGCAATGACGAGCGTACCCGGCTTGATAATCGGGTTTCTGTAGCGGAATTCCGAAGCGTATTCGACTTCGACCGGGACGCCAGCCAAGTCTTCGATCATGTATTCACCGACCATGCCAGCATAGTAGCTTGTGCCGCAGGCCGTGATGATGATGCGGTTGATGTTACGGAGTTCTTTAATGTTCGTGTCGAGGCCGGCGAGCTTTGCGTTACCTTCGGCGGTGAGTAAGCGGCCGCGCATGGTATTGCGGAGCACTTCGGGCTGTTCGAAAATTTCCTTGAGCATGAAGTGCGGGAATCCGCCCTTGGCGACTGCGTCGGCGTCAAATTCCACGTCCTGGACTTCGCGCTGCACTTCGTGGCTGCTCATGTTCACGATGGAGTAGCCGCCGTCCTTGATTTGGACAACGTCATTGTCATCGAGGTAAACGACTTTCTGCGTGTGGTTGATGATGGCAGAAACGTCACTGGCGAGGTAGAAATCGCCTTCGTTGCCGATACCGAGGATAAGCGGGCTTCCGCGGCGGGCACCGATCAAAACGTTCGGTTCATCGCTGCAGACAACGCCAAGGCCGAATGTACCTTCAATCTGCTTGAGAGCCTTGAGTACGGCGGATTTGAGGTCGCCATTGTAATAGCGTGCAATCAGGTGGGCTACGACTTCGGTATCGGTCTCGGACTTGAATTCTATACCTTCGGAGATGAGCTTCGCCTTGAGGCTTGCGTAGTTTTCGATGATGCCGTTGTGGACTATCGAAATCTTTCCGTCATAGCTTGTGTGCGGGTGGGCGTTTGTTTCGGTGGGGGCGCCATGGGTGGCCCAGCGCGTGTGCGCGATGCCGATAGTACCCTTGAGCGGAGTATTTTTTAATTTGTCTTCGAGAGCCTTGATTTTCCCGGATGCACGGACAACTTTTATTTGGCCGTTTTCGATGACAGCGACACCTGAGCTATCATAGCCTCGGTATTCCATTTTTTTAAGACCTTCAACGAGGACTGGCAATGCTTCCCCTTTCCCATTATATCCGATAATTCCGCACATAATAATTCCTGATATTTCAATTGTCAGCGGAAAATATACTAAAAGTAAAGGTAAAAAGAAAATAATTGTAAGCTTTATTAGGATTGTTTTACTATTTTAAGAACGTCTATTTTTCATAGAGGATAAAAATGAAGACTAAAATGCTTATTGCAGCTGGCGCTCTTGCCATGCTTATGACGGGTTGTGAACCGTGCAAATCTGCTTCTACCGAAAAGACCTCACTTGTGACTGAAAAGGACAAGTACAGCTACGCTCTCGGTGCTCATTTTGGTAACCAGGCTCGCTACCAGCTCGTGACTCGCGATTCCATCGATCTCGATCTCGACCTCTTCATTCAGGCTTTCAAGGAACGCTACAATAGCGATTCTGCAAAGTTCTTGATGAACGATTCCGTCATTATGGAAACGCTCAACAAGCTTTCTGCTGATCGTCAGGCCGAAAAGGTAAGAAAGGATAGCATCGCAGCTGCCAAGAACAAGGCTGAAGGCGAAGCATTCCTCGCTCAGAACAAGACTGCCGAAGGCGTTGTGACTACGCAATCTGGTCTCCAGTACAAGATTGTTACTGAAGGTCAAGGTGCAACTCCGACCGACGAAGACAAGGTCAAGGTTCACTACACTGGTACGCTCCTCGATGGCACCAAGTTCGACAGCTCTGTCGATCGTGGCCAGCCGCTCGAATTCCCGGTTACTGCTGTAATCCCGGGCTGGACGGAAATGCTCAAGCTCATGAAGGTCGGCGAAAAGGTTATCGCATGGATCCCGAGCGACCTCGCTTACGGTCCGCATGGCAATCGTGCTATTCCGGGTAACTCCGTCCTCAAGTTCGAAATGGAACTTCTCGAAGTGATCGCTCCGGAAAAGCCTGCCGAAGAACAGAAGCCTGCAAAGCCGGCTAAGCCTGCTAAGGCTGCCAAGAAGGCTGCTGCCGCTCAGCAGTAATCTTAAGCAATCCGCTTGATTTTAAATGCCTCGCGCCCACCCGCGCGGGGTATTTTTTTGCGCTGTCACCCCGGATTTGTACAAGTACAAAGCCCTTCGGCTCAGCTATGAAAATGCAAGCATTTTCGCAGCGTTCGCCTCGGTTGCTTTGATTCCGGGGGCACCTTACGCGATTTCCCTTGCGGGGCGGGATCACCATCTCGTTGATGGCGTAAAAATTTTATCTTTGCTTTTGAAATTTTAAGAGCGGGTGTTTATGTCTAGAATCTTCTTTTTACTGTGTGTTGTTGCGATTGCACTTACCGGATGTAACGAACAGAAAAAAATTGATGCGTTGACTCAAGAAAATGCAAGGCTTGTTGCCGCCGCTGATTCTTTGAAGGCGTTGATTACCAAGGCTCAGGGCGAGACTTCGAAGTGGCTTGTGAAAAACGACACGGTCCGTGCTGGCGATGGACTCTTCCAGGTGCTTTACCGCATGAACATCAACGAAAAGGAACGTGGCAAGATTGTGATTGCCTTGCAGGACTCCGTTGAACTTTCGGCACTCCGTGTGGGCCAGGTGTTCTATGCCGCTCTTGATACTGCAGGCGATGTCCAACGTTTCCGCTTTGCTCCGAACCCGGCAACGGTCCACATGTTGAGCAAGACCGATTCTGGTTTTACTTATAGCCGTATCGACAAGCCGGTGACGATTCGCCAGTCTGTCTTTGAAGGCGCTCTTGAAAATGGCAGCACGCTGAGTGGCATCTTGCACAAGGTCGGTATTCCTGGCCGCATGGTTGGCGTTGTGAGCGCCGTTTTGCAGTGCAAGGTCTCTTTCCAGCTCGCTCGTCCGGGCGACAAGTTCCGTATCTTGCTCGAAGAAAAGTTCTATCAGGATTCCATCTGGATTAGCGGCAAGGTGCTCTATGCCGAATTTGACGGACATACGGTTGGACACCATGAAGCTTTCCGCTACGAAGACCCTGATCCGAAGAGTACCTTTAACGCCCATTACACTGAAAAGGGTGAAGCTCTCATTTTCGAAGGCCTCCGTTACCCGCTTGACCGTTTGCATATCACGAGCCCTTATGGTGCCCGCATCCACCCGATTACGGGCCGTCGCACGGTGCATCACGGTATCGACTACGGTAGCCCGAAGGGTTCTCCGGTTTATGCGGTCGCAGCTGGTGTCGTGACGGTTTCGGGTTACGATGATTTGAGCGGTAACAAGATTGCCATCCGCCACAGGGACAATACCGAGAGCTGGTACATGCACCTCTCCGTGCGTGGCGTGAATGTCGGCACGAAGGTCTCTCCGCGTCAGGTCATCGGTAAGGTGGGGTCTACTGGCCGCAGCACGGGCCCGCACTTGCACTTGGGCTTCAAGGATAATCGTGGCAACTGGATGAACCCGGCCAAGAAGACGATGATTGCAACACCGAAGCTCGAAGGCAACCGTCTTGCACGCCTCAAAAAGCAGGTGGCTGATATCCGCAAGGAAATCGAACTCACGCTTGCATCGCCGGCGGTCAAGGTCAATGACACGGACGTGCTTGTCCGTATGCGTGTGCTGAAGTAACTTCTAAACTCTAATAGCTAAACTTTTTCGGTATGAAGTAGAACCCTGGCATGGTGTCGGGTTCTACGGCTGTTTTGGCGAAGTTTCCGGTGTTTACGGATCCGTAGCCTGCGGTTCGCACGTAATTCATATCCTTGGCAAGTTCTACGGCTTTTTCTATAGCCAATTCTCTGTCGCTTATGGCAAAGTCTGGCTCAATTCCGTATTTGTGGTAGAATTTCCTGTTCTTGTCGACAACCCTCTTGCTGGTAATGGCGGCAATCGAAAGCGAGGGCGTGATAATATATCTTTGGCCGATTCCCTTTCCGTAAGTGGTTGTTCCGACAACAGGATAATTTTTGTTGGAGAGGATTCCCGCAAGCATGAGTTCAGAGCAACTTGCAGTCATGTTGTTGGCGAGGAAAACGAAATAGCGGTCTTTTGCAATACCATCGACATCGGTAATTGTAAAAGCGGTATCGAAAACCTGTCTATTGAAGATAGAATCCCTATCGGCTGAAATAATTCCGATTGCCGTGTCTCCTTTGGAGAGGAAGTTTGTAATCATGGGGATGCATTCATCGCCGTCGCCACCGCCGTTGTCTTGCAAGTCAATGATTGTAGCTTTGTACTTTTCCGTTTGACGCAGTGCGTCCAAGAATTCTTCGGATGTCCCTGAATCATTTGAGGTTATTGAGGAAAACTCAAAAATCTTGATGATGGGAATGGAATCCTTGAAAGTCAATTCAACAGTGGGGGACAGGTATGGGGCAAGAACTACGGAAAAATCAAGGGGAACGGAATTGCGCACGATGGTGTAATTGATGGTGTCACCTTCGGCAGCGTATGATAGTCTCTTGAAAATGATATCGTTAGTTATTTCGATTCCTTCGATGGCTATGATTTCGTCACCAACTTTAAGGCCTGCTTTGTCGGCTGGAGAATTTTCTGCAACTTGGCTTATGATGTACTTGCCCGAAGTGTTCGTCGAATCGATTTCGATGCCTGCCCCCATTTTTTCTTCGGAGGAATTTAATGTGTTGAAAAGACTGTATGATCTCGATGGGTCTATGTATCTAGTGAACTTGTCGTTCATTTGACTATACATGTAGTAGATGTCATAATAGTCCCAGGGAACGACGTATGTGGCCATTTCTTCCGGCGTTGCCGTGTTGAGATAGATTTCTGGACGGCCTAGATACAGATTCTTATCGATGTAGTAATAGTCAAGTAGGTTATAGTTGTACTTGAATTCATTTGATGCTGTGTCTTTGCTCGAACTGTTAAGGGGGACAGTCCCGCTGTCAGAATCGCAAGCGGCGAAAATAAGACAGCATGATAATGTGAATGTATAAACTAAAACTTCGATTTTTCGAAGAACTTCAAATAAGTTTTTTCGTCTGCCCATTCTATTGCTCCTCCCTCAAACTCTTTTTTCTCTTCTTTAGCATCCATCGAACGCTTGGCTAGCCCCTCGCTGCTTTGGGGAATTTTGACTCCGTAAAGCTTGTTTGCAATTTTGGCGGCGCAGGTGTCGTTTACAGCGCCTTCGCATTCGTACTTGGGATAAATCCCTTTGCCGTGGTAAGAATTTCCATTAGGCGTGAAAAATTCAAGGTCGGTGATTTTGGCAAGCCCGCCAGCGTATGTCTTAAAGCTTGTCTGTCCGATGCCTTTGCCAAAAGTTCTCATGCCGACAAACGGAATGTCGGTGGTCTCGGTGACTGCCGCAATGAATATTTCGGCGCAGCTTGCAGATCCTCGGTTGCCAAGGATAATGTATTTGCCGTTTTCTCCGATGTCGCCTGCTTTAGCCTTGTTGGTGGATTCCCTGTAGGCGGATTCTCCGTCCGCTGTTAAAGCTCGCCAGCGTCTTGAAGAAAGCGTGCCCTTCTTTGAGAATAGGTCTGCAATCTTGATACATTGGTCGACGTGGCCACCAGGGTTGTTTCGCAAGTCGAGAACACGCACGCGCTTGTCCGTAGTTGTTGAATCCAGGTAGGCCTTGATTTCGCCGTATGTTCCAGAGACCTGGTCTGCAGTTTTGGGCTTGAAACCGTCAATCGATACAAAGATTATGCCTGGATATCCTTTATCTGGATTATAAAAGGAGGTGTCGACAAGGACCGTCGGTGCGTAGACGGTTTCTTTCTGGAGCGTGAACGAATTGGTGTCCTTGTTATAGACAACGCGGATATCGATGGTCTTACTGTAGTCGACGATGGAATCGTAGATGGCTTTGGCGCGCTCCCCAGTGAGGTCAATGCCGTTTGCCTCGATGATGTTTCCGTATCTAGGAACTCCGGCTCGACCCGCAGGACTTTTGGCATATACGCGTTTGATGTATATGGGATGTTCGATTTCGTTAAAGGTGTAATAGAGCATCCCGATATCGCCGCCGACAATCAAGCTTGTATTGATCTGGGTAATGACCGCTTCGCTTTTGGAAGGGGGCGTGTATGTTGTGTATGGGTCTTTGAGAAAGGAATAAAGCTGTTGCTGTATGGAATCGGAATCTCCGTCTTTGGGCAAGTCGGCGAGTCTATCTTCGTACAAGTACACTTTCTGCAGGAGCCAGTAGTTGAAGGCGTACTCGGATTCCGGTTCTGGAGTGCTCTTGACCGGATGGATAAAGTCGGAGCATCCGAGTAAGCACAAGAGCATAGCTGCTAGAATTATTCGGAGAAACATGACTTTATCCTTTGAACGTTTGACTTGTGATTGCTCCTAAAAAGGAGATTCCCGGTCTATGCCGGGAATGACAATTCGATATTTCGTGATTTCAAAATTCCTAATTCCGAAATCCTAATTCCGAATTACTGGTCGATGCTCAGTCCCTTCTTGTCGAGGAGAATGCGCGGAAGGCCACCTTCGAGCGGGTTTTCGATCACGGAAATTGTCTGGAGGCTTTCGCATTCGGCAAGGCTTTCCGGGAGGGTGGCGAGCTGGTTTGCATCGAGCACGAGTTCACGCAGGCTCTTCAGGTTGCTGAATTCGGACGGGATGGCGCCCAGGCGGTTGCCAGAAACCATGAGAATTTCGAGGTTCTCGAGGTGCGAGAGCGTTGCCGGGATTGTCGAAAGTTCGTTGTTGTCGAGGTAAAGCTTTACGAGGCTCTTCATCTTGCCGATGGTCGGCGGGATTTCGGAGAGCATGTTGTCGTGGAGCGAAAGCTTGAACACCTTCTGCCAGTTGCCGATTTCGAGCGGCAAGTCCAGGAGCTGGTTTTTAGCGATGTTCACCGTCTGGAGGTTCACGAGCTTGCCAACAGATTCCGGCAAGTCCGAAAGGCTGTTGTAGCCGAGGTAGAGGTTTTCAAGTTTTGTAAGTTCGCCGATGGATTCCGGCAGTTCCATAAGGTCGTTTTCACTTACGGAGAGGCTCTTCAAGTTCTTGAGGAGGCCAATGTCGTCAGGAATTTCGACGAGCAAGTTGCGGTCGAGGTTGAGTTCCTCGAGGGATTCGATTTCGAAAAGTTCCGGGGGCAAGAGACGCAGGCCCTTCTGGGAAAGGTCGAGAGTCTTTGCTTTTTCAGCTTTCGCTTTGGCAATAACATCTAGTAAATTCATAAAAAGCTCCTAATGTTTAAATCATAGCTTTTTTGTCCGAAAAAACGTAAAGTTGGCAAAAAAAAATGTAAAAAATCAGATTTTTATACATCTGTGCAGTAAATAATTGCTAAATTATTAAAAAAAATTAAATGTTTTATCTTTTTTGCACGCAAATATTATGATTTGAAACTATTTTTAAGGTGCAAATTACGAATATTCCAATATATAATAATATTGTATATTGGTTTCTGTGTAATTATTGAGGAAAAAAATGGAACTAACAAAATCGCAGGAACGCCGCTTAGCATTTGTCGCTAGCCTCTTGAGCTTAAACCCTAACGATCCGAACGATAGAATTAAGGCACTCCGGCATCTGAACCTAGATGAAAATGGATGCTTCCACGGCTTCCAGTATTCACAGGGCTTTATGGAATTCTTCATCTTCCTGGACGAAGATACTCCGCTTGAAAAGGTTGTTGCACACTTGAATGCCGACCTGAAGCAGCTCCAGATTGCCGTGTTCCGCACTAGCGATCCTACCAATCCGTTCTTCCTCTCGCTTCGCGAAGAAGCTGACCCGTGGGCCGTCAACAAGATTTCTGACGAAGAAGCCGAAGAAGATGTCGATGCTCCGGCAAGCCGTCCGTACATGGAAACGCTCGAAATCACCGTGCTCCGCACTCGCGCAAGCCGCGACATCACGGACTCCGAACTCGAACGTACCCTCAAGGACATGCGCAGAAAGCTCACGCTCTGGAAGGCTGACGTCAAGGCAAAGCTCGAAATCATTGCCGAACATGACGACCTCACCCGCGACTTCCGCAGCGCAGACGACAAGCTTGAAATCGAGATGGACTCCGAACCGCTCCACCTCACATCTGATCACGGCGAGCTCTTCCTCGGCTTCTGCCCGATCCGCACGATTTTTGACTACCACGTTGCCCTTGGTAAGCGCCTCAAGACCAAGCACAACATGGCTATCGTCAGTTCCAACATTCGTACTTACCTCGGTAACCTCACTCATACGAACGCCGCTCTTATCGATGCCTTCCAGACCATGGAAAGGAATGACGACAAGAACGTGAACGTCGATGACTTCCCGTTCCTCCACAACGGTATGACCCTCACGGGTGATGACCTGCGCCTCAAGGAACGCGATGGCAAGAAGGTCCTCTTCATTGAACGCCCGAAGATCATCAACGGTGCCCAGTCCCTCTTCACGTACGAACAGTATGCCAAGAAGAGCAAGCACCCGGTGAACCCGCAGGTGCTCGTGAAGGTCGTTGTGCCGTACCAGGGCGCCGACAACTTCTTGAACCAGGTGACCATGGCTAACAACCGTCAGAATCCGGTGTTCAGCTACCATCTCCGTGCTGCAGACGATTTGCAGTTCTTCATTTGGCAGCGTTACCAGGAAGAAGGCTTTACCTACGTCTATAAGGACGGTGTCCGTCTCAAGGCCCGTACCCGTAAGCTCGAAGTCCGCATGCGTCCGGAACTTGCAAAGACCCTCTTCATGATGGATGGCAAGCTCAGCGAATGCCGCTCCAGCGACTGCATTTTCGATAAGGAAACACTCTACCAGCGCTGCTTCGGTGCGTTTGTGCGCGTTGCCCCTGAAAAGGAAAAAGATTTTGTCCGTAAGACCATCGCCTTCACGAAGGCATGGCAGCTCCTTAGCCGTCTCCCGATCAAGATCCGCAAGGTGACTCCGGGTAAGGGCGTGTCTATCGAAGCTAACGACGATAACCCGCTGACCCGCATCACGTGGAATGGCCGCCTCGAAGACAAGTTCATCTTCCGCAGTGCCGTGAAGGACCTCGTGGTCGCTCTCGCTCTCCGTCACTGGCTCATCTACGGCAATCCGATTCAGGACTTCGAATGGCTCGTTGAAAACGAACTCAATTTCAATGATTCCATCCTCAAGTACGCCTCCCGCATCTACACGGATGACTTGAAGAACATCTTGATTTCTGAATTCAAGGACAACACGAACTACTACGATACCATCACGACGATCGACAAGGATTCTGGTGAATCTGTGGAACGTCGCTTGTGGAAGGGCTTCTCCAACACGGCTACTTACGACAAGATGATTGAACTCTTGTGCAAGAAGAATCCGGCTTGGGAAAAGTGCCGCGGTGGCATTGAGGTATTCCTCTAGTTTATCCTTTAAATAGGGCCTAGAATCCGGTTTTGAAGCGCACCCGTAAAATGGGTGCGTTTCTTTTTTTCTATGTTATCGGTGGTAATTTTGAACGTCCCGTTTTTGTATTTTGTACACCGTTGCGTTTTAGAAAGTTTTTTAAATCCGCCCTTTGGGGTTTTGCTGCATGCAGCTTTGTAGCTGTAAGTTCCGTCTGGTCTCAAGATGGGACGCTTAGCTCGTATGAATCTCTTTTTGATGATGAACTTTTCCAGGATGTGCCCGCTCCAAAGTCGACTGCCTCTGTAGCGTCGTCTTCGAGTGCTGCGCCTGCATCGAGTGCTGCAGCACCAGCTTCAAGTGCCGCGCCGTCCAAGCAGGAGTCTCAACCGTCTGTGGCGGTTTCGTCTGCGTCAAAGCCCGTGTCGAGCGCTGTAAGTCCGGCATCGAGCTCCGCGAAACCTGTATCGAGTTCCGCTCTGTCTTCTGCGGCAATCAAGCTGTCGTCTTCTTCTGTCGCCAAGTCGTCTTCGTCTGTGGCGCCGAAGTCTTCGGCGGCCCCGGTGGCAACGCCTGAACCTCGTACGGTAGCTGCAGAAACGCCTGTAGAACCTGCTAGCGAAGTTTCTTCAGAGGAATGGACCCCGGCAATCAAGTATATCCCGGTGCCCAAGTCTACATCCCCGCTCGACGGCCTCCTCCCGATGGGTGGCATTGGCATGCGTCCGGGGTTGATGAATACCTCGAAGGGGCAGATTTTCTCTCACGATATTGATGTGGCCACCCGTGAAATCGACGTGACTGAAAAGCGCGTGAATTCTGTATCCCGTACGGATACGACGGTGCTCTGGACATCGCATTATCCTGAACTGGCAGATTACGTTTCGGACATGTACGATGTTGGGCGCAAACGCCTTTGGCTCAATGGCCTTGTCGGCCAGAACGATGGTGGTTACGAAGCGCCCGAGACCGGCTCTGTATTCGATATTACGATCCCGGTGAACATGCCGGCCTGGATGAAGGACTTCGGTTTTAACAAGCCGAAACTCATGCTGAAGGGTTCCATGGATATCCGCTTCAAGGGCTATGGCGAAAAGGACGATGCCGAGGGCAGTACCAAGACGAGTCTTTGGCCGTCTCCGTCCTTGGACTACAACCCGAGCTTCATGGTCGAGGGTAAGATAGGACCGTACATCACGGTTGAAATCAAGAACGTGGATGAAGGCCTCGGATCTCAGAACGAAGTTCGCGTCGTTTACGAAGAATCGTTCAAGGGCGAATTTGAAGATTACATCTTGCAGCGTGTTGAAGCCGGTACGACAAACCTCTCGCTTACGGGTACTGAGTTTACCGGTTATTCTGAAAACCATCAGGGCCTTTTCGGTATCAAGGCAGACTGGAAACTTGGCGACTGGAAGCTCACGACGATTGCATCCCAGGATGGCGGTCAGCAAGAAGAATATTCCATCAAGGCTAATGAATCGACCACTGAATTCCAGGTTACGGATAAGCAGTTCCTTGCGTACCGCTATTACTTCTTGAACCACGAGGCGAGGGACGCTTATATCAAAGCGGCTATTGATGGTGGACACACCTCGAATTACAAGGTGAAAGACCTGAAGCTTTATAAGCGCAGTTCCTTGAATACTTCTGACGATGTCATCAAGAATGTCTCTGTCGTTTATACACCGATAAAGGGTAAGCCCATTACAAAAGTTGTAGACCGCATGGTGGAAATTCCCCGCCTTGACTACGACTATGATGAAAAAACGGGTATCCTGAAGATTAATGGCGTTAATCGCAATACGCTTATTGCGGCAAACTATAGTTATGGAGATCGTAAGGGGATAGATTTGCGTAATGGTGGCGATGCCGTCCTTATTCAATGGGACGCAACGCTCGGAGAACTTACGGACATTGATAAACTCATGCTTCGTAACGTTTATTCCATCGGTATTACGGATGCTAGCGCAAATAGCTTTGTGCTCCGCATGAAGAACAAGTCCGGTATTTCGGGCAATTATCTGAAAACGCTTGGCCTTGCTGATTCAACGACTGGAACGCCTCTGATAAACGACGCTACAATATTCAAGAAAGATTCTACGGGTAGCTATACCGGCGAAATGTGGGTGCCTTGTAGGCGTTGGGAGCTGTATGATGGGGCTAGCGAATCCGAAAAAATGAGCCGCGCCAAGGAAAACTGCTTGGAACCGTTCCGCAATTTGGATACGACGTCCGCTATGGAACAGCTCTATAGGCTTCCGGTTTACAATCTTTCACGTTATACGAACCGTTTCTATTTTGAATCTGTTGGTAAGCGCCGTAATTCCATGCTCAGTGTTCGCGACCCGAATTCCAGCTATTCTGTCAATAGCGGCAACTGCATGGATATTTCTCCAGGTTCTGAAAAGGTGACTGCCGGTTCTACAACGCTTATCCGTGGAACGGACTACGAAGTCAACTACGAGCTTGGACAGATTGAACTTTTGAGTGAACGCGCCCTTGACCCGAACAAGGAAATCAAGGTTAAGTTCGAATGCGAACCTTTATTTGAAATTGACAACAAATTGCTCTTGGGCGCTCGCGCTGAACTGCCGCTTGATTTGTACGGTTTTGGTGCCGGTTCTGTGTTTGGCATTACCGCTCTCTACAAGAGCCAGAGTACGACTGCCGAAGTCCCGACGCTTGGCAATGAACCTTATTCCAGCTTCCTTTGGGGCTTTAACGTTCGCTTGCAGGATTCTGTGCAGGCCCTTACGGATTTGGTGAATGCAATCCCGGGCATCAATACGACCGTACCTTCGAATTGGCGTGTCGAAGCGGAATTTGCCGCTAGCCGCCATAATGCGAATACGAGCCAGAACCAGACGGCACTTGTTGAAGACTTCGAATCGACTTCGACGGGGCTTGTGTATCCGTTGTCTAGGCTTTCCTGGTATCAGGCGTCTCCTCCTGGTGGCGATTCCCTGCATCTGGAAACCTATATCGAAGACCAGAACTATAAGCATCAGGGCGAATTTATCTGGCACAGCAACAACACTGAACTCTACAAGTACATTTACGACAACGTTGGCAATTCCGATGTCGACAACCAGCATCTAACCGTGCTCAAGATGACTTTGCGTCCGAATGATAACCTCATGGGCAATTCCTGGGGCGGTATCATGCGTGCGAACAGCTCTTATTATCACGACATGAGCGAATTGAAAAATCTTGAAATTGTCGCTCGCGGTAATTCTGGTTCTATATTCATTGACTTGGGTCTTATCAGCGAAGATATTTCGGTTAACGGTTATGCTCCTAACGGTCTGTACAATGGTGAAAACCAGCTTGGTATGACGACGGCTCAGCATGACCGTGGTCTTGATGGTGAAACTAGTACTGATGAAAGCAGAGTCGTGTGGGACTGCCGCGTGGCCGGTTGCGATTCGACGCTCGTGAAACGTGGCAATGGAACAGTCGATCCGTCTGTCCGCGATATTGCTGGTGATGACTTCAAGGATCTAGATGATGAAAGTGATCCTCCCAAGAGCATTAACGGAACCGAAGGCAACTTAGGTGAACGTGCTTACGATACCGAAGATATTAACAGGAACGGTTCTCTGGATAGGGATATTCGATTTGTCCGTTACCGTATTGACCTCACCGATACGAACTCTCCCTATATCGAAAGATTGAAGAACGGTTGGCGCAAGTGGACCATTCCTTTGAACCAGTACGATACGATTGTTTCTCCGACTGGAAGCAGCTATAAGGAAATCCTTGCCGAATCCCAGTTTACCCGTATGTGGTTGGGTAAGCTAAATCCGGGTGTGGCCGAAGCGAAGGTGCAAGTGGTTAGCCTTGGCGTTATGGGCAATGCTTGGGAAGAAAATACGGTTGCCGATTTCTATCGCACGTCTACAAATGAGAATTCTCAGATTGTCGAAGTGAACGGTGCCGAAAATCATATTTCTGAATCGGTTCGCGATACGACTTATCTCAAGGTCTCGACCATCAACAACCGTGAAAATGCAAAGACGTATTACAAATCTCCGAATACGGTGACGGAACGCGATGCAGATTCCAATGCCCCGCTCAAGGAAACGGCTCTCGTATTGAATTACCACAATATGAGCCCTGGCCAGGAAGTGGGTGTGACGCGACTGTTCGAAACGGATACGAAGAATTTCTCGACGTATAAGTCCTTGAAGATGGAAATCCATTATAAGACGGAAGCCGAATCTGTTCCGGTGCGTTTTGCCTTGCAGTTTGGTGAAGGCTCCATGGACGGTTCTACGGATTATTATGAATGGAGCTTCCGTCCGGTGAATCTGGATATGTCTTCTTGTTCTCCAGACCGAGTGCAGGATTGCCATGAACAGAACTGGATCGATAACGCTTTCGCGATGGACCTCGTGGACTTCTCGGATCTCAAGCGTGGCCGTCATCCGCCGTATCTTGAACCTGTGGTGAAAAACCTCAAGGGCAAGAGAGAAGAACGCCTTCGCTTGGTTGGTAACCCGTCCATCACAAAGGTCGACTGGATTCGATTTGTCATTATTGCGGATTCCTCGGCTTCTGCTAAGGACCTTGAAGGTGAATTCTGGATCAATGACTTGCGTCTTTCCGAAATGGATACGGAATGGGGCTATGCCGCTCGTGTGAACGGCCAGGTGAATTTCGCCGATTTCATTTCGCTTTCGGGCGCTGTCCGCTATCAGGACGGTGACTTCGCAACGCTTTCCAATTCTGGACGTTCTCCGAAGCCTGATCTTGCAACGGCAGCTTCGCAGCTGGATGTCTCGGCAGACATTACGATTGCTCTCAACAAGTTCCTGGATGATTCGCTTGGATTCCACATCCCGATGTCGTTTGGGTATCATAGCTCTACGAAGCGTCCGTACATGAAGCCGACGGATGACATGATTCTTAAGAAGAGCAGCTTTGTCGATTTGACGGGTGATATGTTCCAAGGTGAACTTGCCGTGGAATCGGATGACGAAGAAAACCGCTTGAGGGATAATGCTGAATCTAAGGGCTATGAATCCTATGAACAGGACTTGAATTTTAGTGTCAGTTTCCATAAGGATTACAAGGCTAGCGAATCCAAGCTTGGCGAATTCCTGTCGCAGACATTCTTGGAACGTCCGGCGTTCAGTTACTCTTACCACCAGTCTGAAGGGCGTGCCACAACTTCTGCCGACTCCACTTATTCTTACCGCACGGTGCTTGAATATAAGCTGGGTACGTTTAGCATGTTCAAGTTCAAGCCGTTCGAAAGCCTTGAAAAGTACTCATGGCTCAAGGACCTTTCCAAGACGGAATTTGAACCGTGGCCGCAGACGTTTGACTTGACGTTGTTCGACTTCAACTATGTACGCTATGTGAACCAGACCCGTGATCCGGACTTTGTGGAACCGCAAATTGACAAGGTGGTGACCTATACCGCTGAACTCAACCATAAGTTGAATATGCGCTGGAATATCCTCTCCTTCCTTTCGACGAGCTATTCCATCAATATTAGGCGTGACATGTTTGGCGGTGGCGACCGTGAAGCGTTCGTGAAGGAAAACTTCTTCTCGTTCGACGAAGGTGGCCTGTTTGCTAGCGGCTATATCTTTGACCACGATCATTCCGACAGAAAGGTCTACATCTCTCGCGATAGTCTTGTCATTATTCCTGTAGATACGATTGCAAAGACAAACGCCAAGGGCGAGGCTCTTCCGATCGATATGCAGAATGCGGATACTTATGAAATCCGCTACGATACGACTTCGTTCTACAAAGTCGATAGCGTTGGACATCGTGAATATGGCCGTGCCTACGGTATTCTCCGCAATGAACGTTCTAGAAATCAGCAGTTCAGGATTAACTTTAACCCCAAGCTGATTCCGTTTATCCCGTTCAATATGCAGTTCTCGTCTGATTTCAACCAGCAGAAGACAATCCCGGATGATTTCAGTTTCGATGATCCAAATAGCTATGAAAAGAACTATTGGACAATCTCGCAGACGAACCGATTTGAGTTTACACCCACGCTTAAGATTATCGAACTTGCGAACTTGTTTGGCAAGAGCAATGCCGTTGCCGGATTCTTTGACAAGCTCAAGTGGCGCGAAATCAAGTTTAACTGGAATGCAAGTACAAACACCATTGGTGAAAACTTTACGCTTGCTCAGTTGTACGAAGAACAGGGCGTGACTCCGTTCCAGTACTATCTCTATGGTTTGGGCCTTGGAAACGGCTATCGTAGCCGTGGCCTCTGGAACATTATGACCGGCAACATGGGCCTTACGGACCGCGATGACTTTACGGGCTTTGCTCAGTACCGTAATAAGCATGTGGATACGCTAGTTTACCAGGGAAGTTTCCGCAATTCCGTATCTCGTTCGTTGCAAATCTCGACGGGATTCACCTTGCCGATTTGGGATATCTCTGTAACGACGGATTTCCAGTGGAAGGAAGAATTCTCGCAGTCTCGTGAATACCCGCTGTACATTGATACGACAACGTTGCTTCCGAGATTTGGCATTGGAATTGCTATTCCGAACATTTCCCAGAAGATTTCGTTGCTGAATAATTTCCGCAGTGTAAGCTTGAGCAGCCGCTTCGATTATTCTCGTACGGTGGTGAAACGCCCGTTCCAGAGTGCTGAAGATTCGTGGGCTTATGTCTGGAACTTCAACCCGCTTATTCGTGTGACGTTCCTGACGCAGAATAATTTGCGCATTGAAAACAGCGTTCGCATGAAGATTGAATCGACTGATCGCCGCCCGAAGGAAGAAGTCGTTTCTAGCCCATGCTGGCCCAAGTCTACGGATATAAATTGCGTGGATACGATGCGTTACTTCCTGGAGACTCCGTGGATTCCGATTGCGCTCTACAATGACTTTGGAATTAACATTGGCGATGATTTCTCGATTTCTTATCCGCTTAAGCTCGATAAGGGATTCCAGCTTTGGAAGTGGTTCTTTAAGCTCAAGAACGATATTGACTTGAAGCTTACTGCCGGTTACGATTTCAAGAAGACGATCCGCAAGGAATATGAACACGAAGATGGCTACGATATGAGAAATGCGGAGTCCGGTACGGATGGCATATTCAAGCAGTGGTCTTATGATTCAGGAATTCCTGAAGATGAGAGAACCATTTACAAGCCGAAGCTGAAGTTGACCGAACGCACGGTTCCGTCGAGAACGCATGAATGGTTTATCCGTCCGAGTGCATCGTACCAGTTCAACAAGATGGCTTCGCTGAGTTCTTATATTGAATACAGACAGATTCACGAAAAGCTGGATGACGAGACGGCTCACATTCGCCAGATTCTCCAGTTCGAACTCGCGTTGATGTTGCGTTTTGATTAGGATGCGCTATGTCTAAAACCAGAGTCGCAGTTGGCATGAGCGGTGGCGTGGATTCGTCCGTTGCCGCTCTTCTTTTGCAACAGCAGGGTTACGAAGTCGTGGGCGTGACGCTCCGCGTTTTGCCAGATGTCGATGGCGCCTTCGATGCCGAAAACGACCCGAGTGTAGTACGTGCGAAGATGATTGCTGAAAAGCTTGGCATCGAGCATCATGTGGCAAACTGCTCTGACGCATTTACCGGTGAAGTCTTGAAACGCTGCCATGCGGACTTTTCGCATGCGCGTACGCCGAATCCTTGCTGCTATTGCAATCGCTTTATCAAGTTCGGCTGGATGATGGATTACGCGAAATCGCTCGGCGCCGAATTCTTGGCGACAGGGCATTACGTGCGTATCGAAGAAGTGAATGGCGTGCGCAGGCTTTTGCGTGGTCGCGATCCGGGCAAGGACCAGAGCTACTTTTTGTTTTGGGTTCCCGATGAACGTCGCAATCATGTGCTTACGCCGCTTGGAACGTACGTGAAAAGCGAAGTCCGCGAAATCGCCGAACAGAACGGCTTTGTGAACGCCAAGACGGGCGATAGCCAGGACATTTGCTTTGATATTTACGGTTCGCAGTATACTGAATTTTTGAAGGACCGCTTTGGCGAGATGACGCGCCCGGGCCGCTTCGTGGATGAGAAGGGCAAAGTGTGGAATACGCACGAAGGGTTCCATAAGTACACGGTCGGTCAGCGCAAAGGCCTGGGCGTGGCGATTGGCGTGCCTGCGTTCGTGAAGCATGTGGACCCCGAAACGGGCGATATTCTGGTGACGGGCGACAAGTCGTCGGTCTGCTTTGACCGTGTTGACTTGATGAACTGTGAATGGCACGGCGGTGCGCGGGAGATCGGGACGACGTTCCGCGCCGAAGGCATGGTGCGTTACCGCCAGCGGGCGGTTGGCTGCGAAGTTACCGTCGTCGATACGAACAAGGCGGTCGCCGTCTTTGACGAACCGCTCTTTGCTGTGACTCCAGGCCAATGTGCCGTCTTTTACGATGGTGACATGGTCCTCGGCGGCGGCCAGATTGTGTAATTGAAATCTTTAATTACTTCACAATCCCGACTTCGCTGAGTTTGACGAATCCGCGGATCTTTTCGCCGAGGCGGATTTCGGCAAAGTTACCTTGTTCGCCGATGACTTCAAAGCTTGTTTATTTATATTTATAAAAGGTTATAAACATTTTCTGGAGAGAGAAATGTGTTTATGAAAAGATTATCTATAGTCTCTTTGATTACTTCATTGATGTTTTGCGCATGCTCCGATGACGGAGATTCTAGCGTAAATTTTGCTCCGGCTCCCACAAACGTTTCTTCTAGTTCGCTGATGAGTTCTTCATCTGACGTCCCTTATTCTGAAACCGATATTCCCGTTAGTTCGTCATCTGATGAAGTCTCTTCTTCGTCTGTTGATGCTGCATCGTCTTCATCGGAGAATGCAAGTTCTTCATCTGTGGAAACGGATCAACCTACATTTTCAAAATACATATCTCAGTTTGCCGCGCCTGGCGAAAGTTCCGTAAGTTTTGATAGCCATGTGTTAGCGATAAATGCGTATGGTTTTTCTAGTAAATGTGAAGAAAGCATGTTTTCTTATGTTGGCGAATACGAACTGCTAGTTCCATTGAAATCTATTTCCGAAGAGAATATTGCGGAATGTTTCCCCAAGACTGCGCCTTTGTTAAGTAAAAAGTTTGCGTCAGAAATGGGAAACATGAAATTCTACGCTGTTATTGTGGAAATGGGCGAAAATCCAACATTTGCGGTATTAAGCAAATTTGCTGCTGATGAAATTTATATTAATGTAGTGCACCCCGGTGGAAATTGTATTCTTGAAACATGGGGACCTCAGGTTATGTATTTGGTTGCTGATTTAGAGGGCTTTGTTCAAAAGGAAGATATTCCTATTACGCGCGAAGTTATTCAAAGTGAAATATGGAAATGTGAAGATAATGGCCGTCACACTCCGTCTGTGAAAAACTTTGGAGAATGGTATAGCGATTCTTTGCTGTAATCTAAGTTCTGCCTACTGCGGCTGAGCCGCATTACTTCACAATCCCGACTTCGCTGAGTTTGACGAATCCGCGGATCTTTTCGCCGAGGCGGATTTCTGCAAAGTTGCCTTGCTCGCCGATGACTTCAAAGCTCGTACCTTCGCTGAGTGTGTTGAGCGTTTGCGACTTGTCGCTCGGGGCGCTCGTCACGTCGGCGCTTGAGGCTGTTACGACGCCTGTGATGTCTGTTTCGAGCGTGTACATTTTGTAGAGAGCGCTTGCGCCAATCGTGCAGAGAATAACACTCATACCGAATACGACGCCTGTGCAGATGTTCTTGCCGCGGCTGCTGTTCACGAAACGGCGGGCGAGAATCACGAGTGCAATTGCCCAGAAGAGTACGAGCGAAATGTTCATCTGGCTTTTGAGCGAAAGCGCGTGGTGCAAATCCATGAGTCCTTCGAGAATCGGGTTCTCTTCTTCGTCACCTTCCTTGTCGCGGGTCTTGGTCTGGGCGAAATTTAGGTTGTGCTGGATATCGTCATCGCTTGGGTGCAAACGCAATGCCGATTTGTAGTAGAAAATGGCGAAGCCGAGTTTCCCGCTGCGGTAGTAGGCGTTACCCAGATTGTAATAGAGGTCTGCATTGACGATGCCTTCGTCAACGCATGTGCGCCATTCGTCAATTGCGCGTTCAAAATCGTTTTCGTTATATGCCTTGGTGCCGGCTTCGAGGCCGTTGCATTTGTCGGCAGCGCTTGCTGCGGAGGAGAGGAGGAGCGCTGCGGCGATCGTCAAAATAATCTGCTTAAAGTTCTTCATGTTTTTACCGACGCTACTTGAGTTTTTCGAGGCTTTCGCAGAGCTTTTCGACATCTGCGAGCATTTGGGACTGTTCTTCGGTCGATGCTGTGACCGGAGCAAAACGCACAAACGAGCATTTTTCAAGCCAACTGTTGATGGCTTCAATCGTTTCTTCCTTGACGCCACGCTTTGAAAGTTCCTGCTTCATTTGCGGGCGGGTCATGCCCTTGAACTCGACGTTCGTCAAATTGCTGAGGTAATCGATGAGGCCGTTTTCAAGTGCGGCGAAGAAAGCCTTGCCGTCGCCGTTCTTGAGGGCTGTGCGGGCGTTCGCGAACTTTTCCTTGAGCAGCTTGTTGGCCTTGCCCTTGCGGACGAGAGCTGTGTTGCTGTTGCGCTTACGCTTGCGTGTGATGGCGAAGTTCACAATCAGGTAGAACGGAATCGCTGCTGCAAACAGAATCCAGAAGAGCACGCTCCTGTGCGGGGCGCTAGATTCGGACTTGTCCGTAATCGGGTGGATAAAGCGGATGTCGCTGCCTAGGAATTCAATTTCTTGCTTTTGAACGACAGGAGCCGAGGTGCCAGTGCCTGCGGAAACCGGAGCTTGATAAATAGGTTCTGCGGGGGCATCGCTCTTTTCAACTTCGATAGTCCACGGGCCTGCCGAAGTGGTTTCATATTTCTTTTTAGCTGGGTTGAACCAGGAATATGTAATGGCGGGGATTTCGAAAGTTCCCTTTTTCTTCGGGTAGAGGAAAACTTTGATATCCTTCGAGGTGATGACCTTGTTGCCCTTGACCTTCTTGTTGATGCTGTTTTCGGGCGGAACAGAGCGGAATTCGCTAAAGTCGGGGAGTTTCGGGTCCGTGATGGTACCCGGGGTGCCGTCGCCCTTGATGCTGATGGCGAGTGTCAATGCTTCGCCGACCTTGAGGTTTGTGCGGTCGAAGTTGGCGCTAAAGCTGTAGTTACCGACCATTCCCGAGAAATCGGCGGGCTTGCCTTCGGTCGGGAGCGGGAGTACGGTGATGGAAAGCGGGGCGGTGGAGGTTTCCGTTTCGATGGATTCCTGTTTAACGCTTCTGCTAGAGAACGACATGCCGCCCATTTGCTTCTTTTCTTCGACAACTTTGGGTTCACCGAGCTTGGTGTACTTGAACTTGAAGGACGGAATTTGGAGCGTACCGCTCTTGGTCGGGCTGAGCCATGCGTATTTGGCGGATGCCTTCATTTCGCGACGGGCGCCTTCGACTGGCTTGAAATCCAGATTCGAGAGGTCGTTGCGGTGGACGATGAAATCATTGCCGGTGCTCATGTCGGTGGCCTGGAGGCCGCCCTGGAAATGCTCAAAAGTGTGGAGGCTGAGGGTGACGCTGAACTGTTCGCCTTCGTAAATGGACTTTTTGCTCGGGGTAAGGCTTACGGCGAGTGCGTCATCGTTGTAGGAACGCTGCACGCTGACCGGAATTTTGCTGCTGATGGTGTTGGCTTCACCGTTAATCATCCAGGTAAGCGTTCCGAGGTCTTGTGTACCCGTCTTTTTCGGGGCTTTAATCTTGAAAGAATAGACGCGAGCCTTGTAGGCTCTTCCACCACCGCCGAAAAACGAGTTGAAAATATCGTCCATGTCCGGGCGCATTACCTGATCGGCACTGTCGAGCCCGAGGAGCTTAAAGTTGTTGCGTGTTTCGAGGCGGAGCGCGCCTCTGTTCTGCGGCAGTTCCTGAGTTGGAACGATGAACTGCAAATTGAATGTCTGACCCGCTTCGATGCGGTCGCTATCGACTTGAAGAGATGGCTTTGCGTTTACAAATGCTGTTAAACCGAGACATAAAAGCAAAAATCGTTTCATAGCCCATAATTTACCAAATTTCCACCCCGGAGATTGCAATATATATAGAACAATTGCAAGAATTGTGTTCTATAAGTCTTTTTATGGAATTTGCGAGATATTGTTTTAAAATGAAAAAAGTTGAAAAACGTCGAGAGAATAAAGCGTCGGCCAAGGATGGGGAGGGTGCAGGGAGGGGCCCGTGCGGCCTTCGCAACTCCGAGCTGGGGCCCCGCCCGCATGCTTTTACATTTGCAAAATGCACGTTTCAAAAAATTTGCCCAAATTTATATTTTTCCCCCTTGAAACGTTAGTAAAAAATTGTTATCATTGGCGCCGTCAAAAACAAGGAGTCAAAAACAATGTACTGCATTCTCGCCGCCCTCTTGATTAAGAGCTTTAAGAAATACGCTAAGCGCGCTTAATCGAAAAAAGATTTTTCTCTCTCCAACTAACGAACGCGACGCCACGGAATTTCCGTGGCTTTGCTTTTTTATGAAGATGTGTATGGCGACCCCGGCACCCCGGAACCAGTCCGGGGCAGGCTCCAGCCGGGGTGACAAGAGCGGGGCGACATTTTGGTATGGACGAAATGTCCAAAAAAGTTGCCGAAATATATACTAAATTACCTTGACGTGTTAGTAAAACTTTGTTAATATTGGCGCCGTCAAAACAAGGAGTCAAAAACAATGTACTGCATTCTCGCCGCCCTCTTGATCAAGAGCTTTAAGAAGTACGCTAAGCGTGCCTAATTCTATAAAGAACGATTAAGAATAAGAATTGGTCTCGGGTTTCCGAGCCTTTTTTTATTTGCTAGCAATTTAAAAGATTCTTTTACAAAATTAGAGTTATATTTGAAGCATGCGATATGGTGATTTAACTTCCTTTCAAACCGGCGTAGCCGTTCCCCTTTTCAGTCTTCACAGCAAGCACAGCATTGGCATTGGCGAATTCCTGGACTTGATTCCGTTCGCCCAGTGGGCCAAGTTCTGCGGATTCAATATCATTCAGCTTTTGCCTGTAAACGATACCGGCTCCGAGCCGAGTCCTTACAGTGCCCGCAGCGCATTTGCCTTGAACCCGGTGTTCATCAACGTGCAGTCCGTCGAAGGCGCTACCGTCCTCGAACATGAAATCGAAAAGGCGCGTGAACAGTTCGCTGAAATTGAACGTGTGGACTACTACCGCATTACCACATGGAAGCGTGCCATCCTCCGCAAGATTTTTGATAATCAGTACGATGTCCTGAAAGCTTCGAAGAAGCTCCTTGCTTGGATCGATAAGAATTCATGGGTCAAGTCCTATTGCGTCTACTGTACGCTCAAGGCGCAGAACAACGAAGCTAGCTGGAAAGACTGGAAAAAGTTCCAGAACCCCTCCGCTGCCGATGTCGACAAGCTTTGGATGAAGAACTACAGGGACGTGCTGTTCCAGGCTTGGATGCAGTACACTGCTGAAGGCCAGTTTACCGCCGCCGTGAACGAAGTTTCTAAGCTCGGGCTCCGCTTGAAGGGCGACGTGCCTATCCTCATCAACGAAGACAGTGCCGACGTGTGGTTTGACCGCAAGTATTTTTCGCTTGCCGACCGCGCGGGTGCACCTCCTGACATGTTCAGCTACGGTGGCCAGAACTGGGGCTTCCCGACTTACCGCTGGGACGTTCTCGAAGCCGATGACTTTGGCTGGTGGCGCCGCCGTTTGGCTCAGGCTAGCAAGTTCTATCACGCCTACCGCATTGACCACGTGCTCGGATTCTTCCGCATTTGGGCAATTCCTGAATCTGAATCGACGGGTATCTTGGGCCGTTTCCAACCGTCCATCCCGCTCACTTGGGATGTGCTCCGCAATGCTGGATTCTACCGCGAAACGCTTGAATATTTGCGTCGTCCGAATTTCTCTGTGGACCAGTTGCGCGAATTCCTCGGCAAGGAAACGGACAGGCTTATCTCTCTGTATTTTGAAAATTTGCCGGGAAAGTTCGACCGCTTTGTCATTAAGCCGGAATACTTGTCGGAACGCGCAATTCTTTCGCTGGACGAACCGCAAGAAGTCAAGGATTCCTTGCTCCGCGTCTATTGGAACCGCGTGTTTATCCCGACGGGTGACGAAAATACGTTCTACCCGTACTGGTACTGGTACAACCAGCCGGTGCTCTTTACGCTCCCGCAGAACGAACAAGATAAGCTTCACGATTTGATTGGTCAGAACGAACAGGCTCAGAATGCACTCTGGGAACAGAATGCCATGAAGCTTTTGTCTGTACTCGCCAACGAAACGGATATGCTCGTTTGTGCCGAAGACCTTGGCGCTGTGCCGCCGTGCGTGCCGACCGTGCTCAAGAAACTCGACATCATGTCGCTGCGTATTGAACGCTGGGCCCGCAACTGGAATGTTCCGTATTCTCCGTACTACAGCATGGACGAATACCCGCGTCTCTCCGTTTGCACAACGAGCTGCCACGACACTTCGACCTTGCGCGGTCTCTGGGAAGAACCTGATTTTGACAAGGGCTTCTACTGGTCTCATGCAGGCTTGCCGGGCGTTGCCCCTGAAAAGCTTACGCCGCCGGTGGTGCACGACATCTTGTCGCATGTGTTTACTGCAAATAGTTTGTTCTGCATCCCGCCAATCCAGGACTACTTTGCGCTTTCGGCATCGCTTTCTGATTGCGACCCGAAGGAAGAACGCGTCAACATTCCGGGAACGGTTGGTGGCAAGAACTGGACTTATCGCACACCGTGCAGTGTCGAGGACTTGCTTGCCAATGCGGGCTTGATTTCGGAGATTAACAAACTTGTCGAAGAACGTAAGTCCCGTGCCCTCTGGAAGATTTAGCGCTCCCGCCTGGGTCAAGGACGCCGTTTTCTATCAAATTTTTCCGGACCGCTTTTGCCGTAGTGCAAAGTACAAGGCGGTCGGGAAGTTTGTGGATTGGGATACGCTCCCAACCCGTGAAAACATGTTTGGCGGAAACCTTGCGGGCATTTGCGAAAAGCTTGAATACATTGCGTCGCTCGGCGTGAATGCTGTTTATCTTTGCCCGATTTTCAAGAGCAATTCGAATCACCGTTACCATACGGTTGACTATTTTGAAATTGACCCGGTCTTGGGGACTCTCAAGGATTTTGACAAGCTTGTCAAAAAGGCGCACGAGCTTGGGCTTCGCGTGATTTTGGACGGCGTGTTTAACCATTGCTCACGCGGATTTTTCCAGTTCAACAGCTTGATGGAACTCGGCAAGAATTCCCCGTATGTAGACTGGTTCCATGTGCATGGCTGGCCGCTCCACGCGTATTCGGGCAAGCCCAATTACGATTGCTGGTGGGGTTACCCTGCGCTCCCGAAGTTCAATACCGACAATCCCGATGTTCGCGATTACCTTTTCTCGGTGGGCGAATATTGGATGAAGCGCGGCATTGACGGCTGGCGTCTCGACGTTCCGAACGAGATTGACGATGATAGCTTCTGGCAGGAATTCCGCCGCCGTATCAAGGCGATTAACCCGGAAGCGTATATTGTCGGTGAAATCTGGGACGAGCCTTCGCGCTGGTTGCAGGGCGACCAGTTTGACGGCGTGATGAATTACCCCTTGCGCAAGGCGGTGCTTGCGTACCTCTTTGATGAAAAGTCGATTGCACTTGCAGAATTCGCAAAGCGCTTGCAAGATGCGTTTCCGGAAGGGCGTTTCGGCGTGCCGATGAACTTGCTTGGGAGCCATGATACGATTCGGCTTGCGTCACTTCCGTGCTCAAATTTGCAGCGCGTGAAGCTTGCGCTTACGCTGTTGTTCTTTTTGCCGGGCGCTCCCTGTATATATTATGGCGACGAAATCGGCATGTTGGGGGGCAAGGATCCTGACAATCGCCGGGCATTCCCGTGGGATAAATTTGCGGAAATGCAGAAGGCGCCTGTCTATGATTATTTAAAGGGTTTGATTGCGCTCCGTAATAAGGAACGCGTGCTGCGTGATGGCTCGCTTGAAATTGCCTATAGCGCGGGGCGCTTGGAAATTGTCCGTACCCTCGGCAAGAAGAAATTGACGCTTGCGATTACCGAGGCGAAGCCCGATTCATTATTTGAGATAAAATAAGCCGGGCGTTACGGGCTTGCTAAACAGAAATTAGGGGGTGTTCATCCCCCTTTTTCAATATTTAATGACTATCGACTAATAACTAAATTGCTATCTTTGTCCCGCAACTAGTATGTATAATGCCTTATTAAGGGATTACAAATGAATAAACATAAATTCGGCTTCCGAGAATTCATCATTCTCGCAGTCATCATTCTTTCGGCCTACACTGTATGGCCTTCTATTCAGGTTCACTCCAAGAAGGGTGAAGCCAAGCAGACCTTCCTCAAGGAAAATCCGAAGCTGGGCACAAAGTCTATCAACTTCGGCTTGGACCTTGCCGGTGGTACGAGCATCACTCTCCAGATCGACAAGTCTAGCCTCAAGGATGGCGAAGATATTAAGGACATCCAGGCACAGTCTCTTGAAATTATTCGTAACCGTGTTGACCAGTACGGTCTTTCTGAACCGCAGATTTCTCCGACTGGCGACGACCGCATTGTCGTTGAACTGGCTGGTGTGGATGACTCTACGGCTAAGGCTCTCGTGGGTTCTACTGCTAAGCTCGAATTCAAGATCCTCGCAGAATCTGAAAAGTTTACGCAGGTTGTTGGCCTTATCGACCAGTACCTCACTCGCCAGACGACCGACATCATTGCTGATTCCGCTAAGACGGACTCCGTCAAGACTGATTCCGTGAAAAAGGAAACCTTGTCTGATGATGAACTTCTCGCTGGTGGCGTTGCCAAGGCTGAAGAAAAGAAGGACACCGCTGCTGCAGAAGCCGCTCCGGCAGACGTGGTCGGACAGTCCCTTTCCTCTTTCTTCCTCTCTTTCGGCAATGGCGGTTTCATTGCTGAAGAAAGCGTCGAAAAGGTTAAGAAGCTCCTTGCCACTGAAGGCGTGCAGAAGCTCATCCCGCGCGATGTCGCTTTCGCTTTCGGTAGCGGTCTCGAAAAGCTCCGCCGCGATGCTAACATCAAGGCCAAGCGTCTTTACCTCCTCAAGCGCCGTGCAGAAATGGGCGGTGACGATATCACGGATGCTCGTCCGTACCGCGTCAGCGATGGTATGAGCGCCGGTGAAGTTGCCGTGAACCTCAAGTTCGGCGGCATCGGTCCTAAGAAGTTCTCTGCTGTTACGGCTGCTAACGTCGGTAAGCAGATGGCTATCGTTCTCGATAACCAGGTCATCTCCGCTCCGGTCATCCGTGACCGTATCCCGAACGGCGAAGCTCAGATTACAGGTCTCGATGACATGGCTGAAGCAAACCGCCTCGCTGTTGTGCTCAAGGCTGGCGCACTCAAGGCTCCGATGCAGATCATCGAAAGCCGTAGCGTCGGTGCAACTCTCGGTGAAGAAAACATTGTCCAGGGCTTCGGTTCCGGTGCTATCGGCCTCTTGCTCTGCTTGGTGTTCATGGTTGCTTACTACCGCCTCGGTGGCTTCATCGCAAGTATCGGCGTGATGGTCAACGCTCTCGTGACTGCCGCTGTGATGTCCGTGTTTAACGCCACGCTTACTCTCCCGGGTATTGCTGGTTTCATCCTCGTCGTCGGTATGTCTCTCGACGCGAACGTGATTATTTTCGAACGTATCCGTGAAGAACTCAAGAACGGCCTCACTGCTCGCGCCGCTGTCGCCAAGGGTTATGAACGTGCATTCAGCGCCATCTTGGACTCCAACTTGACGACTGTTTTGACGGGTCTTATTTTGTACAAGATTGGTACGGGTTCTGTCAAGGGTTTCGGTCTCACTCTTACGATCGGTATCCTCACTTCTCTCTTCTGCGCTATCACGATTTCCCGCGCCGTGTTCGACTGGAGACTTGCTAAGCGCGACAGAACGACGCTCTCTATCGGTTCTGGCTTCAAGACTTTGAACAATGCTAACCTTCAGATCATGAAGAACCGTGGCAAGTTCAAGGCTCTCTCTATCATCCTCCTTATTGCAAGTATCGCTTGCATTGCTGTGAAGGGCTTTGACTTCAGCATCGACTTCACGGGTGGTCAGGTCTATACGATTCAGTATCAGGATGACGCCAAGCACGAAACCGACTTGAACAAGGCTTTGAGCAAGGCTGGCATCCAGGGGGCTCGCGTCCGCTCTCTCGGCGGTACGTCTGCTAACTCCTACCAGATCAGCGTTCGCGGCGATGACACAAGCTTCGAACTCGCCATGGCTAAGGCTTTCGAAGCCGCTAACCAGAAGTGCGAAATTGTGGCTAAGGACGCTGTCGGTCCGACCATCGGTAAGGAACTCCGCTTCAATGCTATTTTGTCTGTGATTCTCGCATGGCTCGGTATCGCTCTCTACGTGTGGTTCCGATTCGGTAAGCTCGGCCTTGGCTTCGGCGTTGCTGCTGTGCTTGGCCTTATTCACGATACCATCATTACGCTCGGCTTCATCTCTGCCTTCAGCCTTTCTTTCGATGGCGCCTTGATCGCTTCGCTCCTCACGATGATTGGTTACTCTGTCAACGACACCATCGTGAACTTCGACCGTATCCGTGAAAATACTGCTATCTTCGGTTCTGCTAAGTACGAACAGACCATCAATAGCTCTTTGAACCAGTGCTTCAGCCGTACGGTGATTACCTCTCTCACGACGCTCTTCGTTTGCGTGGTTCTCGCTGTTAAGGGTGGCTCTTCCATCCGCGACTTCGGTCTCGTTCAGTGCTTCGGTATCCTCATCGGTACTTACTCTTCTGTGTGCGTCTGCTCTCCGATCGTTCTCTGGTGGAGCAAGAAGTTCAAGAAGGGTGTGTAATTAGACGAGAGTACGCCGCTTAGGTTGGTGAGCCTGCCGAACCACGCGGCTACAGATTTAAGACTAGAGAGCCCCGGCTTAGTGCCGGGGCTTTTCTTGCTATTATCTGCTGTTTTTAATGGAATTTTTTCATCCTTGGTCTTTCGACTTTCGACTAATTTTCTATATTGCCCATGTTCGATAAAGGGGGCGGTATGCTCAAGTATTACAAAATCGAATCCGGTCGTCTCTCAGTAGCTCCGAACGAAGAAGCTGCTGACATCGTTATGATGGGTTCTTTAAGCCAGGAACAGCGCAGCATCCTTGTTAAGGAATATGAGATAACGGAACATACGATTGCCTCCGCATTTGACTCGGACGAACTTTCCCGTATCGAATATGACGATGATTTTACGACCATCGTGTTTAAGAAGCCCAAGAATTACTCTGCCGAGGATAATTTCCAGTTCCGCGTGGAATCTTTTGGAATTTTCATTTTTAAGGACTGGGTCTTGCTCCTTACGGACAGCGACATCCCGGTGATGGATGAACGCAAGTTCTCGAAAATCGACAGTCTGAATACGTTTGTGCTCCGCGTGCTGAGCTTTGCGATTGCACACTTCAATGAACACTTGAAGATCATCAACCGCATCAATGACGACTTGGAACTCCGTCTCAATACGTCGATGGAAAACAAGTATTTGCTCTCGATGTTCAGCTTGAACAAGGGCTTGATTTACTACGTGAGCGCCTTGAACAGTAACGATACGCTATTGCGCAAGTTGCAGCTTGGTCGTAGCCTCAACTGGACTGAGGCTGAACGCGAACTCTTGGAAGATATTCAGATTGAAAACGGGCAGAGCTTGCAACAGGCTAATATTTACGCGAACATTTTGACATCCATGATGGATGCTCGCGCAAGTGTCATCAACAACAACGTGAACCAGTTGATGAAGAACCTCACTATCGTGACGATTTCTATTTCGCTCCCGACGTTCTTCGCTAGCTTGTTCGGCATGAACGTGAAGCTCCCGTTTGGTATGAACGGCGATGCGACCGTCGGCTCTCCGGTGGCGTTCTGGATTATTATCGCCATCTGCTTCCTCTCCGTGTTTGTCTTCTTGGCTGTCTGGATGCGCAAAAAGTAAACTGGATTTCGGCATTTGAATTGAAAACGCGACCGTTATGGCCGCGTTTTTTGATGGCTTAATTCAGAATTGGGGTCTCTTCGAGACTCTTTTTCACAAATTCCGCGACGCATTTTTCCCAATGCTTACGGTGCATGGCGTATGGGAACTTGTTGTGGAAAGCTTCGTGCCCAAAGGCGACTCGTTCGCCGGACTGGTTGTAGATGGCGTAATCGGCGAAGAACCAAAGTCCCCTGTCTGTAATGACGTTCCCTGAATTTTTTACGTAGCTAGAATCAAGTGCGCTACCGAATAAATAATTTGAATTGCTATAAGCCTGGTAGGCGTATGTTTCTTCTTTGCGGCTGAAGCCCGCATTTGAAATAGCGATGTAGTAGCCTTCATTCATATTGATCGTTGAAGGCTTTGGAATGTTGAATTCTTTTGTTCCTACAGAATCGTGCTCAATGCTCATGCCTGCAATATTGACTTGCCTGAAATCCACATCAATGGATTTATGGACAAGGCTGTCGTAGTTTTTCTTAAGTTCAGCCTTGTACCAGTCGGTAAATTTTTCGGTGTATTCTTCTAGATCGTCTTCGAGGTCGTCAACATTATCCACAAAAGGTTCTGTAAAGACAACGGTAATTTTTGTTGGTTTTTCAGTCCAGGTCGGGTTTATAGATATGGTTGGATTATTTTGTGCACAGCCTACAAAGAAAAACGCCGAGTATAACGGCAAAATGGCAAGCCCCCAAAGCTTGTTTTTCATAAAATCTCCTTCTTGTGCCCCATAACACTTGTAAAGAAAATAATATAAAAGACAACGTTTGGTACGTTGTCTTTTTTAGAAAGCGTTGTAAAAGTGGCTTTAGTCTACTTTGTATTGTTTCGTAGCCGCCTTAGTTCCCGCGTTCCGACATGCTGGCGAACATGGCGGTAATTTCTTCGGTGAAGTTGCTTTTCGGGAACTTGTCGGCAATGGCGAGCGCTTGTTCCAAGTGTTCCTGGGCTTCGGCTTTTGCCTTCGCAAAGCTCTTCTTTGCAAACAGACGGTCCTGAATCTTTTCGGGAATGCCTTCTGCAGAAGCCTTTGCGATAAAGCTTTCCATTTCACGGCGTTCTTCTACGGTGCAGTCCTCGAAGTAATAAAGGAGTGGCAGCGTGATAAGTCCGTTCGAGAGGTCTGTGAATTTCGCCTTGTCCATGTTCACGGAACCATAGCCATAGTCCAGCAGGTCATCGATAATCTGGAAGGCGATGCCAAAGTGCGTTCCCATCTTGGCGCATTCATCAACCATCGGCTGATCGAAACCTGCCAAAATGCCACCAATGCGCGCTGCAGCGTCAATGAGCGCTGCGGTCTTTCCATCGATGATTTCGTTGTAAGCTTTGCGAGAAAGTCCCATGTCGCCGCAATGGTCGAGTTCCATGATTTCACCGATGATGAGCTTGTCGGCTGCATCGGAGATGATAACTGGAATGTTGCGCGCTTCTTCGTCAATGACGCAGCGCATGGACTGCGAAAGCACATAGTCGCCAATCAACACGGCCACTTGCGTACCCCATTCGCGATGGGCTGTCTTTTGCCCGCGGCGGACGTCTGTGCCATCGATGATGTCATCGTGCACGAGGCTTGCGAGGTGCAAAAGTTCTACGGCTGCGCAGGCGTGTGCTACACGGTCTATGTTCGGTTTCTGAGCACCGCAATTTGCGAGCAGGCAAAGGAGCGTCGAACGGATGCGCTTGCCTTTGCGGCTAAAGAGCGTTACAAGGCGGTCACTAATCCCTGCAGGGGCGTTCTTTGCCACCTGCATAATGACTTGTTCTGTCTGGTCCAGCTCTAACTTGACCAAGTCGCGAGCCTGTGATAAAACGGCTTTGAAGTCGGCTTTCGTCGGACTCATTTAAATATCCAAATCGTTCAAGACTTTATATGCGTTCGTTTCGATGAACTTGCGGCGCGGTTCCACGTCTTCGCCCATGAGCATGCTGAAAATCTGGTCGGCAAGGACGCTGTCTTCCACATGGCACTGCTTGAGGAATCGTGTCTTCGGGTTCATGGTCGTGTCGTTCAGCTGTTCCGGCGACATTTCGCCCAAACCTTTGAATCGGGTAATCGCGACATTCTTCTTGTCTTCGATTTCGGCCATGACCTTGTCTTTTTCGTTTTCGTCGAACAAGTAGCGTTCCTTCTGCCCAATTTTGAGTTTGTACAGAGGAGGCATAGCGAGGAAGATATGTCCTGCATCTATCAACGGACGCATGTAGCGGAAGAAGAACGTGAGGAGAAGCGTCTGGATGTGAGAGCCGTCCACATCAGCATCGGTCATGATGATGATTTTGTCGTAGCGGAGCTTTTCAATCTTGAATTCCGTGCCGATGCCAGTACCGATAGCGTTCACCAGGTTCTGGATTTCTTCGGTGTCGAGCACGCGATGGAGGCTTGCCTTTTCGACGTTCAATATCTTACCGCGGATCGGGAGGATGGCCTGGAATTCACGGCTACGGCCCATCTTTGCAGAACCACCTGCAGAGTCACCTTCCACGATGAACATTTCGCATTCCTTCGGGTCGCGGCTGGAACAGTCGGCGAGTTTGCCCGGAAGGCCGCCACTTTCAAGAACGTTCTTGCGGCGGGCGAGTGTACGTGCGCGGTGGGCTGCTTCACGAGCCACAGCGGCGTTATAAACTTTATCCAAGATAATCTTGACGGCAGCTGGATTTTCCTGGAAGTATTCTTCGAGCTTGGCGCCGAATGCGGATGCCACGTAACCAGCGATTTCGGAGTTGCCGAGCTTGCGCTTGGTCTGGCCTTCGAACTGCGGCTGCGACACCTTGATAGCGATAACGGCAGTAAGACCTTCGCGAATATCGTCCGAGGTAATCTGCGCTTCTTTCTTGCCCTTCGGCATGTCTTGTGCAAACTTGCTGATAACGCGGGTGAGGGCTGTCTTGAAACCCGTTACATGCGTACCGCCATCGTAAGTATTTACGTTGTTGACGAAGCTGAAGAAGTTTTCCTGATAACCGTCGTTGTACCACATGGCGACTTCGAGCGGATATTGTCCGTCGGGGAGAACCAAGTGGATCGGTTCTGCAAAAAGCGGAGTGCGGTGTTCATCAACGTAGCGCACAAATTCAGAAACACCACCGGGGAAGCAGAACGTATCGGTCTGCTTGTGTTCCGGATCGCGTTCGTCGGTAAGCGTCAAGCGAAGACCGCTCATGAGGAATGCGAGCTCGCGGAAACGCGTGGCGAGCGTGTCGTACACGTAAACGGTTTCGGAGAAAATTGTATCGTCCGGATAGAATTCAACAGACGTACCGGTCGTTCCGTCGGATTCTCCGATGTCGACCTGCGGACCGCAAGGAATACCGCGTGCAAATTCCTGACGGACAACGCGGCCATTGCGGCGCACGGTCACGATAAGCTTGTTAGAAAGTGCGTTTACGCAGCTCACGCCCACGCCATGCAAACCGGCGGAAACTTTATAAGAGCTGTTGTTGAACTTACCACCGGCGTGGAGCTTGGTCATCACGACTTGGATGGTGCCAACCTTTTCCTTGGGGTGGATGTCGGTCGGAATGCCACGGCCGTTGTCGGTGACGCGGATGCCGTTACCCGGCAAAATCGAAATTTCGATATGGTTGCAGAAGCCAGCCAAAGCTTCGTCCACGGAGTTATCGACCACTTCCCAAACGAGGTGGTGAAGCCCGCGAATATCGGTGGAACCAATGTACATTGCAGGGCGGACACGAACTGCTTCTAGACCTTCGAGAACGGTAATGCTTGAACCGCTATAATCTGCTTCCGCCTTCTTTACTTCTTCTGTTTCTTCTGCCATAATTCCTCTATTAAACCCCTCTTAGACGAATCGTATTCCTTGAATAAAAGGCTTCCCTAAGAGGGCATTACACTTACCAATAATAGCTTTTTTTTGGAGGTTCATTTCGAACTTTAACGCCGAATTGGCGACCTTAAGCACCAATATATTTTTGTCGATTTTCTCAGGCTTTACATGGTCTACCAAGAGGGGGCCAACCACCTCTGAAAACCGCTCCGAGATGGTCTTAAAGTTCATATCTTCGGTGATATGATTCTTCTGGAGAACGCGCTCTAAAAGGACCTGAATGTCCTGAACTTTGTTCCCCGTATAGCTCTTGTTGCTCGTGCGTTTTGTTTCGAACATTTGTACAAATTTATCGCGTTAAACAAGCAGCAATTTGGAGAGGGTGAACCCGCCAATAAGGATGCTTGTCATGCCGGCAACCACGGTTGCCTTGGTGCTCTTGCCAACGCCTTCTGCACCGCTATGGGTGAAAAATCCGAAGAAGCAAGCGTAACTAGAAATGAAGAATCCGTAAAGTGTTGCTTTGATAAGGCCCACGACCAAGTCCCAGTTCTGGTAGAACATGCGCACTCCGTAAAAGAACACGGACCACGAAACTTCTTTGTAAAGGTGGGCGACTTCGTAACCGCCGACAATGCCGATGAAAATGCTCAAAATAGTGAGCACCGGAAGCATGATGACGGTTGCAATCAGTCTTGGCGCAAGCAAATATTTGTAAGGATTGAGCCCTAATACTTTGTATGCATCAAGCTGTTCTGTAACCGCCATGGTTCCTAGTTCGGAACACATCGAAGCGCCGATACGCCCTGCAAGCACCATCGCCGTAAGAATTGGGCAGAGTTCCACCATCACGGACTTGCCGACGGCCATGCCCACAAACATCATGGGGATCATGTCGCCAAACTGGTAGGCAAGCTGCCAAGACATAATGGCGCCTGTTGCAAGCGAGGCGGCGAACACCACGGGGATACTCGTGATGCCCACATGGTGCATCTGTTCTACAGTCGTGTGCAAATTGGTGAAGGCTCCGGGAATGTTCTTGAACAGTTCCCAGATGAACAGCACGTAACCCACCACCTTGTTCAGGAAGCGTCTTACGGCTCGTCCGAGGCCTTCGGCCATTTTGTTCATTAAAGAAATCAAATTGAACCGTTACTTCTTAGGCTTTGCAGCGTTCTTCTTCTGTTTCGGCGGAGCGCTGATGGCTTTCTTGTAAAGCTGCGTGTCACTCAGGTACTTGATGGCTTCGTTCAGCTGCTTGTCGCGCTTGAGCGAGAAGGCCGTGCTGACGGAGTCGTTCACAAATGCCGTGAGAAGTTCGCGCTTGATTCCGTCCTTGATGTAGTCCTTGTTGGCTTCGAACTGGGCATCGCGGTTATCTTCAAGAGCCTTGCGCATTTCGCTGATGCGCTTCACGAGCGTAGAATCAGAGATGGTCTTGGCGCTGTCACCCATGTAGTTCTGTTCACGGATGATGCTCTTTTCAAGCTGGTCCACGCCGACGAGAGCGTTGCTCTTGACCTTCATGAAGTTCGTGTCTTTCTTGCAGAATGCCTTAAACTGCGTGAAGAGAGAATCAGGCACGGCCCATTCGGAGTTCACCTTGACTTGAGCCTTTTCGAGACTCGGACGAATCTTGACGGCGAACTTGAAGTACATGGCCATGCGTTCCTGGACTTGGACAACCCACGGCATCGGATCGAGTTCCACATCGACGTCCGGCTTAATGCCACCACCACCGAACATCATACGGCCGTTGTTCGTGTAGAACGTGTCGCGCTTGGCAGTGTCGGCCTTCACGGAATCAGTCTTGGCGGCGTCTTTTTCTTCATCTTCGTATTCTTCGTCTTGCAGGGTGAGGCCCTTGATGCCGTTTTCAGGCTTGTTGATGCAACGACCGAAGGGGAGGTAGTAGAAAGCTGTTGTGAGCTTGAGTGCGTTGCCAGCATTGTCCAGCGGGAAAATCGTTTGCACGGAACCCTTACCGAACGAGGTCTTACCGACGATCAAGGCACGGTCCCAGTCTTGCAGTGCGCCAGAGACAATTTCAGCGGCACTGGCGGAACCTTGGTTCACGAGGACGACCATCGGAACTTCCGGCTTCACGAGCGGAGTCCTGCGGGCGGCACTTTCGGTCTTTTGGGTGCGGCCACGGGTGCTCACGATGACGTTACCCGGCTTGAGGAAAAGTTCACTGATTTCGATAGCTTGGTTCAGAAGTCCACCCGGATTGTAGCGCATGTCGAGGATGAGCTTCTTCATGCCCTGCTTCTGGAGGCTGCGGAGGGCGTTTTCGACATCGCTTGTAGTCTTGTCGCTAAAGGTAGCGAGCTTGATGTAGCCGATGTCTGGAGTGACCATGCCGTAATACGGAACAGCGTGGACGATGATTTCTGCTCTGGTGATGGTGTAGTCCATGAGATCGGGAACACCTTCTCGTTCAATGGCGACCGTCACATCGGTGCCAATTTTACCACGGAGCTTGTTGACGGCGTCATCAAGCGACATGCCCTTTGTTTCTTTGCCATCGATTTTGCGGATGCGGTCCCCAGCGCGGATGCCGAGCTTGAATGCCGGAGTGCCGGAAAGCGGCGAAATAACCGTGAGGATGTTGTCGCGGAGGCTGATCGTGATACCGACGCCACCGAACTTACCTTCCATCGAAACGCGGAGGCTTTCGTAATCCTTGGGCGCGAAAACCGTTGTGTGCGGATCCAAAATGTTTCTGATGCCATTGATGGCGGCGTCCGTAAGTTCCGTCGGGTTGACGTTTTCAACGTATTTGCGGTTGACTTCGGAAAGAACCTTGTTCAAACGCGAAACTTCATCGTAAAAATCTCCAGGAGGAGTTTTCTTCTCGGTTGCAGCGTTCGCGAAGCAAAGCGCGGACAGCGTAGCCATAAATACAGAGCGGAAACAAAAAGATTTAAACATCATGCGATAAAGATACAATTTCCTATAAAAAAACACCACTATATACGGAAAAACCGGCTATGAATAGCCGGTTTTTTTACGAAAGGAGAGAGTATGAAACTTGTTGGGAGCAAAAATTCGTGTTATGCAGCTTCGCAAAGGAGGCGTTCGACGTTGGCTTCGCGGAGCTTGTTCAAGGCGTTTTCCTTGAGCTGGCGCACGCGTTCCTTGGAAAGACCCACCATCGGAGCGATTTCTTTCAAGTTCAGGTCGGAATCCATCTTGAAACCGTAATAGAGCTTAATGATTTCTTTTTCCTGACTGGAGAGGTTCTTGTCCATGACCTTGTCGAAAACTTCGGTGCGGTTGTTGCTATCGGCGAGTTCATCGGTACGGCTCTGAGAATCGGAAATGGTATCGCCAAGTGTTGCATCGCCATCTTCGTTGACAGGGGCGTCGAGTGAAGAAGTGGTGTTGCCCATCATCAAAATCTTTTCGATGTCGTTAGCCTTGTACTTGGAAAGGCCTTCGAGCGACTGGGCGTTGACGGTGTAAGTTCCGCCAATGACCTGCTGAACGTCCTTTGCGTGACGGTTGAAACGGCGAAGCATCAGTTCCTTTTCGGCGCTAATGCGGATCATGCGGCCTTTTTCGGAGAGAGCGCGGGTGATGTTCTGACGAATCCACCACACGGCGTAGCTGATAAACTTGATTTTGAGGGAGCGGTCAAAACGGCGAGCCGCTTCAATGAGTCCCATGTTCCCTTCGTTAATCAGTTCCATGATGTCGAGACCGCGACCTTTGTAGAGGTTAGCGATGTTCACGACAAAGCGAAGATTGGAGTTGACCAGCATGTCCAAGGCTGCCTTGTTGCCTTCGGCGGATTTCTGGAGCAATACCGTTTCCTGTTCTCTTGTGAGCAACGGGTAACGAGAAATGTCGTTCAGGTATTGCATGTAGATGTCTTTCTGATCTCGATTGTTAAGGGTTTTCATGGTGACCTCCTCATTTTTACATTATCAAATTTACCTCCAGATTGAATTCCTTGTGTCATTACTTAGAATGGTGCGTGCAAAAGTTAAATTGAGTTTTTGTTAAAAAAGTTCGTGATTTTTGTCACGAAATTGTCATGACGGGCCAAGATAGTGGTCAAATGACTAAATTTTTTAGTATGAATGACAAAGTTTCTACAAATAACACTGAAAAGTGTGAAGGTCTTTTCCAAAGAACTCGTAACAAATTCGCCGTTTTGCAAGAAATCGGCTTTGAACGCAATGAAAACAGGCTTCGTGAGCTCTTGAAAGACGAACGCGACTTGGTTCAGTTCCCTATTCCGCTCTTTTTGCCTGCATTTTTAGTTTGGCTGTTCATGCTTTTGTTCCCGTTGGTGCTTATTCTGGACCCGACAAATGCGCTGAATATGAGTGTGAACATTAAAGGGCTTGTGGGCTTTTATTTGCCCATGCTGAGTACGGTTTTCGTTTTTATCTTGAACCAAAAGTTTTTGGTGCCGCAGCTTGTGTTTAAAAAACGCTATGCGACGTATTTTGTCTGTAATTCCGTTTTAGTGGTGGCAACGTTGTTCTTTAGAGAAGTGGCGTTCTTTGTGATGGAACGTTCTCCGAACGAAGGGGTTGGTGACTTCTTTAGTTCCTATTGTTTCTCGTTTGTTAAAGGACACTTTGGCGTTTGGCCCGTTATATCGTTTACTATCCTTGTTGTGTTTGTTTGCATTCTTTGCGTGCTGTACCACGTGATGTTCCGACAGATTGTGCGTGCGTTTATTTTGCGCGAACAGAAACGCTCGGAATTGCAGTACGAGCTAGATTTTTTGAAAAACCAGCTGAGTCCGCATTTTCTCTTTAATACTTTGAATAACATTTCTGCTTTAATCCAGATTGATCCGAAGCGGGCTGAAAGTTCGATGAACAAACTTTCGCAACTTTTGAGAATGATGCTTTACCAGGTCAAGGACAAGTATATCCCATTGCAAGAAGATGTGGAAATTTTGCAAAAGTATGCGGACTTGGAAAAACTCCGTCTCGATGAAAGTTTTGATTTTGTCTTTGATGTAAAACTTGATAATCCGAACATGATGATAGAGCCGTTGCTGATGATGCCTTTGATGGAAAATGCGATGAAGCATTGTGTGAATCCAAATGGCAAGAGCTTTGCGCATATCACCATTACGCAGGCTGGCGATGAACTCCACTTCCATTCTGAAAATTCCAATTTCCCGAGAAAGTCGAGCCGCAAGGGAAGTGGGCTAGGGCTTTCTACTTTTGAAAAGCGTCTAGATTTAATTTATATGGGAGCTTATGAGTATTCTGTGAATATTGTCGATGATGTTTATATTAGTGACTTGATTATTCATTTGAAAAAATAAAAATCACAAAATTTTTTATTAACCCCTTTACACAATTAAAAAATTATTGTAGTTTATTCATCGCCTTGGGTTATCCTAAGGCGATTTCTTATATAGTTACTTACATTCTTTCATATATCGTTCTCTATATAATCACGGCTGAGTTGGCCGAATCATCAAAAAAATATAAAGGGAAATCCTATGACGTATAGGATGTTTAAGGGCATAGCCTTAGCGGGAGCCTTGTTGGCTTTCAAAGGCTTTGCTTCGGAATGTAAGGGCGTCGCACTGTATACTGACGGTAGCGACAATGGTCAAATGGTTGAAGCGGGGAGAAGTTTCCCGGAGCCGCCGGAATGGAAGGCGAACTGGGGAAACCTTGATGGAATGATTGCTCCGTATATCCGGTTGTCGGGCATTAAGAATGTGCAAGGGGACTGGAAA
Organism: Fibrobacter sp. UWB16; assembly: GCF_900215325.1. Classification (NCBI taxonomy): domain Bacteria; kingdom Pseudomonadati; phylum Fibrobacterota; class Fibrobacteria; order Fibrobacterales; family Fibrobacteraceae; genus Fibrobacter; species Fibrobacter sp. UWB16. Next base: position 1,068,725 of record NZ_OCMS01000001.1, on the reverse strand, counting down.
GGATTGCTTTCGTTTCCATCGCTTCCGTTGCATGTGGATGGAGGAGTCCTTCGTTTGAAGGTGCGTGCAACGCAAAATGCAAAACTGGGTGTATGGCTGAAGAGCGCTTCATCGGAAAGTGGCGTTTATTATGCAACGCTTACGGCTGATAAAACGCATTCGCTTGAAATTCCGCTTGCAAGCCTTGGTGTAACAGGGGCTTTTGATGTTGCTAATGTGGGCGTGGGGCTGTTCCATGTTCCGCAATATCAATATACGACGCTTTTTATCGATGATGTTGAATTCAGTTGCGTAAAAAGTGGTGCTGCTGGTGGTTCTTTGCCAACGGGAACTGTTGCGGATGCGGTCTCTTGGGAATATGAATTTACCAATGTGGAATCGTGGTCGGAACATCGCGATGCGCGATTGTTGCCTGCGGTAGAGTCTGAATTTAGCGCCGCATACACGCCTCAAGAGAGAAATAATTTCATTGCTACAACGAATGCTGATTTTCTCGTGAGTGAATTCGAGCACATGAAAATCATGAACAATGTTCGTGCGACGGAGATGACTCCTAGAAATTCAAGAATGGTATGGTACGATAACTTGTATTCTGTTGTGCGCAATCGTCTGCGTGAAAATGCGGTGGCGAATCCGAAGCAACTTTATTTTGAGGCCGAAGCGGTTGCCGCAAAATCGGACTATACGGTTATTCCATTGCTTGTTGCTGATTTGGATTATGTCTATAGTGCATGTGCAGATTCTGTATGCTCCATGAATCAGAATGTAAATGCACATTTGCTCATGGCGGGGCTTCCGACGTCGTATGTGCGATGTTCTAAAATAAGTCTTTTGCTTGACCCCTATTTTATTGTGACAAAGCTAAGGGAATTGCCTTCGGTCTCGGTTTGCGTTTCTGGAACGTGTAAGGCTCTTCCGCTAAAGGGGCGGCTCGAACTTGAGTTTCCGTCCTCTGGTATACAGAAAATTGTTGTCAAGCTTAAAAATGGCGAAAAGGTTGTTGAACAGAATCTGTTTGTGGAGGTGAAATAATGATTCGTTGTTTGTATTTTACTCTTATAGTCTTTTTATCGACTCATTGTTTTGCTGCGATTAAGGATTACCCTTTTTATGTGGATTCTGAGGACCGCTTTTGTCTAAGCACTTTGCTTTTGGCCAAGTCAGGTGTAGATGCTGTTGGGAATCCTTGTGGTGATGGCAAGTTCGTGGTGGGCGTTCGTTTTATGGATGCTCCTGAAGATGGAACATCGCCGTCCGGGATTTATCTGGAACGTCCGTTCTTGATTATTGACGGCATTAATCTTGACCCTGTTGAAAAAAGAACGTTGACGGATTTGCAAAATGATTTGCAACAGGTTGGATTGCCTCAGATTCTCAAGAGTCTTGGTTATACTCCTGTCCTTGTGCAGTTTATGGAAACGGTTCGAACATCGCTTCAGGATAATTCCGAGACCTTGAGACGTTTGCTTTCTTTTTTGAATAACAATCTGCATTTCCCGTTCCCAGGTGCCAAGGACGATGGCTTTGTCATTATGGGGATTAGTCAAGGCGGTGTTATTGGAAGGTATGGTGCTTATTTGTACGATACGCACCGACAAAAAACGGATGCGCCAATTCGCTTGTTCTCGTCGCTGGATTCGCCTCATCAAGGTGCTGTGATGCCTCTTGGGCTTCTTAGTACGGTTGCTTTTTGGGGGCAGGTTGGCGGATCTTCTGCGGCGGAAATGTTTAAGGATGTGTTGATGTCGAAAGGAGCACGAGACCTTTTATTCTATGAGAATACATGTTTTGGGGTGGTCTGTGAATCTCATTTAGGAACGGAAGGAAGGTTTCTCTTCGAAGATTATCGCAAAGCTGCGGAATATAAGGGATTCCCGGCGGTTCTTATTGCACAGGGGCAACTGAAAGGGGAAAGCCCTGCTCATAAGAATGAATATTACCGATTACAGCGTTCTGTAAAGAAAGGGCCGTTTACGTTGGGATCTGTGGTCAGTCGATTGTCGTATTCTGATAAAGATGGAGAAATCAGTTATAACCGTTTAAAGGAAAAGACGGGAAATGCCCAATATAGGGAACGCAAGGGCTCTTCAACGTATGACTTTATTCAGGGCTCGACGTATCCGTTTGCTGCGACTATCTACAACTCGCTTCGAAATGGATTTTTGGATGCCATGCCCGAAAATATGAAGGCTCATGCCCTTTTCTTTGACATTGATTTGGATGCTTCTTGGGAAGAAGATGAGTTGAAACAGGATAGAAGTACTTTTATTCCGACGGTGAGCGCCATGGACATGAAATGCAATGGTGAACTGGCGATGCTTTCGGACTGCGGCTTTACACAATCTCATCAGGGATTCCCGTTTGAAAATCCAGGAGAAAGGAGTACGGCGAATGCGATATTTGCCGTTGATCCGACGCATCCGCGTTTTGCAGAAGCGATTAGTGGGCGCCATATTGAGATGCCTTTTGAAAATGGCGCTTTGAATGCGGCTGTATTGAATGGAATGCAGGTCGATATGTGGCGTATTTTGTGCGAAGTGGCGAAGTATGATTATGATTATGATCTTGGACGGTATAGGAATCCAAAACTGGTCGGCTATTTCTCTCCGAATACGAGTTGCATGGATTGGACAAAAATGCCGGATATGATTCTTAATGCTGGCGCTGTTCAGGAAATACCTTTTGCCTATGCTCGTTATGATTATGACGCTGCTGCGACGGAAAAGAATCCTGTTGTAAAATTTAAGGCTCCGGCGGGCTGGAAAAAGGTGGCGTTATGGGACCATGGTGGAAATATCTTGCCGAATACATCTTTTGAAGTGGACGTCAAGGTAGAAAATCCGAAGGGAAACTGGATGAAGGCTGAGTTGCTTGTCTGCCGATTGAAAAACTGTTCCGGCTTTTTGCAACTTAACGAGGTCTCTGTCCCTGTTGATGGAATGTCCCATACGCTCCGCTGGCAGATGCCTGCAAATGATGGGGCGCTTAATGGAATGCGCTGGTTCCGTCTTGTACTGAATTCGGATGGAGGGAATGTGACTGTCGCAAACCCGCATATGGTATTGAATACCCGTGGTGAAACTCAGGTTCCGCCGAAAATAGCTTCGGCGACAATTTTGCCGAACTCGTATGAGTATTTCCCTTGGGATTCGGATGTCCATGTCGGTCTTTATGCCGATGAACTTGGTTCAGGACTTGAGATTAGGTATAATCGGGCACGCCATGGCGTTTATATTGAATTGGGCAAGATGGTTTCTATGGATGATTATGACAATCTTGTCGTTGATTATTGGCCTGGAACTTGCCAGCGAACACTCGTTTATTTTGACTCAAAAAAACTTTTGAAATCAAACCTTGATAACGGTAGTTTGCAAAATGGATTTGTTCGAAAAATTTTACCGTTGGATGAAATTATCGATACGGATGTCACTCCGAAAAGCTCCAAATCCGCTCACCGCTTGAATCTGCAGTCAGTGGAGGTGAACGAACGTTGTGTTATTAAATCGATAATGCTGAATTAGCGTGGCTTGTTATGCTAAACGAAATAAGATATATTGTTTGCATAAAACAAATAAGTTGGAGAACAAAATGAAAAAATCAATACTTTTTTGTATGCTGTCTGTGGCAGCTTTGTCGTTGTGCGGTTGCTTGAATCCGCATTTGAGTTCGATGGGGTCGTCTCAGATGATTGTGGCTCATCAGCCTCGTGTCGCTGTTAATGGAAATTCGTCTTCGATGGCGTTGTCTGTTGATGCTTATGGAGGTGCGAAGATGACGGGGCTTAACGTCAAGGATGGCTTTTCTGCTGGCGGAACGGCGGCCTTGAATTATAGACCTCTTGGAGCTGCGTCTCCGTTGTACGTAGAAGCGGCTTTTGGAGGCAAGGGCGGTAAGGCTTCGTTCGATTGCTCGGAAGCGAGCAAGTGCAATGATGGCTATATGGCTTGGCTTGCGTCTTCGGAAGGGAAGAAAAAGTATTCGTTTTGGAGCTTGCAGGAACGTATCGCCATCGGTGCTGACTTTGACGTTGGCCCTATGATTTTGGGACTTGGCGCCGGTATTCAGCTGTTTGAAGGTGGTGGCGATTTCGATGACGTTCGTGACGATCTTGGGAAGATTCTTGCCGAAAATGACGATGAAGGATATGGCGTAAAGCTTTATTCTGCAGCTCGCGTTGGCGCAAGGCTCGGACAGTATGGCGTGATTGCTCTGGATGCGGACTTCATGTGGCTCAAGACGATGAATATCGGCTTCATGCTGAATTACTTCCATCCGTCTGGATTCCATGGCGGTATCTTTGCTGTAGAAAAAGTTGGCTATGGTGTGAATGTCGGCAAGACGTTTAGCTTTTAGCGTATGCTCGCTGAGTGAAATGTTGGTCTAGTTTGTTCTGAATATTTCTCTGTTCATATATTTCCTTCATTTCCTTTGAAAATAAGGACCACAAGAATTTTCTTGAGGTCCTTTCTGCGTTTTGGGGAATATAAAAAAGGCTTCGAGCGGATGCTCGAAGTCTTTTTTGTAAAGTCTTGAACGAAGCCCAGAGAACTTCGCGAAAACTCTTACTTGCTGAGGGTCTGAACCTGAACGTCCCAGCTCTGGTTGCCGAGGGCGATACGGTAGGTGCTTGCTGCACCGGCCTTCATGTTCTTGGTGTCGACAGCAGGTGCTGCGTTCGGATCCTTCTTCGGCACGCCAATGTGGCGGTTGCCCTTGAGGAATTCGATACCCTTGTTGCCAGCCTTCGTCTGGAGGCAGCCCGTGATGAAGATGGTTTCGTCGTTGACCGGGAGACCATTTTCTTCGAGGAGCTTCTTTGCAGCCGGAATGCCCGGCGGAAGAATTTCTTCTGCGCACTGGACGCCCGGATAGGCTTCCTTGAACGGCTTCATGTTGAACTGGTCGGCTGCGATCTTCACGAGTTCCGGATCCGGTTCGCACGGAGTCTTACCCTGGTAACCGAGGAGCATCTTGCCGTAGCCTTCGGTCATCTTGAACCACGTACCGCGACCGGCAGCCTGGTTCAAGGTGTTCATGTAAGCCTGCTGGAAGTAGAACTGAGAAACCGGCGTCACAGAGGAAGCGAAGCCACCGCGGCGTACGCATTCACTCATGTTTTCGATAACCTTCGGGAAGAGGTGGAAGGTCTTGGTTTCGCGCATCATGAGCGTGTTAGCCGTGAGAGCGCCACCCGGCATCGGGCTGAAGATAACGTCGGTCGTAATCTGACGTGCTTCAGGCGGGAAGTTGTAGTCCTTGAGGCATTCAACAGCGACGTTGTTTGCTTCCATGAGTTCCGGAATGTGATCGTCGACGATGCTGTCTTCACCGAGGGCGAGCTTGTATTCTGTACCCTTGAGGGCGTGGAACATGGAGAAGAGGTCCGGCTGAGCCGTACCGCCAGAAAGCGGCTTGCGGCCGAGGTCGACGCCATCAGCGCCACCTTCGATAGCAGCCTTGTACTGAGCCACACCAGTACCGCAAGTGTCATGGCTGTGGATGCGGAGTTCGACCTTATCGCCGAGGAGCTTACGAGCGCGCTTGAACGTTTCGTAGACCTTGGTCGGGTTCGTCGTACCGGAAGCGTCCTTGAAGCAGACGGAAGCGAACGGAACACCGGCGTCCAAGATGTTGCGGAGGATGCGTTCGTAGAATTCCGGGTTGTGAGCGGCGTTGAGGTCGCATCCCGGAGGAAGTTCCATCATGGTGACGACGACTTCGTGTTCAAGTCCTGCGTCCGTGATGCACTTACCGGAGTAAATGAGGTTGTTGACGTCGTTGAGAGCGTCGAAGTTACGAATACGGGTCATGCCGTGCTTCTTGAACATGTCGGCATGGAGCTTGATCATATCGCGCGGCTGCGGAGCGAGAGCAACCACGTTGATACCACGAGCGAGAGTCTGGAGGCGGATCTTCGGACCGACAACGCGACGGAATTCGTCCATCATGTCGAATGCGTCTTCACCGCAGTTCTGATAGAGAGCCTGGAAACGGGCGCCACCACCTGCTTCGAAGTGGGTGATGCCAGCCTTCACGGCTGCTTCAACGGCAGGCATGAAGTCCTTCATGAACACGCGAGCGCCGAAGATGGACTGGAAGCCATCACGGAACGAGGTGTCTTGGAACAGAATCTTTTTCATAATGTTTTCCTGTGGGATTTAGTCCCTTGTTTTACTGTACAATAAAATACGGGGTCAAAGATAGAAAAGACGAGAGACTAGAGTCGAGTGACGAGGGAAAATGTGGGATGATTTAGAGCTCAAAAATTAGAACTTGGAGCCTGAAGATAGGAATTTGGATGTAAACAAAAGTTTTCTTTTTTGAGTGCTGTTGAAACTCTTTAATTCATTGGATCATCAAAAAATACGTATTGTGAAAAATGTATTTTTGTCCTAATCAAATATTACACATCAATTGTGTTGGAATACGGAGTCTTTATGAATAAAAAGTACGCTCTAGCTGTAGCTACCACTTTTCTTGCTGCCGGTTCGGCGTTTGCCGCTCCGTCTGGCGACAGAACCGTGATTACCTGTAGCTTTGACGATATGTTCGGTAATTCCTGCTACTGGCGCTGTCCGGATATGGAGGACACGTATAGAACGGAAAAGAAGGACGATCGTTGCGCCAATGTGCTCTACAGATGCGTCAATTATCCGCGTTCTTTTATGCGTTCGTCTGTTGGTAGTAGCGAAATCTGGATTACGCCGGATAAGTACAACTATTATTTCGGCAAGCTTCCGCAGGAATATGACTGCAGCATTTCTGAAGAAGAACGTGCCCTGCAGGGTTTGCGTCCTACTCAGCCGGTTCAGCAGAACCAGTATGCTTCGAACAAGTACCAGAATACTTCGACATACGATGAGTCGAAGAACCTCTTGATCGACAACCGCGATGGCGAACGCTATTCTACAGTAAAGATTGGTGGCCGCGTCTGGATGGCCGAAAACTTGAAGTTCCGCTTGCCGGAAAGCTACTGCTACGACAACAGTACCCAAAATTGCGAAAACTACGGTAGACTTTATACGTGGAACGCAGCAAAGAAGGCTTGCCCGGATGGATGGAGCTTGCCGATGGGCGATGATCTCAACTACCAGGACTTTAATCTGAACGGCTTTAGAGTAGTTGACGGCGGTTACTATGTCGATGGCGAACGCTATATCGACCTTGGCAACCGTGCATTCTTCTGGCTTGGCGATGAAAAGGGCGGTGACCGCGCTGATGCCATGAGCTTCAGAGGACAGAATCTCGAAACGTTTGCGTTCCAGGGCCGTAAGGCGAATGGCTATTCTGTGCGTTGCATCCAGAATTGGGAAGCTGCATGCAAGGACCGTTTAGGCGGCGTGATGGACAAGACCGGAAAGACTTATAGGACGCTCAAGATTGGCGACCAGGTGTGGATGGCTGAAGACTTGATTCTCGATCGCTTGGACGAAATGGAAGCCAGAAGCCTTGGTCGTGCTTGCCCGAGTGGCTGGCATGTCCCTGAACAGGCTGAATACGAACAGCTTTTCTCGAAGGCTTCTGATTTTGACTTGCGTGCAAACGACAAGCGTGCAAGAACCAATCGCGATGTGAAGGAAAATCCGTGCAGCTTGAATTTTGACTTCAAGCGTGGCTACTGGACGGCCTCCAGCAACGGTAACGAAATGACCTATGTGGACTGGAAGTACAATGCCATTCGTGAAAAGGCTTCTCCGTATTTCAAGCATGGTGACGCTTATACGAATAAGCTCCGTTGTGTGAAGAACGCTCCGTCTTCTGCAAAACCGGCTGTGAAGACTTCTCTGGCTCCTGCTGCTCCGGCGAATAACGTTAAAAATGAGGCGAACAAGACCATCCTCGAAAAGTTCATTTTGCAGGGTGTGACGTTCGGTGTGGGACAGTCCAAGTTTACGCGCGAATCTTCTGACGGCTTGAACAGACTTGCTAGCCACTTGAGAAACTATAACGGCAAGACGATTGAAATTGTCTCTCATACGGATAACCTTGACCGTCCGGAAAGAAGCCGTGTACTTGCTCTGAAGCGCGCCGAAGAAGTGAAAAGCTACTTGCTGATGGCAGGCCTCTCGGGTCAGGACATCATTGCGACGGGCAAGGGTGGCGATGAACCGCTCGTTCCGAATACGACTCCGGATAACCGCATGAAGAACAACCGTATTGAAGTGTTCGTGTACTCTTATGATGCTCCGATCAAGGCTGCCCAGCCGCAACAGCAGAAGGCTCAGCCGGCTGCCGAAGCCGCTCCGAAAAAGTGCAAGGAACGCGATATGGCTAATAACAAGCTTGGCGAATGCTATTCTTATGTTGAAGGCACCAAAGATCACAGAAGGTGCATGGCCGCTTATAAGAACTTGCTGAACCTTGCTAATTCCAAGTGCAAGTAATAAAAGCTTAAAAAAAGAAAAGCCCGCAAAGGGCTTGACAAAGTAATTAAAAAACGCAGCTTTTCGAGCTGCGTTTTTTGCTATTTCAAAACACCGATTTCTTTGAGAAACAGGTACGTGCAAAGTATTGCCGCCCCGAGCATGATTAGGAGGACGACAACGAATTGCACAGGATGCTCGCGAAAGCTGTATTCAACGTTGGCAAAGGAAAAATACCCGTGAATGAGCGCGCCCACGACGAATACGATGAACATGATGGCGAGAAGTAAAGTCATTGGGACGGGAGCTTTCCTTGTGGTTGCCTGTTAAATGAACATCATCGTGTTGAGCTTTGCGCGGTACTTCCAAGTGAGCTCGTGTTTGGGGCCGAGAACGCCGAAGAGCGTGAGCATCGCCTTCTTGGCGGCACCATCGTTCCATTCCGGAGCTTCTACGTACAGGTTCAGGAATGCCTGGAGAGCGCTTTCGAAATCTTCGGCGCAGGCGAGCTTGCAAGCTTCGTGATAGACGATAGCTTCTTTACCTTGGACATCCTTCTTGGCAACTTCGGCGTGGAAGTCGAGAAGTTCCAAGAGCGATTTGGCTTCGCGGTACTGGTCGTCGCTTTCGACAAACTTGGAGAGAATGTCTTTTGCCTTTGCGGTATCGCCGAGACCAAGGCTTGCTTTTGCCCACAGGAGCTGGAGCTTCTTGTCGTTTGGGTTCTTGGCGAGAGCTTCGTCAAGCATCGGGAGCGCTTGGTCGAAGTTCTTTTGCGCAATGGCGTCTTCGAGTGCTGTCTGGAAACGGGCTTCTTCGGAAACGTAGAACTTTTCGAGACGCTTCTTGAGGTCGGCTTCGGGGAGCACTCCCTGGATGACATCAGCAATCTGGCCTTTGTCGACCACGTGAATCTCGGGGACGGACTGCACGCGGAACATCTGGATAAGGCGCATGTTTTCGCGGTCATCGCAGCTTACGACGCCAAGCGTAAAGTCCATGCTTGTGGAAAGCTGGCCTGCCAACTGGGAGTACGGAGCGCAATCCGGATATTCTGCGGAAGAGAAAAGAATCGCGACAGCGCGCGTTTCAGAGGCCTTGATGACCTCTTCTTCAAAATTTTCTGCTGTAATTTGAACTACTTTAGCCATGCGGTTAAATATAGAATTAACTATATTCAAAGTATGTGTAAATGTTCTTTTTGCGGTTCAGAAGTCGAGTCCCTCAGAATTGTCAATCTTGATCTGAGGATTTGCCCGAAGTGTTATTCCATTTATTTCCCGTGCAACCAGACGTTTGCCTTTTACGGCGGACTCTCGGACAAAACGCGCGAATTGTGGCTCAATGACTTGAACAAGAAAAACGTGCAGGACCCTCCCTGCGAAAATCCGGTGTGCATCGATCACGGTCAGCCGCTTGTGAAAGGCAAGCTCCCGCATTACGGTTTCGATGGCTACGTGACGACTTGCTGCGAAACGTTCCATATGCCGCCTTCGACGGTGAAACAGCTTTTGCAGTGGTCTTTGGACATCAAGGCGGCTCCGCAGGCAAAAGAAGGCAAGCACCACTTCTTCTTTATCCATTGGATTGATTCGCTTGTGAACAAGGTCTTTGGTGAAAAGCCTGTGGAAGAAGATCCGCTAGATTACATTCAGTACAATAGAACTTTAAGGAAATTTTTTGAGTAAATGAAAAAATCATATACGATTTTAGCAATCATTGCGATTATTGTTGTTGCCATCTATGTAATGCTTCCGAAAGAGCGATTTGCTGAAACGGTGTTTCCACTAGGGGATGGTGCAAAAGTATCTGCATTTGACGACAATGCAGCCGGGGGAACGTCTGCGGTCCAGTTTAAATCTTCGGATTCGCTAGTCTCGTTCCAGTGCGCGTTAGGCTTGAACGAAAAGAAATCGGCCTGGTGTGGACTTGTATTTGACTTTGATCCGGCAGGCGAAAAGAAATTCCACAACTGGAAGAATGTCGATACGCTTTATATGGACCTTGATATCGCCGGGACAGATGAAATCCTTGTGAAAGTCTGGACGTATGACCCGGATGTGACGGACATGCAAAAGTCGAATACGTTCAAGATGTTGCTGAAAGAAGTCCCTGTGAAGACCGGACGCAACAAGATTGCTATTCCGTTTGAACATTTCTACATCCCGGACTTTTGGTATGACGATCTTGGTGTCAAGCGCTCGAAGAACCGCTTGCATCACGAAAGCGTTGCGCGTGTGGAAATTTCAGCAGGGTGGAAACAGCCTCGTGGAAAGAATTTTGTCGTGAATGTCCGAGAAATTTTTGCAAGCGGTATAAGCAATACGGCTTACGGAATCTTCTTGTTCATGATTCTTGGGCTTATGATCGTGGCGATTGGGCGTAGCCACCCTGTGAAGGAGTACGATGAAAAAAAGTAGGTGGATTGGAATCTCGTTTTTCCTAGTCCTGCTGATTGCTTGGGGCTTTTTCTATTCACGCTGTGGGGGAGTGGCGGTGGAGCTTTTCCCTGAGCGGACGTTTGAAGTTTTACCGTTGAACGATAGCGTTGTTGGAGGATTTTCGACAAGCGAAGTCCAATTGACGGATACGCTCTTGACCTCTTCTGTGGTCATCCATTCGGGCAAGGCGTTTACGTATGCGGGCGTTGGCTTTAACTTGAAGTCTGTGGACAAACGGCCTGCCGGAGTTTTTGACCTGACGAAGTTCGATTCCATGGAAGTGCATGTTGCTTCGAAACGCATGAATTCCATGAAACTCCGCATTTTGACGGATGACCCGGTCTATACGCGGAATGGAGATTATGCGAACCTTCGCGTTCTGGAAAAGGAAATCCCGTCGGCGCCCTACTTGCTGATGGGTGGCTCAAAAGAACGCTTTGCGGTGAGTAAAATTTCGCTCAGTGAATTTCGAGTTCCGGAATGGTGGCTCTCGCAGCAGGGACTTGAAGAAGATGATGGCAAAACGTACTTGAACCGTGCCGCCTTCTTTGAAATTGTAAGTGGCGCTTCGACGCTTCGTGGCATTCCGGATGAAATGGAAATCCGCTATGTGCGACTCTGGGGTGCAAATGAAGGCCAAAAGAAAACGATGTATATCGTACTCGGTGCCATTTTGCTTGGACTTGTGCTATTTTTAGTATGTTCTGCGAAACTATGCAGGAGGGAAAATGCAAAGAAATTGGACGCTTGATAGGGTAATGCGCTATGTGCTGATTGCTGTTGCAGTAGCGGTTTCTCTTGTTGTACTGAATTACTTGAGCGGAGTCTTGTTCCCGTTTTTTGCGGCGTTCTTGATTGCCTACATCATGGACCCGCTTGTCTGTAGATTGCAAATAAAATTCCGTTATCGTGTTATTGCTGTTGTACTTGTTCTTTTGGGAGCCGCAATTATTATTGGCGGTTGTATGTATTTCTTTATTCCAAAAGTCGTGCATGAAGTTCAATACTTAGGGACGCTTATTTCTCGAATCTTTACGGACTCCACCTGGAGTGATCGAATTATGACGTTCTTGCCTGCAGATACGTGGGCCTCCGTGAAGACGATGATTTCTTGGAATAGCATTGCCGAGGCTATGGAATCGCTTGATGTGTGGAGCGTGGTGCAGACGGTCTCTGACCGCATTCTTCCGGGCGCCTGGGACATTCTTTCGAAGACATCGACGATTGTTATGGGTATTTCCAGTGCAGCGGTCGTGTTCATGTACCTTGTCTTCATTATGCTCGATATGCATAAAATCAGAAAAGGCATTCGCCGCTTGATTCCGCGTCGCTATCGTCGTGAAGCGGGTGAGTTTGCAAGCTCGACAGACCAGTTCATGGGTACGTACTTCCGCGCACAATCGATGGTTGCCTTTACGGTTGGCGTTTTGTATGCAATTGGTTTTAGCGTGATGGGACTCCCGATGGGCATGGCGTTTGGACTTTTCTCCGGGGCGTTGAACATGATCCCTTATATGCAACTCACGACCATTCCGCTCGCCTTACTACTGGCGGTGGTTTACGCTCTGGACAAGGGCATGCCGTTCTGGGAAGTGGCTCTGATTATCCTTACGATTTATCTTGTTGTGCAGATTATTCAGGACTTCTTTTTGGTGCCGCACATTGTGGGTAAGTCCATGAATTTGCCGCCGGTGGGGATCCTTTTATCTCTCTCGATTTGGGGCAAGTTGCTTGGCTTTTTGGGACTTTTGGTGGCGATTCCCTTCACGTGTATTTGCCTTGTCTATGTAGAGAAATTAAGGACTAGAGCCGACCAGTACGTAGAAGATGCGGGCAGACTGGCTCCTAAGGCTTGATTTTATGCGGTTTTAAAAACTTTTTTCAATAAAAAACCATCTTATCTAAGAAAAAAAAAGTATAATATTACCAAACAATTCACAAATCTGACTCAAGGAGTTATAAAATGAACAAACAAGATCTCATTGAAGCCGTGCTCGCTAACAAGGAAGCTGGCATTGAATCCAAGGCTGCTGCTGCTCGCGCAATCGACGCAGTTCTCGACGGCATTGCTGCTGGCATCAAGAAGGACGGCAACGTTCAGCTCATCGGTTTCGGTACTTTCACTGTGAAGTCCCGCGCTGCACGTACTGGCCGCAACCCGCAGACTGGTGCTACCATCAAGATCAAGGCTTCCAAGACTGTCGGCTTCAAGGCTGGTGCAGCTCTCAAGGAAACCGCTGCTAAGAACAAGCCGGCTAAGAAGTAATTTCTGAGCTAGATTTGCTTTTTGCAAAGGTTGGGTCGCTTTAGGGCGGCCCTTTTTATTTTGATAGAAATTTTTTGCGATGAGTTTATTATATTGACGGATAACAACTTAGAGGTTTTATATGGGACGCAAAATTCTCGCTTCGATTTTCGCCACTGCGGCTTTTTGCCTTATGGCATGTTCTTCTAATTCTGGTACGGATACTCCGGACGAATGCTTGGATGATCCGAGCCTTCCGATTTGTCAGGACAATCCGCAGCCGGATGATCTTGATGATTCTGTGGATGAAAACTTATAAAATAGTCGTTTTTTGTAACCCGATATTGAAAAGAACTATCGCTTATTCTATATTTGCACAAGTTTAAGTCTTTGCGAAATAGGAAAGTGATGAACGTGATTACAAAAAATGTAATGTACACCTGTGACATGCACGATGTTGCGCCGTTCGCTGGTTTTTCTATTTCCATTTTTGATTTTAAAGATGCTGAGCCTTTTGGTTCAGCTTTTTTGTTTTTTAATAAATAATTAGTCAACGGAGATAAACAAAATGAAGATTGAAGGCATCGACAAAGTCCTTATCATCGGTTCTGGCCCGATCGTGATCGGTCAGGCTTGCGAATTCGACTATTCCGGCACCCAGGCTTGCAAGGCCCTGCGCGAACAGGGTTACAAGATTGTGCTCGTGAACTCTAACCCGGCTACCATCATGACTGACCCGGTCATGGCCGATGCCACCTACATCGAACCGCTGAACGTCGCCCGCCTCACCCAGATTATCGAAAAGGAACGCCCGCAGGCACTCCTCCCGAACTTGGGCGGTCAGACCGGCCTGAACCTCGCCTCTGCTTTGAGCAAGGCTGGCGTGCTGGACAAGTACGGCGTGAAGGTCATCGGTGTGAACCTCGACGCTATCGAACGCGGCGAAGACCGTGAAATCTTCAAGGAAACCATGCAGAAGCTCGGCATCGACACCCCGCGCTCCGGCATTTGCCACTCTGTGGAAGAAGCCGAAAAGATTGTGTCCGAAATCGGCTACCCGGTGGTGGTCCGTCCGGCATACACCATGGGCGGTGCAGGCGGCGGTTTCTGCTACAACGTGGAAGAACTCCGCACCATTTGCTCTAACGGTCTTGAACTCTCCATGACGCACCAGTGCCTCATCGAAGAATCCATCCTCGGTTGGGAAGAACTCGAAGTCGAAGTCGTGCGCGATTCCAAGAACCAGATGATCGCCATCTGCTTCATCGAAAACATTGACCCGGTGGGCGTGCATACCGGCGACTCCTTCTGCGCAGCCCCGTTCCTCACCATCGACAAGAAGCTCGAAGAAGAACTGAAGGAAAAGGCCTTCAAGATTGTGGAATCCATCGGCGTGATTGGCGGTACCAACGTGCAGTTCGCTCACGATCCGAAGACCGGCCGCGTGGTGATTATCGAAATCAACCCGCGTACCTCTCGTTCCTCCGCTCTCGCTTCCAAGGCTACCGGCTTCCCGATCGCCCTCATTTCTGCAAAGCTCGCTGCAGGCCTCACCCTCGACCAGATTCCGTACTGGCGCGACGGAAGCCTCGAAAAGTACACCCCGAGCGGTGACTACGTGGTGCTCAAGTTCGCTCGCTGGGCATTCGAAAAGTTCCGTGGCGTCGATGACTGCCTCGGCACCCAGATGAAGGCCGTGGGCGAAGTCATGGCTATCGGCAAGACCTACAAGGAAACCCTTCAGAAGGCTATCCGCGGCCTCGAAAACGGTCGTTCCGGCCTCGGCTTTGCGAAGGACTTCAACAAGAAGAGCAAGGAAGAGCTCCTGGAAATGCTCAAAACCCCGAGCTCCGAACGCCACTTCCAGATGTACGAAGCCATCCGCAAGGGCGCTACCGACGAAGAAATCTTCGCCGCCACCTACGAGAAGGCCTACTTCGTGCAGCAGATGCGCGAACTCGTGGAACTCGAAGAAGAAATGCTCAAGACTCCGGGCCGCCTGCCTTCTGACGAACTCCTCATCAAGGCCAAGAAGGACGGCTTCAGCGACAAGTACATCGCGAAGATTCTCGGCATCCGCGAGAAGGACGTGCGCAAGAAGCGTACCGAACTCGGCGTGGTCGAAGGCTGGTGCGCAGTGCCGGTGAGCGGCGTGAAGAACCAGTACTACTACTACAGCACCTACAACTGCAAGGACGAATCTACCGCTTCCACCAACCCGAAGAAGATCATGATTTTGGGCGGTGGCCCGAACAGAATCGGCCAGGGTATCGAATTCGACTACTGCTGCTGCCATGCTGCCATGGCCCTCCGCGAAATGGGTTACGAAACCATCATGGTGAACTGCAACCCGGAAACGGTTTCTACCGACTACGATACCAGCGACAAGCTGTACTTTGAACCGGTCAGCCTCGAAGACGTGCTCCAGATTTACCACAAGGAAAAGCCGGCTGGCGTGATCGTGCAGTTCGGTGGCCAGACCCCGTTGAACATCGCCCGCGCCCTCTCCGACGAAGGCGTCAAGATTCTCGGTACGAGCATCGACTCCATCGACATCGCCGAAGACCGCGACCTGTTCCGCAAGATGATGGACCAGCTCGGCATCCCGATGCCGGAAAGCGGCATGGCCACGAACATCGACGAAGCCCTCGCTTGCGTCAAGCAGATTGGCGGCTACCCGGTGATGATCCGCCCGAGCTTCGTGCTTGGCGGCCGCGGCATGGAAGTCATCTACGACGAAAACATGCTCCGCGAATACGTTGCCAAGGCTGTTGGTGTGACCCCGGATCGTCCGCTCCTCATCGACCGCTTCCTTCACAATGCTCTCGAATGTGAAGCCGACGCCCTCTCTGACGGCGAACATGTTTACATCCCGTCCGTGATGGAACACGTCGAACTTGCCGGTGTCCACTCCGGTGACTCCGCTTGCATTATCCCGCCGGTGACCATCACGAAGGAAAACTTGGCAACCATCAAGGATTATACCCGCAAGATTGCCGAAGCCCTCCACGTTTGCGGCCTCATGAACATGCAGTACGCTATCGAAGACGGCAAGGTGTTCGTGCTCGAAGCAAACCCGCGCGCATCCCGCACGGTACCTCTGGTCTCCAAGGTTTGCAACACCCAGATGGCTCGCCTCGCTACCCGCCTGATGCTCGGTGCCAAGCTCGAAGACTTGAAGCTCAAGGACAAGAAGTTCAACCACCACGGTGCCAAGGAAGCTGTGTTCCCGTTCGACAAGTTCCCGAAGGTGGACCCGGTTCTCGGCCCCGAAATGCGCTCCACCGGCGAAGTCCTCGGCCTCTCCGACGACTACGCTCTGGCCTACTACAAGAGCCAGGAAGCCGCAGGTTCCTTCCTCCCGAACGAAGGTGCCGTGCTGATTAGCCTCTCCGACAAGGTTAACTTGTCTGAACAGGCCATCGAAATCGGCAAGGAATTCCAGAAACTCGGCTTCAAGATCTACGCTACCGAAGGCACCGCCAAGTTCTATGAAGCCGCCGGTGTCAAGTGCGAAGTGGTGAACAAGATTGCTGAAGGCCGCCCGAACGTTCTCGATATCATCCTGAACAAGCAGGTGAACCTCATCATCAACACGCCATGGGCAAAGCGCGACGCCATCAAGGACGAAAGCGCTATCCGCAAGGCAGCCATCAAGTACAAGGTCCCGTACATCACGACGCTCGCCGGTGCCTACAACACCGTCAAGGGCATCGCCGCCGCAAGGAATGGCCACGGCGCGGTTAAATCTCTTCAGGAATATCACGCCTCTATCGAGGAAGTTTAACGCCTAAAGTGTTACCCCGGGCCTGTGCCGGGGTCGCCTTTAAAAACGTATCAAAACATTCAAAGGACTGCATCTCTGCAGTCCTTTTTTGTACATCATCTATCCTAATTTACCACTCATCTCTTTTATCTATATTTTGTGCGAATTAGCAATTGATATTTAGTATTTTAATCCAATGTCCTTGTTTTCTCGTATTTTTTCTTTGTTGGTGTTCCTTGCTGCATTTGCGGGAGCGGTTGAAGTGCAGGTCATTGAAGGCGATAGCCGTGGCCCACGAGACCTTTCGGCGAAAAAGCTGAAGGCTATGGCGACGGTCTATTTGGCGGAATTGGGATATGTTCCTAGCCCTAATGTTGAAAAAATAGGTGTTTCTTTTTCGTCGTCTAATCCAGTGATGCATCATATACAGATGAAAAAGTTCTTGGCAGATGGTCAAATCGAAACGGATTCTTCTGTGGTCGCGGAAGTGGATGACGTTGACAACGCCGTGGAAACCATGCTGAAGATGTCTTTTGGAAAGGCGTCAAAGATTTACAAAGGCGAAAAACCGGACGAAGTATATTTTATGGATCCCGTATTTGTAAATGTTGAAGATCGTAAGGCGAATCTTGCAACTCAAAGGGCGGAATCGGCTCTTGGGGTGCTTGGGTATAAGCTTTCCGAAAACAGCAACAAGGTCAATGTTCAGCTATTCCTGATAAAATTGAAAGATTATTATTGGGCGGGGATGGTGCGCTTGCACGGTTCCAAAGTCGTCAAGGGCGTTCATAAAAAGTTCTCGCAAGACGAAAATCTGCAATCCGTTGTTTATTCGTTGACGTGTTTGGTCATGAATCAGGATGTGGAGCCCGATAGCCCCAATACCGAAGTGGTGGATTACTCCAATACCCATGAGGCTCAGTGTCGAGCTACAGAATCTGCGAGTACTGCCGGTGGCGTCTTTGCGGGGATTGCTGCCGATCTGTTGTGCTATCTTTCTGATTATGTTGGATTGGAGGTTGCGGCTGGTGGCAAGGATCTTTATGGTAAATGGTATCCGAATATGCGTTTCGCTTTTGTGTGGGGCTTTTCGGATCATCACTCTTGGCTTTGGGAACTGGATTATGCGGGCACCATGGGCCAAACGCAATCTAGATGGGCGCTTGAATCCGTTCACAGGTTTTCGCAGCGTAAGGGGCTCTTTGTCGATATCGTTTGGGGCGGCGCATATGATAGATCGTATAAAGGTTGGTTCTTGGGTGGCGATATCGGGTATAACCTTTTAGCGTCTAGTTCCAAGTCTCATTGGCTTTCGTTGATGTTGCGCTACGATTGGACCTTGGGAAAGTCTTTTTCGAATTCTGGCCGAGTTTCGGTCAACTTGGTTTACGATCTTCGCGGTTATTACAGCGATTGACGTAAAGGCGTTTGATCCCCTACATCTTGGCGACTCCCTCTATTATCTATATTTCTGCTGTGCAGATTTGTCCGATAGGTACATTTTACGGTAATGCCGTTTACAAGTACGATGCACCCCGACAGGGGCGCCTTTTTGCTGGGCATCCTGGCCGCATTGTGCTGAAGCCGGGGATGAATTTCGAAACAGCCCTCCGTGATTTGGATGGCTTTGAACGCATCTGGGTGATTTTCCAGTTCCATGAAAATGAAGGTTGGCGTCCGACAACGCGCCCTCCTGTACCGCCCAAGGGCAAAGATCGCGTAGGCACTTTTGCTAGCCGCAGTCCATATCGCCCAAATCCGATTGGTCTTAGTTGCGTGCGACTCCTGAAAGTCGAAGGGCTGACGCTTTATGTCGATGAGGCGGACTTGCTGAACGGAACGCCCGTGCTTGACATCAAGCCGTACATCCCGATGGCGGATGCGTTTCCGGATGCTAAAGCGGGCTGGGTCGAAGAGCAAGTGGGGGAGCTGTGGACGGTCGAAATGTCTACCGAGTTTGCCAAACAAAATCGCTGGATTGCAGAACGTAGCGCTTTTGATTTGGAAAGCTTTGCTCATGTGCAACTTTCTCGTGGAAATTTTTCGAAAGATGTTTTTGACAGTTCACGCCGTCGCTTGACAGTCGATGAAAATTCCAAAACGGGCGTGCTCGCTTATCGAACGTTCCGCATTCACTTTCGCTATGATGATGCGAATCGCAAAGTCTTGCTTTTGCGTATTTCGAGTGGCTATTCCGAGGCCGATTTAACCCCCGGTGCCGAAGACAAGTACGGTGATAAACAACTTCACCGAGACTTTCTCAAGATCTTTTAATAGATTCTTGTCTAATTGAATTTGTTATATTTTGCTCAAATTAAACGTTTCTTGTCAGAAATATGAAGAATAAACTTATTGCGATATTTACTTTGTGCATTGCAACATTTGCTTGCGCCCAGTCTGTCCCTACAATCGGCAAATATGCCCCGCGTGAACATCGTGGATTCTACAATAGCACCTCCTTTGGTACGGCCTATAACTGGTTCTACAACAGCCTTGACGATACAGATAAATACAATGATCGTCAACGCCATGATGTTGAATATTATGAGTTTAGCGGCGGTTCTTTTGCTCTCGGTGAATTTAAGTTCGGTGTCGCCATTGCTGATTTGGTAGCTTTCCATACTGTTTTTAATGTCGGATTCTTTATGGGAACGGTAGATTATTTCAATGAGAAATATCATGAATGCTGCACGGAAGTTGGATGTATCAATGTTCCTGAAATAGAAAATGTAGATATTCCGACTTCTAACGATGCATACAACTTTAGAACGTATTTTGGCTTTGGTGCAACCTTCTATCCGATTCGCGACAAGAATTCGCCAATGAATGGATTCTTTGTTGGTGGCTCGTTGGGATACACCTTGTTTGTGGCTGTGATAAATGGTGGTCATGATAGTGCTACCGGAAATGGCGGATTTGGTTTTGAATTGGAAACGGGCAAGGAATGGTGGATTAATGACCACTATGCGATTGGCTTTGGAATAGGCTTTGCTCATAGCAGCTTGGTTTGGGAAACCGTCAAATCCCATAGGTCCGATAATGTTCTGTCGCTTTCGTTCCGTATGACGCGTGGTTAATTGACAATGAAGATATTTAAAGTATTGATCGTTGCGTTAATGGCTGCGTCGGTAGCTTGGGCTCAAATCCCAGAAGAGAATAAGCCTGCGGTTCCCTGTGAACATCGCGGCAGTTTTTTCAGTGTAGGCCTTGGTTTATCCTATATGAGTTTGTCCAAAGACGAGTATATTTCTCATCGTGATGAAAAAGGCGATTGGGATAAAACTTTGGGTAGATATGTTGTAAAAAGTGTTAGATATTGGGGCCCGAAAAAACATTGGAATTTTAGTGGCTTCGAATTTCCTTCGCTAGATTTTAGATTTGGCGGTGCAATTGGAAATGTAGTCTCCTTGTATTTTACGTTTATGGGTGGCCTTTACAGGGGTTCTGCGATACGCGAAGAAAATAATATTGAACAACGTTATATCGCCGATGAAAATGGCCATTTGATTTTCCTGTCGGAAAATAGCGAATCTTATTATAAGCGTGAATTCGATGCGGTTGCTGCTTATGGCTGGTTTGGTGTCGGTTTCTCTGTTTATCCGTTCCGCAATCCGTCTTCGCAGTTGAGGGGACTTTATTTTGGGTTCTCCGGCGGGCTTGATATTTTAGGTGTCCGTGTAGAAGACAACTTCGATGATGTGGTGACGGAAAGCTACTTCTTGCGCTATGAAGTGGGTAAGGATTGGTGGGTGAGTGAAACCTGGTCGATTGGCGTTGCGCTCGCATTTACGAGTGTTATCGGATTTGAAGATGATTACTATGGTAGCGATGGTGGCGGCCGCAAATCGTTTACGCTCTTGTTCCGCCTAACTCGCGGATAAAAAACGTATTTACTCCGTTGACAAGTAAGTTGGTGATTGCTTCGTCGCTGCCCATTTTACGTTTGTCTTTAATATTGCGTCCAAAAGTTTTGTGCCAGTCGAAGCTGTCGGGCACGAGCCAGTCGAAAGCGGGCCAAGGCTTAATGAATCCTGGCGGCAGCAATTTGTAGAGCTTTTCTGAATTGATGCTGATATCTCCCACGCGTGGAGGCATCGGACCGCCTTCAATTCGCGGCACTCCGTGGAGGAGTTCGGCAGGGTAGCCGCCAACGGCGTTCACGATTTGTCCGACATTGTAGAGTGAAACGCGACGTGGACCGCCGCAGTTGTAAATGCCTGCGGGAAATTTATGTTCCAGGATGTATTGTACGGTGCGGCAAAGGTCCGGACCCGAAAGCGGATTGCGGTATTCGTCGGTGAACAAGGTCGCTGGGCGGCCGGGGCGGAACCGGTACGTGATCCAGTCAATGGCGCCGGCGCATCCGCCAGGTGCGTAGTCCATCGGAAGCGGCACGCGTAAAATCACGACGTCAGGCTTGATGGCGGTAATTGCATCTTCGGCTTCGGCCTGGTGCTTGCCGTAATTGTGGATGGGGTCTTTCGGGTCGGTTTCGACGTAAGGGCGGTTTGGCTTTGTCTTCTCGTCTCCGCTAAAGACCATGTCGGCTGAAATGCGGATGAGCGTTGCGTTGTAGCGTGCGGCGAATGTGGCGGCATCAACGCCCTGACTGTAATTCAAAAGTCGGCTGCGCGCGGGGTCGCATTCGCAGGCCTTGAGTGCACAGTTTCCGCTTGCGTCAATGACTGTGCCAAAACGGAATTTCTCGAAAAGCTCGCCCAAGCGTTCGGTCTCTTCGGCATCTACGCCGAAGACATTTTCGCCAAAAACGCAAGGGTGTTTAATCGGCCGGATGCCAATAACGCCCGGCACGTTCTCGCGAACGGTCACGCTGCCGTACAGTTTATTGAAATGCCTAAAAAGCGCAAAGCCTGGAACGCCGTTCAGCCCGAGAATTAAGATCGGGAGGCGGATTGCGATAATTTCCACTTGAAATAGCCTGCGATTTGAAGCGGGTGATTGAATGTACCGTCGGCAACTTTTGCCTGAAATTCTTCGTCCGTGTACAGGAACGTCTCGATGTCTTCCGTATCGTCAAAGCTCGTTTTGCCCAAGCGTTCCACACCGTCGATGAACACAACATGGAATTTTCCGCGATGCCTATCCGGATTCACCGGGAACGACCCGATGTATGTTACAGCGCTATTCGTCATCCTTAGCGAAGCGAAGGATCCAGTAAAGTCTCCGTTTGATTTGTCATGCCCGCCACTGAGCGGGCATCTCCCTTCTTCGAGGCGATAACCGCATTCTTCCTGTAATTCGCGGATTGCCGCTTCTTCCGGCGTTTCGCCTTTGTTTATAATCCCTGCCGGGAACTCAAGCGCAATCTTTCCCGTCCCGTGGCGGTACTGTTCCGTCATGACCCACTTGCCTTCCTTTGTGCGTGCAAGAATCAAAACCCAGTCGGGTTGCCATAACGTATAAAAATCATCGATGACCTTGCCGTTTGGCAGTTCGCACGTTTCCTTTGCGACCTTCAACCACGGCGCATCCACCAAAAATTCAGAATCCAACAATTTCCATGGTTTCATACCTCAAATTTAGAAAATACAATATCATGCCCGCTGGAGCCTGTGCTGAGCGCAGTCGAAGTAAGCGGGCACCACCCTCTCGTTATGCATCGTCATCTTGAGCGAACCCCGGCTTTGTCATTCCCCACTTGATGGGGAATCTCCTTTTCGTCTCTGATTCATCTACATCTACTACTGATTCATTAAATTTTAAAAATTTTCGAAATTTATAAAATTTGCGTATTTCTGCAAAAAATCAAGAATTTTGTATCATCTTGCCTATTGCGAGGTGTATACAAATGACGTATATTTGAGTTTGTAAGGAGGTTAAAACATGAAACCGATAACCGAATATCAAGATTACCGAAAGTACATGCTTGATTATTTCGACTGGCGAAAAAGAAGTTCTGCGTTTTCGTGGCGCGAATTTTCCAAGATCGCCGGGTTCTCGTCGCCATCGTACTTGAAACTTGTATGCGATGGCAAGAGCTCGCTGAGCCGCGTGGGCGTCCCGCTTGTGGCTGCTGCGATGGGGCTGAATGAATTTGAATGCGAGTATTTCAAGCTCATGGTTGAATTTACGAATGCCAAAGACGATGACAAGAAAAAAGAGGCATTCCTCAAGATGAAGGGGCTTGCAAGTGAACAGCATGCTCGAGTGTTGAATGCGGATGCATTTGATTATTATGAATCGGCGGTGAATTCTGTTGTTCGTGAACTTGCGCCGTTGATGCCTGGCGCGCTTCCAGGTGAAATTGTCAAAAAAATCAAGCATACGTTTACGGCGCAGCAAGTCCGCGATTCGCTAAAGCTTTTGGTGAAACTCGATTTGCTCAAGGCGCTTGGTGAAAACGTTTATGAACAAACGGATAAAGTTATTACGGGTTCTGGAGAATCTCTAACGCTTGCTCTCCGCTCCATGAATGGTCAAATGATTGATCTTGCCCGCGAAGCTATCGAAAAAATCGCTCCGGGTGAACGTAACATCTCGGGTGTGACGATAGGCGTGGACGAAGCTACGGTAATACGCCTCTCCGAAGAGGTGGACCGTTTCCGCAAACAAGTTATTGCCATTGCTGGCGAATCCAAAAAAATCAACCAAGTTTATCGTTTAAATTTACAGCTTTTCCCGCTGTCGGAAAAAGTATAAGGAGGAAACCATGAATATCAAAAAAATCATTCCGCTTTCGCTCGCAGCCATGAGCGTGATGGGCGCCTTTACCGCTTGTTCCGATAATAAGGTGGTGGGGGCTGATGAACAAACGAACACGATGGCTCAGGGGACAAAGCCGGGGTCATCAAATTCTCTAAAAGGAATTCCGTACCTAAAAGAAGAAAGTGCAATAGTAGCTCTTGTAGGTGTTAGTAGAGGAACTGCGGTGACTTATAGTCATGTAGCAGGAGAAACCGGTTATCAAACAGATTCTGTTACTGCACATGAATCCTTTGATAGGGCTGTTCAATCAATCCTTAATATCGATCCTACCGTACGTCTTGTAGATGTAAATCCCAATGATCCTACCGTGCATTTTGCAACTATATATCCCGATGATCCTGGTGATTTCGAAAAGAATCATACAACCTACGTGGCAATGAAGGATGAGGATGGTTTGATTCATGGAGATATTTCGTTTAGAGATAGCTATAAGTCTGCTGTTGGACTTGGAAAAGATGTTAGCTGTGGAATTACGTATGTTGGTGGAAACTCCGTGCAAATGAGTTTCGAAGATTATCGCAAAACCTATTATGATAACAGTCATTATTTGGGTTTTTCGTCTCGTTATGAAGTTTACTTTAGGGAAAAAGATCATCCAATGCGTAAAGCCCTTACCGTTATAAAATATTTGGAATCGACTGATTCTACTGTTAGAGAGGAATTCAAAAAGGATTGTACTCTCGAAAACGGTGAACTTGTTCAGAACGATGGCTTCCGAATGACATGTTGGGCCACGAATGCTGAATTGAAGGACGGCATTGAAACTTACACAGATCCTTATTGGAAAAAGTATGCTACGTATATAATTGAACGTTGCGTATCAAATCAAAGCATCTATGATTTTATTCAGTTATTTTAAAATTTTTATATAAAGAAAAAAACTCCCACTCGAATGAGCGGGAGCTATTCATTTACCCTATCAACCGAACAAGAAGCCCACTTCTATCGTAGTGGGCTATCATTTGAATACAAACTTCTATGAATCTTTCAAAAAACATTTTTCTTTCGATTGTAACATTGAGTGTCATGGCGATATTCTGTGCTTGTTCCGATCTGGAAAATACAGCTCCAGAAATGATGGTTGATATTTATAAAACTCAATCTGGTAAAGCGTATGCTATGGGAGGCGTAGGCAGTCAGAAATTTATTGATTCTGTTGATACTCAAGAATCCTATAATAGATTGGTTCAGTCGTTTTTGGAAAATGGTTTTGTTGATTCTTGTATGTCTTGCGAACCGAGTCCGGCTGATAATCCTGATCTTGATCCGCTGTACTATTTTTCTTTTGTCTCGATGAAGGAAGAATCTGGTGTTGTGCATTTGCCTGTGGAAATGATAAGTTATGCTTCTTTAAAAGAATTTAGATGTAGTTTGAAGTTTGAACTTGAAAAAAAACAACCCGAATTGTATAAGCTTGGTGCGGTTGCTACTGCGGATGGAGTCGTCTTTTACAAGTCCTTGTACACTTACGATTTTGACGATGAGATGGAATTTAAGGCGGATTGTATTATCGAAAACGGCTCTTATTCAGAATCTGCAGTAGGGAGGGTTGATCTTGATGATGGAACTTTTAGAGCAAATGCTGTTTGCAAAGTTTTTGCGAAAACGGATGTCTATTATGATCCATATTGGAAAAAATGGGTTTCAAAGCTTATTGATCATTGTAAAACCGAAGAGGAAATCCTCTAAGAATTCCTTGAAAACGTAGAAGCCCGCTCCGATTGGAGCGGGCGTTCCCTAAACCACAAACTTTTTTGAACTACTTGATGTTCATTGTCCAAGCTCTGTTGCCGATTTTTACGACATACATGCCCTTGGCACCGGTATAGACTTTCTGCAACATGCCGATACCCTTGGTGGTACGGACAACGTTACCGAGGCTGTTGAACACGGTGATGTTCAAGCCCTGGGCGTTCTGAACCGTGATGTAGCCACTTGCGTCCACGTAGGCGGCGAGGTGGCGACCGTCAAGTGATTGCATCGGGAGAGCGATTGTGCCGTTCGAGCTAGAAGAGGCGACTTCGCTGGAGCTAGAACTTGCCGGCGGCTCAGAACTGCTGGAAGATTCCGGAGCAGCAGCGTTTGCGTTCTTCACGATAATTGTGCCTGCGTTCGGGACTGCGTCAAAGTAAACGTAACCGCCATCTACTTTGGATTCAAGCTTTGCTTCGCCCTGAGTAACTTCTACCTTGGTCCAGTCTGTCTTCACCTTGATGGAAAGCGGGTAGTCATACTTGGAAATGTTGTCGGCAATATTGTGCTTGAGTTCGAACGACATGGTGTTTGCTGCACCGCCATCCTTCGATTCAATCTTGGAGGCATTGCGTTCCTTAAGGTACATAGCGACATGGCCCATTGGGGCAACCCAAATGTCCTTATCGTTCTCCTTTGCCCACTTGAGGGCTCCATCGATAGCGTTGAGGTCGGTCGGGGAGTAGTTGGCGTTGCCGTTGTTCTTGCCCTGGAAACCGTGAGTGAGGAATGCTGCCCAGCCATTGCTCTGGATAACTTTCTGCATTCTGCCGGTAAAGTCGTTCGTGCTCTTGATCTGGCCTTCGGCACCAGTCATGGTGGCGGGGACCTGAGCCCAGTTGGATGGACCGTCCTTGCCCATTTCATCATTCATGCCCTTCCAGCTGCCGTTGCAGATACGGCCCACAATGTAGTTCTGCTTGACGGCGCTTTCGTTGGGTACGTTGCAGTTCGGGTAGGCGACCGTGATGATGCCGTATTTCTGCGTGATATGGTTTTCGATGCTCTTTTTCGAAGAAGCTTCTTCGCCACTCATGTTATTGCCGTGGCTATTGCTGTGGCTTGCGATTTCGTGACCTTCGTCGGCCAAACCCTGGAATCCGCTCCAGTTGGGGTTCCAGTTTACAACGAGGTTGAAGGTGGCCTTGTAGCCATATTTCTTGAACGTCGGACCTGCATCGGTCACGTGGCTCGGTGCGCCGTCGTCAAATGTAAAGGAGGCGGCCCCCTTGCGGAAGCCCGACCAGGTTGCAATTTCTGCATTCTGAGCGAAAGCTGCGCCCGCTGCGAACATCCCAACTGCGACAGAGGCAATAGAAATTTTTTTGTAGTTCATTATCCACACCTTGTTAATAGTATTATGCGAAAATAATTTACCCCCATATATAAAGAACCGTCCCACGTTAAATTTCTTTTTGTTGTATAGTAATGCAACAGGGGAGGGGTAAATTCTATATTTCCCTCTATGAACCTGCAATCTATTCTCTCCTCCGTTCTGGACGAAGTTTACGAAAAAAACGAATACCCCGCACTTGCGGCGCTTGAAAGCGAATGGACACATACCCGTCCGTTCGATGGCCTCCGCGTGCTGGTGGCAACCCCGATTTACCGCAACACCATGACCGAATACCGGGCTCTCGTGGCGGGCGGTGCCGACCTTCTCGTTGGTTTTTCGGAATTTAACGACCCCGATGTCGTGGACTTTATGAGGGAATGGGGCGTGCCCGTTGTAACGCCTGCCGAAATGCTCGAAGCTGAATCCCACGGCGAGTTTGTAGACTTGGTACTCGACTGTGCGGGACCTTTTGCGGTGCTCCACCCGAAAATTGGCTTTGTGGAACTCACGCGTTCGGGTGTACACTATTATAAAAATGCCGAAAAACCGGTTTACGTTGCCGATAGTGGTATCGTCAAGCGCATCGAGACTTCCTTGGGCACGGGCGATGGCTATTTCCGTGCTCTCGAAAAGTTAGGCTTTGGTGGCGATTTCGAAGGCAAGAAGTTCTTGGTTTTTGGTAGTGGCAAAGTTGGTTCGGGAATTGCGCTCCAGGGTGTGCGCCGAGGTTGCAATGTGACCGTTGTGACGGATTTGAAGCGCGGGCAGTCTCAAACAGCGAATTCCGAAAATGCTGAACATTCCGCGGCTCCTGAAACAATGCCCGCAGGCGATTTTTCTGCCGTCCTTGAGCAAAATGACGTGGCTGTCGTGGACTGCCATGATTATGCAACTGTCGCCTCTTTGATTGAAAATTCCGATTTTGTTGTGACGGCGACGGGAGTCAAAAACGCTCTTGCGGCCCCGGAATTGACGGAAGCACTTCTCTCGACCCAGGCGAAACTTGCCAATATGGGTGTCGAAGATGAATACGGCGAGGCCATTCCTGCCGAAAAGGTGCTCAATGGCAAGGGATCGTTGAATTTCATCCTCGAAGAACCGACGCACTTGAAGTACATTGAAACATCGCTTGCGCTCCATGCCGCCCTTGCCGAACGCTTGGTTCAAGAAGCCGCGACTCTCGAAGATGGTCTCCATTTCCCGCCGCAAGAAATTGAACAGCGCTTGCTCACCATCGCTATCCAAAATGGCGTCATTGGCCCTGAAATTTGCAGCATGCTTGGTGGCATCCCCGCTGAAATAGATTAATTCTGTCACCCCGGCCTTTGTGCTCTTTGACCACTTAGAACTTTAGTTCTTATGTGGTCATGATCCGCGTATGGGGACGGGGGCGCCTTACACAGTACATTTGAAGGAATCTCGATGACCCCCGAGAATATGAAAAAGGTCGTCGATCTCTGCAACCAGATTTCGAACATCACCTACGAGAATTTGACGAAAATCATCCGTCTGGAACAGACGGGGAGCGCCACCGGCGCCCGCAAGCTTGACGATAGCGATCAGAACGATATCGACTCCTGGATGGGCGGC
Organism: Fibrobacter sp. UWB16; assembly: GCF_900215325.1. Classification (NCBI taxonomy): domain Bacteria; kingdom Pseudomonadati; phylum Fibrobacterota; class Fibrobacteria; order Fibrobacterales; family Fibrobacteraceae; genus Fibrobacter; species Fibrobacter sp. UWB16. The sequence goes on along the minus strand of NZ_OCMS01000001.1, from coordinate 1,040,506 downwards.
GGCACCTGCTTCAGTATGACGTGGCACCTGTACCAGACGCTCACGGATATGGGTTTCAAGCCGCGTCTTGTGATGGGCCACAAACGCAAAGAGCGCAACATCCACTGCGCGCTTATCTTGCCGGACCCCGACGACCTCTCGTATCTCGTCTCTAGTCTCTCGTCTAATTCCTACCTTCTTGACCCGGGTTACTTGATTTTCGACCCGCTCCAGATGCCGCTCCCGCAGCCGTTTGGCTCCGGCGAAGCGTTTTTCCCGCTTTCCCCGAACTGCGTGCGTCTCGTGCGCCCGACGCTCGAATCGATGGAACTCTGGACAGGTGGCGCAGGCGCGCCAATGAAGCTCCGCTTCGAGTACCCCGTCGAAGGCGTCTCTGTCGAAGAATTCAAACACCACTGGAACGAGAGTTTCTACCGCGAAATGATGACCTACCCGGTCTTGAACCGCCTTGACCGCGAAAAAGGCATCCAGTATTACTACCAGAAGGGAAACCTCGTCGTTCGCAGCAGCACAGGCTCGAAAATGACGAAAATTGAGCCCGCCGATCGCGTGCAGACCCTCAGCGATATCTTCAAGCTTTCGCCTTCCATCATCGAGCAGGCGCTCCAGATTCTTGAGAAAAAGCACTAATAAATAAACTTGGCATTTGCCCCCAAATTTTCTATCTTTGCGCCCGAAAATTGAGGCTTTTACGAAGTTTTCCGCATTTTGCGGTTATTTTGAGCGGCTCCGCGCATCTAGTCCAACCATTTGCGTCTTGCGGGCCTCACGGGTGTGTTTATGGAAGATGTAATAAACAATAAAAAACTTAACGCGATGGGGACGGCTAGCATCCCGAAGATTGTCTTGCAGTTTTCGGTCCCGGCTATCATCAGTATGCTCGTCGAAGCGCTCTACAACATTGTGGACCGCTATTTCGTAGGCCAGGGCGTCGGTAGCCTTGGCATCGGCGGCATCACTATCTGCTTCCCGATAGCCCTTTTCATTATGGCGATGTCCATGATGGTTGGCGTGGGTGGCAACACGCTTTTTGCCATCCGTCTCGGCGAACGCAAGTACCAGCAGGCAGCCATTATCCTCAACAACTCCTTTGTATTGCTCATCATTATGGCGGTGAGCTCCTTTACGCTTGGCCAGATTTTCATGGAGCCGCTCCTCAAGCTCTTTGGCGCTAGCGACCAGCTTTTGCCTGTGGCCTCGAGTTACATGCGCATCATCTTGTGCGGTGCGATTTTCCAGACGATTGTCCCCGGCATGAACCACTTTATCCGCAGCATGGGCCACCCGAAAACGGCCATGACCCGCGTGATGATTGGCGCCGGCAGTAACGTGATTCTAGACTGGCTTTTCATCATGAAGTTCAACTGGGGTATCGAGGGCGCTGCCTGGGCGACCGTCTTGAGCCAGTTCATCGGCGGCCTTGCCGTGATGCAGTTCTTCGTGAAAAAGACGACGCCTATCAAGGTCAACCGCCGTTACATGAAGCTCCGCCTCCCGTACGTGCGCAAAATCTTCATTCTTGGCCTTCCGCCGAGCATTATGCAGATTAGCAACAGCCTTGTGAACGCCATTTTGGCCCGCAGCCTCACATCGTATGGTACTCGTGACTTGCCGATCGTGAACGGTATGACGGGTGGCGACCAGGCAATTGCCGCATTCGGAATCTTGATGAGTGTCGTCTCCATGATTGTTTTGCCACTTATGGGCTTTGTGACGGGCTCTCAACCGATTATCGGGTACAATTACGGTGCCAAGTACAACAACCGTGTGCGCGATACTGTCAAGTTCACCATGCTTTATGCAATTGCGTTCATCGTGGTTGCATGGCTACTCGTGATGACGAATACGCTTGCCTTTGTGAAGCCGTTTGTCCCGAACGACCAGAATATGCAACAGCTCACGTGCAAAGCTCTCCGCACCTTCATTTGCATGATGCCGTTTGTACCGCTAGGTATGGTGTCGGGTAACTTTTTCCAGGGAACGGGCAAAGCCTGGCGTTCGATGTTCCTGAACGCTTGCCGTCAGCTCATTTTGCTGATTCCGTTCCTGTTTATTATGCCGCGTTTCTTCGGACTTCGTGGAGTGTTCATGGCACAGCCCATTGCAGACTTTGTGACGGCCGTTATCGCCATAATCATGCTCCGCGCTGAACTCAAAAACATCCCGCGCATCTAGGGCGCAGTGTTGAGCAATCCATCGCTTTCGGCGATGAGCTCGTTCATCTGCGAAACTTCGGCGCCTTGGCGCGATACAAGCCCAATGGAAATCGTTACTGGGATTCTCGAATCCATCCACGAGAATATGTGGCGTTCAATCACCAGACGCAACTTTTCGGCGCGCTTTGTTGCGTCTTCTGGCGAAATCCCGTTCATGAGGAGCAGGAACTTTTCGCCCTCGTAGCGTGCGAGCAAGTCCGAATCGCGCTTCTCGTCGTTCAGCAAACGTACGACTTCCTTCAAAATCAGGTCTCCGCACATTTCACCACAAGAATCCGTCAAGTGCTTAAAGTTGTCCACGCGGATCATCGCCACATGGATAAATGAGCCCCCGCGGCGGGCGCTGACAAGTTCGCCTGCCGAACGGTCCAAAAAAGCCTGCCGGTTCAGGACTCCCGTCAGTTCGTCCATTGTCGCCGCTTCGTACAGCTCACGGCTAAAAGCCTCCTCGTTCGGATCCTTGTAGGCAATCTTCAATACCATCTTGCCAATCTGGAGCCTGTTGTCCGAATCGAGAATCTGCTTGTGAATGTAGTTGCCGTCGACGAACGTTCCGTTCGTGCTACCGAGGTCTTCGACCGTCACGCTCTGGCCATCAAACGTGAGCGCGCAATGCCTGCGGCTCACTAGCTCGTCTTCGAAACGGATGTCGGCGTCTTGTCCACGACCGAGCACCACGGTCCCTAATTCGAGCGGAAGCTCTGCGAACTCGCTTTGAGGGTACAGCACGATCAAGTGCGGATGAACGGTCATCGGTTTTAAAATTTCCATAAAATCCCTTGTAAATCCCGACCCAAATATAGGAAGTCTTAATGGACCAAAGCGTTATAATACAATTATGATACGCACTATTTTGTAAGTGAAATTTTACTTATTGTAAAGCAAATTTTAAAACGTGATTTTAGTGTTGAAAACGTGTTGATATTTTATAGCGTTCGCCTATATAAATTTTTTTTCACATATCTTTAAAAGAAAAAATTTCCTTTTTTCAATTAAAAAAGTAGATTTCGTGTCTGTGTGGCTTATCAAGAAGGCCAGTCTTTTTGCTATGCCTCATTGGATTAAAAACCCAAATGGATGAAAAATATGAAAATACGTTATAACGCTTTGCAAAGTTTTGCATTGATGATGAGTCTGCTTCTCGTTGGAGTGTCAGGAGCATGGGCAGACTTGAAAAAATCACAGATGGGCAATGACGTTTGTTCACCCAAGATTCACTTCCAACTTCCTGATGGTTGGACTACCGCATATTTGATGATTGGCGGTCAGGGTGTAGCATTCCCTAAGGCTGATGCTGATGGCTGGTCTATGATTGACCTTGGCGCCACAAAGACGAATGACGGTGCTACGTTCTTCATCAACGACGTCAACAACAGTGCTTGCAATAACAGCAGATGCGTGACGACATCGGGCATTATCACTGGCCTGAATGGCGATGCCAATAGCGTAGGCTTTACCTGCAGCTCTATTGGTAAAGACGATGGCATGGATTTCTGGATTATGGCCCATCCGGACGTGAAGAAAGAAGGGGCTATTTATACGAAAAACTCTATGCCGGTCATTAGAGATTTCTACGTCTTCTTGCCGAACAATACGACATGGAAGAGCGCAGAACCGATGCTCTATGAAGTGGCTGCCGACGGCAAGGCTGTTGACACAAAGATGTACAACGATGCCGATAACTGCGGATGGTATTACAGACGCTATATCGATGAAGACATTCCGAAGAGCGTCCTCATTCATCGCGATGACGATGAAGATAGAGCAGATGCTATAGGTCAGAATGGTGCTTGGGAAGAAAACCCGACTGCAACGCCGATTCCTTTGTATGACTTTATGGAAGCTTTCGTTCCGCCTGAGGACTTCCAGGGCGCTGTCTACTTTGTTGCTGACGAAGAAGAAGCTAAAAAGCTTGCCAACAAGTCCAATCCGGGTTGGTCTACAACGCGCCCGGCCGCACAAGGTACTTGCGGTTACGATTTGGCTGCTATTATTTATGATACTGACGCTTCTTTGCATGGTGCATTTACTTGCGCTCCGAACTGGTCTCAGGCTATTGATGGTACTGAGAAGGTCAAGTACAATGCTTGCTACTACAATACAGCAAAGTTCCCGGTCAATTCCACGGGTGAAGCTGTTGTTCCGTGCGTTGGCGTGACTAAGGGCATGGTCGAAAGCACTCTCGCCACTGACCCGACGACTAAGAAAAAGTACATGGTCCTTACCGCAAAGGGTAAGCAGTGCTTCGGTGCTCAGGCCGAAGCCGCTTTCAAGGCTATGTTTAACTACACCGAAGGTGTGAACGAACAGTACTGCTTCAATATGGCCTTTAGCCAGGCTAAAGATGGCAAGTTTGAATTCGAATCTGACAATTACAAGAGCCCCGGTGCTCCGGTTACTGGCGGTTTCTATCCGGCTGAACAAGAACCGGATGCAACGATGATGATTTCTCCTCGTTTGGCTGCTGCCGAAACGAAGCGCAAGGCTGAAGGCCCGACATTCTTCTGCCCGGATGATCCGAACAATAAGACTTCTCAGACTCCGATGGGCCTCCGTACCCTTCATGAAGAACAAGGTGTTCCTCTGAGCGACCTTATCTGTAATGGTGGCGGCTGGGAAGGCGGCATTGACTGCGAAGGCCTCTTCTCTGCTGGTTCTGAATTCAGTAAGGATGGCACTCCGACCGAAGATGGTGAAAGAATTCAGGCTGCATTCAAGAAGTCCTATGGCAAGAACGTCACCTGGGGTGGCGATGGCTGGGGCTGGTCCTGCGAATGGATGGCTGGTGCTATTCCGGATACTTGGCCTGCTTTATATGATGAAGGTACAGAAAACATTGCAAAACCGAATGCTCAGGGACAGAATTCGGGTAAGCATCGTTGGACTTCTACGGAAGGCGGTAATGGTGATGACGGTAAAGGCTTCACCAAGGCCGGTCGTAACCAGCATTTCTGCTTCGAATCTCACGCTACGTTCCGCTTCAAGAAGAACTTGAAGTTCAGCTTCCGTGGTGACGACGATATTTGGGTATTTATCAATAACAAGTTGGCTGTGGACCTCGGTGGTACGCACTTGGCTGCTCCGGGCTTCGTAGACTTGGACAAGTTCATGCCGGATGCTAAGGTTGGCGATACTTATCCGATTGACATCTTCTTCTGCGACCGTCGTACGACGATGAGTAACGTCCATATCAAGACGAACATGTTCATCGAACAGAAGAACGGTATCGACCCGCTTGCAAACCAGGATAAGGCTGACTACTTTGAAAATGGTAACAACCATTACCTCATCTGCTATACCGAATCTGGTGACGGTTCTTGCGCTGCTGCTTTGAGCGCCTCTGTTGCAGACTCTACTTGCGGTTCCAACATTAAGCAGCCGATTACCTACGAATTCACGAAGGATAAGACTGGTGCTAATCCCGCTGATGTGGTTGTCTCTGCCGAAGACTTTAAGACTTCTCCCAAGCAGTATGGTGGTGGTATCGATGTCTCTAAGCCGGGTGAACCGATTATCAACAAGGATATCTTGAAGAACTACTTTGCCAAGGGCGGTCAGTTCTATCTTTTGATCCATATCGGCAACCAGACCAGAGCTATCGAAGTTAAGATTTCGGGTTCTATTGGTATTGCTGATCGCAGTGCAGAATTCGTGGATGACAATGATAACCATATTCCGGGCTTTGATTTCAAGGGCCGCGCTATGGCTTCCAATCCGGCTGACGATGGTTCTATCGCTCTCAACCAGATGGTTCCGCTTTACATCGCCGCTATCAGCGATCCTTGCACTGGTGAAGGCGCTTGCGACAAGAATCTCGAACTTTCTTCTGCTAAGGGTTCTCCTTACACGCTGACCGTAACCAATGATAAGGCCCTCTTCTATGAATTGAAGAATGGCGTTCTCTCTCCGTTTAAGCCCACGGACAACCGCAAGATTGGCGATGGCGGTGTCGATACGATTTACGTGACGATTCCGTTCGATGAAATGAAGTCTGCTGTCGAAACTGTTAGCATCAGTGTTTCTGGTACTACTCGTACTGCAAATGTCGACTTCTTTGTGCCGACGCTCAAGTTTGTGGATTCTGACTCTACATTCAAGGTCATCACGAAGGATGCTGATAGCTACATTCGTATGAAGGGTCAGTCTTACAACTTCTACGTTGTCGCTCTCAACCCGGACACGACAATTTGCACGGATTGTAACTTCTCGTTGCTCAGAAGTGCTTCCTTGTCTTCTACCGGTGTCGATCTCATTTCTGCTGCCGAAGTCGTGAATGGCCGTGCTACATTTACCATCCGTTCTTCTGTGGTCTACTTAAGAGATGACGCTGGTAATGGTACTGCAACGTTTACGATTCTTGGCCCGAGCACAAAGTTGATGTCTGCTTCTTACACGAACATGCAGTTCCAGGAACCGCCGGTTCCGACTCCGCAGTTTGCTGATATCTTTGACGTGTACGGTGTTCCGTCTCAGGTTGAATTGAATATGCCGGACACTCTCTTGTCAAAGACTGGGAAGTATCTTGATGGTAAGGGCGACTCCCTCGTTGTTTACTACCATCGTCAGTTCAACAGGGACTCTCTCCCGAATAAGATTGTCGTCTATTGGAGCGACGATAAGAAGGATTCTGTAGTCTTTGATGAAACTGATATTGCAAGAGGTGTTTCTTGCGGTGCAGCATTCGGTCTTGATGAAGATGTCTGCTTGAATAGAATTGCTCTTAGCCGCGTTGATGAAAAAGGCGAACATATCACGCTTTCTAAGAATGTGAAGACGACTGGTACGGGTACGGTCAAGTCCTGGGCTACCTACTGTCCGAAGTTTAACGACGACGGTAAGACTTGCGCAACGGATCCTGTGACTGCCAACTATGAAGGCATCATTTATGACCGTATTGCTCCGATCATCCTCTCCGCTGAAATGATTGCTGACGGTACTGCCGGTGATTTGGCTCAGTTGAAGCTCAAGTTCTCTGAAAAGGTCCAGAAGACCGCTCAGGGCTCTCTCGAGGGTAACAATGTGTTCTCTTACTACATCAACAATGGTAAGAACTCCCAGTATGTAGACTTCATTCCGCTTGCACCGAACATTACGCTTGCAGACAAAATTGATGAAACGTTTACATTGCTCTTCAGCAAGTCTACGACCTTCCCACAGGCTAATGACTATGTCCACTTCAGAGGCCTTGATGGCATTGGCTTTATGGAAGACCAGTCCGATTATAAGATTGCTGATTCTCTCCGTAACGCTTGGTCTGCTGATGACGCTACCGTTGGCTGGAATACCGCTCCGGCTTACGATGCAACAGTTCGTCTGCCGTCTCCGTGGGTCAAGGTTACGGGTGACGTGGATTCCTATGTCAAGAGAATTCGTAAAGATGGTATCGGTTTCGTCCCGCTGACTATGGCTGAAGCCGCTGCGCTCCCGCCGACCGAAGTCATCCCGTTTGATGCAAACAAGGATGAAGGTCAGTTCATGGAAGCTATGATTGCTAAGAGCTCTGTCGACCCGGCTATGGCTAAGTATGGCTTTGCTCCGAACGGCTGGTTCATCATGAGCGATATGGGCTCATTACTCTCTAAGGATAAGTACGCTAAGGTCAAGAAGGAAGATACGTACCTCGATTACGATCTTCACATTTATTCGAACTTGGGTGCTCATGTCTTGAGCGAACACAAGCGCATCTACTGCGATGACGAAAAGAACAAGGTCGAACACGGCAGATACTACTTCGAAGGTAAGAACTGCGTTGACGTCCGTAGAAGCTTCTTCGTTGTTTGGAACAACAAGAATGCAAAGTCTCGCTTTGTGGGTACTGGCGCATTCATCTCCAAGATCAAGACATTCGTTAAGCTTGGTAACGTCGATAAGAAGTACAAGCACGAAAAGTCTGAAATGTGGGGTGTCCGCTCCAAGAGAAAAAAGTAATCGGTGACTTAAAACTCACTTATTAGAATTTCAGAAAGCCTCCCTTCGGGGAGGCTTTTTTTACTCTGTCACCCAAGCTTTCTTCATTCCCGCTACGATACAGTCATTCCTCTTCGAGGTCTGACTGCTGCGGGTATCAAATGCGAAATCACAAGAGACCTCTCGCTTGATACCCTTGCATGTCATTCCCCTAAAGGGGTCTGACTTGTTCGCCTCGGATATAGAAACATGCAAGCATGTTTCTGCATCACTCGGCTCCTTTGTCATTCCACTTCGTGGCATGACAGCTGCGGCTCGGCAATAAGAATGAGTATACTCATTCTTGCTGCACTCGCCTTGCATGTCATTCCCGCCTCCGAGCGGGAATCTCCATACACTTTTTTTTTATCAATTTCTATATTTCAACACATGCGAAAGTTTTTAATTGCAGCTTCTTTATGCGCTTTGGCTTGGGCCGGATCGCCAACTGATATGGATTCTCTTTTCCGCGGTAACGAATACAAGCCGACGCTCAGTGCTTCGCTTCGCGATACGACGAGTAATTCTGCCGTCCCTGCTAAGGTCACGGGCAAGAACGATAAGTCCGATGGATTCTACATGCTCCAGTTCGAAGCCGTGGGTGACTTTGACGCCGCTCAGCGTCGTAAGGCTCAGCTCTCTGCAAGTACAGGTTATACCATCCAGGTTGTCTTCGATACGCCGTTCTACAAGCTTCGCGGTGGTGGATGGACAAAGCGCAAGGTCGCCGAGGATAAGGCTCGCGAACTCTCCGCTTATAACATCAACGCCTTTGTCGTCAAGATTCGATAAAGCGATTCAACGCGTTTAACGCACAAAGAGCAGGCAATAGCCTGCTCTTGCTTCGTTTTTAGACCAAGACTTTACTGGATTCTTCGCTCCTTGGCTGTCGCTCAGAATGACTTTTTATACTAACGCTTACAGCACGCCGAGCATCTGCTTGATGCTGTGGTCATCGAGCTTGAGGAGGGCGCGTTCTTCGGGCGATATGTATGATATCTTGCGTTCGCTGTCAGGCCTCTTGGAGCGGTCGCGCAGCACGACGTTCTTGTTTGTGAGAGAATAGAAGAACGGCCCCGTTTTGACGAACAGCTTCTGGTGCAGTGCTTGCTTGATGGCTTCGTTCAATGCGGCGCTGATCTTTGCGCTTGTGCGTTCGACGTGGTGCAGTTCCAGCATCCTTTGCAATAAGACCTCGCCGTGGATGGGCGATTCGCTGTCGATGTAGAACTTCAGCTGCTCGATGAGAGCCTCTTTTGGAAGCTCGGAGATGGATTGATTCTCCGTCCCTGCAATGGCGGGGTGCTTTACGCAGTACGGTTCGATTTTCACAGAAATGCCTGTTTCAGCATCATCGAGAGGAATGTCTTCTTGCGGTGGCGGTGCGACGCTTTGTTCGATCGCAATTGTGGCGATGAGGTTTTCCTTTTCGTCGGCATTCGAAATATTCCAAAGCGGGAGCCACATGTTAAGGACCTTCCATCCGAATCTTGAGAGTGCATTGGGGCGTGTGTATTCGCGATCTTCGATGGATTCCTTGTAAGGGGCTCTGCTGCAGTCGCTTTCGATAACGGCGAGGAAACGCTTTGAGTTGTTTGCGTCAATGACGACTGGACCTACCGGAATGTTGCCTGTCGAAATGCAGTCCTTGAAAGGAATGCTTTGCTTTACAAACAGTTCCTTAATTTGTGTGTCAAGAATGGATTCGGGTGCGTCGTTGTTCGCGGTTGCACATTTCGAGCTCTTTAGAGAACTGACCCATTCCTGGAAAAGATTGGGCTTCACAGTTGCAAGCTTGTCCGCATCATCGTCCGAGATGAAAAGCGTAAGGCTTTGTTTGGCAAGCGTTGTGCAAATTGAAAGCTTGCGGGTGCTGGCAACACTTGAAATGCAGTCGATATCGGCGCAGACAAAGATGACATCGCGGTAAAGATCTACAGCGCGTTCAATGGTCTTGATGTAGAATTTATTTGAAAGGTTCCCTTGCGTAAAGAACGGAACCAGGCTAGGATTCTTTTGCAAAAGCGCCTGAATGGCGTTTTCGATTTCACTGCAAAGATTTTGGGTCGATGCTACAATTCCAAGAGTCTGGCTTGGGTTCTTTGTCGCGTGCTGAACCGCTTTTTCTGCAATGGACAAGACTTTGTCGCGGACGGTTTTAATCGTCTGCATTTTGCTTGTGGATAATGTCGAATTCGGGAACTGGGCCATTTCGTTATTGTAGATTTTGCTGTTGGCAAAACTGAATAACGACGGATCTGCGTATTGCGCTGTGTAGCCAATCACACGAGTCGGGATTCCCTTGCGGAGCGCAGCCGAAAGTACATTGTCCTTGAAGAAAATGGACTGCGACGAAATATCCATGTTGCATGCGTCTGTCGGTAGCATTTCGAGTGCCGGGGCGCATGGGTTTCCAAAGAGAATAGCTTTCTTTGTCTTTAAAATCCCTGGCATGGCTTCGGCAATTGTCATGCAATCGGCATCCAAAAATAGCGTTGCGTCAAACGACTCGAAATCACAGTCGTATGTTTGCGATAACGTAACGATCTGGAGCTGTGCTGGCGAATCCTTGATGCATTCGTGCGCGGCACGGAAATTTGCGTTGCAGAACTGATCTAGCTGCGTTCGGAATAACTTGCCCTGTTGCTTTCGATTCTTCGATGACGGGCTGAAAAGTTCAGGGCATTTGGCGGTTGCGGCCTGCATTTGGCTGTTGGTCCAGGCGCGGGCAAATGCCATGGGAATATCCTTGTTCGCATTCTTGGTATCGCTTACGAACTGGGCCAGGTTTTCGCATGGCGAATCGCTGATGTTTTCCATGTGCTCGCGGAGCTGCAAGTAAATGTCCTGTGCATTCCACAATACGGACCAGCGTTCAATCTTTTCGAGCCATGAATCCACGTTTTGCGTTTCCATGGATGTGCTCAAGTTGAACGATTTGCTTATGCTTTGGAGCTTCTTCTGCAATTCTTCGGCGCTGACCAAGATGCGGTCCAGCTTTTCAAAGTGCTGCCTGAACAGGTGCCACTTGGCGAGAAGCTGAAGCAGGTAGTCGTGCTGGTCGCTATTCTTGATGCGTGCTCGGAAGACGTAGTAATGGCGGATTTTATCGGCCAAGTCCTTCCAGTCAGTTTTTTCGTATTTCCAGTCTCTACCGAACAAACGAGCGGCAAGTACAGAGGAGTCTTTGTACTTGCGCCTGTATTCCTGCATTTCGATAAGCTTGTCGATTTGCTCGATAAGCATGTCATCGGAGGTGATGTTCTTAGGGTCTTTGAAAACACTGAGCAAAATGCGCTTTGGCCTACGGTAATGATCCGAGAGTGCCTTGAGTGCAGAACTCAAGCTTTCTTCAAATTCTTTACGAGCAGCAAGGACGTTGGCATCGATGGCTTCGTCCGTGAAAATGTCGGAACCTTTGCGACGGTAGCTTGACCAGCGAGCTCCTGCGTTCGGTAAATCGTTCAGGTCATCTTGATAGGCTATCCAACCGTTTGAATGCAGGTCCCAGTCTTCAAAACCGGGCATCTCGTTGTCGAAGTTTTTCTTGAAGACACTTGCGAGTGCAAAAACATCCGAAAGCTTAATCCCATCGAGGTAAAGCTTGGATTTGTTCATGCATTCGACAAACGGCTTGATGGTTTCGACTAATGCTTTAGCTTGTTCCAGGTCTTCGCCAATTTGGGTCTTGCGATCTTGCGATACAGCTGGTAGCGTGATTCCCTGGAAGGCGTTATAAATTTCGATTCCGTTTTCGTTGAAGAATAGTTGCTCTATTTGTTCCAAGCTCGTTTGCATGGACTTGAACTTTTTATAGCGCACATCTTCGATGTTCTTGAAAAGATCGCTTGCAAACTTTGTCTTGACCGATTTTAATTTTGCAATTTCATCAAGCAGCTCGGTGAGCGTCACTCCACTGGGCTTGAGCGGGAAATTGACGGCATCGTAATACGAGACGAGTTTTGCTCGGGTGTCGCTGAGCGATGTCTTGAGCGTATCGCGGTCAGGACCTTGGAACGAACGGAACGGCGGGTTCCAGGCGTTTTCAAAGTTGAACTTGGTGATGGCCCTGCGGCATACTACACAGACTTTTTTCTTTTGTTGGATAAGGTCTGCGACGATGTTGACAGCGACTTTAGATTTTTCGCTTCCTGGGAGCGTTTGAATAGCGTAGGCGCTATCTCCGTCTAGAGCGTCAATGACAGCCTTGTTCGTCTGCGAATCGGTTGTGTAGGGGAAAAAGTGATCGGCAGGGTTATAAACGTGGTCGTAGGGGATTTCTTCAAAAAGCGATGGCTTTGGCAAAAATCCGTCATTACCAATCGTTGCTATGAAAAATTCGTTGTTTGCTGCTTTGGCTGTTGCCCAGCATTCGTTTGTGAGCTTCTTTTTGAGGAGGAGCTTGTTTGTGCTGTAGAACGTGATGCAATAGCCGTTACGTGTAAACTTCCAATCTGTTTTGGGCTCAATTCTTTTTTCGAGCGTATCGAAAAATTTCTGAATTCCAAAAGTGCCATTCTTGATAAAGTCTAAAGCCTTTGGAAACTTGATGTTTTTATCAAGCATCGGAAGCGCAATGTTTTCGACAGGGGCACGTGTGGAAATAGCGACGGTGTCGTTTTCGGCATCGTAGGTCAGCGGGATGAGGATGGCCGGGGCAAGGGACTTTTCGCCCCATTTGATGAATCCCGTTGCCATGTATAAATCCTGATTGCAAAAGTCCTCGACTTTTGTCTTTAAAATATTGCAGAATTTTTGAAGATCGGCTGCTTGCTTTTCTTCATCGTATTTTGAGGATACGGGGAAAAACTCGGCAAGTGCGCGCGGCGTGGGCTCTTTTTGCCATGCTTCAAAAAATTGGTCGCCGTTGCCTAAAAGCAGTGGAGACTGGAACTTGTTCTTTTGAGAAAAATTGAGCAAGCGGTCTTTGCTTTCAAAGACTGCTGCCTCTTCGCGGATTTTTTCAATGGTTGCGGACACTGACGTTGATGCCATGTCTCGAATATAAATTTTTTTTAACCTATCTAGGTTGGAATTTGATCCATAATTATGGATATAGCGTCAATGAGGGTAATCGGGGAGTCCGATTCTGTCAGATGCGCCTTGTGGCAGACTCGTCCGAAGAGCATCTCGGGGGTGATGCCGGCTTCTTTGTCTTGGCGCAGGCTATGGGCGAGCTCGCGTTTGGAAAGCTTCTTGTTGTTGTCGTCCACGATGAGCGGGTGGTGCAGGTAGACAGCGCGTTCTTTGCGGCCAAGTGCTTCCATGAGCGCTATTTGGCGGGCTGTGGAGTTGCGGATATCTTCTCCGCGGACGATATGTGTGATTTGCTCGTCGATGTCGTCGACACAAACGGCAAACTGGTAGGTCCATTGGTTGTCGCGGTCGCGGATCGGGAAGTCGCCACACTGGAGTTTTGGGTTCTCGTGAAAGTCCCCGAGGCGCAGGTCGTGCCAGTCGATAACTTTATTGGGGACGATAAAACGAAGGTTATGCGGCGCTGAGTTGCTACTCAAAACTTCACTGGATCCTTCACTTCGTTCAGGATGACGAATTGCTTCGCTCAGGATGACGAGATGTTTGCATTTTCCCTGATAAATGATTTCACCGGTTTCGCTTTGCGGATTTTCGGCGAGGAGTTGCTTGCGGCTGCAATAGCACGGATAAACGAGCGACTTGTCGACAAGTTTTTGGAGGGCGGCTTCGTAGATAGGTCCGCGGGCACTTTGTATGCTCTCGGAATCGTACTTGAATCCAAGCCACTCCAAATCTTCTCGGATGCCTGCGATGTAAGCGGGGCGCGCGCGACTCTGGTCATGGTCTTCGATTCTCAGATGGATTTTTAAATCCCATTTTTTGGCAGCCGCCCACACATAAAGAGCCGAAAGCAAGTGGCCTTCGTGAAGGTAACCCGTGGGGCTCGGTGCGAATCGAATTTTTCCAGACATGGTGCAAATGTAGTTACGGAGCAAATATAAGTTGTAAAAATGTTACTAAAGTCACACAAATTCTATGAAAAAACATATTTATTTTGTTTTTTGCGTCAAAACGCCATTTCTTATGATATATTAATAAACGATGGGATGTCAAACTGGAGTATTTATGGGTGGAATGAGTCTTTCTAGAGCCTGTGTGGCTCTGTTCTTTGCGTTTGCAGCAAATGCTTTCGCTAACGATGTTGTCGCTACGGCTTCGAACGGCGCAACGGTAATATTACATGACAATGGTCGATGGGAGTATCATCAGAACAACAGCAATATTCGCGATGTGCGCCAGAGCGCTATTCCCGAAGATGCGAAGTTCAATGTGATGGTGGAATACGAATCTCCGGACCGCGTGCGCAATAATGTTCGCCTTGCTATGGAAGCCGCCTATGCGACTGAAGAAGAAATTCGTGACAGCCTGAGAGCCGTTCCGAAGGGCGGTTACATCTATTTCCAGGTGAAAACGTCGCAAATCAAGAAGGGAATGCCCCGCAAGTTGACGTACTCGTTGTACGATGGCAGCAAGAAACCTATATTTACGAAAACAGCTTACGATACCGATGCGGTTCCGAGTGAACAGAGAGGCGTTTCTAACCTGCTCGTCGTCCCTGTTTACGGGCACCCGAAGTCCAATGTGATGCTTGCGCGTGTGCAGGCTCGAGACGGGATGGAGACGCTCGATATCGATATCCCCGTTAGGTAATTTGCATTGCTAAAATTTGCGGTAGTCGATCTCGAAACGACCGGCGGACATGGTGAAGATAATCGTATAATGGAAATCGGAATCGCCCTGATGGACGGTTCCGAAATTGTTGAAACGTACCACGCGCTTGTAGATCCAGGAACGCCGATTACGCCGTTTGTCCGCGAACTGACGGGCATCACCGACGAGATGGTGAGTGGACAACCGCAATTTGGAGCGATTGCAGAACATGTGGCAGCACTTTTGCAAGACCGCATTTTTGTAGCACACAACGTCCAGTTCGACTGCAAGTACATGACTGCGGAACTGAAGCGCTGCTGTATTAAGTTCAACCCAGCGAGACTTTGTACGGTAAAGCTTTCGCGGCGTGTGTTCCCGGGGCAGCCGAGTTACAGTTTGCACAAACTCACGGAATCGCTGGGGCTTCCAGACTTTAACCATCACCGTGCCTTGGACGATACGCTTGCTGCGGCCGCCATTTTGAAATCGGCTTTGGAGAAGGTCGGCGAGGCTGGCGTGATGAAAAACGTCGTGAATATCTCCGTTGCCAAGAAACAGGCGTTTAGTAAGTAGGGCTTGACAAAATTGCGTAAATCGCGCAAAAAAGTGTGACAACTATAGTTTACCAACTCTTTATCAACATGTTTTTGGTCATGCTTTGAAATAAATTGATACGATTTTGTTTTTTTTGTTTACTTTAAAAAAGACAACAGGAGAGGAGCTTATGTCTATCAAGCTTAAAAAATATGCAGCGGTTGCTGCGTTTTCGTTCGTGTCCATGCTTGCGTTTAACGCATGCGGTGAAGATTCTGAAGGCCCTCAGGGACCTGCAGGAGAACAAGGCGTTGCTGGCAAAAATGGAGAGAATGGCACTAGTTGCAGTGCTAAAGCTTTGGACGATGACTCCGGTTATGAATTGACTTGTGGTGGCAAGGTGGTCGGCACCATAAAGAATGGCACCAATGGAACTAATGGTAAAAATGGAACAAACGGCGTCAATGGTGTCAATGGCTCAAGCTGCACGGCAAAGGCCTTGACGGACAAATCGGGCTTTGAACTCTCTTGTGATGGCGAAGTTGTTGGCGTTATCAAGAATGGTTCGAATGGAGCCAATGGTATTAATGGAACAAATGGCGAGAATGGCACAAGCTGTAGTGCTAAGGCTCTTGATGATAAATCTGGTTATGAATTAATCTGTGGTGGTGAAGTTGTCGGAATGGTTAAGAATGGCTCCAATGGAAAAAACGGCACAAGTTGCAGTGCGGAGCCTCTGGCCGATAACTCCGGTTTTGAACTGACTTGTGGTGGCAAGGTGGTTGGTACCATAAAGAATGGTGAAAATGGTAAAAAAGGTGAAGAAGGCTCCAGTTGTAATGCTACGGCGCTTGCTGATGAATCTGGCTTTGAACTTTCTTGTGGTGGAAATGTTGTCGGTATAATCAAAAATGGGACCAATGGTGTTAAAGGCAGGAATGGTTCTAGCTGTACGGCTTCTGCTCTCGAAGATGGTTCTGGTTTTGAACTGATGTGTGGTGGTGAGAGCGTTGGCATCATCAAGAATGGCAAGGATGTAGAGAAGGTCCGCGGTGTTGGTTTCGATGCCTGGTACTATGGAAAGAATAGTGCGGATGGATTTTGTAGCCCCAATCATCGCGTCCTCTCCAGTGGTATAACTGATCCTGATAATTTTGCGGATTGTGAACTTGTGGGTGAAAATGTTGACTGGAATGGTGGCTGGTGGTATATGGGAAAATCGGGTGTAACCGAGGCCTATTGGGGGCCTAATTATGATGAGGTAATTGAAGAAGATCCTGAACAGGGTAAGTATTTTGCAGATATGTATTTTGAAGTAAATGACGATCAAGAGCTTGTCCATGAGGGGCATAATATCATATCGGTTAAGGTTGTTCAGCCTGAGCCTGATAATTATGATGAAAATGTAGACGGCGAAAAGACAGAAAACTTCTGGATGGGCTTTAATGTAACTCCAGATGAAAATAATGGCTCGGATGTTTCCTCTTGGCTTGGTTTATGTTTAAAGTATAAAGCGGATAAGCCGGACATGAGACTTGCTTTGCTTTCTATGGAAGCGGGTGAAGAATTTGAATCGCTTTCTTATATGTTGCCAGAAACATTTGGAGATGGGGATGTCATAAATATCCGCTGGTCTGATTTTTCTCGTGTCAATTGGGTTCCTAGAAACGAATGGAAAACAATTAATGAAACTGTACAACATTTGTATACGATAAGATTTTATTTCTCACTGTGGGACGATGCCGGTGAAATAAAATTTGATATTGAAAAAATCGGTGCCTACGGCACTTGTGAAGATTAACAAACTAACAACTCAACAAGCGGGGAGCTTATGAATAAGAAACTGTTAAAAATGGCAGCGATTGCTGCGGTGTCTTTCTCTACAATGGCTTTCGTGGCTTGTGGAGATGATAGTTCGGATGCCAAGCCTTCTGCACCGACAGTAAGTAGTGGCATGATTCTTAATGAAAGCAGTAGTTCTGCGGTATCAACGAGTAGTGCTGACCTTAATGGATTATGGTACTACTTTATAGATGCTGGAAATGAAAATGCTGATGTAAAATGGGGACCGAATCCTGATCAGGCTGCGATTGTTGATGAGTATACTCCCGGCGATGGTAAGCCTGTTGACCAGCAAGTTTTGGTTCGCTGTAATGGCGGCGTTTGTGGCAAGGTATATTTGACGGCTACAGATGGCTCTTGGAACGCTTTGCTTCTCCAATACTTTCTTGGACCAGATAGTTTGGAAGGATACAATTTTTCTTCTGTGCTAGGGGTTTGTATAAGATATAAAGCTGTATATTCAGGAAGCTCTGTAGATTATCTTAATGCACTTCAATCAATGCAAGTACGATTGGAAGTTGCTGATAATTATGTGTCTTCTCGTAATTACAATGCAAAATTTGGATATGAAGTTGACGAAAATTTAATTACAGGCAACAAAGGCGAATTAAGGGTCTTGAATGTGGCTTGGACTGATTTTACGACTAATGAATACTATGCAAATGAAGCGTATACCATAGCTGATGCTGTGGCTCATATGCATGCAATTCAAGTTGTTTTCACTCAAAATTCTGATTATGATGTGGCAATTCGATTTGATATCGAAAAAGTCGGAGTCTATGGCACATGCGCTAATTAAAGCTTTAATATTCCAGCTTTATATTTGAGCTTCAGGATGCGGGCGGCGGATTCTTCAATCCGTCGCTTGTATTTTGAACTTTTATCGGAAAGTTCCATCATGATGTCGAGCATGTCCTTGGCTTTGGACGTGTAAGAAATCATGAGAATGTCATTGCCTGCGTCGATGATGGCAGTGATGAGGCGCTTGAAATCTTTTTCCGGATAGTTTTTGCGAGGAGGAATTTGCGTTTTGCCGCTTGCCCAGGCGCGAAGCGAGGTGCCCCAGAGGTCATCGGTAAGCACGACCATGTCCGGGAATCCACGGCGTGCCATTTTGACTATGTTGGCGTCAAAGACGGCGGGGCGGCTGGAAATGCGCAAAAAGTGGACGCTCGACATCATTGTGACGGGGATGTCTTTGGAGAGAGTCCTGAAAAAGCTCGCGTTCTGGTTGATTCTTTCTTTGGGCGAGGCGCTGATGGCGATTTGCAAGTCGCTGTTGGTCCAGGAATCATAACCGGGGAAGTGCTTTGAAACGCAGATGACGCCGTTGTCGCGCATGCCGTTGACGAATGCTCTGACTTTGTATGCGTTCGTGGTGTCGTTACCCCAGGAGCGGCGGCTTTCTTCCATGAACGAATTTGTGCCGCGGTGGTCTTTGGACGGGTCCAGAACCGGGGCCAGATTCATATTGATTTTGATGTCTTTGAGTGTACGCCCGATTTTCTTCGTGAGTGTGTAAATTTGCGTGGTGTCCATACGGCGCATTTCGCGGGCGCTCGGGAGGCCTTCCCATTGCTTTGAATACGATACTAAACGGTTAACGAGGCCGCCTTCTTGGTCGAGTGCCGTGAAAAGAGGAATCTTCAAGTTCCTGTCGATTTCGTCCATTCGTTCTTTGTAATTGTCGAAACTGCGGAGGTGCTTGCCTGTGATGAGCACGCCGCCGAGTTCGTTCTCGATTATGAATTGCGGAGAGGTGAGGAACACCATGATCATTTGGCCTGCTTTTTGGCGCATGGACATGGAATTCCACAACGGCATGAGTTCATCGGGCAAGTTGTACGGATTTTTGCCGGACTTAGCAACGCTCGACGAAGACTGTACTGTTGTGGACGAGCTGGAGGTTGTGAGATTCGTTGAGTCTTTTGCGAGAGTCGCGGAACTAGAGGTCGCGGAAGAGCTTGATGTCGCGAGAGTCGCGGACGAACTGCTCACGGCGGGCGTCATCTGCTGTACGCTTGACGAGGATTCTATCACGCACATGGTCTCTTCGGACGATGAACTAGCGTACAATAGCGTTTCGTTCTGTGCAACAGGGGCTGTGTTCTTTGCAGAAGCGCTTGTTGCGGGCATGATGATGCTATCTTCGATGGCCAACGGCGCTTTAGCTTTAGGAATGTTTCCCGAAGCAAGCGCAGAACAAGTCGCGAAAAGAACAAGTGTAAGTAAAAGTCTAAAGGTCATGTATTAATATTCATTGTGTCTTCTTGACACAGAAATTCATTTGTCATCCTGACACTGAAAGTGGAAGGATCCAGTGAAGTTTAACTGGATTCTTCGTCCTTGTGGACTCAGAATGACGTTCTTGGAGTATTACTCTTCACTTTTCTTCTTTACACCGAATCGGCGGGGCTTGAATTCACGCGGTGGGAATTCGAACTTGAGCTTGCCTTTCACAAGCGTGAGGTACGCATCGAACAGGCGGCGTGTCTTATTGCTGCGGAAACCCTTGATGAGCGAAGTCTTTTCGCCGGCGAGCAGTTTCTTGATGTCGTCGAGCGGGAGTTCCTTGCCCAAAAGAATCTTCGGGAGCGTAATGCCACTCGGTTCTTTTTTCACGTAGCTTTCGGAGACGTAGCCTGTGAGCGTTTCGTAAACGTCGGAGCCGTCTACCGGAGACTTGCCGATAACTTCACCGAGTTCGATTTCTTCGGGCTTTTCGTCAAAGACAAATTCAACCTTGTTCTCGTCGTTAATGATGAGAACGGCCGAGAATTCAGCGCCCTTCTTGCTGCGGAAACCTGTGAGCGGTCCAATCTTGCGCTTGGTCAAGAGCTCTACGATTTCGCTTTCGGTGAGGTGCTTGCCACCAATAATCTTGCGGATGACGATGCCATCTTCGGTGGTATAGCGGCTGACCGTTTCGAAAACCTTCTTGCCGTTCACGGGGCTGAAGCTTGCTTCGTCGGTCGTGCTTTCTTCCTTGAATCCCTTGATGTTTTTCACCATCGTCTTTGTCATTTCAACGATGCCGTTCATGAACGTTTCGCGAGATTCCTTGCCTTTCGAGATGAGGTCCATCTTGTATTCCCATTCGCCGGTGAGTTCCGGGCTGGTAAGGGCTTCGCAGTTCATGGCGGAGAGAACTCTGATGAGGTCGAAAGCCTTTGCGGTCGGGATCATTTCCTTGCCATCGCGGACAACGTACTTGTCGCTCACGAGCTTTTCAATGATGGCGGCGCGTGTGGCTGGCGTTCCGAGACCGCGTTCCTTCATGGCGTCACGCAGTTCGTCGTCTTCCACAAGTTTACCTGCACTTTCCATCATCGACAAAAGCGTGCTTTCGGTGTAGTGTGCAGGCGGCTTGGTAAAGTCTTCTTTAGCGTCAATTTCGAGCGTCTTGGCGGTGTTGCCGTTCAGCTTCGGAATGTTCGATTCTTCGTCGGATTCCTTGCCGTAAATAGCCTTGAAGCCCGGGTCCACGAGAATCTTGCCTTCGGTGATGAAGGTCTCGTTTTCGACGGTCGTGATGCGGGTCGTGTTCAAGTACTGCGCTGGCGGGAAGAACACCGCGATAAAGCGCTGGCAAATCATCGTGTAGATTTTTTCTTCGGCTTCGGAGAGTCCCTTCGGCACGACGCCTGTCGGGATGATGGCGAAGTGGTCCGAAATCTTCGAGTTGTCAAAGACCTTCGGCGTACGCTTCACGTAGTTCTTGTCCAAAGCTTCTTGAGCGAACTTGGCGAGCGGACCTTCGATTTTTCCGAGGGTTGCCTTCACCGGAGCCACGTAGTCTTCGGGCAGGCAGCGGCTGTCGGTACGCGGGTACGTGGTTGCTTTGTAATGTTCGTAAAGCGATTGCGCAATGGAAAGCGTTGTCTTGGCGCTGAATCCAAAGCGGTTGTTCGCTTCGCGCTGGAGCGTGGTAAGGTCATAGAGCTGGCCGCACTTCTGCAGGCTCGGGGCGGTGGTCTCTTCGATGGAGCCTGTTTTGCCCTTGCATTTGGCGAGAATTTCCTGAGCGCGAGCTTCGTCAAAAATCTGTTTGACGCGGTCCTTGTTATTTTCTTTATCGACGGTGAACCACTTGCCTTGGTAACCGGCGCCGGAGTTATCGAACGAGGCTTCAATGGTCCAGAACTTTTGCGGAACAAAGCGGTTGCGTTCTTCTTCGCGCTTCACGATGATGGCAAGCGTTGGGGTCTGCACGCGTCCGCACGGCGTAATCTGGAAGCCGCCCATAGAGCTGTTGTAGGCGGTGAGGCCACGGCTGCCGTTCATGCCTACGAGCCAGTCGGCTTCGCTGCGGCAGAGGGCGGCGTTCCTCAAGTTCACCATGTCTTCTTCGGTGCGGAGGTGTTCAAAGGCGTCCTTGATGGCGGCAGGCGTCATGCTCTGCATCCAAAGTCTCTTGAACGTCTTGCCCTTGAAGTTCCCCTTGAGGATGTAGTCCACGATGTAATAGAAAATCAGTTCACCTTCGCGGCCCGCATCGCATGCGTTTATAATCGTCGTCACGTCCTTGCGCTTGATGAGCTTGCCGAGGGCGGAGAGATGGGCTCTAGTGGTCGGGAGGGCGACGAGCGGGAACTTTTCGGGGAGCATGGGGAGCGTCTTCATGTCCCATGCCTTGTAGCGTTCGTCAATATCCTTCGGGTCGGCGATACCAACAAGGTGACCGATCGCATGGCTTACGATGGTCGTGTCGCTTTCGTAATAGGCGGTTTCTTTCTTGAAGGACTTTGCACCGAGCACTTTGACGAGGTCGGCTGCCACGCTGGGTTTTTCCGCGATGATGAGCGTCTTACCTTCGACGGCCGCTTTTGCCGTTTTGGTGGCGGTCTTCTTTGTAGTGGTTTTAGTTGTCGCCTTAGTTGTTGTTTTAGTCGTTGCCATTTTTATTTCCACTTAAAACGTCCGAACAGTCCGAACAGTACGGCCAGTACGGTAAAGGGGGCGTGGATGAACTCAACCGGGATGCACCACTTGAGGAGGTGTTCCTGCTTGAATATTTTGAGCCCGCGAATAATGAGAACCATGTCGCCAACGCTCTTGCACAAGAACGCTATCAATGTGGCGACGAAAATTTTGAAACTGAAAATCGAGAATGCTGCGGTGATGCAGAGCATGGTGAGAAACAGGAATACCATCGAGAGCACAAAGACGATTTTGGGAGTGTAGTAGATGGTCTTTGATGCCCAGCGCTTGCGCTGTTCCCAGAGGGCCTTGAGTGTTTCCTTGCCGTTTGTGGTGACGAACGTGGCGGGCGTGATGCAGTAGCGCATGGCCCATGGACGGTCGGCTGCCAGTTTTTGCATCAGGAGGTCATCGTCTCCGCTCTGGATCTTGATGACGCCTGTAAAGCCATTCACGCTCTGGAAGAAGCTCTTGCGGTAGGCGAGGTTGTTGCCAGTGCTTGTGAGCGGGAGGTGCATGGCGAGGCCTGCTGTGCCTGCGATGCGGTAAATCAGCGTTTCAACCGCCTGCATGCAGATGATGAACGGCGAACTCTTGTCTGTTGGGATGTACGAATGCCCGGCGACAAGTTCAATCCCCGGTTCAAATTCCTTGACGAGGAACTTGATCCAGGACGGCTGTACGATGCAGTCGGCGTCTGTGAGGCAGAGAATTTCACCGTTGCAGGCGTCAATGAGCTTCGAAAGAGCCTGCTTTTTAGGGCTCACGCCTTCGGGGATGGAATCAATCGTGAGCACATGGAGGCGTTCAAACTTTGCTTCGTATTCCGCGAGAATCTTCGGGGTGTCGTCCGTGGAGCGGTCATCGGCTACCCAGACCTCCCATTCGCCCTCGTAATCTTGCGAGAGGACGGAATCGAGCGTTTCGCGGATGCCTTCGGATTCGTTACGCGCTGCAATCAGGATGCTTACCTTCGGGAGCGGTTCCGGATCGGCAAAGCCTTCGCGCACTCGCCCGAGCGCACGGTAGAACCGCACTTCTAACCCGAGATAGAAGATGGCGAGTATTGCCAAAAGCCCGATGGCTACGTATGTCAAAACCGTAAGGAACATTGTTCTTCGGCAAAATGTAATAAGGTTTTTTTGAAAGTTTAAAACGCTCCCTCAAAATCGCGGGGCATTTTTGCGTATATAATATAATAGTAAGTAACTAAGTGCTGAACACGTGGGCAGTGACTAGTGCAAGCTCTTGATAAACTCTGGCGCAAAATCTACACCATTTGACCACGTAATTGTGTGGGCTTGCAAGCAGAAATCCTTGAACACGTTTAGGTCTGCGAGTTGCTTCACTATTGCTCGATGGTCTGATTTGATGACTTTCTCAAAATCTGCAACAAAATGATATCCGTCATTGAATGTGACGGATATCTTGTAATTGTCAATATATTTTGCGTCTATCACATGCAGCATTGTTTAAACCAACGGAGCTATTTTTTTATACATCCCCGTTTTTGTTAACGAATTCCAGTTGTCAATCAATTCCTGCTTATGGAGTGTCGCCCACTCAATAACGAGACCTTTGACCCTTGCTGGAAGATTGCCTTCTAGCATTTGAAATGTAGATAATTCGAAGATTCCTTCCAAGTCGTTGTATATTGCATGGAAGTGCGGAGGCATGTGGTCGTTGAAGTACATTTGTATGATGATACCTAAAAAACGGCATAATTCCGGCATTTTGACTCCTTTTCGCAGACAAGCGTGAAACTGCGAAAAATTTTGATTTTCTTTGCTCATTTGAGCATTTGAAATATAAACTTGCAAAAGTCGATTGGCAAGAGGTCTTTGCTCAAAAAAATGAATCCGCTAAGTGCGGTGAAATGCTAGCTTACTTTTTTGCGGAAAGTTTTGGCCAGGAATCTTCGGGCTTTTGATTGAGGTAGGTGAGGCGAGTCCAGGAATCGTCGCGGAATGCGCTACCGAGCATGAGCTCGTCTATTTTCCCGGTGAATCCACCGATTTTAAAGTCTGTGAGCTCGCGGTTGCCATCCCAATCGCTGCGGGTTTCTTCGGCTTCGATTTTAACGCCGTTGATAAAGTAACTTGTTTGTGGTATGGAATGCTTGCTGAATGCAATGAATATCCATTTGCCTGCTTCAATTCCTTTTGTACCGGATGTCCACGTTTGTTTGTAACTTGTGGTGTCCGTGGAGTTTTCGTCGCCTGTTTTTTTGGTGGCAACGTGGTAGAATTCTACGACAAAGCCCTGGTCTGGCTCGTAGCGGAGCGCATATTCGTTTGCTTTTTCAAAGATGGTCTGTTGCTTTAGCGATTCGAGGTTAACCCACAGCGAGAAACAGAATTGCTTGCCGTCAAAGGACAAATTAACCTTGCGAGATGAGTCTATCTTGGCGGAGTTTGTCGCGGTGATTGATGTTGTCGCGTCTAGCGCGATGGATGTGCCGAGAACGCCGTCTGCGTTGAGATTTGCCACCGTTTCGGTTCCCGTTTCTGTGGCGGTTAGCGATCCGTCGAAATAGCCCTTTTCGGCATCGTCCTTGATGTCGGTTCCGCTATCGAAATGGTACACGAGAGAATAGCTGCGGTTAGTCGGGAATACGTCGTGAGCGTAACCTGATTCAAGCGCGTTGTTGAATGAAAGTTCGAGTGAGTCGGAGACGTTTAGAGAATCCACGCTTACCCAGAAAATAGCTTCTTTTTCGTCAAAGGCTGAATTCACAATCGGGAGCTTTTTGCTGCGCTTGCCATCTTTTGAAATGCGTACAACTTCCCAGCGGCCTTGCAAGCGAGCGAGTGTATCGATGTCGCTGTTTTCTGCGGTCAGGCGGAGCGCAAGCGGAATGTCGCTCACAAAAGACGAGAGCGTGTCTTCGCCTTCGGGGAGTGCAAGCGGGGCGACGAACGTGTATTCGATGTGGGGATAGTTGACGAGCGTCTGGACGGTCGTATCTGATTTGACGTAGACATCCCCGTAATCCAACGTGTCGTTTTCTATATAAATTCTGAGACCGAGCGTGTCGGTGGGTAAGCTGTCGATAATGGCTTTTTGCCCGAGGACTGTCACTTTGCGTAAAATGGTCGTTCCTGGGATTGTGACCACGGCGGACGTGCCGTCTTCAATGAGGCTGTTGAACGCGATTTCGACAGAGCCTGGTGCGCGGAGTGTGTCGCTAACGGCGATGGAATCGTCTTCGGTGATGCTTACGTTTTGTTCGAGGAACCGCTTGCCGGATTCTTCATGGAAAGTTTCGACGGCGTAAGTGCCTGCAGGAATGGAATCGAGGCTGTAGTAGCCTGTGGAATCTGTTTCCGTGGTGTAGGCGGCGGGGAGCTCGCCTGAGGCCGCGTCAAAGTCGCTAGGGACGCAATGCACGCGCGCAAATGCGGCGGGCTTGCCGTTATCCAAAAGGAAAATGCCGGCGAGTTCAGGAGAACCCGTCTCGGCGCTGTTGCCTGCAATATGGCTGTCGGAGGAGCAACCTCCAAAAATTGCGGCGGACGCAATTGAAACAGCCAATATGTTTTTGCAGAACTTCATTGATACCAATATATATAAGATTTGCTAAAAGCGGGTGGGCTATTAATCGCTATAGTAATCGTTATTGGATATAGTGACGTAATGTTTTGCCTGTTTTGGAGTATTCAATCACGATGACGTGCGCAGCGGGCATCCTGGCGGGCTTGCTGTTGCCGGAGTACAGCGGGCGTCCTTGAATGTCAAAGATGCGGTAGAAGCCTGCTTCGGCTTCGGTCGCGCGCTGCATGGGGGAGGCGATGCCGATGGTCCCTTCGCTGGAGCTGCTTGCGGGAGTCGCACTGGAGCTAGATTCCGCGACGCTCGATGAAGAAACTTCGCTAGAGCTAGATTCCGCGACCGCTGAGCTGCTTGCGGGAGTCGCACTGGAACTAGATTCTGCCGCACCTTCGACGGTGAACGTTACGTATTCAGACATCCATGTGAGTCCAGAATTGTCCGTCACGACGGCGACTGCGGAATGTGTGCCCGGCTCGAAACCGCTCGCGTTTACCTGGTAAGGCGCTGCGGTGGCGGTTCCGACGAGCGTGTTGCCGACGTAGAATGCAACGCTTTTCACGGAGCCGTCGTTGTCCTTGGCGTCGGCTTTTAAGGTCACGTCTGCGCTTGCAGTGATTTTTGCGCCAGCGGCAGGTGCGGTGAGCGTTACGCTTGCAGCCTTGTTGCTTTGACCGAAGCCCTGGTTGTATTCGGGCATTTTGCCGTAGCGTCCGCCCACGCCCGAGAGGTTCGGAATTTCTTTCGGGAGGTCTGCAACATTGCGCTTTTCAAAACTGTAGCTCGGGTTGAATGTTTCGGCTTGTGGGACTCCGCTTTTCACGGTGCCGTTGTAGCGGTGCTGTTGCTTAGTGCCGTTCCCGAACGTAACTCCGCTAAAGTAAACGTAGCCGTTATCGCCCCATTCGGCGAGGTAGCCTTGACCATCGCTGATGTAGCTGTTTTCGTAGCGCACGTAAGCCTTGGCGTTTGCGCTGTGACCGTTTGCGCCTGCGATAAAGAAGCGGTTGTAATCGACGTACTGGTTGTACAAATGAACTTGCGAGCCGTTGTTTTCACCGGTGACTTTCGGGACGCGACCGTAAGTGTTGTGCCAGTAGTTGTTGGCGTAAGTTAAATGGGCGTCTTCAACGAGAGCCATGTAAGGGTCGGTACCCCAGCAGTTGTATTCGTTGGCTCCGTCAAAATCGAGATAACTGATGGTGGCGTTGTCAACAAATTCCATATCCATGCCATCGGAAATCCATTTGTAGCTGATATGGTCGGCCCAGAATTTGTCTACGTGCTTGCTGGCGGTGCCTACGGTTTCAAGGCCGTCGCCGCCTTCGATCAAGTGCGGGTTCACATCGTAAATCGCGAGGTTGCGGTAGATGTGGTTCCCAGAACCTTCGTTACTGCGCACGGCGATGGATGCTCCGCGGAGATTTGCGCCACGGCCCATGCCCACGAGACTCTTGTTCGGCTTGGTGGTAATCCAGTTGCTCCACGCCTGCAGATTTTCGCTTTCTTGCACAATCTGCACGCCGGCTTCGGTGAGGTCGCTGCAGCTGTTCGCCTTGAAAGTGATGCGGTAGAACGTGTTAGTCTTGCCGGTGACGCGGTTTTTCTCAGTGCAGGTGGTCTTGCACCAGGTGCGGCCTTTGCTTTTGGCTTCGGTGACGGCGTTGCGGAACTGTCTAAAGTCGTAAGTGCCTTCGGGCACGAGGATTGTAACGGCGTCGTTACTCTGCAAGTGCTTGCGAATGCTTGCGGAATCGCTTGCAATGACGACTTTGCCTGCGTCGCCACCCGTTGTGGTGACACCGAAGCCTTCGGCCTTCACATTGAACGTGAAAAGGAGCACTGCTGTTGGGTCGGATTCATCGCTTGTCCAAATCCATTTCGCTTGTGTTTTTGTGGCGAAATTTTCGAGCGCACCGCCACTCGGGAGCTTGTTGTTTGCGTAAGAAAGCGTTGTGGCGCCTCCCCATTGCGAAAGGTCGCGGCCCTTGTTTTTCCAGGAGTTGTTGCTGACAACGGGCTTTGACTTCCAGCCACTGCCGGAATAGTAAGATTTGTCGAGGTCGTCGATTTGCACGAGAACGCCCGGGGCGCCTTTGCCGTTCGCGCTCACGACAGAAATGGCGTTTTCGCCGGGCAGGAATGTCATCGGGATAAAGCGCACTCGGCCTGCCTGGTTATCTTCGGCGAGGAGTGAACCGTTGTGGTAAAGCCTGTAGCCGCCATCGGCGACAATCCAAATGCCAGGACCATTCCCTGCATTGTAAGTGGCTGCTATCAGCTGTGAACCGATTTTATCGCCACCGCCGTAAGCGGCATCGGACGGGAGCGTAACGACTTCAGAGGTTTGAATTTTTGCAGCCGCATCTGCCGCGTGTACTGCGGAAATTCCGAAAATTGAGACAACGCTTGCAAGAGCGATGTGACCAAAACCTTTCATACCCATTGTTCCTCACTTTTTTTGCGATTACCCAACTTTTGGCTTGTTCCATCCCTTTATAGCAATTAAGCCAGGCGTTGCGGGCTGGCGTTTGAAGCCCGCATTGGGGGTAATGGAAGACCGCGAAGCGGGCTGCAATTAGGGGGATTATTCCCCCATACCCATAATCTAAATCTTGCGGCGCGCACTTCAAAGCGCTTTTCTCGTTAAGCCAAATTTCTCGTTGTTTCTGGACAACGCTAAAGTCGCTTTTTTATACTCCGCAAAACATAATTTTCTTACATTTATGGCATGGGCGAAAAGAAACTAGGGAAAAAAATCTTCGAATACCTGGACTACCGGGATTTTTTGAAGGATTATTATAGCGCAAAGAAGGAGGCGAACCCTGCCTTTTCGCTCCGCGTTTTCTCGGATAAAATCGGGTTCAAGGCCAAAGATTTCATCAGTCGCGTGATGAACGGTGACAAGAATCTTTCGAGCGCGAGCATCCCGAAAGTGGCTTCTGGACTTCGCTTGGGTAAGCACGAGACCGAGTTTTTTATTGGGCTTGTGAAGTTCAATCAGGCGGATACGATGGAGGAGCGCAATGCTGCGTTTGAAGAAATGCAGGCGGCGCTCAAGGTGGTGCGCTTTTCCGAGAAACAGCATATTCTCGGGCATGCGCAGTACATGGTGTATTCGCATTGGCGGCACCTGATTATTCGCAGTCTTATCGGCATGTTCGGTTTTGACGGCGATTATGAAGCGCTTGCGAAAATGGTCCACCCGCATGTGACGGCGGACGAGGCAAAAAAATCGGTCAAGTTGCTCGAAGACTGTGAACTTATCAAGAAAGGGGATGACGGCAAATACGTGCTCACCGAGAGCGCGATTAGCACGGGGGACCGCACGTCAAAACTTGCGCTGCGCGGTTTCCACCAGCATTGTCTAAAGCTTGCTGCGGATTCTATTGATCGCGACCCGCCGGGCTCGCGTCATGTTTCTGGGCTTACGCTAGGCATTAGCCAGGAAGGTTACGAACGCATCGTGGAGCGCATCAACGCCTTCCGCAAGGAAATTGCGCTCATCGCCGAAGAAGATAAGAATTCAGATAAAGTTTTTCAGTTGCAATTTGCGCTGTTCCCTGTCGGCGGAAAATAATTTTTCTCTCTATCAAATCCTACAACGAAACACCTCGGCGTTCGCCGAGGTGTTTTGGTTAGGTTGATGAGAATATTTAAAACATTACTCTGTATGGAATTTGCTTTTCGAAGCGGCGGCCTTTCAAGTCGTGGAAACCTTGCTTGCGAGGGAACAGACGTAAATCATTGCGGTTTGCCGCTTGTCGATTCATAATTGCGGTAGTTGTTGAATCACCGACTTCTGTGGAGTCTCCTGCAACAATAGTTGATATTGCGAGCTGTTGCGTCACGCCGATGTTGCGGCTAAAGGTGTCGCCTGCATTGTCCTTGAGCGTAAATTTGATGTAGCCCACGCCGCCGAAGTTATCGGCAAGTTTTACAGTCATCTTGGATCCGCTCACGGTTGCGGTTACGCCTGTCGGGGCGTTCACGGTATAGGAGCCGTTGTCGTAGCCCTTGGTAAATTGAGCAAGGTCAATGACTTGGGTTTCACCTTTCGCGAAGGTGTAGTGCGCGCGAGCCATCCATTCCAGGTAGCGTTCCAGTTCTGTCCAACCGTCACCCAATCGGTCTTTGTTAGATTCGCTAAAGTCACCGCTCTTGGATTTCGGATTGTAACCGTACATATTTTCCCACCAGTCCGGAAGACCATCGAGATCGGAGTCGTAATCGTTTGCCCAGCTTGTGCTCGGATACGGTTCCCAGCCCTTGATATTCGCTGTGTCAACGGCGTCCGTTTCGCGGTCGGGAATTCCTTTGGTTTTGCCGACAGAACCCACGACGCTGTAAGTTCCGTTTTTGGTTTCCCGAATCATGCGTTGGTCATGATTATCGAGAATAGGCATGGTTTGGCCTACATCGCTCAGCACGTCCTTGTATGCTGCCGATGCGCTCTGCACTGTGGCGTAAGAATCAAAGAAAGGTTTGCTATTCCATGGTTCCCAATCGAGAACTTGCCCGCCGCTCAGTGTGTATTCGCGTCCGCAGTTGTCGTTGTTCCCATTGCAAGTGAATGAACCGTTTGCGGCTTGCAAAATGTTGTTGTGGTAATAGTAAGCTTGCGAACCTTTGCCAGTTCCTTCAAATTGGGCGCGCAACGTATAGCCGTGAAGAGTTGTGCCTGCGCCTTCCTTGTAGTAGTTTCCGACAAAGTTCACTTCGTGCGCTCCGCCATCGGTCACGCGGCTTTTCCAGTTATAGACCACGTTGTTGAAAATGTCCAAGCGACCTGCATAATAGCCGTTACCGTCTAGTCCGCCGCCAAGACTCCAATTGCGCCCTGCGTTGTGCGCCAGCAAGTTGTGGTGGAAACTCCCGATGTCGCCGCCGATTGTTGCTGCGTATCCATGCCCTGTTCCTGCTGCATAATTTTGGTGGTCAGCAACATCCAAGGCTTCCGAAATCAAAGTGCGCTGTAGCGTCAGGTTTTTGCCGCCGCGACTAGAAAAAGCTTCGTCAATTGTCCAGCTGATACTTGCGTGATCAAGAATGCTGTGGTCGCCACCTGTAAGGCCCATGCCATCGTAAGTTGTGCCGTAACCTAAGCGCACGCGCATAAAGCGGATAACCATATCCTTGCCCGTAAAGCCGATGGGGGCGCTCTTGATGGTAATACCCTTGCCGGGAGACGTCTGCCCCGCAATCGTCACGTAATCCTGATTGCAGACCAAACGACTTTTGAGTTGTATTACGCCTGCGACTTTGAACATGATGGTTCGTGGACCGATGTCTGCCGTACATGCCTCTCGCAAACTGCCGGCTCCATCGTCGTTCAGATTTGTTACGTACACGACTTTTCCGCCACGGCCACCGACCGCGTTACGACCATAGCCCTCGGCTCCTTCAAACGCTAAACGCCCTGGTTTGAATGACCAGATATTTCCTGCTGTAACCGTTCCGTTCGCATCGACCTCATCTACGCGCCAGTAGTAGGTCTGCAATGGATTTGTGTCCGAAACTTTGTATGTCGCGGCCGTCTGCTCGCCTTTGTAAACGTCGGCTGTCGAGGCTGTCGCCTTTAAAACCGTTGCAGAATCCGTACCAAAATAAACCTGATGTTTTTTTGCGGATTTCGCCGCCGTCCATGAAAGTGTCAAGGCTCCGTTTTCGTGCGGTGCGTGGTAATCCAAATCCGTCGGAGAAGGGCCGGTTGCCTGCGCCGCCGCATTGGGCACATTCAATTCAAAACCGTTTAGGGTAATCGTACCTGTGTTTAGCTTTATGGCAGTCGATGCGCTCGTCCCGCCCACATTAAAAGTCACGTAGGCAATCGCCGCCTCGCCTGTCGAAAGTGCGCGATTTGTTGGTTTGACCGAGGCTTGCTTTGAATTGTTCACGTAGACATCAATGCTGTTGCTTGCCACAACGCCATCGACGTTGTTCAGGTACAAAAGGAGGCTGTGCGTCCCTGCTGCAAGATTTGAGAACGTGAGAGTAATGTTTCCGCCGCCTTCGACCATCACACCATCGCACACTAGTTTTGCATAGGAAGGTGACTGTACCCCGGCCTTGTACCAATTTGCCCTGAGGTTACCGCTACCCGAGACATTTACTTTCACGCCTGAAAGAGTCGTGTCTTTAGATGTGACGCCCGAAACCACCCAAGGAATGTAATTCGGCTCTGTCACCTCGCTCGAATTGCGGCCGCTCATGTCAAAATCAACTTTGACGATTGGCGAACCCGCGAAGGCATGCGATGCCCCTGCGAGCCAAACGGCGAGCGCGCTAGTCAACATTTTTAGTCCAAAACATCCCATAATAAACTCCTTTTATCGCGTCAAGTAAACACCTCTATGTTTACGTTGTTTCACGAGACGACCTCGCAAATCATAAATTCGCCCGGAACCATTCATCAGCATTCTTTGCACATGGGACTTTAGCGATGTTGTCGTGGAATCCGCTATGCCATTTGTACTATCCGCAGGAATAATAGGGGCATTTGTGTCGGTAATTGTAAATTTCCCGCTGCGGGTTGCTTCGCCGTATTCCGCGTTGCCTCCCTTTGTGGTGATCGTGTAGGTGAACTCTCCGCTGACGGTCGGAGTTCCGCTGAAGTATAGAGAATTTGTCTGTGCGTTCCATTTGGCTGTTACGCCTGCAGGGAGGTTTTTGACTGTTGCACCATCGGCATTCTGGATTGCAAAAGTGAACGGGACAATCGAATCACCGAGCGCAATGGCTTGGCTGCTGGAACCTGCGCCCTGCTTGATAATCGCGGCGGGTTTCGGTGTATGATCGCCGACGAGCGTAATGTCAGGCGTCGGGAACTTGTCCTTGTTACCGTACAGCCAGAATCCCAAATGTGGAGGCTGGTTGTAGGCCGTGTTTTGCCAGCTCATGCCGAGACGGTAAATCGGGTCATGCGCAAGCGTGTACATACGGTGTTCCGTCGGAATGGTGGTCGTGTAGATGTAGAGCTTGGAAGCTCCATCATGCAAAATGACTTCTTCGCGCCAGTCGCCTAAAATATCACCGCTAAAGTTCGGCGTTGCCTTGGTGGTGTTGCAGCTGTTGCCCTGCATCTGAAAAAGCGTATTGCTCTGTTGCTTGGCATGGTCCCACTTGCTGATGGTCGTATTGTCCAACAGTTCATCAAGCAAGTCGCCATCCCAATAAATACGGAAGTTATAAGCGGGGCGCTTGTCTGCTTTCCAAATTTTTCCTTTTACGGTATAGGTGTTCCAGTTTGCGGCAGACCAAAGTTCGTGTCCGCGGTTTAGTGAATCTACGTCACCTGCGACGCCGCGCCCGTTGTCCCCGGAGCTCGTTTCGCTAAAAAGCAACTTGCCGGTGCGGGCATCGTGCAAATCGTAGCCGTAGGGCTTTTCTTCGTGAACTTGCCAAACTTCAAGACCGGGATTATCGGGGTCGAGATCGCTCAAGTGCATGGCATCGCCGTGACCCTTGCCTGTGCGGTACATGAATTTCCCGTTGTGGTCAATGGCGCTGCTACCTTCAATGATTTCATCGAAACCGTCGCCATCCACGTCGCCTGCGGAAATGTTGTGATTGCCTTGCCCGTAACATTCCTGTCCGCTCGTTGCCGCGTTGTAATACCAGCGCTGTGAAAGCGTTTTGCCGTCCCAATCGTAGGCGGTAATTGCCATTCGGGTGTAGTAACCGCGCTGAAATACCATACTCGGCTTTTTACCATCAAGGTAGGCGTTTGTCGCGAGGAATCTGTCAACGCGGTTGCCGTAGCTATCGCCCCAGCTCTTGACGGTGCCACGACCTGGATTGTAATCAACCGTCGCCATTTCCTTGCCGGTTTCGCCGTTAAAAATCGTGAGCCATTCGGGACCTGAAAGAATGTAGCCGTTTGAATTCCTGTAATCCTTGCTGTGGTCTGCGCCTTTTGCAGAACCGAGTGACAAGTAATTGCCGCTACCGTCCTTTGTTCCGGGCGCTGTTTTTACGGCAAATTCTGCCTTGCCGTCGCCATCATAGTCGCCCACGAGCATCTGCGTGTAATGCGCCCCTGCGCGAATATTTACGCCGAGGTCAACGCGCCACAACTTTTTGCCATTCATTTTGTAGCAATCGATGATGACGTTGCCGGTTTTGCCCTTCTGCGAATTGTCTTTAGAATTGCTCGGATCCCACTTGAGAATCAGCTCAAATTCTCCATCGCCGTCTACATCGCCTACCGCGATATCGTTCGGGCTGTAGGTGTAATCGCTCCCACCATTCGGACGGTCAAGATTTACGGTCAGATATTGATTACTCCAAACAGAAACTGCTGCATCCGCCGCCATTTCCTTGCCGCCGACAACAGCCTTCACTGAGTATTTGCTCGATGCTGTTCCTTTTGTATCTGTGTAGTTGCTTGCCTGTGAACCCGTAAAACTAGCGATTTTCTCGCCATCGCGGTACAGGTTAAAACCGGTCGTATTGCCGTCTGTTCCGAGAACTCGCCAACTGAGGAAAACTCCGTTAGTCGTCTTGACAGCGACCAAGCCGCGATTCAGCCATTCCATCTGTCGCGCAGCCTGCGCACTCCCTAGCCCAAGCGCTAGGGACAATCCCAAACACCAAATTTTGTTCATATCCTATCCCTTTTATTAGCCGAAAAACCAAACAACAATAATCCGGCAAGATTAATATAAACCTGGATATTGGTGGTGTGCCTAATGAGCTCGATTTCTCGTTGTCTGCGGACAACTGACCGAGGCGCAGTGTTTAGAATTGACTTCGTCAATAAAAAGCACCTCGACTTTCGCCGAGGTGCTGTGCTTTTTGCTCGTTTATCTTGTGATGTTAATCGGTCTTGCTTCGCGGTAACTGCCCGTTGTGATTTTTACGATGTAGGTGCCGCGCGGTATTTGGCTCATGTTGAGCGAACGCTTGTGCAAGCCTGCGTTTTGCATTCCCGTGATTTCTTGTGCGAGCAATGCTCCGAATCCGTTGAATAGGCTTATCTTCACATTGTCGCGCTGAGGGAGCGTGTAACGGATTTCGAGATTTCCATTACGGAGGGCGAGGTTCATGTGTGTCGAAACTTTATCAAGTCCGTACATCAGAGCTGTGGTCTTTCCGCTTTCGTCACTGCCTAACCCGTTGGTAATGCTGACCATGACTTTGAAAAGGACCGTTTTTCCATTGTAAGTGAGTCCCTGCGTAAAGTTAAATTTGTCACCATTGCTGACTCGGTTGGGGTAGTGGCCTATTGCGAGTGTACCGCTTGATAAATCTGTTTCGCTGAATATGTAGGCGGACTCGCCCCATTCCACCACCTTGCTGTCTTTACCAAACCAATGACCCGGAGCGGTAGCGGTACTGTTGGTCACGATATTACCGTCGCTTTCTAGTGCGAAGAATTGTGCCTGCGTGAGCGTTGCTGTGGTGAGTCCGAGTTTCTTCGCAACCTCGCTGATATCAAATTTTGCAGAAATGGTGGCGTAGTTGTCGTCAATCGGAAGCGTCACTGAGATAGAATATGTCGTGGCACCGTCCGTGACGATTTTTGCAGAACTGCTGGAGCTCGCGGGCATCTCGCTGCTGCTCGAAGATTTCGGCGATACGGAACTGCTCGAACTTGTCGGTGCGTCTCCGATTTCAGGCCATGCGTAATCTAGCTTGAAGTCATTGTAATACTTGACGTTTGCAGCACCAGCGCCGCTGACGCCCGTTTCCAGTTTCAACTTATAATCGTAATGCAACTTGCGAATTCCCGTATTGCCGGTGTACTGGTAATCGGTATTCACGATGACCGCGAAAACCATCGGCGTGCCGTTCGTCGAAGAAGGCGTCTTGTCCAGGCGAAGCGTCGCGGAACCTTCGCCTGTAATGGGTTCGCTGTACACAGGTGTACCGTCGGTCGCGCGGTAGCACAGCAAGAAATTCATGTTCTTGTTATTGGAATTTGCGCCGTTCGGGTAGAAACTCACCGTCACTTCTTTAGCGCCGCTTTGCACCTTCAGCGGCACCACATTCG
This sequence comes from Fibrobacter sp. UWB16, assembly GCF_900215325.1. Lineage (NCBI taxonomy): Bacteria > Pseudomonadati > Fibrobacterota > Fibrobacteria > Fibrobacterales > Fibrobacteraceae > Fibrobacter > Fibrobacter sp. UWB16. The sequence continues at coordinate 1,004,818 of NZ_OCMS01000001.1, read as the reverse complement.
AGCCCGACCATCCCGGAGTCGTTTCCTGATTCGGAACAAGGTAGCCGTTGCTTTCCGTCACCGTCTGGTAGGGCGTCATGGTCCAGGTGTAGCTTTTCCTGTTATTGTCCCACATGTCCTGTTCCCAGTAGGTGTCGCTTCCAAAATGCTGGTTCAGCAAATTCTTGATTTCGCCGGACCATTTTTTCATGTCGAGCATTGCAAGCCTTGCGCGGAATTCGGTAATGAGCCTGCGCACGCCCGCATCGCCAAGACCCTTGTCGAGGCCGTAAGTTTCAAGCAGGTATTTGGTCTTGCCGTAAGCGTTTCCGTAAATCCAGCGAACCGCACCCGTTCCAATCCATGTGCCGATAAATGTCGGGAAGATGTTGCTGTACTGCGAGCCCCCCAGCAGGTAACGCTGATTCTTGCCGGTCACGCCACCGCCATCGGCACCGCCGCCAGGGCCACCGAAAGTACCGTCAATGAGCCAGCCCGAATAAGTTTCAATTGGCATAAACGGCGCAATGACCGTCGCCGCGTTCAAGAATCCCATACCGCTGTAAACACCGTCGCGGTGGCTGAACATATCCTGCTGAATCCAGGTGTTGCCCGCTTCTTGGAACCAGTGCGCATCCTTTGCGCCTGGGTAACCATTCGTCATCGAGTGAATTCCCTCATGAATCATCGCATCCATCTGCGCCACGCGATCACGGTAAGGGCAACTCGTATTAAAACTGTACAGCGGATAAAACGAAGCGGCCACGGCCGTGTAGCCTGCTACCCATGTCTGCCAACCGCCCGTAGTATCCGTCTTTGCGCCACCGGCACATGTCCCCGAACCGTAGTAATAAATGGCGCTGTACTGGCCTTCTTGCGCCTGGGCATCCGGCGCCCATCCCATCTCATTGTACAAATACTCAAAATCGGTATCGTACTTCTTAAGAATCGAATCAATCGTCACATCGGTAATGCGGCTGTCGCGATCCTTGCCCCAGTAAAACGCCCACCACTTACCGGCCTTCTTTCCGGTAACGCCCGAACAATTGTTGTTGAACTTGGTCGGCGGTTGGATATCGCCCAGATTCGATTTCGTATCGTAATCCAGGTCGCTGCGATAGCCGGGCCATGTGTAAGCATCACCCGACGCCGCGTATGTGTGAACACCTAGGGCAGCCGACAAAACGGCGCCCGGAATCCATCCCAAACAACTTTTTTGCATAACACACTCCATTTTTATGCTATTCAGAGAAATAATTTTTGGTGCGTCCTAATGCAAATTTTTAAGAAAAATGGAATGATTTTCTGTGTTAGAAATGTGTAAATGTGTAAGAATAATTAATGAAATATATTGATTTGATTGTAATTTTGTGTATTTTATTGATTTTTGTGTAAAAATATTATAGTTTAAAACCATGTGCATTGCGCTTGAACACTTGTTTGACTATGACGACTTCCGCAAGTTCCTGCAAGACTATTTTGAGGAACAGAAGAAAATGCGGTCGGTGTTTTCGCATCGATTTTTTGCGGCAAAAGCGGGATTCAGTAGCTCTTCTTATTGTCTGAATGTTATCCGTGGCCGTTTCAATTTGACTCCGAAATCCATCGAGAAAATTTCAAAGGCGATGGAATTTGAACCGTTGCAAAGGACGTATTTCGAAGCGCTGGTGCAGTACAACCAGGCTCAACAAGTTGATGAGCGCGAAAATGCTTGGAACCAGATTGTCCAAATTCGCAAGCAGATAGAATTTACACATGTCACGACTCGTGAACAGGGATACTTTGAAAAGTGGTATTACCCGATTGTGCGCGAGTTGGCGGTGTCATCGGATTGGGAAGGTGACTTCCGTGTGCTTGCGCGTTCTGTTGTGCCGCAGATAACGACGGATGAGGCTCGCGATGCGGTGAAAAAGCTGCTGGAATGGGGACTCTTGAAAAAAGAGGGTGAACGCTATGTTGAAACATCGCAAATGCTTGATGCTTCGGAAATCCCGCCAATGGCGCTGCGGCGAATCCGTCATGAGTATATGCAGCATGCGATGGGGGCTGTGGAATCCATGCCCAAAGATGAGCGCTTTGCTGCGTTCACGACTCTTGCGATGAGTGAAAAATCCTACAATTATGCGGTAGAGGTGCTGGAAGAAGCCCGCAAGAAAATTATTGCCCGTGCGGCAAATGATTCGGAAGTGGAACGCGTTTACGAAATGATGTTTGTGGCGTTCCCGATGAGCAAGAAAATAGGGAAGGAGGCGGAAAATGAAAAATAGACAAGTTTATCTAAAGTTATCGCGTAATTGCGTTGCGTGCGTGATGTCGCTTGCGTTTTCGTTGTCGTTCCTGGCTTGCTCGGATAGCGATGATGTGGCCGGTGGAGTGACCGATATCGGAAATTCAATTGCGGATTTGTCTGATACGCTGAGGTATTCCGGTGTAGTGCAGGACTTGCAGGGGCGTGCTGTTCCTGCTGCGCGTGTCGTTGCCTACTTGGATAATTCGAAAGAAATTGTGGATTCGCTTGAAACGGTCGCTGATTCTACAGGGTTCTTTAAGCTAGGTCCGATTCCAAGGATCTCGGCGAAAGGTTCTCCGCGTTTCTATGCGGAATCCAAAGGGCTGTCCGGTTTGCGTGGCGATGGACTCTCTGACGTAAGGTTGGATACGATTTGTATTGGTCCGCATAAGACTGTAAGTGGAAAAATTGCCGGGGCGACTTCTGGTTATATGCGCATTCAGGGAACTCATTTGCGTTCTCCTATCAGTGAAGATGGCTCATTTGCGTTCGATTCCATTCCGGCGGGCTATAGAATGGACCTTGTGTACATGCAGAATGATTCGGCAATTGCGCAGCTCGAATTCACGGCGCTGGAATCGAAGGATTCGCTTAAGTTGCCTGAACTTTCGGTCAATGGGGAATGGCTTACGAGCAACGATATGCCTGTTATTGCGGAATACTATGGTTTCCATTATTACCTTCCGTATGATTATCCAGAAAATCTCCCGAATGGGTATGGCGACCCGGAAATTGAAGTTTATCTCGGCATGAACCGCGATATCAATGTGCTCAACCATGATTCTTCTGTTGCGGAAAACGTAAACTATGTAGATGGTGTGAACGGCAAGGCGGTGCTTTTGGAACCGGGACAATTTATCGACTTGGATACGCTTAATCCAACGGGCGGCGACTTTACACTTTCGCTTTGGACCAAGTGGAATGGCCCCAACGGCGAACACCAGGTGTTGTTTTGCCAGCGAGCTTATTGGAGTGATTCTACATCGCGATTCCAGTGGCATTATGAGGTGAATAGCGGAACGTTTGCCGTAATGAAGGGTATGCCGGACTACCCTGGGGCAGTGTATTTCGGGGATTCAACATCCGTGCCTGTTGGGGAGTGGGCTTTCCTTGTGCTCGTTTCCAAGAATCACATGGTGAGCATGTATGTGAACGGTAAAGCGGTAGCGATCGCAGGTTCCGATGGAGCTGAATTTGCAGGGGAATTTGTGCCGAACGAGCTGAATCGTAACGTCCCCTTCCGCATTGGTGGCGACGAAATTGGGACTGAAACTTGGAATGGTGTGATTGACGAAGTTCGCGTTGAATCAATCGCCCGTAGCCCTGAATGGATCAATGCCATGTATGAGCGGCTGAAGCCTTAAAGTGTGCGCAAAGTGTCAATTTCGCTTGCGCATGTTAACATGCTAAGGCGCTGAGCTTAGAATTAACTTCATCGAAAACGCACCCAAGCCGAGAGTCGCGGGCAAGCTTGCTTGCCCATGACCGAGGCGCAGTGCTTAGAATTGACTTTGTCAATAAAAAGCACCCCGGTATTTCCCGAGGTGCTTTGATTTTGGGTTCGATGAGAATGATTAGAATTAAAACATTACCCTGTACGGAATTTGCTTTTCGAATCGGCGGCCTTTCAGATCGTGGAACGAATTTTTGTGCGTTTGAGGCGCGTTGCGGATTGTGCGCGCATCTCGGAAAACATCTCGAATTGCCGTTGTGGATTCTTGCGCCGTTTTGCTAGAGTCTCGCGCAGTTTCGCTGGAGTCTCGCGGCTGTTCCGGCGGCTCGCTTGCGTTTGCGGACTTTTCGACGAGTATTTCTACGCGGCCCGTGTATTCGGTGTTGTCGTTCCCTTTGACCGTGTACTTGAACGAGGCGAGTCCCTTGAAATCTTTGTCAGGAGTGAATCGGGCGGTATAGCCGTCTTTCTGTAATTCAACCGAGCCGTTTTCTGCAGCCGATACGGTGTAAGACGGCTTTACTTCCTGGAACCCACGCGTGATTGTGCGCAAGTCAAAATCGAGCGTCCCGTTGCCAGCCATTTGTGCGTGCATCGCGCCGAGCCAGTTGATGTACTTTTCAATGCGCACATAGCCGTCGTCTTCCTTGGTCATGGCGTCGTCTTTTGCGGTGTCATAGCCCATTGCTTCTTCGAAGTAGTCCGGCATGCCGTCTTTGTCGCTATCTGTGGCTGCTTTCTCGGCGATGACTTCACCCCAGCCGTTGTTTGTTTTGAGGCCCATAGCGCCTACGGATTTTACGAGCGCGCCTTCCTTGCCGAGCGTGCCGACCTGGTGCCAGATAAGCGAATCAATGTCGTCGTAGGGGAGGACGCCACTTTGCGAGGTCACGTAGCGCCAGGCGCTTGCCGCACTCAGCATCGGTCCTTTTGTCGTGAGCTCGTTCCACGGATTTTTCAGTTCTTCGCCAGGTCCCTGGTAGTAATAAATGCTTGTTGGCCCGCCATTGAGCACTCCGTCGCGGTTCTTGTCGATTAGGTTTCCGTTTGCGTAAATGCTCTGGTTTTTATCGACCTGAAACCACTCGTTTTTGCCTTCTGGACCATAGACAAAGTAGTTGTTCACGATGTCGTGCTTGAATTTTGCACTAGTGTGTGTCGTGTAGCCCGCTTCGAAGTTGTAAAGGATGTTGTTGACGAAAATGTCGTTAATCTTGTCGAGCGGGTTTCTGTTGTGCGTATTCACGAAGGCGTTGTAGTACCACGCCCAAGTACCGTCAATGGATTCGATGTGGGCGCCGAACTGCTGGCCAATCGGGTTTGCAATGAGCGAATTCTGCACAGTGATGCCAGTGACACGGTAATCTGCGTTGTCCGAAGAGCCTCCGAAGTTATTCCACGGAGCAAGTTCTACCGAGCAATGGTCCACAATGACGTTTTTGGCATCGTAGAGGTTGAGCGCGTCGTCTTTGGTGCTCGCCGTATTTTCGCCCGGACGGATGCGCAAGTAACGGATGATGATATTGCTCTGCTTGCCTGTCGAAAGTTTTCCGCCGTGAATGGCGATACCTTCGCCTGGGGCTGTCTGCCCGGCAATAGTGATGTTCGACTTGATCGAAACGGCAGTTTTGATATTGATGATGCCGCCAACGTCAAAAACGACAATGCGGTTCCCTTGACTGACTGCATCGCGGAATGAGCCTGCGCCGTCATCGTTCAAGTTTGTTACGTGGTAAACGGTACCCGCGCGGCCACCCGTAACGTTTGCGCCAAATCCCAGCGCTTCAGGAAACGCGAGCGGCTCGGCGCTAGCTTCTATACACCAAAACGATAAACAGAGCGCCGAAACCGCGAAATTTCGCCTAAAATTCCAAAAATATCCCATAAACAACCTTTTCGAGGCCCCTGCAGAGGCCTCGATGTGTTTAAATTACATTCTATTTTGGAAAAAGCAAGATTGGTTAAAATAAAGCGTTGTCTGTGGACACCGGGGCGAAAACTTCAAGTGTTTATCGGCGTACGCCCCAGGACTTGTCCATCGTCATGTCCATTTTCTTTTGACCGGCAACATAGAGCTTGATGTGGAGCCTTGCGATATAGACGCCCGTTCCGACAAGCCTACCGCTTTTACTGCGCATGTTCCAAGCGAGGAATAGCCTTCCCTTGTTGGCGGCGCAGCCACCTTCACCGTAGACCTCAGCTGTGCTGCAAGATATTGTGCCAGAGGACTTGTCAATGTAATGTCCAAGATGGCTGTAATATCTTGTCGTGTACGCAAGGGTGACCTGGTCTGCGCTCATCAGCGTTTGTTCTGCCGTTCTGTAGCTAGAGATGTTGTCGGCCGTAATCGTTCCGTCCTTGATGGCACTGATGACATCCTTGCTGATACCGGCGCTCAAAAGATCGCTTTCCGAGATGGCTCCGCTAATGATTGCGGCGAATATGTCGCTCGTCGTAACATTCGAAGCAGGGATAATCGTCATGTTCGTTTGACGGCTTTCGTCAATGTTTTTCTGCTTCAAGTTGTCGATGGCGGCAATGTCAAGCGCGGTCAAGAGGCTGCTGCTCTTGTAATTCTCGGAAGTCAGCGCTCCTGTTTGGACCGCTTCGATGACGGTTGCGCTAATGCCGTAGGATTCTGTAACGATACCGCTTGCGATGTCGTCAAAGAGCTGCTTTAAAGCCTCAGCTTCGCTTATTGTAGAAGTACTGTAGACCGTATCGTCTTCGGCTTCGACAATGAGCTTGTCGAAGTAGGCGTCCAATGCAGAAATTTCCTTTTGGGTTTCTTCCTGAATGACTTTATAGATGTCGAAATCAATCAAGTTACCCTGTACGCCAAGCGAATCGCCGATTTGTTGAGCCGTTAAAGAATTGTCCGTAATTAAAATTGGCTGGGTCGTCTTTGTATTTGCAATAATGGGGTTCTCGGCAGAAATCGTCACCAAGTTGGGGCTTTCGACAGAAAGGCTCTGCTCACCCGTGATGAAAACCCAGGGGTTGTTCAAATGCGGGGCGTTATTGGACAAGTCGCGGGCACATGTCAGGTTCCATTCTGGCGCAAAGCGGATGAGGTCGCCGCTCGTCGGGATGGCATCGTCGTTTATGGATGCGGCGTAAACAAGAGTCATGGTGCTGCCATGCCCAAGAGCCGTAATCGGACTATCCGGAGTGGTGCTTGTACCATTCCTGTTGCATGTGAATTCAAACATGCTGGCATAATAAGCCCTTGTGCTGTCCGAAATTGCTTCACTGAACGTGAGGCTTAACAGGCGTCCTCCGCTATTGTTCTTCTGGCTTTCGGCAGCAAGAATGATGGGGCCGATGTGGTCTTCGACGGGGGTGTTTGCAATCTGGAAATGGTAGCTTTTGCGATCCGAGTCGACATAGGTGAACCATGTTGTCATGGAACCTGTATAGATTTCGGATTCACCGCCTGTAAACTGCTTGCTGCCAAAGCCACAAGCGGTTTCCGGTGCGCAATTCGCATTGGACGTCACAATGACTTCGTCGCCGTTGACGACGATACGGCTTGCGCCATATACGGGGAAGTTCTCACCGAACTTGAATTGCAAGGAGTCAAGGGTGCTGCCAGCGCCGACGACTCTGTCGAATTTTACATGCAGACTATCGCCTCGTCCATCGCCGTTTCTGTCGAAAATCTTGGCTGCAACGACTTGCGGAATCGGAGGTAATTCGAATTTGAGATTGACCCAATGAGATGCAGTTGCCGCAGCGCCTTGTGCGGTGAGCGTGGCGTTAGAAACTTCGCCATTGGCGCGTAGGTAGAAAGTGGCGTGTCCATCGGAATCGAGCGAGACGGTAGAAATCTTGCTGCCGCTTGCATCGAGAATGTCAATCAATGTATCCGAAACGGTCAAGTTGACTTTCTTGTTGTAATTGTTGACTTGAGCCCATTCTTCAAGGAACGAAATATGCACCGGGTATATTTCGTAGGCCAACTTGCCAATTTGCAATGTGTCGCCCGAAACTTCGTTGCCGAGAATCTTCCAGCTGGAATCGGCAAATGCGATGCTCGGAATGGAATAGGGCGGAACGACGAATTCTACCTTCTGCGTCTGCGAGGGGTCGGACTTGAGCGTGATTTCGATAAAGTAGTGTCCGGGGCTCAAAGCGTAATGTTCGGCGATGGCGGCAGAATCGATAGAGAATGTCGTATCGCTTGTAATGTTGATGCCTTCGTACCAAACGCCAATATTGAGATTTTCAGGTTCCGCAAGGGAGCCTCCAGAGAGTTTATATGTCGAATGTCCGCCGGTGGTGTCCATCAGCGCGTTCGCCGAGAAATCGCAAGAAAGGGCTTCCTTCTTGTTCGCTTGCCAAATGTCGTAATTCTTGATGTTATCTCGAATATCCGAAACCAAGATCAAGCTTGCTTCGGTCTTCAAGTCCATCGAAGTGCGCATTTTGAAGTTGCCTTGGTACTTGTAGCGTTCGGTATAGAAAATATGGAATGTATATTCTTTGCCTTCAACAAGCCCTAAGGTATCCAAGTCTACGGCACCGTTTCGACGGTCATGTACACCGCCAATATCAACCACTAATTTATTGTTGATGAATACCCAAACATCGTCGTCACCCAAGAATTCAAAATACTGGCCCCTTACATATTCAAATTTTGCCTGGACCTTCATGGATATACCGTAGTTATGGTATGTTCCGTCGCCAGCGTCATTGTTGGGGATTGAATCGTAATGCGGGTTGGGGATAGTCTTTGCGCTGTCCAGATATTGGAAGTCGTCTAACAAGAACATTCCGCCCAGTTTTTCGCCAGTCGAGCTATCGGCCTGCATGTCCATCTGGCCTCGCCAAATGCCATCGTCGTCCAAAATAAGAGTCAAATCCCTGCATGCTGCGTTGGTATAGGATATTCCGTTTTTCACCACCAGCGTTTCGGGGATAAACCAATGGTTTAAATATTCCGCATTGCGGCAGCTTCCTGCCCAATCGAAGGATTCGTTGCGAACGGGGACTCCGTTGGGGCCCAAGGTGCTTTCCACCATGCCCTGAATCGACTTTCCGATACTCGGGGCGTATTCTGTTCTGTAGTCAAAACCTTCGTACTCTTCGCCTTTTTGCCCTGCGGCGGGTACGGTAGGCCAGCATAAGTGAACGTTGTCGCCGCCGAAATCGGAGCTGATTCCGGTTCCGCCGCGGACAGTTGTGCCGCCAAGTGCTGCACTTCGCGTTTCGGGGTGGTATTTGGCTACATTCTTATAGCTGCCGTCGTACCAGTCAAACATCATGACGGGCAGCTTTTTGGTGGGGCAATCGCCAAGAACGCCGGGGTATTGCGTAAAGAGCTGTGGTGCGTCCCATTGATAGCTGCGGACCCAGATGGTGTCGGCGAGGGCGGCGACGCTGTCGAGCGAAATTTCGCTTCCGATATCGACTTTGCTGTTGACGACGCCTTCTGCGCCGTAATACTTGTTGCCGATGGTTTGCTTGAACGATACGGACAATCCGCTGTTGGAATAGTCCGCTTTGGCTTCGAACCAGCCGCAGTAATTGTCAATCTTGTGCATTACGGCTGCCGAATCGCCATTGACGTAAAGAATGGCGGATGTGTTTGTCCAGGGCGTCAGGAATCTAACGACCTTTTTGCTGGTTTTGGTGAAACTTGTCGAGCTTCTATCTTTATATATAGAAGAACTGCCGTTTGCGGCGTACACAGCGCCGACTGCGAACGATAAAAGAGCCGAAAAAAGGGCTTTTTTCAGAAAACCTTGATACCACATCCATATACCCCTGCAGAAAATCTGCGTTTGCTCCCACTGCTAGTTTCTGTCAATATATATCTTTAATTTCCTTTCGCCCGAAGAATCAGGTTTTGCCATCATCCATCGTGGAATAGTGAACCGGCTCTTAATTCCGGCTCCTAATTCCGAAATAACTTGACCCCTTTTTCCCATTTTACTACATTTGTGCCACTTTGAGAATAAATATCGCACAAAAACTTACTGATTCCGAAGACCAACGAGTGGTCTGGTCCCATGCCGACGCTCCTGAAATCTTCGACGAACTGCACCTCAAGGGCGATCTGGTAGCCGAGGTGCTGGTTAGCCCCGAAGGCAACGGCAAGTGCCTTGTGACCGGTACTATCTCTGGAGTGCAAACACTCACTTGTGTCCGCAGCCTGGATCTTTTTGACCGTCCGTTCGAAACCGAGATTGTTGTCGAGGTGGAACGCGGAGCATGCGCTGCACAGGAACTTCATGACGACGACGATGATGTTTTCGCCTACACGATTCCGCAGACACAGGACTTCGTAGATGTTTCCGAGTGCGTCCGACAGCTGGTGACCCTACAGGAACCCATTGCGCCCGTGAAAAATCCTGACGAAGATTTTATCTTTGTAACAAACAATCAAGCTGGCGATGGAGCCGATGCTGAAAAGCCGCTCGACCCACGCTGGGAAAAACTCAAAGCTCTTAAGAGCAAAATGGAAAACAGGAGTTAAAAATGGCAGTACCTAAGAGAAAAACTTCGACCGCTCGTCGTGACAAGCGCCGCACCCACTGGAAGATGGAAGTGCCGGCTATGGCTACCTGCGATCATTGCGGTTCCGTGAAGCGTCCGCATCGCGTGTGCCCGGTTTGCGGCTTCTACAACGGTGTGGAAGTTGTTGACATGAAGGGTGCCGAAGCTTAATCTAGGAGGAATCCGTGATCAAAGTTGCACTGGATGCCATGGGTGGCGATTACGCCCCGAGTGTTTGCATTGAAGGCGCCGTTAGCGCAGTCAAGAAAAACCCCAATATTCATGTGGTTCTCTGCGGACCGGAGGCCGAGGTCAAGGCTTCTCTCGAGAAGCTTGGTTACACCGGCAATCAGATTTCCGTAGTTGATGCTCCGGATCCTGTGGCTATGGATGAACATCCTGTCATGGTGGTCAAGAAGAAGCAACATTCTGGCTTGGTGACTTGCGTTGCCTTGCAGAAGAAAGGTCTTGTGGACGCTTCTGTCAGTGCCGGTAACTCTGGCGCTATGATGGCTAGCTGCCTCATGATCCTCGGTAAGACTTGCGACGAGTTCTCCCGTCCGCCTATCGGGGTTGCACTTCCGACAAAGGATCGCCGCATTGTGTTGGTCGATGGCGGTGCAAACGTTGATGAACGTGCTTCCACTCTCGTTGACTTTGCCATTGCAGGTTCTGCATTCGCCGAAGCTTACCTCGGAATCGAAAATCCGAAGGTTGGCCTCTTGAACATGGGCGAAGAAGAACACAAGGGCCCGGCGGTTCTCCAGGAAACATACCAGCTCCTCAAGTCCGCCCCGGTTAACTTTATGGGTAACATCGAAGGCCGCGACCTCATCGCAGGTAAGGCCGACGTTGTTGCGACTTCTGGCTATACGGGTAACGTTGTGCTCAAGCTCCTGGAAGGCTTCTTCGAAATGCACCAGGAAATGTTCGGCACAATCGACACTCCGGCTGGCAAGCGCTTTGCCGAAATGTGGGACTATCGCGCTACGGGTGGCGCCTTGTTGCTTGGCCTCAATGGTATTGGCATCATCGCTCACGGTCGTTCCGACGCTCTCGCTATCGAAAAGGCTGTTGAAGTGGCTGCCAAGTATGCCGAAGCCGACGTTGCCAATAAGGTCAACGCTCGCCTCGCTGCAATCAAGTCCGAGGAAGCTCCTAAAGCATAGCTTTTGTCTGCATTAAGACTTTAGTTGCAATTAGACGGATCTAGTGAACGCTAGGTCCGTTTCTTTTTAGACGAAAGAACGGACCTGCGGTCCTACAGACGAGAGAGTAGAGATTTAGCACTGTCATCCTGAACGTAGTGAAGGATCCAGTAAAGGTATGGGGGATTTAGGGTGCTTAAAAACTTACGTGCATTCCGATACCCGCTTGTGGGTAGAGAACTCCTATTAATGGAGCTATGAAAATTTGTGCGGTTTGCTTTCGCTTTTTATAGCGATCGTATTGTTGTTCTAGTTGTTCTAGTTTGCGAGTGTGTGCTTTTGATGCAAAGATATCGTAAATACCGTAAATCATCAATGGAATACCAATGACTGCTAAAGGAGCGATGATTGCGGCTCCGTTAAATCCTTCGTTGCTCTTAAAAGTTATTGCATTATAGAAAGCTATACCTCCTATAAAGGTCAATCCGCCTCCAAAACCTAGTGCTAGGCTTCCTCCCACTGGAGATATTTCGTTTTTTTCTTCAGCAATCAGTCTTTCATATATTGTTGTTGAATCTGTAAGTAGGTCAATTTTACGTTCATCAAAATTTGCAGCGAAGGTATTCCCTAGTAAAAGGAAAATGATTAGTAGCAATTGTCTCAAATAAAACAAAATCAGTAACCTCAAGAAGTCTCGTACAAATTTTAGAAAAAAGAATAGTTTCTTGAAAATTGAATGCTCTAACCACTAACCACTGTCTACTGTTTACTGCCTACATTCTTTCGTCTCTCGTCTCTCGTCTCTCGTCTCATTTATTATCTTAAATAACAAATAAATATGCTTTGGACGAACCGTCTGGCACCGGTGGTGTGACGGCTATTCTAAGCTTAAATCATTTGTATTCATCCATGACACTTAATGTCATACAGGAGGTCAATTTATAATGCCTACGAAGTCTATTGTGACTGGCGCATCTCGTGGTATCGGTCTTGCCATTGCAAGAGAACTCGCTGCTCGCGGCTCTGACGTTGTTCTTATTTCCCGTGGTGGCTGTCCGGAACAGGCAGAAGCTATCGCCAAGGAATTCGGTGTCAAGACGTTCACGTTCGCATGCGACGTGAGCAACTCCGAATCCGTGAAGGACGCTTTCAAACAAGCTATCGACGCACTGGGTGGCGTGGACTGCCTCGTGAACAACGCTGGCATCACCCGTGACGGCCTCGTACTTCGCATGAAGGACGAAGATTTCGATAACGTTATCGCAACGGACCTCCGCTCGACGTTCCTCTGCACCAGAGCCGTCCTCAGGACGATGATGGGCGCCCGCAAAGGCAGCATCGTGAACATTGCAAGCTTGAACGGTATCAGAACTCAGGCTGGCCAGGCCAACTACGCTGCTGCTAAGGCTGGTGTGATCGGCATGACCAAGTCCAACTCCATGGAATTCGGCTCTCGCGGCATCACCGTGAACGCTGTCGCTCCAGGATTCATCGATACGGACATGACCGCCGCCATGAGTGAAGAAACTCGTGCAAAATATGCCGCTCAGATTCCGCTTGGCCGCCTCGGTCAGCCGGAAGATGTCGCCAAGGCAGTCGCATTTTTGGCCTCCGACGATGCCAAATACATTACCGGACAGGTAATTGGTGTCGATGGGGGCTTGAACGCTTAACAACATTTTATTAAATTTGGACAAAACTTTTTCCCATGGAGAAAAAAATGAACGAAGAAATTTTCAAGAAGGTCACGGACGTGATCGTTGCTAAGTTGGAAGTCAAGGCTGAAGATGTCAAGCCCGAATCTGAATTCGGTAATGACCTCGGTGCAGACTCCTTGGACCGTGTTGAACTCGTTATGGCCCTCGAAGACGAATTCGATGTCGAAATCCTCGATTCTGACGCTGAAAAGTTCCAGAAGGTTTCTGACGTTGTTGCTTTCCTCGAAGCACACAAGAAGTAATCTAGTTTTACTTTAGCCCGCATCCGTTGGGCAAAGAAAGAGCTTTGGGTCCCCGGTTCCGCCGGGGATTCTTTTTTTACCGTCATCCTGAGCGAAGCGAAGGATCTATTATTTCTTGAACATACTTTGTCATGCCGGACTCCGTTCTCTTTGACCACTTAGAACTTTGACGCTTTGCGTCAGCATCTTCGGCTCAATCATGACAGTCTGCAAGCAGCCTGTCGCGACACTCGCCTTGAATGCAACTAGTTCTTATGTGGTCATGATCCGCGAATGGGGACGGCATCGCCTTCTCGTTTATGAAAGGGAGGTGCCCGTTCTATGACGGGCATGACAAATATGTAAATTGTACATCAGTCTAAAACTCATAAGGAGATTCTGTTGGAAGAACAAAACTTGCTCCACAAGATTCTTAAACTCTGGTTTCGCCAGAAGTCCGGTGACGGGCTTGAGGCTAAGCTTGGGTACAGATTCCGCGATCCAGAACTGCTGGCTCATGCACTCGTCCACCGCTCGTTCCTCGTCGGGAAAGATGTCCCGTACGCAAGCAACAACGAGCGCCTGGAGTTCCTCGGCGATTCCGTCCTCAACATGCTTACGACGGAATTTTTGTACAGGACTTATCCGAGCGATCCGGAGGGCGAACTCTCCAAGCGCAAGAGCGCGATTGTCTCGGGACACGCCTGCGCTCAGTCGTCCAAGGAATGGGACTTGAGCGAATATGTGAAAATCGGAAAGTCCGAAGCCAAGATGGGCGGTCGCGGCAAGGAAAGCATTCTCGCTGATGCCTATGAAGCTGTGCTTGGCGCCGTCTATCTCGATGGCGGTCTCGAAGAAGTCCGTGCCATTTTGAATAAGTTCCATTTCCCACGCGTGCAAGAAATCATCAGTGCAACCGACTTTGTGAACTACAAAAGCGAACTTCTGGAATTTTGCCAGGGCAAATTGCGCTGCTCTCCGGAGTACGTGATTGTCGGTGAAGAAGGTCCGGAACACCAGAAGGTGTTTACTGTCGAAGTGGTCGTGAACGGCAAAGCGTATGCCCGCGGTCAAGGCCCGAACAAGAAGAAGGCGGAACAGGAAGCCTCCCGCCTGTCGCTTGAAACGCTCAAGGCTGAAGCTGCCGAAGCCGATGCTAAAAAAGCCGCCGCACCCAAAGTCAAACAACCCGCGCACCATATCGGATTGCCGTAATTTTAGTAGACGGTAGGAAGTAGACTGTAGGAAGTGGCTCGTATGTAGAGCCTGCGCTGTCACCCCGGCCACCGTGCCGGGGTCGCCTTTTTATTATCTTGTCTCTCATGAAAACTTTCTCCCTCCGCTCTTTACTTGCCGTCCCGATGGCGGCCGCTCTCGCTTTTGCTCTTGCCGCCTGCAATGAATCCGGCGATTCCAAATCCGGCCAATCTTCGAAAAAAGGCACCGCCGTTTCCGAAGCCGATTGCCCGATTCTCCCGCTCGATTCTACGGCAACAGGCGAGTTCGACCCGATTGCCTCCAAGGAAGCCCGCGCTTGCGGTTCTATCACGCTTTGGGGCTCCGCCATGCCGAAGTCTTTCAACATGTGGGAAGACTACAATAGCTTCTCTGCTGAGCTCATGAACATGATGTTCGAACCGCTCGTGAGCCTGCATACCACCGAAGACCGCGAAGTCGGTATTCTCGCTGACAAGTGGGAAGTCTCCGAAGACGGCAGAACGTTCACGTTCCATGTGGACCCGCGCGCGAAGTGGAGCGATGGCAAGTCCATCACCGCTGAAGATGTTCAGTTCTACTACGACGTCATCATGGACGAAAAGAACCTCACGCCGATTTTCAAGGTGGGCCTCAGCCGCTTTGAACGCCCGGAAGTTGTCGATAGCTTGACGGTTCGCATGACCGCGAAGGAATCGCACTGGGGCAACTTCTGGGAAGCGGCTGGCATGCTTGCATTCCCGAAGCACGTGTGGGGTGGTAAGGACTTCAACAAGATTCGTTACGAATTTCCGGTCGTCTCTGGTCCGTACATTATCAAGACGTTCCGCGAAGACCGCTTTGTCGAACTCCAGCGCCGCAGCGACTGGTGGGGCTTCAAGAAGAACTGGAATCATGGCAAGTACAACTTCCAGAAAATCCGTTACCGCTTCATGAACGACCAGACAAAGGCGCTCGAAGCGTTCAAAAAGCAGGATTTTAACGCTTACGCCATTTACACGAGCAGCATCTGGATGAAGCAGACCGATTTTGATGCCGTGAAAAAAGGCTGGGCTGTCAAACAGCGCATCTACAACAAGGAACCGATTGGCTTCCAGGGCATGGCCATCAACCTCCGCAAGCCGCAGTTCCAGGATGTCCGCGTCCGTCGCGCACTTTCGTACCTCTTGAACCGTGAAGCGATGAATGAAAAGTACATGTACGGCCAGTACTTCCTCTTGAACAGCTATTATCCGGACCTTTGGGCGAATAACCAGAACCCGACGGCGCCTGTTTACAGCTACAATCCCGAAAAGGCCCGTGCGCTCTTTGCCGAAGCGGGCTACAAGGTGAATGGCGAAGGCGTTCTTGAAAAGGACGGCAAGCCGTTTGCCATCAACTTTATCACGAGCCAGGAAGATTTGCGCCATCTGACGCTTTTCCAGGAAGACTTGAAGAAGGTGGGCGTGGTGGCGACCATCGAACAGATGAGCCAGAGCACGCTCCGCAAGCGTTTGGACGATGCGGACTTTGACCTTTACTGGGTGAACTGGGGGGCTGGCCGCCTCCGCGACCCGGAAGCAAGCTGGATTTCTACGACTGCCATGCAGAAAGGCACGAACAACCTCGCTGGTGTTCAAGACCCTGTTGTTGATAGCCTCATCAACTTGCAGAAGACTGAATTTGACCTCGCGAAGCGCAATGAAATCTTGAAGGCGCTTGATAACCGCCTTGCCGAAATCGTCCCGTACGTGCTCATGTGGCAATGCGACCACCACCGCATCCTCTACTGGAACCGTTACGGCACGCCCGAAAAGATTCTTGACCAGTTCAACCGCGAAGATGCAATCCCCGTTTACTGGTGGGTCGATCCGGTCAAGTCCGCCGCTCTCGACAAGGCGATGAAATCCGGCGAATCGCTCCCGATTCCGCCGTTCGATATAAGATAGACGAAAGAACGGGCAGAGCCCTGCAGACGAGAGACGAAAGAGTGCGCTTCGCGCGCAGTTCCTCCAGCGTCGTCCTGAACAACTGCAATTTGTCGTCCTGAGGGCAAAGCCCGAAGGACCCAGTCAATTCTTGTAATTGCGCGAAACATTTTCCAAAACGCAAAAGTCCCGGCCATTGCCGGGACTTTTCATAGATGGATAAAGAATCTTTGATTAGAATTTAGCGATGATGCCTGCTTCCAGAGTGATGGACACCTTGTCGTTGCCGCCGCAAGTGTATCTCAGATAATCCTTGCCGAGACCAAATGTTGCGTTGGCGTCAAAGGAAAGCATTTCATTGATTTTGAATGTGGCGCCCAAGTACGGGAACACGCCGATATCGCCGCTCGTGTCGCCAGCCTTGTGTCCGTCAAGCTTCGGGTCGTTCAACAAAACCTTAAGGGTTGCACCAAAGTAGGGCGAAATAACCGGGGATACGTTCGGATCCAATTCTGCATTGAGACTCAATTCCATTGGCGGCTTAACCTTGTCGTCGCCTTCTGTTGTGATGGCAAGACCTAATTCTGTTCCGAGACCGACTGCACCGAAGTCCTGTGAGTACTGGCCACCGAAGTAGAAGGTCAAGCCGTCATCGTCATAAGCTTTTTTGCCAGTCGGGAATGTTACATCAAGGAAGCCGGCTACGTTCGGAATGATTTGGTAACGGGCACCGAACGTCATGTTCTTCATACGTTCTTGGTCTACATCATTGCCATCCCAACGGGTAACTACAGCAAATGGAAGGTTCAGGAAAAGTTCCAAATTCTGGACAGGAACGAAGCGGCCTTTAACGGCGAGGTCAAGTCCCTTCCACTTGTCCTGCATAGAAAAGTCTGCATTGAGTCGTGCTTCACCACTTTGAGCGGCCGGAACCGGGAATGTGCTGTAAGTTGCAAAGCTGGTGGATGCGAGGAGAGCTGCTCCCATGATGATTTTTTTTAACATAGTAATCTCCATATGAAAGTGATTTCTTTTAAATATAGATAAAAACTATGTAAAAAGAACAATTCCTGTAAAAAAAAATAAACCAGCCGAAATTTCGGCTGGTTTTAAAGTATATTAAACCAATTTATTTAGAACTTGAATTCGACGTCGACTACGAAACCGAGGGCATCGCCTTCCATACCAATTTGAACGCCGTTATCCTTAGCCTTCTTTTTCAAATCCTGGCTACGGGCGATAATCTGTCCATTGATGGAAATGTCGTCGGTTGCAGCCAAGCTTACACCCAACCAGAACTTGAACTGGTTAGACCAGTCATCGTGCAGGTCCACATCCTTGTTGCCATTGTAGTATTCAGACTTGAAGAGGCGCAGCCAGAACTGACCGCCGACCAAAAGCGTTACAGGTGCGGAGGGGAGGGTATAGTCGAATTCACCGCCAAGACGGAGTTCGAGACCTCTTTCTCTGTCGTGGTGTTCAAAACCCCAGAACAAGCCTGCTTCTGTACCGTATGCAGCACCCTTGATGGAACTGATGTCCTTATGATGCTGAGCACCAGCGTAGATATACATTTCGTGGTTGCTCGGAGCTGTCGTTCCATATCCTTTTGCCTTGTCCTTGCCGATGGGGAGGTTAAAGTCGAGGAAAAGGTAAAGTTCCGGGTCCAAGGCGAAACGTGCGCCGATTGCCAAATCCTTGAGACCGCTACCGCCTTCTGCGCAGGCGTCACAGTCGGTTTCACCCCAGAACTGGTAGCCAAAACCCTGTAAAGAAAGTTCAAATTGCGGGGTCACGTTCATACGGGCGGCGACTCTGAGGCCCATTTGGGACCAGTCATCATCTGTGTCGTAGTAAAGACCAGCCTTAAAAGAACCCTGACTGTTTTGTAGCAGACCGAAATAATCCCATGTTGCAAAACTGTATGTGGCAATTACAGCTGCCAAGAGAATGATTTTTTTAAACATTGTTGCTCCTATGAAACACCATAAATGGATGCCCTCAATTTAGCAAACCCAAAGCTTTGATGCAATTAAATATTTGTAAGTAAATCTTCATCTCCGTGTTGACTGTCACAATTGATGCTTTTTACTTACTTTGACGGTTGCCAAAGCTGTCTTAAAAATTATTTTTACAAGTAAAGAGGCTCGTTACAATCTGTCGTTCCCGCCTCCGAGCGGGAATCTCCATTCAAACGGGTTGTGTAACTTGCAAAAATTAGAGGGCTTGAATGAATTATTTAACTCGTCTACTGCTTGGTTTAGGTTTGACCATCCCGATGGCCGTTTGGGCTCAGCCGGCTGGTCCTGCAAAAAAATATCTGAACCTTTACTATAAGGATAATGCCCTTTATCTAGGTCAATACAATCAAAATTGTAAAACCGGAAATTCTACTAATTACGGTACTTGTGTCAAATCCGAAGAAATAAAAGCGGCGCTCCCTGTTCGCGGAGCGTTTTATAATGTGATTAACGGGAAATGGGTGGCAGCATCGGCGAATGCCTCCCAATACCAAGCTACAGATCTTTATCTTCTTACGGATATTGACTTTGGCCAGACTCTTGGTGTGGATGGAAAATGTTCGGAAAATCATGCTTTTTTGCCCTTCTCTGGCCTTACTTTTGATGGAAAAAACAAAACGATTTCGAACCTTTGTCGTGTTGACAAAGGGACCATGAGAAAGGCTTCTAGTCAGTCGCCTGCAGGTGTTGGTTTATTTGGGGATATATCTGGAAAAATCGTAAAAAACTTAAAGATTTCCAATGTTCATTTTATTGTTTCTGATAAATATGCGAATGGAAATCCTGCATCAACGGATGCAGGCGATTACCATGCGGTAGGTGCTCTTGCTTATCAGATTTCTAAAAGTGAAGTGTACAATATTCAATTAAAGAATATTGTTATTCAAGCTCCTCTAGCCGGTGGTTTGGCGGGGTATATTGAAAATTCGACTGTTTCCGGTGTTTCGACTATTGACGATTCGTTTATCCAGATTTCGAATGAACGTCAAATTGAAACTGGCTATATCGGAAGCTCGGTTACGGTATCGGGGGTGAATTTTTCTGTATTTAGTCCCTACAAAGTGCTTTTGGGCGGTCTTGCTGGTGCTGCTTTCTTTGTGGATATCGAGAATGTCGGCATTGCAGTTCAAGTGGAAAATAAGGCGGCTGTAAATCAGTCTTCTTTGGGCGGACTCGTCGGTCTCTATGTTTACGCACCCACGAAACAAACTTTCAGTGGTACGAATCCTAAAAATTCAGAAATCAAAAATATCAAAATCCACGAAGCCTCTAGTGAAAATAAGCTTGTTGTTTCTGGCGGTGTCGCTATGGGCGGTGTGTTTGGTGCTACCAAGAGGTATGAAATATACGCGTCGAAGGTTTATGGCCTCGAGGTGGACAAAATTGCAGTGACTGGGCTGAATATAGCACAAAGCATGGCGCTAGTTGATGATGCTACAGTTGCAAAGCCGATGTATTTCGGAGGTGTTATCGGAAATGCAAATATTTGTAATGGCGGTATCTTGAAAATTACAGAAACAGAAGTAAAAAATTTAAATATCATAGAATCTTTGTCTGAAAATGGCGCCTTCCAATATTATATGGGTGGTATTGCTGGGTTTGCCGCTTGTGAAAATGTGAATAATTCAGGAAATCGAGATGACTTGTTCTTGACGCTTACTGCATCTAAAGCGCATGGAAAAATTGTGCTGCAGGGAGGCTCTTCTGAAGAGGATACAAAACCGAAAGCACGCGCGTCAGCTGTGATTGGCGGCCTTGTCGGAAATGCAATTGTTTCTCTTGAAGAAAACAGCACTGCAGGGGATAGTTCGGAAGTTACGATTAACTACATCGCCAAAAGGGCGTCAGGTTTGACGGATGCTGATTCTGTGATTGTGGGTGGCGTTTTTGGCGCCGTGAGCAAGTTCAACCGTAATACAATCAATAAAGTTCGATTGTCCGGCTTATCTTATAAAAGCTCTATTTATATCGAAGATGACGGTATTACGGCTCGTGCAGGTGGCATTGTAGGCGAATATCCTCTGATTTTATCTGGGGAACCCAAAATTGATTTTGAGAATGTCCATGTAGATTTTTTGGGTGGATCGGTTGTATCGTATAAAGGGGAAAATGTTGCCTCTGAAAATACGTCTTCATCGATTGGTGGACTTTGTGGAATATGCCGTACACCAGAATTAATTAGTCGTAGCTCTGTTCGCGGTTCGTTTACGGGAACTTATGCCGTGTCGACGCCCCCGCAAAAAGATTTCTATGTCGGTGGACTCGTTGGCGAAGCGAACGTTCGTGCTCCAGCAGAAATGATTGTGAAAAATAACTATCATATCGGGACGATTGCTGATAAGTTTAATGGTGAAAAGGGACATGCAGGCTATCTTTTTGGCTATATGTATGGTAACGGACTGGGTAATGAGCCGATAATGATATCGAACTATCATTATGGAGCCGATACTATTGGTGCAATCGGTTATTTCGATGATTATGGTACATTTAGAGATATTAAGTATTTTAATGAAAAAGGTTTCAATAAGTTTGTTGCTAAGAACAATGTTCGCGATGGCTTTGAAGAAGATTTGCAAAGTGGAGCAAATGGGTCCGTTAAGAATGGCATTGTTACTATGAATTACATGCAATCTCAAAGTTTTGCAGATTTCTTGAACAGTGCGTGGACGGATACTGGAGACCAGGTCTGGGTGTATAAAAACGATTTTCCGACCCTGGTTGATCCTGGGGATGTGGGCAATTCCAGTTCAAGCTCCGGAAATACTTCTAGCTCTTCGAGTTCTGCGAACAATGGTGTTTCCAGTTCCAGCAACGAAGAATCTTCTAGCAGTTTCGAAAATTCCTCCTCGTCTGAATACGGTTCATCCTCTTCTTCGAATGTGACTTCTTCGTCGTCTTGGGGTGAATCCTCCTCGTCATCTTGGAACGGAGGCGAATCGAGCAGCAGTGTTGGCAATTCTTCGAGCTCTTCAAGTGCAGGCAATGGGAATAGTTCGTCTAGTTCCAGTGCAAATAATGGAACCTCGAGTTCTAGTAACGAGGGTTCTTCAAGCAGTATTGCAAACTCCTCGTCGTCAGAATACGGTTCATCCTCTTCTTCGGATATCGCATCTTCTTCGTCATCTAGGAACGATTACTCTTCGTCATCCATAAACGGGAAGTCATCATCTTCTTCAAGTGAAACGATAAAATCTAGCAGCAGTTCTAGTGTAAAATCGAGTTCAAGCAAGGGTAGTCGCTCTAGCTCTAGTAACTATATCTATGAAATTGCAGAACCGACTGCGAAACAGGATGGCAATGCGCTTCGCATGACTTTGGTTGATGCAACAACCGCTGGCAAATTTGAAAAGGTGGATTACCATATTCAGGTTGTCTCTGAAACTGGCGTGTACCTCGATACCGTTGTTAATGGAAAATCCGTTGAAAATGTCAAGAACGGCACTTGGCGCCTTGATCCGTCGCCAGTAGGTGAATATACAGTAACCTTCACGCTTACGGATGGCGTTGATTCTGTCAGCTATGATAAAAAGTTCGTCACGGAAAAAGAAAAGACTTATATTCCGCACGCTTGGCAGACGCTTTCGCTGTATGCCCTTTGCCAAAATGATGGCGATGATTGCGTGAATCAGGTGGAAAAGCTTTTTGCCCGCCATCGTGATGGGGATAATTCGGTTGCAACCACTTCTGTTTATTGGTGGGATGAATCGAACCCGGTTGGCGATTTCTGGCAATACCGCAAGTTCAGTGTGAAGGATAAGTTCGATTCTACTCGCGGTTACTGGTACGGCTCCGTTGATAACGAGCCGCTGGTGATGAGCTTGCAGACTCCAGATACGAACGATGCTATCGTCTGGAAACTTGAAAATAAGTATTCTGGCTGGAACCTCGTGGCTAATCCGTATGGCTGGTATGTGAAGCTCCCGAAAGAAAAGAAACTTCGGTTCTGCCAGTGGAATGCTGAATCCAGCGATTATGAGGAACCTGATGTCCTTGGACCATATGAGGCTATCTGGGTTCATACCGAAAAGCCTATGACGTATCGCATTCCGTTGAAGGCCGCAATTGTTCTTGAAGAAGAAAAGAAGGCTTTGAGCAAGAGCGCCGATTCTGAAAACTGGAATCTCCGCGTCGTCCTTTCTGATAATAATGGCAAGCGCGATTCCTGGAATGAACTTGCTGCAGGGAAGGCTGCTTCGTCTCTGGGTGAACCGCCTGCCGGTATGGGCGACCGCGTAAACCTCTCCATTGTCGATGGCAAAAAGCGACTTGCCAAGAGCGTGAAGCAGAATGCCGACGACCTCGAATGGGATCTCGAAGTGAGCGCAACGAGCACTCGTGATGGCCATTTGAACTTTGAAGGTCTCGAAAGCGTTTGGGCGAAGGGCTTGCGCGTGTATGCGACGGTCGATAACGAAACGGTCGAAGTCGTGAAGGACAGCCCGGTGGACGTCAAGCTTGCTTCTAAGGCTAAGAATGTCTCTGTTCGAGTGACCAAGAGTGCAGTAGCTGCTAACGTGGCGAAGAATCTCCTCAAGGGATTGCACGTCGGTCAGATGTCTAACGTGCTGAATGTCGGTTTCGATGCCGCCTCCAAGCTCGCTGGTGCGAATGTGAAGGTCTCCGTTGTGGGAATCGATGGTCGAATCGTTGCAACGGATAGGGCAATTGCCCGCGAAGGCTCGAACGCCATCTCCATGAAAAAGCCCAAGCAGGGTGTCTACTTCGTGAAGGTCAAGGTCGGAAGCCTTAGTGCCGTCACCCGCGTTATGGTTCGATAAATCAGTCTAGCCGAGCGCAAGTTTAATTACTAAATTTGCGCTCGTTATGACAAAAGCTAAACTCATCAAACTAATCATTGCATCGGTGCTCGCCATCGCTGCCCTCTTCGTCCCGTACGAAGCCCTCGGCTTCGTTGGTGACCACGCGTTGAACACTCTCGAAATTCGCGTCATCGCAATCTTTGTGATGGCTGCCCTTTTCTGGATCCTTCAACCGTTCCCAATCTGGTCCACCTCCATGTTCGTCATCGTGTTGATGATTCTCACGCTTTCGAACTCGGCTCTTATCCCGTTCCGCGTGGAAGGTGTTGAACCGCTCAAGTTCAAGGACATCATGGCAACGTTTGCCAACCCGATCATCATGCTCTTCTTGGGTGGCTTCTTCCTTGCCTCTGCCGCTTGCAAGTACAACATGGACAAGAACCTTGCCCGCGTGCTCCTCAAGCCGTTTGGTAAGGATCCGAAGTGGGTGCTCCTTGGCCTCATGATTATTACCGCTGTGTTCTCCATGTTCATGAGCAACACCGCTACTGCTGCTATGATGCTCGCTATCCTCGGCCCGGTGCTCAAGCTCTTTGATGCCAACGACCGCGGTAAAGCTGCTTTTGCCCTTGCCATCCCGCTCGGTGCTAACATCGGTGGTATGGGTACTCCGATCGGTACGCCTCCTAACGCCATCGCTCTTGGCGCTCTCCAGTCCAGCGGCTTCAACATCTCGTTTGGCCAGTGGATGGAATTCGGTGTTCCGTATGTGATTGTTATGATGATTCTTGCTTGGTTCTTGCTTCTCAAGCTCTATCCGATCAAGATGAAGGAAATGAACCTCGATATCGAAGGTGCTGAAGGTTTTGACAAGAGTCCGCGCGCTATCATCGTTTACATCACCTTCGCTGTTTGCGTACTTTTGTGGGTGACCGGTAAGAATGTCCATGGCCTCAACGACAACGTGATTGCTATGATCCCGATGGCTGTGTTTGCTTTGACGGGCGTGATTAATAAGAAGGACCTCAACGAAATGAGCTGGGACGTTCTCTGGCTCGTGGCTGGTGGTTTTGCTCTTGGTCTCGGTTTGCAGCAGACGGGTCTTGCAAAGGACCTCATCAACGCTATTCCGTTCAACACCTGGTCTCCGGTCGTTCTCATGGTCGGTTGCGGCTTCATCTGCCTCTTCATGGCAAACTTCATGAGCCACACCTCCACTGCTAGCTTGCTTGTCCCGATCTTCATCGTCGTGGCTGTGAGCTGCAAGGAAAACCTCGCTCCGCTCGGTGGCGTGACCTCCTTGATGGTCGCTGTCGCATTCGCAAGCTCCCTTGGTATGTGCCTCCCGATTTCTACGCCGCCTAACGCACTTGCTCACGCTACGGGATACACGGATACGCGTGGCATGGCTATCACGGGTATCGTGATGGGTATCGGCGGTCTCGTGCTCTCCTGGATCATGATGTTCGGCCTTTCCAAGGTCAACTTCTTCGAAGATCCGGCTGAAGCTGCCGCTGCTCCGGCTGCTGCCGCCGCTCCGGCACCTGCCGCACCTGTTTATGCAAAGCCTGCCGAAGTTGCTGCTCCGGCTGAAACAATCGCTGAACCGGCTGCTGATAGCGCTGCCGTCGCCATTCCGGCTGACTCTGCTGCTAAGGTCGTGGTCACGGATTCCGCTGCTGCTAAGTAATTGAAAATGTCACCCCGGCTTCCAGGTCGCTGAGACTGCCGGGGGGCCATTAACGAAAATCGCTCGGGTAACCCCCGAGCCTTTTTGTTTTTAGAAATCGCGCTTTTTTTATCGCCTGCGCGTCTTGCCCTCGCGCTTTTTTTCGCCTTTGCGAGGGGCGAGGTGGCGAAAACAAAAAAAAAGAGCCCCGCATTTCTGCGAGGCTTTTTCAGTGGTCGATACAGAACTCGAATCTGTGACCTCTACCATGTCAAGGTAGCGCTCTAACCAACTGAGCTAATCGACCATTAAGGTAGCCCAATATTAGAAAAAGATTGAGCGCTTGTCAAGGGTGGTGGGCGATAAAATTCAAAAAAAATTTAAAGAAGTTTGCCTGTTATTGGTCTTCTTCGGCAATCCAGTAATGCATACGGCCTTTGAACAGGATTGGAGGGAGGCTGTCGTTGCATTTGTCGTTTCTGCAATCCTCGAAATGCAGGTTTATGGTCGCTGTCCACTTTGCGTTATCTTTTTGGTCGATATTCACGTAATTGCTATCGCCCTTGATATATGCTTTGGGCGAACCGTTGACTTGAATCCAGGTGTAGCCCGGTATTACGCTGTTTTTGCCAAGTCTGGGGTCGTTTATCATAATGCTCAGCTGGTCGTGACGAGAACTTCGCTTTGCGGGAATCGTTATGAGCAGATAATGGTGCTGGTTGCGTATAAACGGAATCTCGACATCGTTCCTTTCGAGTTCCTGATTTATTTCGGTACTGTCATTGATGCTGTACTTGATAAATCCGCCACCTTTGACTTCCCAGCTGTCGTTGATGCCACTACAGGCCGTGAGGCTTGCAACGATGAACGGAACGAAAAATTTAAAAGAACTCGAGAGCATTTTGTTAAGATGAATAATGGGAATCCAGTTAAGTTTTAAAATAGAAAAAACGCCGGGCTTAGATACCCGGCGTTCTCTAGTTTCTTGTCTAGTCTTATGCTCGACCGTCAACGCTGTTTTCGTCAGCTTGAGGCGGTTGCTGGTTCTGCTGGGCGAGGCGCGGGTCTTCGAGAATGTACAGCGGGAGTGCTGCAAGTTCTTCGTTATCGACGACGAGTCGCACAATGTACTTGTCCGGACGCTTGAACTGCAAACGCTGCATGTTCAGGACCATGTTCACGGCTGCGGTGTCAAAACCCTGGACGACCGGCATAAGGTCGATTTCGGACTGCATCGGCGGAACAATGGCATGTCCAACAACGTCTTCAATCGAGAGGCTCAGCTGGTGTGTGCCTGCTTCGGAACGCTGGTAGCGCAGGCGGAATGCGGCAGAACACTGCGGAATCACAAGCGGGAACTTAGCGAAAATTCGGTCAAATGCTCCAAGGATGTTCAAACGGCCACCGGCATCGTTAGCAGTGGCGGCATCACAGATAGCAGCAATTTCAATATTCATTATGGGGTCTCCAAGTATTAGATAAATGTTTAACTAAATTATAATTATATTCCGAAAAAGACGAGGATTTTATGCAAGAAATTCCACTTTGGTACTGGTTAATTGTGTTTTTTGGCCTTGGCGCCTGCGTCGGGAGCTTCTATAACGTCATTGTTTACCGTATGCCGCGCGGAATTTCCCTGATCAACCCGCCTTCGCACTGCCCGCTTTGCAAAAAGAGGATCCCGATCCGCTACAATTTGCCGATTGTGGGCTGGCTCTGGCTACGTGGCAAAAGCGCTTGCTGCAAACAGCCGATTAGCATCATTTACCCGATTGGCGAAGGCCTTTGCGGCTTGCTCGGGGCGCTTGCGCTTTATGCGGCGGCAGGCTTTGGGACGGATTTTTCTCGACCGGTCTTGTCGCCTGAGGTTTGGGCCGATGCCGCGGCGTTGTTCTGGCTTTTGCTTGGTGCTTACCCCGTTTGTGCTGTTGACTGCAAGTACAAGCTGATTCCCGATTCTATCTCGGTCGGCGGGATTGTCGCTGGTTTATTGATTTCGCTCGTGCCGGGTGGCATAACGCCTCTCCAGAGCTTGATTGGGGCTGTTGTTGCTGGCGGCGGGCTTTATCTGCTCGGCTGGATTGCAACAAAAGTGCTCAAGAAAGATGCAATGGGTTTTGGTGATGTCAAGCTGTTGGCTGGCTATGGTGCGCTTATGGGCGTGACGGGCGCTGTGGAAACGCTTTTAGTGGCTGCTCTGCTTGGCATTGTGGTGATGGTCCCGTACGGGATGCTTGCTGCGAAAAAAGCGGCCCAAAATAAGAATAGCGAGGAAGCCGGGCAAATTCCTTTCGGACCGTTCCTCGCCATTGCTGCCCCGATTATTTATCTCTGGGGCTCAACGCTTTTGGACGCTTATTTAAAGTACGTTCTAGAGTAATGAGTATTAGCACGTCATCCTGAACGCGAAGCGTGAAGGATCCAGTAAAATTATTCGCTAGAAATAACTGGATTCTTCGTCCTAACGGACGAAGAATGACGTCTTGCTAATTATTTTTTCTTTTTCCCGGGTCTCTGCGGCATGAAGGGGCTTTTGGCGTTTGGTTCGCTTGAACCCTTTGCCGAAACCGTTTCTTGACTTGTGACCACGGAATCTCCGACGCTCAGTCCCTTGAGAATCTGGACGTTCACGCCATCGCTAAGACCAATCTTTACGCGACGCGGAGCGGCTTTGCCATTAATGCTGATCCACACGTGGTCGCCTTCAAGTTTTGGCTTCTTGTGCTTTTTCTTGGCGCCTGTGCTTGGAGCACCACCCGGTCCCATGCCAGGAGGCGGGGGCGGGAAGTTGTCGCCAGCTTCGGCAGTCTTCGGACGTTCCGGACGTGGCATATCTTTCGGATCCATCATCGGGGTTCCTGCTGCAGGTGTAAACTTGAGCGCCTTGACCGGAATCGTAATGGCGTCCGTAATTTCTTGCGTGACAATGGTGCAGGTGGCGGTCATGCCCGGCAAGAGCTTCTGTTCCGGATTCTCTGCGGTAATCACGACGGTATAAGTTACCACGTTGCTCGTGGTCGTCGGGTTCAGTCGAACTTCTTGCACGGTTCCGTTAAACGTTTCGTTCTGGAAGGCATCGACCGTGAACGTGACTCGCTGGCCTTGCTTCACTTGACCAATGTCAGCTTCGTCTACGGCGGCCATGACTTTCATCTGGCTCAAATCCTTTGCGATGACGAACAATGTCGGCGTGCTCATGGAGGCGGCAACGGTTTGGCCGACATCCACCGCTCGTTTCAGCACAACGCCGTCAATCGGGCTCTTGATGGTGGCGTAGCTCAAATTCAGTTTTGCCTGGGCGACTTCGTTCTTGCGCTGTTCCACGGCGAGCTTTGCTGCGTTTAGGTTGTACTCAGCCTGTTCCAGTTCGACCGCACTTGCGCTCTTGCTTTCGGCGAGCTTCTTGATGCGGTCGTATGTGCTTTGTTTGTAATTCAAGTCGTTTTCGGCGCTCTTGTAAGAGATTGTCGTCTGCTTTAAAGTCGACTGCAACTTGGATTTGTCAAGTTCGGCAATGACTTGGCCTTTCTTGACCTTGGAATTGAAATCAACGTTAATCTTGGCGATATCGCCAGAAACCTGCGTACCGACTTCCACCTGGTCTACCGGCTCTAACGAACCCGTTGCCGAGATTGTTGTCTTGATGGTGTCTGTCACCACCTTGGTGCTGATGAGGGCGCCAGCCTGGCTTGTGGCATCTCCGTTAAAGAAGAATGACTTGACGCCGAGGGCGACCCCTGCCAAAACGGCGATAACGATGATGATTTTCAAGAGTTTTTTCATAAGCATTAGAAAAATAGTAACATTGATTTTTTATTACAGCAATTTTGATGATTTGGGAGCACGTAAGGTTGCAAATTTTCTAGCTTAAAGGTCATGACTCGCGTACGCAAAAAAGACGATAGTGCAGAAGTCCGCAAAGTGACTTGGGTGGGGCTTGGCTGGAACGCCGCGCTCTCTGTTGCCAAGTTTGTTGTGGGTGTGGTGGGGAACTCCCAGGCGCTCGTTGCAGATGCTATCCATAGTGCATCTGATTTTGTGACCGATGTCGCCGTGATTGTTGGCAGTCACTTTTGGAACTCGCCACCGGATGCCGAGCACCCTTACGGGCATAGGCGATTTGAAACGCTTATTACGATTGGCATTGGCCTTGCCGTTGCTGCCGTGGGTATTGGCATTGGATATAAGGCCGTCCTTGCGCTGTTGGCGGGTGAGGCATCGCACCCGGAAACGTCCGTTGCGGTGATGGCTTTTGCTTCCATTGTCGTAAAAGAAATTCTCTTCCGCTATACGCGAAATGCCGGGCGAAAAATCCGCAGCCAGGTGCTTGAGGCAAATGCTTGGCACCACCGTAGCGACTCTTTTAGCTCGATTCCTGTGCTCGTAGCAGTCGTTTTTGCCATTTTGCTCCCGCAGCTTTGGTTTGCGGATTCTGTCGGTGCGCTTGTCGTTGCGTTTTTCGTGATTCATTCAGCGATTGAAATTGCGGCTCCGGGGCTTCGGCAGCTTGTAGACCGTGGCGCAAACCCCGATGTCCTGGGCAAGCTTCGAAGCGTGGCGCTTTCGCACCCGAAGGTCATCAGTTTGCATGGGCTCCGTTCCCGCTACGTCGGGAGTGACCTGCATGTGGACGTGCATATCGTGGTCGATGACCAGATGACGCTGAAAGATGCTCATGATGTTGCCGAAGAGGTCGAACAGCTGCTCATCGATTCGAACGAAAACGTCGTCGATGCGCTTGTGCACATAGACCCCTACAACGCCAATCGCGCCGCTCAGGGCGAAATCAAGACTATAGAGAAATAGTTATTTAGTGCCTTCGGCACAGTTACTAGTTAATAGTTGGTAGTTACTAGAAGTTTCTACGTAAACATTTCAAGTAACTATGGTTATTGCGTCGTATTGTTTTTAAATGAATGTATAAATGTTCGTCGAGAGAATAAAGCGTCGGCCACAACCTTAAAAGGCGAACGCAGCGGGGCTGCTTGCAGCCCCATTGCTGAGCCGTAAGGTTGGCGCTTGCGCCAGGATGGGATTAAGTATGGGGCCCCGCCCGCATGAAGCTCATTTTAAATTAAAAAGGCTTTGGGCGTAAGCCCATATCCCTTTTCACACCAGTAAATATTCCAATGTGGTATTAGGACTTTGGCGATTCTGCCTCGCTGGAATCGTGTTTCTATTTATATTAATTTGGTGCAAGTAGCGAGGTTTGATTATGGTACTCGACGAATTTTACAAGCTGAATAACGGGCAGCGAATCCCGAAAATTGCTTTGGGAACATGGCAAACCCCAAATGATGTGGCGGCAACTGCTGTTGCGACAGCTATTGATGCGGGCTATCGCCATATCGATACCGCAATCGCCTACGAAAACGAGGCGGGCGTGGGTGCGGGGCTTAAGGCGGCGTTAAAATCGACCGGAATCCACCGCGAAAGCATCTTTATCACCACGAAAATCCCTGCCGAAGTCAAGAATTACGCCGACACGGTGCGCTGTATTCAAGAATCGATGGACCGCTTGGATGCGTATCATATTGACATGATGCTAATACATGCCCCCCGTCCGTGGGCCGAAATGGGCGTTCCTGGCGGGAACTATTATTACCGTGAAAACGTAGATGTCTGGAAGGCTCTCGAAGAAGCTTACGAGGCTGGTAAAATTCGTGCGATTGGTGTCTCGAACTTTGATATCGACGACCTGAACAATTTGCTGGCGGGTGCACGTGTGGTGCCGGCGGTGAATCAGGTTCGCGTTCACATTGGACATGTGCCGACGGAACTCATTGACTTCTGCGAACAGGTCGGAATTTTGGTGGAAGCGTATTCGCCCAATGCGACGGGGCGCCTTTTGAAAGTGCCTGAAGTCTGTGCCATGGCGGAGAGGTACCATGTGTCGGTGCCGCAACTTGCAAGCCGGTTTGTGTTGCAACTTGGGCTTTTGCCAATCCCAAAATCCGTGCACGAAGAACGCATCCGGCAGAACGCCAAGCTTGATTTCGAAATCAATTCGAACGACATGGCCGCGCTTTTGGAAATTGATGGACTGTAACAAAAAGGTCCCGCTCTAATGAGCGGGATCTTTTTGTTATGAAGGTCTAATCAGACTTTTTTTTATCTCACATTGACTTTCTTGTAATTATGCCCGACCTTGACGATATATGTTCCTGATGTTGGAACTTTCACGCGAGTCTCGATGCTGTTCAACGAACCTGTTGAAAGTACCTGACCTTTCATGTCTATGAGCGCATATTGCCTGGTCGCATTTTGCTTGCTTGTGATGATTGCAATTTCAAGCGTTCCTGTTTTAGCAACGCGGAATTGGCTGAAATCAGAGCTTGTTCTGCGACTTGCAATAGCGTATGGATCAGGACTGATTATGGATTGTTCCAAAATCATGTTTGTCGCGATTTGCAATGTGCTTGTCGGATTGCGACGGTTGCAGTAGTAAATGTCGATGTCGTAAACATCGCCCAATTTTGCACTTGGCAAGAACTTGTCTACATCGACATAGCCGGGGGCCGAAATATGGACGCCGCCGACATCGACCGCTAATTTGTTGTTGATGTAAACCCAGATGTCGTCATTTCCGACAATGCTAAAGTTCAACCCTTTTCTGTATTTGAATGTGGCGTGCGATTCAAGGCAGAAGTGATGGTTGCGCCCAGCAGTAGTTAAGATTGCACTCTCGGCAGAATCATTGTGTAGCTCTATAGACATCCAGCGAGGAGTACCATATTGATCTTGCGGTAATACAGGAGTTTCTGTACCATCTTTGTAATGCAACCAATCAATCGGTGCGTCATAGGCGCAGGACCATCCCCAACCATCTTCAATCCAGGAAACTCCAATTTTTTCGGAGATTTCCGTGCCCAAAGGAGTCAGTGAATTGCCCATGCCAAATTCCCCGCCTTTTATGTAAATGCCTTCGCAATCAATGCCTTTGTCCCAACCGGGACCATTGCAAATAAGTTTGTATGCTGGAACTTTTTGTGTAGCGTCAATTGTGCGTAGACCATCGGGTGTTTTTGAATTTTTTGAGGGGTCAGAACAGTAGAATACGGGACCTTCGGCTCTGCGCTTGCTCTCGGCGGCTGGCAAGCGTTCGGACAACATCATGTCATCATCTGGCGGAACTTCAGCGGGATAGAAACCGCCAGGGACTTTGGCTCCTTTACTTTGTTGATAGTCTGAGTCGAATTCTAGCTTGCCGTAGTAGTTCTTATAGAATGGAATGGCAAAATAGTAGCTTTCATTTATGCCTGGAGTAGCAGTGAAGAGTGCGGCGAAGGCTTCGTCTGCTTGGTCTCCGAAGCATTTTTGGCCTTTGGCGGTCAACTTCAACTTTTTGGTTTTGGCATCAAGCGATGATTCGACCATGCCGGTGGTTACGCCGATGCATGGAACTACGGTGTCTGCAACTGATGTCGTTGAATATTTTGCGGTCGGATAATAGCAGGCGTTGTAGTTGGATTTGCCGGACCTTTCTCTTTCCATGGTCCACCCCGGTGCGCACGAAAATGCTCCGTGCAATGACGCATCGGAATCGTAAATCGTAGCGATTAACTCGCGCATGTTAGACCCTTCTGAAGTCGGATGCTTTATATACCATCCATCGTTGCCAGCCGGAAGTTTTGACGCTTCTTCCTTGTCTGCGACAAAATACAGAGCATTGCTGTAATCGGGTTCGCTTGAAAATAGTTCAAAAAAATCAACTAAAGGAATCGGAGTTGCTTTTGTTTCCCCATCGCCCTTCATGCCGATAGCTTCTTTCTTATCCTCGTCACCTTCGTGGTAGATGAGAACGCTGCTTGGAATTTCTTCGTCAATGTAGCGTCTGATGTACCATCCAAGGTAAGATGGATCTGGGTACATTTCGTGAGGCTTGCCGTTTTCTTCGATAATGGGGTTTCCGATAAGCCAGGATTGGTTGTTCGGAACAAAGACGTAAAAGTCGTGGATGACCGGTTCTTTGTACGTCATGTAGATTTGATTCTTTTTGCTCGGATCGGGATGCTCCTGGATCCAGACTTCGGCGTTGTCTTCTTTGAAGGTGGAGCAAGTGAAATACTCGTAAATCGTAGATTTGTAGATGCCTTCGGGGGATATGCAAGCGTGCTTATAGCAACTTCTGCCACTGTTATTGTTGATGAAAAACTTGGTGGCGTTTTTTGTGATGCTTTTGTCTGCAAGTGAAATCGTGGACCATCCGTTAGCATCTGCTTTAGGGAATGCGATAGCCGTATCACCTAAACTGATGAATGCGTTTATCCAGGTTGCAGGGACCTTTAGGTGTATGGTCGGCGAGCATGCTGTGCTATCTTCGCGAATCAAGTCTGCCCAAACGCTGGATGCGCCAAAAGTAATAGCAGTTGCTGCTAGAATCTTAAAGAGTTTCATTTGAGTTCTCCTCCTTTGGTAGAAGTTAAATAAAAAATACATAATAAAGTTTTTCGAATGAAATGAGCGTAATGATTTTCTTTCTTTTTCTTATGTTGTAGGAAATTTTGACGTATTATTGGTGTATCATGGTGGATGAATAAAAAAATCCCGTTCGTTTGAACGGGATTTCTTACTCGTGTCACCCCGGACTCCGGGGTCGCCAATGTATTTTACTTTAGTCGTTGATCATGTGTTCGTAGAACTTACGGTACATGTCCTTTTCTTCGGTCTTGCGGACGGCAATAGCGTCTTGCGGATGGCGGTTGAGCATACCCGTGATCATCTGCGGGATGATGTAACCCCATTCGTACTTGCTCTGCAACGGCAAGAAGAGTTCCTGGATGGCGTCGAGAACCGGGCGGAGGTCGTACTTCGGATTCTTGAGGAAGCCGAGGAGGAGTTCAGTGGTGCAGTTGCCTGCGCCGCGGCCCATGCCGGACACGGAGCCATCGAGGTAGTCGACGTGGTTGATGATGGCCTGGATCGTGTTGGAGAAAGCGAGCTGCTGGTTGTTGTGACCGTGGAAACCGAACTTCTTGTTTTTCACGATGCCTTTGTAGCGGGCGAGTTCCTTGTCGATGTCTTCCTGGTAGAAGGCGCCGAAGCTGTCGACGAGGTAAAGCACGTCGGCCTTGCATTCTTCGTTGACCTGGTGGAGGGCTTCGTCAAGTTCCGGACCGCGGTCGCGGCTCACAGCCATGATGTTGAGCGTCGTTTCGTAGCCCATGTCGTGGAAGGCGTTTACCATGCTGATACCCTTGTCGATGTTCTTGACGTAGCTTGCCACGCGGAACATCTGGTACGGGCTTTCGGAAGCGGGCTTCACGGCATCCATGTTGACGCGGCCCACGTCAGCCATCACGGCCATCTTCATCTTGGAATCGATGCCGTCCTTGACCTTCCAGAGCAAATCGTCATCGCAGAACTTCCACGGGCCGTATTCCTTCGGGTCGAAGAGTTCCGGGGAGTTCTTGTAACCCATTTCCATGTAGTCTACGCCGGCTGCTGTGAGAAGGGTGTACAATCTACGCACGAATTCAAGAGAAAAATCGTGCTTGTTGACGAGACCGCCATCGCGGATGGTGCAGTCGAGAACTTTAATTGTTTCGTAGTACATGTTTGTGTCTCAGGTTATTGGTTTAAAGTTGTTTGTGACGTCATTCTGAGCGATGGAATCGCGAAGAATCCAGTCGTTTTTCATTTACATCGCAAACATAGGTTTTGAATTTTGAATGGTCAATAAAAATTTTGAATGAAATGAAAAATATTTAATAATTAACGTAAAATTTGCGTTAAATTTTGATCAAATGAGCTTTGGACTTGTAATTTAAGGCTACAATGGTTTTGAAAAACATCCTTATCCTGATGCTGTTGCTATAAAACATGCCGAATAAATTGCGGTTTTTAGTCGCTCTGAACGGTTCCTCGAATGAACTGTAAATGGTTAATTTTGTTTTCTACGCTGGATATGCGTTAAATAAATGCGAAAACTTAACTAGGTTCTTCGTCCCTTCGGTCCTCAGAACGACGCGGCAATGATCTCCTTTTCGTATGAGGATTATTTTACTTTTCGAAAAATCGTCGTGAATCTATATTTAGCGCATGCATATATATGAGCTTTCCCCGATTTTGTCTGCCGCGGTTCTTTTGAGCGCGGGTGTTGCTTCTGCTGAAACCAAGTTTTTCTACAACCAGGTCGGTTATGATGTCGGTCAGCCGATTTCCGTGATCGTCAAGAGCGATAATCTTTCGGATGGTGCCGAATTTAGTGTGATGTCAGGCGAGACTGCGGTCAAGACAGGTAAGCTTTCGGCGGGTACGAATCCGGACAACTGGCTCAACAATGGCAAGTTTTATGTTGCTGATTTGACGGGCCTTACGGCAGGTAAGTACACGCTTCAGGTTTCTGAAAATGGTCAACCGCAGAAATCGGGCGAATTTACGGTGGGCGAAAACGCTTTGGCTGCAAATACGCTTGCGTCAGTGCTCAATTACTTCTATGATGATCGTGCAGATGACCCTACTGTTGAAGGCTGGGATAAGCAGATGCCGGTGTACAAGTCTGATAAAAAGCTCGATGTGCATGGCGGTTGGTACGATGCCAGCGGCGATGTCAGCAAATACTTGAGCCACCTTTCTTACGCGAACTACTTGAACCCGCAGCAGATTCCTTTGACGGTCTGGTCGCTTGCTTTTGCTTCGGAACGCATTCCGGCGTTGCTTGCATCGACTTCGACCAAGGCGAAAACGGCTGATGAAGCCGCTTACGGTGCGGACTTTTTGGTGCGCATGCTTGACGAACAGGGCTTTTTCTATATGACCGTGTTCGACAACTGGGGCTCGCTTATGGGCAAACGCGAAATTTGTGCGTTCTCCGGTTCCGATGGCATCAAGAGTACTGATTACCAGACGGCGTTCCGCGAAGGCGGTGGCATGGCAATAGCCGGTCTTGCAAGCGCAGCAAGGCTTCAGCTGAAGGGTGATTTTACGAGTGAACAGTATTTGGCTGCGGCTGAAAAAGCTTATAAGCATTTGTCCGAAAAACAGGGAATAGGCAAGTCTTGTGCTTACTGCGATGATGGCAAGGAAAACATTATCGACGATTATACGGCGCTCTTGGCGGCGACGGAACTTTATGCCGCTACAAAAAAACAGGAGTATCTGGAAGATGCTTATGACCGTGCCGAGCATTTATCTTCTCGTGTAAGTGAAGATGGCTATTTCTGGAGCGATGATGCAAAGACTCGTCCGTTCTGGCATGCAAGCGATGCGGGGCTTCCGTTGGTTGCCCTTGCTCGTTATAGTGAGGTTGTTGGCGCTATTGACGAAGATGCCGGCATAGAAGTTCATGGTCAGCCATTCCCTTATTGGGCTTGCGTTACTATGATTGGTGGTGGTTGCGTGAACGAATCTATCGTTAATGTTCGTAATGCCATTAAGTCTCATTTTGACTGGCTTGTTAAAATTACGAATAAGGTTGATAACCCGTTTGGTTATGCCCGCCAGACTTACAAGACTCAGGACAAAATAAAGGATGGATTCTTTATCCCGCACGATAACGAAAGTAATTATTGGTGGCAGGGTGAAGATGCTCGCCTTGCAAGTCTTTCTGCGGCGATAATGTACGCAAAACGCATTATTGACGGCGAATATAGGAATGTTACCACGAGTGATGTGCAAAAATATGCTACGGATCAGCTCGACTGGATTTTGGGCAAGAACCCGTATGCGACTTGCATGATGTATGGCAAGGGAACGAAGAACCCGAAAAAGTACGATGGTCAGTCTGAATATGATGCAACGCTTGAAGGCGGTATTGCAAACGGCATTACCGGCAAGAATCAGGATGGTTCAGGCATTGCTTGGACGGATGATGGTGTTGCTGCAGTGGGCTTTGATTCCTTGAAGGAATCTTGGCAGGTGTGGCGCTGGGATGAACAGTGGCTTCCGCATAGCACATGGTACTTGATGGCGCTTGTGGAACGCTATGATGAATTGACTAAGCCTGTGAAGTTCTCTGTTGGACTTTCGAAGTCTGTGGTTGCAG
Organism: Fibrobacter sp. UWB16; assembly: GCF_900215325.1. Lineage (NCBI taxonomy): Bacteria > Pseudomonadati > Fibrobacterota > Fibrobacteria > Fibrobacterales > Fibrobacteraceae > Fibrobacter > Fibrobacter sp. UWB16. The sequence continues at coordinate 967,950 of NZ_OCMS01000001.1, read as the reverse complement.
CGAAGTTCGGCATGTCGCTCGTAGACAACACGCTTTCGCTCCGTTTGCCGCGTTCTGTCGTGGGCAAGTCCATCAAGATTCTTGATGTGCAAGGCAATGTACAAATGCAAAAGACCGCTCAGAGCATGAATGAATCGCTCAACGTCAGCACACTCAAAACCGGACTTTACCTCGTGCAAATTCAAGGCTTTTCCGCCAAGAAGTTTGTTGTAAAGTAAGAATGCTTTGACGTCATCCTGAGTCCGTAAGGACGAAGGATCCAGTTAATTCTTGGTGAAGCAACTGATAATGTAACTGGATTCTTCGCTACGCTCAGAATGACGAAGCCCCGGATTTATCCCGGGGCTTTGTTGTCATGCCGGACTCCGTTCCGGCATCGCCTTTAGTTTTTAATTTGAAACTTTAAACTGTTTGGGAGCGGCGTAGGCCATCTGCACTAGGATGTCTTTGCCGGTTTCCATAAGCTTCTTGGACTGCTCGGCGAGCGTGTCGCTGTCGTTTTCCTTGATGACCTTGGTCAAATGCTCCATGGCGGCGTTCACATCGGACTTTGTCTGAATGCGGAGCTCGCCAATGTCAAAGTGCGCACGTCGCAAAAGTTTTGCGTCTGTTTCTTTTGCAATTCCCTTCTCGAACAGAGTAATGGCGGCCTCCGGGATTTTCTTCTGCTTGGCGATAGCGCCCCATTCGAGCCATTGCGTGCTCGGAATTTCTGCATAGCAGGCTGCAATTCGATTCACGGCATCCTTGACTTCCAGGAACTTGACCGGTTCTTCTTGCAACAGCGCTGTCAACCCGTATTGCAATAGACGAGCCGCATTCTCGTTTTCACCATTGTTTGCTGCTTCAAGACCCTTGTTAATCATATTGCGGGTGCGTTCGCTAGGTGATTCCGTTTCTTCGGGCCTTTGCTCGGTAACAACTTGTTTGGTGTTTCCTTCTGCGCGATGAGGCATGAAGTACCCTGCAAGCCCGCCTAAAGCAAAGAAGAACGGCGATTCCACAGCGACCGCATTGAATATTCCAGGATTCAGGAACCAGTCAATCGCCATGCTCCCGAAAAGAGCCAATTGCGATATCTTGCTCACGTAAGACGGAATGGCGTCTTTCTCCTTGTCGAAAACGTTTGCTCCAAGCAAGAAACAGACCATCAGGCTTACGCCCATGTAACGCTGCGAGGCGAACTGCCCAAAGAACGATGTGTCTACGAGTAAATCGACAAAGAAACCGCTAATAATTGCGATTACTACCGCGTAAACGTAAACAAAGAACGCGTGCCAACGCTTCTCAAGCTGCATCAGCGCGAACATGAAAAATACGACGAAGAAAATAAAGGACCATGCGCTCGGGAACAGCAAGCTACAAGTGAGCCAACTTTCGGTATTGCCTCGGCTAGGCTGGTATGCCCAACGGTAACGGATGAATTTGTCCGTATAATTGTAAATCCATTTTTTGAGTTCCGCCTCATATTGCTTGTCGGTCGGGTAGTTGCCATGCTCCTTGGCGTACTGTTCCTTGCCGCCCTGATTTTCCCACCAATCGAGGAATTCTCCCTTCATTTCCTCGATGCGGTCTTCGATGATTGGCGTTGGGTGCTCGACTTGGTAACGTTCCTTGTAGAGCTCGAATTCTTGCGCCTTTATGGTGTCGTTTGGCGTGAGTCCCACGTTTCTGAATTCCTGGGCGCGTTCTTCGTCCCACCACTTGCCGAAGGACTGGTGGATTTCCTTTTCCTGGCGGAATTTTTGGATGATGGGGTCAAAGCTGGTCTGGACGTTGAATACCCCGAGTGCTGCGATCGCTAAAAGCGTCACGTAATGATGGAATTTGAAAAACCGGAACGGTTTTAGGAGGATGCTCAATATTTTCTTCATACCAATGAATATAACTAAAAAGAGCGCTTTCCGTATTCGTTCAGCTGGTTCCACAGAAAATCGGTGTTTACATCCCGGAATCCCTGGGCATTTACCTCTTCGCGGAGCTTGTGGGCGAGGGCGAACAGGTTCGGGCTCTTTTTCATGCGTTCGTTGGCGTCAAACGTAGTCAGTGCATCGATCCAATCGTGAATTTCCGGGAAACGTTCATCGTTAAACACGTTTTCGCGGCCGTTCTCGATGTATTCCATGTAGCGCTTGGTAATCAGGCGGCCTTCTTCGGTGTAGATTTCCTTCGCCTTGGGGTAGAGCTTTACGCCGGTAAGGTATTCGTGCATCACGGCGCCGAAACTAAAGTAGTCTACCGCGGATGTAATGTTTTCGCTGGACTGGGCTAGTTCGGGGGCGCTGTAACTAGGTGAAAAGACTCCGCCGCCTTCGGTAACGGATTCGCGCATCTTGGCCTGTGCGTAGCCAAAGTCGCAAATCAGTATTTTATGGTTGTTCTTGTGCGCCGGATTCTGGCACAGGAGCAAGTTCTTGGGCTTGATGTCCTTATGCACAATTTGGTAGTAATGGAGCTGGCTGATGGTGTTTGCAAGGTAGGCGATTTGAGCCACGCGCTGCAAAAGTTCTTCGTCAGTGAGCTTTGGCTTGATGACTCTATCAAGCGAGCAACCCTTGATAAACTCTAGCTTGAGGTAGGGGTGGCGACCCGCAATACCTCCGCCAAAAGTCTGCACCACGCCTTCGATGTTTGTGGCGCGGACGAGGTTGTTGATGCGGATTTCGTCTTGGAACGCGCTTAGAAGCATGTTCAAACGGTGCAGGCGGTTCTTGCCTGGGGGAGCCCAGTACTTGCAGATTTTCACGACGATTTCTTTTTCGTCGTAGCGCTTTTCATCGCGCGGGTGCTGCATCCAGAGCTTGGCGCGGTAAAGTTGGTTTGTGCCTACGAGCGAAAGCGGCTCGATAAGCTCGATGCGTTCTGCATTGCCGTTGTGCTTAAAGTCAGGGTTGTGGTCGAACCACCGCTGGTATTCTTCCATGGTGTAGTTCGGTCGGAGCGCCAAATTGCGCGAGACCCTGTCCATCGTTTCTGCCAAATTGTTCCAGAACATGAAAAAAAATTAGCAAAAAAGGTGACCCCGGCACGGAGGCCGGGGTGACAGGGGCGACAAAAAAGATGCCCGCTTACTTCGACTGCGCTCAGCACAGGCTCCGGCGGGCATGACTTTGTTACTTCTTCTTTTCTTCGTCTTCGGCGTGGGAGCGCGCGAACGTGATCTTTTCTTCGCTCTGTTCTTCGAGCCTAGAGGTGATGAAGTCGTAAGCCTCGTCGACCGTGTCGCAGAACTTGAAGAGCTTGAGGTCTTCCGGATTGATCATGCCCGTTTCGGCGAAGAATTCCCAGTTTAGAGCCTTCTTCCAGAAGTTCGAATCGAAAATCACGACCGGCATCTGCTGCGCATACTTATCGGTCTGGATAAGCGTGAGCATTTCGAAGGCTTCGTCGAGCGTGCCGAATCCGCCTGGGAAAATCACGAGCGCACGAGCCATGCGCAAGAACCAGTATTTACGAACAAAGAAATAACGGAACTGCAAGTTCAGTTCGTCATCGATGTACGGATTGCAATGTTGTTCGAAAGGCAACTTGATGTTCAAACCGACAGAAGGCGTACCCACGTCAGATGCACCTCGGTTGCCGGCTTCCATAATGCCCGGACCACCGCCCGTCATGATGGCGTAGCCGTGGTGGCGCTTGTTAATCCACTTGCCGAGCTTGGCAGCGAGTTCACGAGCGGCATTGTAAGAATCGGCGACCTTGGAGAGCCTGTCGAGCTTTGCAAGTTCGACTTTGTTCTTGCAACCCTTGCGGCGTTTTTTGATTTCGTCGGGCGGAAGTGTGCGTGCCGAACCAAAGAACACGATAGAATTCTTGATGTCTTCTTGTGCAAAAACTTGTGCAGGCTGGAAAAATTCAGAAAGGAATCGAATGGGGCGTGCGGCATCGCTTTCCATGAATTCGGCGTTGTTGTATGCCATCTGCCCTGGAATCGTGCGTACTTTTTTCGGTGCCATAATGCGAACCTCTTAATTAAGTTTAAATTGATTCATTCTTGTCATTCCCGCGAAAGCGGGAATCTCCTATTTTCTTTTAAAAGGGAGATGCCCGAATAAATCGGGCATGACATTGTTGTATCTTATTGAATAATATACGATAAAATGGCTTTAGGGGCGAAAAAATAAGGTTTTTATCTTCTTACTTGGACTAACATTTATATATTAGTGGTATGCTAGTAAAAATGTGGACAGATAATTTTGTCATTACGGGCGAAATCGACACGTTGCGTGACGAACGCCTCACGGACTATATCCGTGAAAACAAGGACTTTATTGCGGTGACGCAGGTGCGCGTTTGCGACAGGAATGAAAAGGACTTGTTCCGTACGCACTTCCTTAACGTCAGCACCAGTCACATCGAGATTATTCTCCCGGCTGAATAGAACTTGTCATGCCTGCTAAATTGACCTTGCTTAATCGCTCGTCATCCTGAGCGTAGCGAAGGATCCAGTAAAGTCTTGTTTTGCAATACAGGATTTCACTGGATCCTTCCGCCTTTGGCGTCAGGATGACATCTACGGGGGTGTTGGTTACCATTCAATGGCAATCTTCGCGACGAGGAAGCGGCGGGAGACTTCATCGAGCTTGGCCGGGTCAATCTCAATGCCAAGCAGCCCTGCAAAAATGACAAACGGACTAGGGGTTGTCCCCTGGTTGTTACACTTGACGCGCACGACCATTGTGCCGTTCTGAATATCAATCCCTAAAATCTGCTCGTTCAAGTCCATCTGCTGACCGCGGTGGTTCGTGACAATAGGCAATTGCTTTTGTTCGAACTTTTGCATAAGGTCGGTGGGGATGCTTTCGGGCGTGTGGCGGTAGACCATCGCCTTCGGGAAATGCTTCGAGAGCTTTTCCTTCAAAGGCTCGATATCCACGATTTCCATGCCGCGCGGGAACGGAGCGCTGAGCTTTTCGATGATTGCTGGCTTACCTTCGGCGGAGAGGTCAAGCTTTTGCAGTAAATCAACGCTAATGACTTCGCAGTAAGTCTCAAGTCCGAGCGGGAGCGCGCCCATGTTCACAATGCGGGGCTTCGGGCTGAATCCCTCGCTGAACTTGATCGGGATGCCTGCGCAAATGAACGTGCGTTCAAAGAAACTGAGCATGTTGTGGTGCGGCAGGAATCGGCTGATGCCGGACTTCTTGAATGTAATCTTGTAGCTGTAGCTCACCTTCTGGCTCGGACGGCGTTCTGCCACGAGCTTCTTGATTTCTTCAGGGGTACGGCTCGGCGCCTTGTGGCGCACAGGGTCGTCGGCGAGGACTATTTCTTTGCCGAATCCCGGAATGCCGCATGCTTGGCAGTCGCCCCATTTGCAGTTTGGCACGGGTGCGGAATTTGGATCGAAAGCCTTTTCCCATTCGCGGCGCAAGTATTGCTTTGTCGTACCTGCGTGAATAAAGTCCCACGGGAAGACTTCGTCCTTATCGCGTTCGCGGTAGACCCAGCTTGTGTCATAGCCGCATTCTTGCCAGACTTCGAGCCACTTGTTAAAGTCAAAACGATAGCTGTCGCTTTCAAAGATGATGCCCTTCTTGTAGGCGGCGTAAATGACAGGACCGAGACTGCGGTCGCCACGGCTGTAGACTGCTTCCAAGAAACTTGTTTCCCAGGCCGCCCAGTTGATTTTCACGTTCGGGTGCTTGAAGAACTTTTCGCGCACATAGCGGATGTGCCCGAGTGCTGTTTCTTTGTCCATAAACGGAGCCCATTGCAGGCCCGTAAACGACTTCGGGATGAGAATGCCAATGCTCACTGCAATTTGAATGCCGCGGTTATACTTGCGTCCGATTTTCACGAGATTGAAGATGAGTTCGCAGAACGCCTGCATGTCATCCAGGTTCTCGGTCGGGAAACCAATCATCGTGTAAAGCTTAATCTTGTTGAACCCGCTAGAGAAAGCGTGTTCGGCAGCGTCGTACATGTCTTGGTCGCTGATGGTCTTGTTGATCATCTTGCGGATGCGTTCGGAACCTGTTTCTGGTGCGAACGTGGCGCTACGACCGCCCTTGAGCGCGGCTACCTTTTCGGCGAGACTTTGTCCAAAACTGTTGACGCGGATACTCGGAAGGCTTACGTCTACGTTGTCATAAAACGGGTCGTCAATGATGGAATCTGTGAGCGCTTCGACCGGCTTGTAGTCAGCGGTCGAAAGTGACAAAAGACCGAGTTCGCGTTCGCCAGTCGCCTGAATGCCTGCCTTTGCAATGTCCAGAACATCGTCCGGATTGAGCTCGCGGCACGGCCTGTACCAAATGCCCGCTTGGCAGAAACGGCAACCCTGCGCGCAACCACGCATTACTTCCACGCTAAAACGGTTGTGAACAAGCTGCATGTTTGCAATCAAGTTCTTGATGGGGTAGTCTTTCGGATCCAAAACCGGGATGAACTGGCGACGTACACCGTTCGTTTTTTCGTAAGAGCCCTTTGCGGGTTCTGCCGGGACAATAACGCCGTATTCGTTCTTGACGACATTCGTCAAGCTCGGTACGTAAACGCCATCGATTTTAGACAAATTTTCCAAAATCTGGGCGCGCTTGAGGCCCGCCTTGCGTCCTTCGCCAACGCAACGCACAAATTTGACAATCAGCTTTTCGCCATCGCCGATCATGAACGCGTCAAAGAAGTCTGCGACCGGTTCGGGGTTCCCCATCGAGGGGCCGCCCGAAACGACAATCGGGTCGCTCTCGGCGCGGTCCTTTTGCCATGCTGGAATCCCTGCAAGTTCAAGCACGTACGGCACGTTTGTAAAGTTGAGCTCGGTCTGGAGCGTAAGCCCCACGACTTCGTAATCCTTGACCGCCGTATAGCTTGCGTGCGTATAAAGCGGAATATCGTACTTCTTCATCTCGGCGGCCATGTCGTCCCACGGCGCAAAAGCCACTTCGCAAAGCAAATTCGGTTCGCGGTTCAGCACATGGTACAAAATTCTGAGCCCGTTGTTGCTCATGCCGATTTCGTAAGTGTCCGGGAACACAAACGCCATGCGCGCCAGCATTTTGCTATGGTCTTTGATGACGCTATTTGCTTCGCCACCCATGTAACGGGCGGGGGATTCAACTGCAGGGAGTGCAAGAGCGATTTTCTCAAGGATTGTCATACCCCCAAAAATAGATAATCTTGTTGCCTGCCCTGTAATATTTTAATATTATTTATGGTATGAATATCGTTAAATATATCTTTTGGTTGGTCGCCTTTTTGATGGGCGTCATTGCTGCATATGTCGTCCCCGAAGAAACCATGTCCATCGGGGCGAAGTTCATATTTGTCGGAGCTTGGGGCGCAGTACTCGGCTTCGTTTTTTATACCGTCTGCAGCAGGCAGATTGAAGCCATCGAAAACGATTTTAACGAGGTGCTGAACAAGCCGCAGCCCAAGGACACGCAGTTCGTGTCGGTCCGCCTCCAAGAAGAAAAGAAGAACCCGCTTCCGCCGGGTGCTATCCCCGCCGCCGAAGCCCTCAAACAGCAACCCGTGCCTGCTTCCATCAAGAAGCTCGATGCCGCCGCCCTCAAGGTCGGGTTCCCGCTCGAAGCCTGGAACGGCTTTAAGGTGGGGATTCTCCGCAACCGTCCGTTTACCGAAGTCATCGACGCCATGCAAAAGCTTTTGCCGGAACTCTTCCCCGAAGCTTCTGGCGTGCTTTATATGTACGGCGGCGTGCAGACTGAACTCTCTCAGATTTTCCGCTTTGGTCCGAACGTCATCAGTGACGAAACCGTGCTCCCAGCCGAATGCGCAAGCTTCAATACCGGCGACATCGTTGTGACCGACTATAGCTCGCCTGAAGTCTCTAGCGGTTGTACGCACTTGCACCACCGCCCGAAGGGCATCGCCATTTGCGCCCCGATCGAAGGCCTTGAAGAACACTTCGGCATTCTGACACTCCAGGTCGATAAGCTTCCGGAAACCGAAACCAAGGAATACTGGCAGGCTAAGGTGAGTATTGTCGCTGCCGCGTTTGGACTTTACGTGGCGAACCAGGACCTCAGCATGCGCTTTGAACAGCACAGCATCCGCGACGTGCTGACCGGTCTTTTTAACAAACGTTATATGGAAGAATCGCTCAGCCGCGAAATCACTGCTGCTGTGCGCCACAAGTCGCCCATTGGCATTGTGATGCTTTACCCCGATGCAATCCCTGCCGTGCAGAACGCTCAAGGTCGCCACGCTGTGGAACAGCTCTTCTGGGAACTTGGACAGCGCTTGCCGAGCTACATCCGTGGCGAAGACATCCCGTGCCGCTACTCCGACGACGTGTTCTGCGTGATTATGCCGGGTGCCGACCTCCAGATTACCAGGAACCGTGCCGAACGTATTCGCAATGAAATCTCGCAGCTCCAGATTGCCTACGGTGAAGGAATCCTCGCGACCACGCTCAGCATGGGCGTTGCCGTGATGCCGACCCACGCAAACGATGCAGGCTCGCTCATCTACACCGCAGAAGCCTCCCTCCAGATGGCTATGCAGGCCGGTGGCAACCGCGTCGTCGTCGCAAATTCTGTGATGAAGTAATCGCTTTCACGTCGTTCTGACGCCGCCTATTACGTCATGCGTTATATCGTCGTTCTGACACTGTTTATTACGTCATCCTGAGCGCAGCGAAGGATCCAGTTAATTCTAGAAAAGCCTCCTTCGGGAGGCCTTTTTTATATGTATATCTGTGCTAAAATGGAAGTGGACTTCCTGTTTTGCATGAAAAAGCTCTTGAATGTAAATATTCGTAAATGAATGGACTGCAAAACGATGTGATGGTCATCACACCTCCGAATAATATATTCCAAATTGGAATATAAAAAACAGATGAAAATCCCTTTTTCGTAAAAAATTATCTATATATAGTTCATCGGAAAGTTTGGTTAATATTTGCGAAATTTTGCGAAAAACGGCACTTTTAAGTTGGAATATACTGAGTCATGACAAAAACGTGACAAAAGTTTGACAAAAGTATTGCTTTTCGGAAAAAAAGTGGATATATTACTGAATGTAAACGAGCAATAACGCTCAAAACAAGAATGTGTCACAAAAACAAGGAGAACACACTATGAAGAAGCAAGGTTTTACCCTTATTGAATTGATGGTCGTGATTGTTATCATGGGCATCCTCGCCGCCGTCGCAGTTCCGAAACTCTTCGGTATGATTGCAAAGTCCAAGGCCTCTGAAGTCGGTCCGGCAGCTGGAACCTACGTGAAGTTGCAGGATGCTTATGCAGCTGAAACTGGTGCCGCTGGTGCATGGTCGGAAATCGGCTATATCGCTCCGGGTACAAAGGCTTCTGACGGAAAGTCTTCTAAGACAACGGTTTTTCAGTATAGTGACCAATTCGCACCAAAAGATAATACCAAACACACAACGATGGTTGGTGAGTTGAGTACTACGGAGGTTGGTGAAGCCGGTTGGGCTGCTGAAGCATTAACTGCACTCAATGATTGTGCTGTGAAAAGCGAATGGACTGTCAAATTGGCAAAGGGCGATGCCTCTGCAAGTGGCTCGATGGTTAAGTACGTTGCTAAAAATCCGACCGGAACCGGTTGTGCTTCTTTGACGGCAAACTTCGAAAACATCGGCAAGTAGTTTTTAAACAGATTTGCTGAAAATAATGAATCCTTCCCAAGGGGAAGGATTTTTTTCAGCTCTGTGAAGTAGCTTCTGTTTTAATCTTATTTTCTCTAAGTAAATTTTTTATGCATTGTTTTTTTTCTTCAAATGTTTATCTTTAGAAACTGAAAAAATTTTCAATTTTACCATTGGGGAGCTTATGAAAAGGCAAGGGTTTACTCTTATTGAATTGCTGACTGTGATCGTCATCATGGGCATCCTTTCTGCTGTAGCAGTTCCCAAGATGTTTGGTATGATTGCAAAATCCAAAGCTGCTGAAATTGGACCAGCTGCAAGAACTTACGAAAAATTGCAAGACTCTTATATAGGTGAGACTCATCAACTTGGATCATGGACGATTATTGGGTATATAGGACCAGGCTCTATCGTTGCTACAGATTCTACCAAAAGCACAAACTTTTGCTATGGCGGAGGAACTTTGAAAGGTGGGGGGGCTTCAGTGACCTTTAGAGGAAATTCAGGAACTGCAACTGTGGGGTGGATTGCCTCAAGTTTGACTGCATTGAATGATGTTGCCGCCGGTTCTTCTTGGACAATCGCTGTTGGCACGGATAATTCAGGTATAATCCGCTATACAGCGACAATGCCACCAAATGCAGAACCTTTAACACCCAATTTTAAGCAACTAAGCCGATAACTAAAAAACGTGATTTCGTTACATTCACGTAAAATTGCACAAAGCATACATCTCTGACAACAACCCAGATTGGTGGTTGGAATATAGGAGCATATAAAGTGTAAATGTAGAGTTAGATTGTAAATCGAAATGCTTATAATTTTGACTAGGGATGTCTTTTTTGTATATTTCTCTATATGGATAAGCAAATAACATGGACTGTCGCTGCAATTAGTGAATTTGCGAAAGCAAAAGCGCTTTCGGTAAAGCAAGCTTTTAATTATCTGCACCTTTTTAAAGGAATGGATTTCTTAGAAGCTCACTATGGAGCTGAACATTTGCTTTCTTTTGACGATACCATTGAAGATTTGACTGCAATCTGTCAAAAAAACGGAGGGCAGATTCAATGATTTTGTACCATGGTTCCAATTGCGATATTGAAAAAATCGACTTAGCCATGTGTAAGCCGTTTAAAGATTTTGGACAGTCTTTTTATCTAACAACAATATTAGTGCAAGCTCGTGAAATGTCGCAAAAAGTTGCCGATAGATTTGGGGGTAAGCCTGTAGTAAACGCCTTCGAGTTTGACGATTCCGATTTATCTTCCTTAAAAATTAAAAATTTCGGACAACCAGATCGGGAATGGGCTGAATTTGTGATGGCGAATAGAAGTCGTAATCAAAAGCATCCCGCAGAAGAGTTTGATTTAATTATTGGTCCTGTGGCAAATGATGATATCGCTACACTATTCAGAACATTTGCGATTAATGTGATTTCAATAGACGAATTGGTGAATGGTTTAAAATCTCGTAGACTGAACAACCAATACGCTTTTAGGACACCGAAGGCGATATCCTTTTTGCAAAAGAGACCTAGTGTATGACTTTAAAACAGGAATTTCTCGTTGAAGGCATAGTCAGCGATATGGCTAAATGGCTGATGGAAGAACGCAATCTTTCACTGCAGGCGGCGTTAAGTCTCATCTATAATTCAAAAACTTTTGAGCTGTTACAAAATCCGACAACAGGACTTTGCACGGAAAGTTCAGCCTACAATTACGATTTGCTTGATTCTGAATTAAAGAATGGGAAAATAGTACAGACGGAAATTTAATCTTCCCGTTCGGGAATATTTTGATTTTTATCGACAATCGAGACGTTGATTTTCCCGTTCGGGAATATTATATTTAGAGCATGGAAATCCAATCGCTCAAAGATATTTCATCGCAGATTAGGGCACGCCGGAAAAGTCTGGGTTTTACTCAGGCTGAATGTGCCGCATTTTGCGGGGTTGGCATCCGTTTTCTTTCTGAACTTGAGAACGGAAAAGAGTCCATACACTTGGGTAAAACGCTTCAAGTGTTGAAAATGCTAGGCTTGAATTTGCAGTTGTTTGAAAATGGAACTAAGTGATGAGAATTCTAAAATTCCCACTTTGAATCAAAGCCGAGAATTCGTTCGCATTGGACGTTCTTTATCATGTTCTTTTGCGAAAGGCGTTTTTCAGTGAATTTGTCGTCACATGGCACTGATAGCGGAGTTTCGCGGATTTCTTCGACGCATTTTTTGATTTCAGGCGTGAGTATTGCACGAGCCGGGGCAACGTAATCGCAGCCAATTACAGGGCTTCGCTTCGACAAGTATTCGTCAAAGTCTGGCATTGATCCGTCGCCTCTTACGCCGAAATCAAAGCCGTCTTCGGCGAGAGGGACAAAAGCCATGTTGAAATCAAAGCACGGATTCAGCTCGGTGCGTTCAAAAGTCTCGTTGTTGACCAAAAAGCCGAAATTTCCAAAATGACGGTCGGAATTCAGCGTTATGCAGTCAGCCACTACCATGCGACGGAATTCGTCTTCGCAATTGAATTCGCGGTAAATTTCAAGTAACTTCGGAAGCGTCAACCGCACTTTGTAAAACAGTGCTATCGGTCGATAACCAAATTCCTGACTCGTAAAGATTTTACAATCCGATACAACTCGACCATCGTATTTTCTCAGGTCATATTTTACAGAACAGCAGATTTTTTCAAAGACCTGGCTTGCAAGGACGTCGCCATAGGGCTCAAGTCCTGCATTTCTTGCTCCAGAGCTACCCGTTTTTATAAGATGGATCCCATCTTTCTCATTCAACCAGCATTTGTCGTAAGCACCGTCAGTCGTGAGTTCGGGGTATTTCGTTGATTTTTGAAATTTAACTACATCATGCCCATAAATTACAAATTTAGAAATATCCTCATCAAAGTGATTTTCGTACAGATTGACATCTTTCCAAGAAATATTTTCCCGTTCGCTTTTTACCCAAAGTGTGTCGGTCAAGGAGAGACAATGCGTTAAAGCAATAAAACCGCTCTTTGTTTTTCCACCGCATAATTCCAGTATTTTATTCACGTGGCTACGATGTTTGGCAGCACTTCTGTTTGCAACCCATGTAGAAAGCGGATCACATCAGAACGGTAAAGGTGCATTCGTTTTTACGATTTTGCAAAATTCAAGTTCACCTTCACCTTCGATGATAAAGTCGCAAAGAGGAACATCCTTATTTATAAGAGTGTAGGTTAAATTTTGTACATCCATATATGAGATATAGAATCTTTCGGAAAAGAAGTCAATACAGCTTAATTTTTCAAACGAGAATTTCTGTTTTCACCTTATCAAAATAGCCTATAATTACGACAAACCCAACATCAATTATGATATAACAAAAGCCCTCCCGAATGGGAGGACTTTTGAAGTTTTCGTTCAGTCAGACGATTAGTCGTGACCGATATTTTCGAAATTAGCAGTCAAAGTCTTGCAATTTGCATTGCTAGTGCTGTTGCCGTTATCCGTGATGGATGCAGTGTAGCTAACCGAAGCACCGTTACCAGCCTGATTCATTACAATTTTCCAGTAACTCTGAATCGTGCAATCGTTCAAAGCGGTCTTAGCAGTAGCTCTCCAACCTTCCTGATTGGCAGCCATTGAACCAACCATTGTTGTTCCAGAAGTTCCAGTACCTGTGAACGCATTGGTATAATCAAAGACTGAAGTAGAGTAACTTTCGGAGCTACCACCTTGCTTGGAACCCGGAGCAATATAACCAATCATCTGCCATGTACCAATAGCACCGGTTTCAGATGCATGTGCATCCTGCAACTTCACGTAGGTTGCGGTCATTTTTGAGTGAGTAATTAGTTCAATATCACGAACGGAACCCACCGCTTGTAGAAGCGTTCTTGGAACTTGATAGGGGAGAGGATGGGGTTGTGGTCGCCTTGAACAATGAATCTTGTTTCGGGGTGTTTTTGTGCCAAAACGGCGATTTGCGAGAGTGTCTTGATAAGTCGTTCTGTGTAGGCGGAATCTATAGCTTCGGCGTTGTTATTGTAAATATCAGAAAATCCGGGTAATGGAAATTTTGTATCGTGGGTTGTCCAAGCTATAAAGTGTTTTTGAGTAGTGTCGGCGAGGATGTTGTCTATTTTGGCAATCATTTGAGCGTCGTTTAAAATGAGATCGCTTTTTGATTTTTTGCCATAAAACGAATCATTAAATCCTATGTTTGCGATGTATTTGTGCCGCCATTGTTCCATGCTGTCTCCGCCAAATAGGAATGTTGTTTTGTAGCCGATGTTTGCGAATGTTTGGGGTAAAAAGGTGGTATCTCGATGGCCTGTGGAGTCGCGTGTGAAAGTTTGTATTAGGTCTTCTCGTTCTGCTGTGCGGGTGCGGCTATACATGCGATTGTGAATGCCAACGAATATTGGGGCGTTGAATGTTTTTAATTGTTTTTCGAATCGCTTTATATCAAGAGGAATGCCCCAGCTTTCTACAAGTATGATGACATTGTTGCGTGTCGTGTCAACGTAATTTTTTGTGATGGAAACGGAATCTGTGACTGCCCATTCTTCTTTGAATTCATCGGAAATATTAGTTCGCTGAACGGGCTTGGGTGCGGTGCGTTCTAAGTAGTCGATTGTCGGGAATTGGACGAGTGGCTGGGCAGGATAGTAATTGAGTGCAGCTAGGTGAACGAATAGCGTAACGAATAAAATAAAGCTTATGGTGTTGAATTGGAATGATTTGATTTTCCAAACCATGGCGATTGCGAGGCTGCATGTGGCGAATGGTAATATTCCATACCAGCTTGTCTTCCAGTTTTTAAAGGCGAGTTGGTTTTGCAAATCTGTCCAAGCGATGGTGAAAAGTGCTGCAATGAGTAATATTAGGAGTCCTGAATATGTTATAAAACGTGCCGGGATTTGTTTTGGGCTTTTTAGGAAACCTCGCGGTGAAAAGAGTCTGCTACTCGGTATTGTCCTTAAAAGTTTTTCTTTGATAAAAACAATGAACAGCAACAATGCAAAGAACTCATAGCCGAATAGGCCGCGGACAATGTTCTGCCCTTTCTCGAATGTCAGTAAAAAAGATACGATGGTGATGAGAGCACTTGCTATGAGGGGGTATAGGAGACGTTGCATTATTCAGCCTCCTTTGAAAGAGTGTCTGCACTTTGTGTTAAACGGTATTTATAGAATGTCATGTCCCCAAATTTGGCAAGTGTGTCTAGGACAACTTTGTTGTAATAGTGGCGTTCTAAAAAATCGGTTAATCCGGGCTTGTTTAAGACAATTACGTTGTTTTTGACAACGTCCTTGATGGGATTGCTTATGCCAAAGTCTGCTAGTGCTGTGGTAACTTCGGGTAAGTAGGGTGTCCAATAGCCGAATGAAACTGTGCGTCTGAATGAACCGATTGGCGTTGCCAAGTAAGGCGGATTGCGGTGGTGGCTGAATCGCATGAATGCGTTCATACTGAGCAAAAACATTTTGTCGGGTTGGCTGTCGATGTAATTGAAAACTTGTGTGTAATCAGTGGAGTCTTCAACTGCAATTGTTCTCTTTTCTCCATTGACGGGGTTGCGAACTAAGTTCCCTGAATTTGCGTATGAAATTGTATTTGCAGTGGCGATTACGCCTAGTATGGTGTAAACAAGCTTTCGTGGAATTGCTAGCGTGATTTTATTGAATAACGGAATGGCGAGGACTGCTGCATAAAGCCAAAATCCGCTTTCGACGCGATAGACTAGCCGTCCCATAGCAAGCAGTTGAGCCATCAGTGCCAAGATGATAAAAAGGGATGCCCATGCGTAAATGGATTTTTTTCGATTCGTTATATAAATCAACAAGCACATGATAAACCACGTCCAAAAAAGTGGAGAGTGGAGTGCGTTGCTGAGGGCCGAAAATAATTGGCGAGGGATGAATTCTAGTGGATTTGTATCGCGATAAGGGGGAATGACATCGGTGTATCGTTTGAGACTGTCAACAGAGAAAACTTCGGTGTCATAGTGAACCCATTCTGTGAGCATGAGGTAATCTTTGCTGGATAATCCTAGTTCTTCGATATCTTCTAATACTGCGTTCTGATTGTAATTGCTGTTGTCGCCTAAAGCCACGCGAGGCCCTTGAAATTTATTGAATGCTTCGTATTCGGGAGTCTTGTATATATTTTGATCGAAATTGTGCATTGCGAATGCTGCCGCAAAAAGAATTGCTAGGCCTGCAATCACATGCCATTTGGCTTTCCAACACTCACGCAAAATAAATAGTAGCCCAAGACAAAAGAACGGCATGCCCATGAGGAACGCTTGCCACCGCATCACAGAACCCCACAGCATGAGGAGGACTCCTAATATAAATGGAATTGCTTTTTGAATGTCATTCTGGAGCGAAGCAACGGAATCCATAAAGCCATTGCGAGCTCCAAGGTCGTTGAGTCTCGCTGAAACGGTGGTGTGGCAATCTGTGTTTGATTGTTTTACCACTCCGTATGCAAACAGCAACATTCCTGCGGCACTCAAAATAGATGCACATTGCGTAAATTGAACCACTAAATAAAAGTCGCTTGCGAAAAGGGCCGTAAATAGAGCCGCTAGAATTGCTCCCCAACGTTCTCCGCATCGCTGTAACAATACGTATCCAATAACTGTGAACGAGAGAAAAACCGAGAACATTTCGCCAATATAATACCATCCGATTTTAGGGAATAGGTGGTATAATGGCGATAGTGCGTAGCCATAAATGGCGTTGACGAAAATCAAATGCGGATTATAATCTGTGCCGAGTGCGCCTGTGAGACGCGCTGCCATAAAGTAGTCATCGACGGCGCCAAACTTAAGGTCGCCGAAAATCAGGCATAAAGCTAAAAAGAAAAGATTAATAACTAAAGAGAATGTGAGTGCGCGTTTAAAAGGCATGTGAAAAATATATATTTTTTTGATATGATTCGCGTTTGTCAGGTGTTGCATGGAATTGTTGGTGGTGGTTCGGAACAAGTCGTTTTGAACTACTGTTCGCGTATGCACGACATTCATTTTGATTTGCTATATCAGTACGAGCCGAATCCGCAAATTTTGGAACGGTTCCGCGAAGCTGGAATCAATTGTATCCAGATTCCAGACAAGGTGCATCATCCGTTGAAACATTTATGGACGATGTTTAGGATCTTTCGTAATGGTAATTACGATGTGGTCCATAGCCACTTGGATTGGTTTATGAACAGCTATGTGTGCTTCTTGGCGATGCTTGCCGGTGTCAAGAAACGAATTGCTCATCACCACCAGGCTTATACTGTTTCGCAACCTTCTCGTTCTGGCTGTAATGTCACCCCGGACTTGTTCCGGGGCGGAATCGCCTATTCCATAAAAACGACATTATGCTCCGTAATGCGAATCCCTTGCAAACTTTTCGCCACTCACTGGCTTGCTTGTGGTGAAGCTGCCGCCATTAATGGTTGGGGTGCAAATACGGTAAAAACTGGCAAGGTGACGATATTGCCCAATGCCATTGATCCGGAACGGTTTAAATTTTGCGAATCCGTACGGCGAGAAATCCGTGTGAAATATGGAATTACCGATGATGATTTTGTAATCGGACACGTTGGGCGATTTTTCCCTGAAAAAAATCACAAATTCATTGTTGAATTGTTTTCAGAATATTCGCAGAACCATAGTAATTGCAAATTGCTACTGGTAGGGAATGGGCCTCTGCAAACTGAAATTCAGAACCAAGTAAAACAAAAAGGTATTGAAGGTAGAGTCATTTTTGCTGGATTGCAAAAAGATGTCGTTGGATTCTATAGTGCAATGGATGTCCTTTTGTTGCCTTCAACGCGTGAAGCTTTCCCGATGACGCTGATAGAGGCTCAATATACTGGATTGCCATGTATAGTGAGTTCTGCTGTGCCAAAGGAAACTGCTATAACGGACTGTGTATTCCAATTGCCAATTGAAAATGCAAAGCCTTGGTGTGAAATGTTAAGCTCGCTGAACTTGGCTGTTGACCGCAGGAATCCGCAGATAAAAAGCGAACGGTTTGATATTTGGAAATGCTACGGAATGTTGGAATCACTTTATCAGGTTGTATAATTTCATTATCAGCTTTTTTCCAAAAATTCGAATCATAAAATTTGCAAACTGTTGTTTAGGGCCAATCCATGATGCTGCGTAATGGTGAATTGTGCGTGTATTTTCTGTAATTTGGATTTTCCCAAATTCTGAAGGCTTGGGACAGAAATATTCGGCCGGATAAAAGTTTGCTCCTTCGAAATTAATAATGCCGGGTGATGCTTGTAGCCCTTTTGAACTCAACATTTCAGAAAAGTACTTGACAATCGTTTTTTTGTTGAGTGTGCCAGATGTAGTCTCGAACTGTATGTTGGCGTATAAGTCTAGCATTTCTTTTAATAAATGAAATTTTGGTTTGCAGGCAAATCCAAGGCCGGGATTACAAGCGAAATGGCTTTCGTTTTCGAGACCGAAAAATGATCCTTTTGCGAGAATATCATCTAGAGATTTGATGACCTCAACGTCTGTGTCAAAATAAATTCCGCCGTATTCATAAAGAATTTTGAATCGTGCATAGTCACTGACGAATGCGTATTTCTTATGCTTGTAGGCTTGTTTTGTATAGAGAATGTTGTTGACATCAAAGTTGTCTTCGTTCCATTCCTTTATCTCATAATCGGGTAGAAATTTACGCCATGAAGCAATGCATTTCTTTGCAAGAGGCGGCAACTTGTTATGACCGAACCAACAGTAATGTATGACTTTGGGAATCATTTTTGAATATTACCCGTTGTAAAAAAATAAATAATTGCTTATATCATTATCGGTTTCGTTATCTATTCTTTGGTGGTTGTATCCAAAATCTTTCAAGTATTTGTTGATTTCATTGAAAAACGGATTCCTAATTTCTATGAATATAGTGGGCTTGTGCGTTTTAATTGTGTTGAGCATTCCTTTTATAACATTGAGTTCGAATCCTTCAACATCAATTTTTACAAAAGAAATATCTTGCTCAAATTTTAAATCGTCGATGGAAATTATTGGAATATTGCCTTCGCTTGAGATCTTTAGTTGTGACGAACCCGTGTTGTTTATGTTGTAGCTTTTTATTTGTGCCGTTCCTCGTGTTTCTCCTACGCCAACATTAAATAATTTCACTTTATTTTGAAGATTGTTTATCGAAATATTTTTCTGTAATATTTGAAAAGTGTCTTGTACGGGCTCAAAACAGTATGCGCTTTGTATAAGGTCCTTTGAAAAACAATATAAAGTGTGATTTCCTATATTTGAACCAATGTCAAGAAAAATTCCTTTTTGGGGCGTGTAAAATCTGGATTGTTTGAAGATTGTGTTTAGTATTTCTACTTCATAAAAATTTTTTGTGTTGGCAATTTCTTTTTGAATAAGATCCGTTTTGTAATATGGAATGTAAAATTTTATCCCATTTTTCATGGTCAAAACGAAATCATTCTTTTCCATTTCTCTATCCATGTATAGAAATCGTTTTAATGCGTATATTCTTTCATGCCATTGCAAAATAGAGTAAAGTTTGATGCAAAACTTGTTTTTTTTAAGATTGTTTCGAATGTTGGAAAACATTTTTATCCTTGATTTAATGAATTTGTTATATAAATAAATCTGTTTAATTGGGTCTCTGGAGAATAATCTTTTTTTAATTTTTCTGCAATTGCCTTTAGTGAGGCTTTGGATGGAGGCGTGCTGATAATTTCATCTATTTTTTTTGATAATGAAATATAATCATTTGCTGGTTTGTAATAATTTAGTAATCCTTGTGTTGACTCTTTTAGAGCTTCGCTAGTTGAACTGATTACAGGGACTCCGCATATTGCAGCTTCTATGGGGGTGTAGCCAAAGCCTTCATGTAGTGATGTGGTGATGAATAGAGAGGCGTTTTCATAAACATAGTGGAGTTCTTCATTAGAGAGATCTTTTAGATGGATTATGTTTTGCTCTAGTTTATTTTGCTTAATTAGCGATTTGACCTGATTATCCCAAAAAGTGGTTTCTTTACCAACGATGACTAATTTATAATCGTTTTTAAACTTACATTCATTGTATGCTGCTATAAGTGTTTGAACATTCTTATGCGGCTGAAGTGTGTTTACATATAGAATGTATTTGTTGGGGATACCTTCTATTTGAGTGCTGCTTTTTGACAGTGATACACTATTGGGAATGATATGGATCTTGTTTTCGGAAATAGACAAATATTGAATAATGTCTTTTTTTGTACACCCAGAAATGGCTACTACTGTAGATGCTTGATTTATAAGTTTTTTGTAAAAGGCAAGATTTTTTAAATTTATTATTCTGGAATTTGTTTTTATCCCTTTTAAATCATGAATAACGATGATTTTTTTTTGAGTGATTTCAGCTATTGTTCCGCGATCTTGATCGCTTGCGATAAGGACTGTGTCGCAGTTTATTTTTGAGAGTGCTTTTTTGTATGTATAGCGAGCATATAAGTCGCTGATTATTGGAATCCTGTAAAGAAGATAATTTCGCTTGATTGTGTATATCTTGTAGTTTGGATACCTTTGGGAATATGACTTAAATTGGCTTATGTCTGCTAGCAATGTTATATTGGAAATCCCGTTAGAGTAAAAGGAGTCAACCAACTTGGTTATGTATGTAGGAATGCTTGCGTGAACATTCTTCGCATTTATGCAGGACATGTCAATTAAAAGATTCATAAGGGATTTATTAAAAGGCTATTATTTGGTTTTATGAGCTAATTTAGTTGAAAAATCATATAAGGGCTTGTAGAGCATTATTATCGTGTAAGCTAATATAACTGTTAAAGAGCTTATATTCAAATCAGATGCGGTTTTGAATATGTTTTGTCTTTTTCTTACAGCACCATGATATATTCCGATTGCTAAAAAACGTTTTCTCCAGTCTCTTGGAAATGATAAAATTTGTCCTTTTGCCCATAATAGGCATCCTTGTGGATTTTGTGTATGCTTGTTGTTGTTGTATGTTAGTCCGTTTTCTAAATAGTCCCCAATATATATAATTTCGTTGAACCATCGCATGTAATAACCATTTCTTGCGAGTTTATTTGATACAATTTCTTCGGAAATGAAATTTTCTCCAGGAATTTCGGGAAATGGAAATTTTTTTAGAATTTCAGTAAAATAGATTTCGGGTTTATCGCCTTGAAGATTATTCTGCCTTCGTTCTGTATTTTTTGCGTCTATGTAAAGGCTTGAATTGTTCCTTTCTCCAATAACGTTGAGTTCTTTGTTTCCTCGAAGTCCTGCTACGCCTGCCCATTTGTGCGAATTGTCTAAGGTATTGGTCCATTTGGTTACTTTTTCTACAGCATCTTTTGTTAAATAATCGTCTGAATCTACAGTAAAAAATAATTCTCCATTTGCTAATTGGACTCCGCGGTTTATTGCTCTATGTTTACCGCCGTTGGTTTGTTTTATATAGCGAATTGGGAATAGCTGTGATTTGGAAAGTATTTCAGAAAAATATTTTTCCGTGTCGTCTGTACTACCATCATCAACTACTATCCACTCAAAGTTTTTTGCAGTTTGTGACAAAAGTGATTGATAGAGCCTTTCTATCAATTGTCTACGGTTATAGGTGGGTGTGAAGATGGTGACAAACGGCATAAAAAACTCTAAAATATTTTTTTATATAAAAGATAAATAAAGGGGAAATGACAAAAAAAACTTAAAGAATGTGAATGTTCGTAATTGACATTGAAATCCTGGAAATCTTTTAAATATTGGGTTATTTTATTCTTTGCAAAATTTCTTTTGTCTTTCTTCAAGATGTATAAAGTTAAACATTTCCATAATAATGTTGCTAAGGTTTGTTGAAAAAATGCTGTATCTTTTTTTTCTTTAAAAAATTCATATTGTGATTCGAATACTTTGATAGCATCTTCAGGGTGTTGGGGGTATACAGATTTTGTTAATCCATTTTTTGACTGAAAGTAAAAATACGCTTTATAATTGCATTCTGCAATTTGATTGGACGCGTAAAAATACTTATATACAGTAGCTTCATCTTCAAAATGGAGCCTTTCAGGGAAGAATATACCAAATATAATTTTTTTCTTGAATATCTTACCCCAAGGAACGATTATTGTGAAATTTCCTTTTTTTTGATTTTCAAGCAAATAATCTTTTGCGTTTCTGTATGAAAAATTGTGATTCAATTCGGGTGGTGTTAAAATGTAATCGTTGCATATTTGGTAATTGCATATGGATATATCAATGTCTTCGTATTCAAATGGTATCATTAGTTGCTCAATGTAATTGGAGGCTATCCAATCGTCTGCATCCAAAAATGCAATGTACTCTCCACAGGACATCTGAATGCCTATATTTCTAGCTACAGAAGCGCCCTCGTTTGTCTTGTTGATAAGTACAATTCTGGAGTCTTTTTGGGCGTATTTATTGCAGATATTCAGGCTTGTATCGGTTGAGCCATCATTAATGAGAATGATTTCCAGATTAGTATACGTTTGGTTTACAATAGAATTTAAACAGCGGGTTAAATATTTATCCGCATTATAAATGGGGACGATTAAAGATACTAGGGGATTCATTTTCTGATATGGAATGGTGAAATTTTTCGAAGGATTGTATATAAATAGGGGTGCTTGCAAAAAATTTTAAGTAGAAAATAGTGGATAAAGGGATTGCTTTGTTTTTTTAGATATTTCTCGTAGTAATATAGTTTTATTTTAAGATTTTCATTTGATGAAATACTATTAATGTATAAAATTTGCCAACAAATAAGTTTGGCTTGGGTGGATAGTAAATCAATCATGTTATTTTTTAATATAAAATCAAATTGTTTTTCTTCTGCTTCTAACAAATCATGTGGGTGTTGATTTCCCATGATGCTGTCGGTGCGTTGAAAATAGAAATAGAGAATTTTGGAAGTGTATGATATTTTTTTTGATTTATTAAATAGGAGATAAGTCGTGAATTCGTCTTCATGAAATTTCCCAATAGGAAAACGAAGTGTAGAAAAAAGATTTTGTTTGTATATTTTCCCCCATGAAACTATAAATGCAAGGTGATTCTGGCTGAATAAGTGAAAAATCGCTTCTTTGTTTGAATATGTTTTTATAACGCTTTTAGAGTCTTGTTTTGGTGTGTTTTGCGTAGTTCGGATATTTTCTGCAATAGCAATGTCAGTATTTTCTTTTATTGTAATTTTAAATAACTCTTCAATATATTTTTCATCCACCCAGTCATCGCTGTCAACAAACGAAATAAATTCTCCTTTGCATATATCTAATCCAACATTTCGAGCATCTGATAACCCGCCGTTTTGTTTGTGAATGACTACAATGCGTTTGTCCTTTGCTGCATATTCATCACAAATCTGTGGACATCCATCGGGGGAACCATCATCTACCAAGATGATTTCAAGATTCGCGTAGGTCTGGTTGACAATGCTATCTAAGCATCGCCGCAAATACGGCTCAACCTTGTAGATGGGGACGATTATGGAAACTAGAGGATGAATCATGCTTTATTTTTTTTGCTTGATTGGAAAAATTTTTTTCGAATATCTGTGTTAGGTAAGTGGAGAAATTTCCAAATTTTCGCATATAGCGGGAGATTGTCGTATGGATTTACCCAGGAAGCTGCAAAATGATGGATTGTTCTAGTATTTGGGGTAAATTTTTTTTCGCCAGTTACGTAACTTATAGGGCAAAAATACTCCATTGGGTAAATGTTAATTTCATCAAATTGGATTATTCCTGATTGAGGCTTTACTCCTTTTTTTATAAGTAATTCTGACAAGTATTGAACTACGGTGTTTAAGTTGAGTTTTCCATTGGGAAGTAAAAAATTTAATGATTTATATAACTCTATCATGTCTTTACATATTCCAAGCCCGGGATTACAAGAAAATCCAAGCCCCGGAGCGCATGCAAATTTTCCAGTAAGGCAATCTTCTTCTAATCCCCAAAAAGACCCTTTATCAATGATATCGTCTAAAGGTTTTATAACTTCCACATCTGTGTCAAAATATATGCCTCCATGTTCATACATTATTTTGAATCTGGCGTAATCGCTTACAAATGCATATTTTTTTTGTTGGTACGCTTGAGTTGTATAGGGAATTTCGTTGACGTTAAAATTGTCTTCGGTCCATTCTTTTATTTCATAGTCTGGAAGAAATTTTTTCCAGGAAGCAATGCATTTTAAAGCTAAATCGGGGAGGGGCTTTCGTCCGAACCAACAGTAATGAATTGTTTTAGGAATCATGATTATTTCCGACACTAAATTACGTTTAAATTTTATTTTTTAGCCATTTTTTATTTTCTTTGATTTTTAGGTCTGCAATATCCCAATTTATATCGCATAACAGTATGTCAAGATTATCCTTGTAGATTCTTGTTTCCAACTCCATTTGTTTTGTTAAATCGTATATTCTTTCATTCATATCGCTCATTAGATTTATAAGAGGAAAAACAAGGAATGGCTTATGATAAATTATTGAAAATGCAGTCCCGTGGAATGAATTTGTGATTACATATTTTGCATTACTTATCAGACCGAGCCATTCTTCTACAGTTGCATAGATTTTGTTTGGAATATTTTCATTTCTACCTTGACTTTCTACATACTTAACTTCTAATCCATGTCTGTTACAAAATTCAATGATTTTGAATATAGGCAACGCAATTTCTCCGCCAAGCATATAGATTAATACATATGGCTTATTAAGGGGAACTTTTGTTGCAAACTTGTTGTATTCTCCAGTTTCTAGTAAAAAAACGGGGTCCAAAATTTTAACAGCATCGTTTCGTCCGCATTGTTTGCAAAGCTCAATGCCGTTGTTTTCGCGAACGGTGATGAAATCGAATTTTTTTAAATAGGGGGTAAAACTTTTTAGTTCTTTTTTTGTGTATTTTCTGTGCCCAACGCTAGGCGCTATCGAAAAACGCCTTATTTTTTTTTGCACCCAGCCGAGCATCCAATACCATCCTGCCGCAGACCATGTTTGATCGCTGCCTACACAGAACGAATCGTATCCACTTGAAAGTATTTCGTCAAAAGTCCCAGTTTGACATGAAAAATACTTTTTTCTGAAAGAGTTAAAGTGTCTGGGATGAGTTTTTTCTTGATTTGCTGTAGTTAATGCCCATTCTTTGAATGTGTTTTCTTTTTCAAGTTCTTTTTCAATAATTGAATTTTTTTTGTGAGGCGTTAATCGTGAAGCGACGTTTTTAAGATAACCATATGTGATTTGTATAGACCACTTGATAAGACGGGGGAATGTTCTTTTCCATCCGTTGGGCTCGACAAGGATTGGAACATGACCTAAACTTTTTAAATATTCCTGAGTTGCCAAATATTGGAGTATTTGACCATAGTTGTCGATTGTCGAATTGAATGTTATAATTCCTATTTTTGCCATTTGCGGATGAATAAAATTTTCTTTATGATAAATAATGAGAAAAAATAAAATTTTTGAAAAAATATGTACGAATACTTTATTGCTAGACCCGTATTTAAACTCAACTTTAATGGGAAATGAAATCTATCATACATGAAATAGAATACTTTTGAATGAAAATTCTGGGGGGGGCTCTTTTTTAGAGCTATGTTTCCGTAACAAAAATCGTCAAAATTTGTTTCTATATAATTAGCGTGAGACTTGATACAATTATGTAAAGGTGAGCTCCATGATATTAATGCGCTTACTCCAATATCGTCAAAATAATCAGGATAATTTCGTTCTATTCCCCAATAGTCCGCTATCGTCATGTCCGAGCCGCTCTTCCCATTTCTAAAATGACAAAAATGGCATGACGGGCGTAATACAAAATCATGTAAAAACAATTGCATATATGGTTGTTGCCATGCATTTTCAATGATTTTTTTGCCAGAAAGCGTTATGCTAAAACTATATGAATCCCATTTCCATCCAGTAGACTTATCTTTGAAAATTATGTTTTCAATTTTTCCTTTCGATGAAATGTTTTTTAAATAGTCTTCCCAAATTCTTGGATTTGGTACACCGTGGCAGGCAACATCAACGGTGGTTAAGTTTGAATATTTCTTATTTAGAAATCTCAATAATCCTGCGATTTGACAAGGTGTTCCTGAAAATAATACAGGAATTTTATCTTGTAAATCTTTTTGAACTTGTTTGAATGTTGTTCCCATTGTGCTTTGAACGTATTTTGAACCTCGTAAAAGGTATAGTTCAGTTTCAGATTCTACACGAATGTGATGTACTTTCCAATTGTTATCAAACGCAGCTCCATAAACAGTTCCTCCTTTAGCCAATGTGTCTTTGGCGAGAATAGAGAATACTCCGCCTGAGGAACTAGCTATTCGTTCTTCTTTATTTTTGCTTTTTACGGCATAAACGTGTTTGGGGATACGTTCTTCAGACTCGTTTTTTATAGGACACACTTTATCACATGCTTTGCAATTTATGCATGCTTTTTCGTTAACAACAGGATAATCAAATCCAAGTTTGTCCCTATGCATTTTTATTGCGTGAACAGGACATGCTTGTTCGCATGCCGAACATCCACAGCAATCTATTTCGTTTTCAATCCTTATCATACATTAGTTGAAGAATTTCTTTAAAATAAGTTGTCTGTCTTCTTTAGTTAAAATTATAATAAAACTGAAAATGAAACATGGTATGCAGATGGCTGTTGTTGCGATGAATAGTTCAATCCATGAATTTGGAACTACTATGTGACGAATTCCGTAGCCTGCCAAAAGACAAAGTGCTAGACAGAAAAGAGATTTGAAAATGTCCTTAAAGAAAGATTTTTTGGATATTTCCAAGCACTGAGCTCCATATATCGGTAAGAAGAGGAAACCTCGAATAATTCCGCAAATAGAACGAGTACCAGCAAGAATGAAAAGTCTTTTTTCTGGTGATTCAAAAAAACACATGGATACCATTACAATTGCAAAAACAAGAAGATTGTTTGCGACTGTGAAAATTGTTGGAACTTTGATTTTATTTGTTACTGTAAAAATGTTCCAAAGGGATTCTAAGGGTAAGGTGTATGGCAGGGCGAATGTCCCCAAAATAGTTAATCGTATTAGTTTAGATGAATCTTCTGTCGGTAGCCAAAGTTTAAAGAAACAATCTCCATAGATGTAGAGAAATACTAAGGGTACTACTGCAAAAAAAGATAAGAAACGAATAGATTTATGGATCTCTTTTAGAAGATTGTCTTTTTTGTTTTGGGCGTATAATTTTGTGAAAACTGGGGCGAAAACTCCGGATATGGTTTGGAAAAGACCGAGTATCAAAAAAGGAATATTTTTAGTTATTGCGAACATTCCCATTTCAATGGTGCCAATAAATAAATTTGCAATTAGAAGATCTAAACCCTGCCCAAGAATGTCGCCCAACTTCGCAATTAGATTCCAAACACCTGATTTTAGAAGTTCCTTTATTTTCCCAAAATCGAAATAACTTTTTTTTATATGTAGGTCTGGTGTAAGGCTTGCAGCGAATCGAAAATTCGTGATGGCAGTGTATGCTGCGAGAAGAAATCCGGCAAGGCCGATATACCAAAGATGGATATTAAAAAAAGAGAAGCACAATACTATGGTTGATGCGTTTATCACAGTTCCTAGGATGTTTCGAATGTTTCCTAAATCTAGTCTGTTTTTTACAAAGAGAGAGACTCCCCACGTGTTTGATATTAGGTTGAAAATGTTGTTTAATGCTAATAATGCAAATAGCATTTTGACTTCAAAAATAAGAGTCTGAGGAATGCTGACGATAGATTCCATCCATATGATGAAAAACAAAGAAAGTAATGCAATGATTAAGCTAAGGATGATATTGGAAAAGAAAACGGATGTGTAGTATTTGTTGGCAGAGTCTATCTTGTTTTTACAATATTCAATAGTGATAAATCGTCCGGCCATGGAATTTAAGGCTATTGAAATCAGTCCTGTATAGCTGATGATATTTGTTGTCAGGCCTATAAAACCATATGCTTCGGTTCCTAATGATTTGACTATGTATGGCGTTAAGAAAAAATTAATAAAAAATCCCACTACAAATGCTGCAACTGCGGCTATCATGTTGAGTGGAAGTTGTGAAAATGTTGCCATTATATATGTGAACCTGTTTGTTGTCGTTTTTTATTTCAATATGGTCATGCTGCTGTTGCTTTTCATCTAGAACAGGTTCTCTTTGATAACTTTTTTCTGCTTTTGCTTCAGGATGAAATCTGTTACCAAACGAAAAAAATCAGCTTCTTCTGGGTCTTTTGCCGATGAGATAATGTCAAAGGATTCGTCAAAATTGATTTTTTGACATTGTGTGTAGAGTTGATGTAATGCTTCTTTGTTTGACATAGAGATCTATTTCAATAATATAGATTAAAAGTCCTATGATGGCGAATTTATATGGGGATTGATGCCTAATTTGGGGCTTTATACTAGTTTTTGTTGTGGGTATTGACAATGTCTTTCTTATCCTGATTTTAATGCTGGTAGCAATGGCTATGTTCTTTCTGCGAGGTAGTGTAAAAAAACGCTTTAAATTTGTTTTTATATATTTTATTAACGATGGACGAAAAATCGCAAATCATCTATATGCAGACTAGGCTTACGCGTCTTGCGGCGGAAAGGTGGAAAATGTCGCTTCCGCAGGTTGCAACCCTTTTTGAAGAAAAGGGGGTGTATCATTATATCGCGAAGATGTGGGATTTGTTCCATGTAGAGGGTGATTTAGCTGTACTTGACGATGTAAAGCAGTATCTTGACGCGAAGGGGGCTACCTGTGGTTGATTTATTGAAAGATGGAGACATCCTTTACCATGGTAGCTTTTGCGAAGTACAAACTCCTGATTTACAGAAGTGCGCTCGTTATAAGGATTTTGGTCAAGGCTTTTACCTGACAACTGACAAGAAACAGGCCGAATCCTTTGCTAAAATTTCTACGCAGAAAGCTATAGAAAATAGTCTTGTTGCAAGTCAAAAATATGGCGTGGTCTCGGCGTTCCGGTATAAAGAGGATGGCTATCTCAATATCAAAATCTATGAGACTGCTGATTCATCTTGGCTTCATTGTGTAGTTGCTCATCGAAAGAAAAACGTTTTCGCTGATGTGCTGGGAGATTGCTCTAAATATGATGTTATTGGGGGCAAAATTGCAAATGATGCAACCAATAGTACGATTGTGACTTATATGGCGAATGCGTTTGGCGAGATTGGCTCTGCCTCTGCAGATGATATTTGCATTCGGTTGTTACTTCCAGAGCGATTAAAGAATCAGTATTGCTTCAAGTCTAATGCCGCATTGAACCAACTGTCGTTTATGGGGAGTGAACGTGTATGGATGTAATGACTGATCGCATTAATGCAGCCATTGACTTGCTTACTACGATGGTTGTTGAAAGCATAGCAAAAGAGGATGGTTGTGATGCATCCGATGTTTTGCCTCGCTTTTTACGCTCGCATACGGGACAAATGCTCTATAATGAAAGTAGCAAGCTTTGGTGGGATGGCCCCGCATTTATAGAGGAACTATACCGTCAGGAACTATCTAAAACGTCTGTTCGCGCACAACGTATTGCGGTGACTGGTTGATGCTGATGTAGATGCGGCCGATGTATTCGCCGATGAGCCCGAGCAAAAGCATGATCATGCCGCCGGTAAAGAGTATGGTGGCGAGCATGCTGGTGTAGCCAACGGGGACTTCGGGGAACATGAGTTTTTTGTAAATGACAAAGAGGCCGGCCCCGAAGCCTACGAGGGCGCAGAGGATGCCGATGAAGGTGGCGGCGCGGAGGGGCTTCACGGAGAATGCGGTAAAGCCGTTAATCCAGAGTCGAATGAGGCCTGTGAGGGTGTAGCCGGATTCGCCTTCTATGCGGTGGCGGTGTTCGACTTCTACGTTGCCGAGGCTCTTGGTGGCGCGGAAAACGAGGCCACTGATGTAGGCGAAGGGGTGGGGATAGCGCACGATTTCATCGGCGATGAATTTGCGCATGATAAAGAAACTCGTGGTGTGGAGCGTCTTGGGTTGGCCGATGATGGCTTCTGCCATTTTCTTGTTGACCCAGCTACCAAAGCGGCGGAACAGGTGCTGCGCGGAGTGCCTGTAATAGCCGTAAACAACATCATAACCTTCTTCGATTTTGTCGACGAGCTTGAAGCTTTCGCTGGCGGGCGTTTGTCCGTCGTCATCGAGGCTGATGATGTAATCGCCAGTAGCTTGTCCGTAACCAGCCATGAGCGCGCTGTGCTGACCGAAATTTTTGGCGAGGCAGATTCCCTTGATATGCGTGTCTTCGGCGGCAAGCTTCTTGATGACTTGCCATACGTTGTCGGGGCTGCAATCGTTGACGAGTACGATTTCGTATTCGGTGCTTGGGCGTGTGGCGATTGTTTCGCGGATTTCTTGGACGACTGCCGAGATTGTGTTTTCGCTACGGTAACAGGGAATTACAAAAGAGAGTTTCATCTAGAACCTTTGCTGAACGGATTCCCACTTGTTGCTTTGGGCGGACTTGGCGGCGGCTTGCATCATGGCGAGGCCTTCGAGCGATGTGCGGATGCCGCATACGTACTGGCTTTTGAAGCTGCCGGTGGCAAAATACTGGTTGAGGCAATCGGCGATGTCTTTATAGTAGTTCGCGAAAGCTTCGATGAATCCGGCGGGGTGGCCTGCTTTGAAGCGATTGTAACGCTGCTGGTTGGCAATTTTGACGTCGCCGGTGCGGTCGCGGAGGCTAACGTTGCCGCGCAGGTCGCACGTCTTGAGCGTTTCGGGTTCTAGCTGGAACCATTCGGCGCTGCCTTCGCTGCCGTAAACGCGGATGCGCAGCCCATTGCGGTTGCCGAGTGCAGTCTTGCTGAACCAGATTTGTGCGCGAACGTTGTTCGTGTATTGCACGAGTGCGCCCACGTTATCAACGATTTGCGGGAAGAGTCCGAAGGTTGTCTGGTCGGCGACGATGTGTTCGGGGCGTTCGCCTGTCAAAAAGTAAATCATGTTGTGCAGGTGGCTGCCGAGGTCGAGTGAAATCTTCGGAATCACGGTGTCCTTGAGTCGCCAACTTTGCGGCTTGGGCGGTTCGTTGTTTGCGCCTAGGCGCATAAAGCCTTCTTGCGGCATTTCAACTTGCACTTGCTGAATTTTTCCGAGCTTACCATCGGCGATGAACTGCTTGAGTTCGCGAATCATCGGGTATCCGGTGTAGTTGTACGTGGTGCAGAAAAATCCTTTTGTTTCGGCAACAACTTTTGCAATGGCTTCGCCTTCGGCAACGCTTGTGGCGAGCGACTTTTCACAAATGACGGGGTAACCTGCTTTGAGCGCGTCGATGACGATGTCTTTGTGGTAGTCTGTCGGTGCGAGTACTACGACTGCATCGAGTTTGCCTTTTTCGGCTTGCAATAAATCTTGATATTTCGCGTACGTGCGTTCTTCGGAAACACCCCAGGTGTGGGCAGTTTCGCGGTTTGTTTCTTCGTGCGTGCTGAATGCGCCGGCCACGAGTTCAAAATGGCCGTCCATCTGGCTTGCCGCCTTGTGGACTTCGCCGATGGCTGAATTGATTCCGCCTCCGATAAACGCAATTTGGTAAGGTTCTTTTTTCATCGTTTTTGAATATAGGATATTTCTTTTCGATTAGATGGCGGATCTGGTCCGCCATGGCGTTTTTAGTTGTCATTCCGGGCTTGACCCGGAATCTCCTTTATTCTACTATGATTTTGGCAAGTTCCGTCATTCTTGCTGTTTTGTCTTGCATTTCGGCGAGGGTGTCGAACTTGAAAAATACGATGCCTGCTTTGTATAAGAGCTTGTCTGAAATAGATTCGCCCGGCTTGTACCACAGAAATTTTTCGACGATATTCTTTTGAATTTCTGGAGCAAAGGTGACGTCGCGGACTATTCCTTCACGGTCCGCCATAATGCAATGCCTGAGCCAGGATCCTTGCGTGGGAACATCGGCGATGCCCGAAATATCCATTCCAGTTTCTGCCATCACAATGAATTTTGGGTAGTCGATTCCGGTGGCGTATTTGACGAATTTGATGTACAGATCTCCTGGCGGTCGGCGACATATCTCAATGATGACTGGCGTGCCGTCAGCACGCTCGATGTATTGGATATGCAAAATGCCATCGACGAGGTGTAATTCGCGGGCGATGCGTTCGCTGTAGTCACGGAGCTTGGCGAGGCCCGCAGCACTTGTGGTGCTTGGCGAGTTTGCTCCCGAGACCATGTACTTGTTGAGGTGATACTGTTCGTTGTCGGAAAATGCAAATGCGACTTTGCCTTTCACGAGCATGGCGGAGAATCCGTGGTTTGTGCCTTGTACGAATTCTTCGACTACAATGTGGTCTTGCCGAGTGCAGCTGCAGGCATCTTTGTAGGCCGCGCGAGCTTCTTCGATGTTGGCGGCACGGTGGATGCCTTTGCCACCGGTCAAATCAACGGGTTTGACGATGATGGGAAAGGTGAGCTGTGCAATTGCCTCGTCAAAATCTTCGCGCATCTCGGAAGAGCACTTCTCGGCGACTTTAATTGTAATTGCCTGCGGTGTCGGTATTCCTAGTCTTGTCGCAAGTGCGCGATATTTGTCCTTATGATGTAGCTCAAGGCTTGTCGCATAGGAATCATGCCCTGGCAATCCCATTTTTTCGCAAACGTACACTGTTGAAAGCAAAGCGAAATCGTTGCATCCGGAACAAACGGCTTGCACGCCTTCATTGCTGGCTAGTTCTAACATAGCGTTTTTGTCGCTGAAGTCTGCAAAAACGGTCTTGTCGGC
Organism: Fibrobacter sp. UWB16; assembly: GCF_900215325.1. Classification (NCBI taxonomy): domain Bacteria; kingdom Pseudomonadati; phylum Fibrobacterota; class Fibrobacteria; order Fibrobacterales; family Fibrobacteraceae; genus Fibrobacter; species Fibrobacter sp. UWB16. The sequence continues at coordinate 935,602 of NZ_OCMS01000001.1, read as the reverse complement.
GTAAGGGTGTCCGAGCCCATCGCGATTGTTACCCGTAGTAATCACGTACCAGCCGAGTTCATGTGCCGCTTGAATGAGCGGAATTTCAGCATGGCTGCCGCCTAATAACAAGAGCTTCTTTTGTGGATTGCTTTGCTCCATTTCTTTTTACTTCCCGAAAAATTCCTTTACTTTATCACACACGAATTCCTGATCGTCTGGCTTTAATCCGTAGAACATGGGGAGTCGTAACAGACGGTCGCTTTCGTGGGTGGTGTAACGGTCTTCGCCATTGAAACGTCCGAAACGTTTACCGGCGGGGGCGTTGTGGAGCGGCACGTAGTGGAATACTGCGAGAATTCCATTTTTGACGAGATGCGCAATGAGGGCTGTGCGCGTTTTTAAATCGGCGACCTTCAGGTAGAACATGTGAGCGTTGTGGCAACATTCTGCCGGAATGTACGGGAGCTGCAAATCGCCTGCATCGGCGAGAGGTTGTAAACGTTCTCGGTAGGCCTTCCAGCTTGCCATGCGATTGTCGAAAATTTTTTGAGCGTTTTCGAGTTCGGCGTAGAGGTAAGCTGCGTTGAGTTCGCTCGGCAAGTAGCTCGAGCCGAGTTCAACCCATGTGTACTTATCGACTTCACCGCGGTGGAATTGCACGCGGTTTGTGCCTTTTTCGCGGATGATTTCGGCGTGGTCGGAATACTTTTTGTCGGTGATGAGAATGGCTCCGCCTTCGCCCATGCTGTAGTTCTTTGTCTCGTGAAAACTATAGCAACCGAAATCTCCGAGCGCCCCAAGCGAACGACCTTTGTAGGTGGCCATCATGCCTTGCGCTGCATCTTCGATGACGAATAAATTGTGCTTTTTAGCGATGGCGTTGATTGTATCCATTTCGCAGCCGACGCCTGCATAATGCACTGGGACGATGGCGCGAGTCTTTTCTGTGATGGCTTCTTCAATCAGCTTTTCGTCAATGTTCATGGTGTCGGGGTGGATGTCCACAAACACGCATTTTGCACCGCGCATGGCAAAAGCATCGGCGGTCGAAACGAACGTGAACGATGGCATGATGACTTCATCGCCGGGCTGGATGTTGCACAAAAGTGCGGACATCTCAAGAGCGTGGGTGCAACTTGTGGTGAGCAATGCGCGGGCTACGCCCGTTTTTTGTTCCAGCCAGGCGTGGCATTTCTGGTTGAATTGCCCATCGCCGCAGATTCGGCCGCTTTCAACGGCCTTCCGTACATAATCAATTTCAGGCCCCACGAAGGGAGGCTGGTTAAAAGGAATTTTCATTGCTCTACACATCCCTAATTCTTTACAAAGCGTAATATATAATTTCTTTGGGAGTGTAGTGCTCATTTTACCTCCCAATGGCCGCCTTTGTCGGGGCCTACACGTTTAATGATTCCTTTTTGTTCCATTTTTTTCATATTCTTATTTACATGAATGCGGCTGATTCCTACGATAGCTGCAATTTCGTCTTGAGACACTGACGGATCTTGCTTAATTATCAATAAAATTTTTCTTTGGTTTTCTGTAACCTTTTCTGTAACCTTTTCTGTAACCTTTGGTGAGTTTTCGGATTCGTTTCTGGAAATTTCTTGTGTCTCTTTTCTCCAGATGATGGTCTTAAAGTCGTCGTCATCTTGGAATAGAGGCTTTTTTAAACCGTATTGTAGGCATTGCTTTACAATGTCTCCTGTCCCGGTTCCCGTCTTTTCTATGTATCCACAACGTTGCATGGCTTCTTTTACGGCCTCCATAGGAAGTTCTGGATGTGTGGGGACTGCTGCGGTTAGGCCTTGTGCTCTTGTTCCTATCCAATTGTCAACGCGGCTCAGTACGAAACTCGTTGCTTGGTCAATCAGTTGAAAAACATCGCCTTTGTAGATTTGTAATGAGGGAATTGGTTTTTCAACTTTGTTCCCATAAAATTGGGCGCATTTTACTTCTGAGGTGATAAAGAATTTTTGAGGCTTTTTGCCGAAAAGGAGAATGGATGCGTTGGCTAATTTGCCTTTTTCATCAATCATATCTAAATGTCGTAAGAAGTTCTCAACGGGGGTGTCGGAACTTAGTTTAAAATTACGTCTTTGTTTTGAAAGCTGGATGAAATTTCGAACTTTCTCTTCGTCAATATCGTCTATGGTAGCCTCGTTATTTTTGGCTTGATCAAAAGGACCTGTTCGAATGAGTTCTTTCTCTTCCATGTAAAGAACAAGGGCTTTATATACAGCATTTTTCAATTCATCATAGTCGGTAAATGATCGCCTCACGTTGTTCTTTTCAACTTTTTGAATGAATTTTATCTCTTTGGGGTGTCTTTGTGAATTGTCTTTTTTGATGAATATAAGGCATGTTTTATGTAGCTTATTTGCAAGATTGTATTCCTGTTCTGTGGGGGATATGCTGTTTTTCGATGCCGTGCCATATTCGTTACCCAAAAGTCCTAGATATATATCGCTTTTCTCGACTTCTTTAAGATAAATGTCATGGGTTTTGCTGTTGCTTGCTGGATGATTTTCAAAGATGAATGGCTTGAAAAATAACGACAAAATTGGGTCGTTCGTTAAGTATGAGAATAGCTGTTTGCGTTCTTCGGCAAATTCCCTTTGTACGCTTGAAATAAATATTTGAAATTTCATAAATCCTTCCGTTGTTACTCCTTTAACTATTTCAAAAAATAGGTGCCCCTAAATTTATACTCCTCGCGATTTCGCTGTCAAGGGGGCGGACTTTTGTTGGTGCTCTGATGAAAATACTACACCACTTGCTTATATTAAAATTTTGAATTATATTATAGGTGTATTAAAATTATGAGGATTAAATGCGGGTTTATAGATGTGATGAATTAGCTGTAGTGACGCCGCCTGGGCGGCATCTTGCTGAAAAAATTGAAGAAATGGGCCTTGATGCCAATGATTTGGCTGCACGCATGGGCTACACGCCCAAGGCGGTGAATGACATTTTGCAGGGAAATTGCCGAATCACGCCCGAATCGGCCATTTCTCTTGAAATGGTTACGGAAATACCTGCTGGGTTTTGGCTGCGTAGTCAGATGGCTTACGACGAATTTTTGTCGCGTGAGAAAATTAAGGCTTCGCTTATGGATCAGTCCCTTTGGAAAAAGTCTTTCCCCGTGGAACTTGATGTCCGCGAATGGGTTCGACAAAAAAAGGATGAAAGCAAATCTTTGATGCCTCTGTTGAAGTTCTTTGCGGTGGCATCTCCGCAGGCATGGGATGGTTATTACAAAAAGGCGCAACTGAAGGTGGCGTTCCGTATTTCGCTTGCGGAGGTCAAGGATCCGTATGTGACTTCGGCGTGGATTCGCCGTGGCGAGATTCTGTCGGATCAGGATCCGATGGAAAAGCTGGGGCAGCCTGCGGTTCGTAAAAAGCTTAAGGCGGCGCTTCCTGAAATTATTGCGTTTGCGGCTGCAAACAAGAAGTTGCCGAAGCGCGAAAAGCGTATCACCTACTGGACGCCTGAGGCGGAAGTGGTTGACGACTGCATGACTGGCTTGCAAGAGTTATGCCGCAAAATAGGTATTCGCGTGCTTTTTGTACAGAATTTCAAGAGCTCGCCGATTCACGGCATGTATCGCTGGTACAAGGATGTTCCGCTAATCCAGTTGCATGACCGCTTTAAAAAGCGTGAAACGATGTGGTTCACATTCTTTCATGAGCTTGCGCATGTGCTTTATCATGGCAAGAAGGGAATCTGCTTGCAGAACATCGAAATCACGCACAACTATCCCGAAAAAGAGGACGAAGCCAACTGCTTTGCGCAGAAGTGCATGCTGGAGGCGGGTTTTGACGCTTAGTAAGTCAACCCGAATCCGTACGGGTAGAGTCCCTTTTTCCCATCGCCAACGTTGATCGGGATTTGCTTGGCGTCTTTGGGCCAAGTGTGCGGGAGTTTGCCCGTGGGCTTGACTTTGCCAAAGAGTACATCCGCAACGCCAGCACCTTCGCTTCCGGGGAGCCATGCGACGACGAATGCGTCGGCGGCGTTGATGAGCGAGGTGATGGGGAGTGGGCGGCCGGTGATGAGTACGACGGCGACTTTGTGGCCTGCTTTTTGCCATTCTTTAATTTGTGCGATGTCACTGTCGGTGCTATTGAACGACATATCGGTTCTGGCTTTCTTGGTGATGATTTTGTTGTTGAAGTCATCGCCGCGGTAGTCGCCGAACCATTCGGCATACGGAACTTCGCCGATTACATAGACGATTGTCTTTGCTTCTTCGGTGGTGGCAACGCGTGCGCCATTTGCAACTTCGTCAAAGCCTGCCTGGATAGATGTTGCGCCGGGGACGTTTTCCATGGTGCCTTGCCAACCTTGTGTCCATGCGCCGCATTGTAAGCCGGTGTTGTTGGCGTGGGTTCCGGTGACGAAAATCTTGTCTGTAGTCTTGAGCGGGAGTACTTTCTTGTTTTTCAAAATGACGAGGCTCTTTTGCACAGCTTCGCGGGCGAGTTGGCGGTGCTCTGCGCTGCCGATGTTCTTTGTGACGCCAACGTAAGCGGCAGGGCCGCTTGGATTGTCAATCCTGCCCGCGCGAATCTTGGCGCGCAAGATTCTGCGGCAAGCATCCTTGACGCGTTCTTCGCTAATCGCACCTGATGCAACGAGCTCCTTCATGCTCTTGACAAAGCTTTCGGCGGATTGCGGAACCATTGCCATGTCGAGGCCTGCGTTGATGGCGTTCTTGATGGCGTCCTTCGAAGAAATTCCGGTGACGAGTCCGGGCGAGTAGTCGCCTGCGGCGCCCGGCGTTGTCGAACTTTCGATGCCTTCCCAGTCGGCGATGACGTAACCGTCAAAAGCAAGTTCTGTCTTGAGGATGCCTGTGATTTTTGCGGAGTCTACGTGCTGGTGGATGCCGTTTACTTGGTTGAAACTTGCCATGACGCTGAGTGCGCCTTGTTCAATGCCTGCTTCGTAAGGCGGCAAATACTTTTGGCGGAGAACTTTGTCTGTCATGGTGGCGTTCCCGCGGTCGTAACCGTTGTCGGTAGCGCCGTCGCCAATGAAGTGCTTGAGCGTGGTGATGATGCGCCATTCGGCGTCATTGTTGTCGCCTTGCTGACCGCGTACAAATGCGGCTCCGAGGTCAACAGCGAGTTCCGTTGTTTCGCCAAAGCCTTCGTACACGCGGCCCCAGCGTTCATCTTGCGGAACAGTGATGGCGGGGGCGAAGTTCAAGTCGATGTGTGCTGCCCACATTTCTTCGGCGACGGCCTGTCCGATTTTACGAACGAGTGCGGAATCTCGCGTGGCGCCGAGCCCGATGTTATGCGGGAAGATTGTTGCGTTATTCACGTCGGCGACGCCGTGGACGTTGTCCTTGCCGTAGGTGACCGGGATTTTCTGTTTCCAGGCGTTTGCGTAAAAGTCTGCCGTGTATGCACCGCCGCCTTCGAGTGCGGATCCGCAGATGCTGTTGCCGCATTTTATGGCCGGAGCTTTGGCTTGCGTCATTTGGGCTATCATGTCGTCGAGAGTCATCTTTGCCATGATGCTGTCGATGCGAGTTTCAATCGGGTCGCGCTTTAGCGTGATGCTGCTGTAATTGTTTTTGCCGGGAACGACTCTGAGTGTTTCGGGTAAAAATCCCGCTTTGCGTACGACGATGCTTTGACCTTTCTTGGCATTACCCAAGCTGAATGCGCCTTTGTCGTTTGAGAGTGTTCGCGCGTTGGCGATGAGCTTCGGGAGTGTCCTGACGGTGACTGCAGCGTTGTGGACGGAAGTGCCGGATTCATCAACGATGACGCCGCTGATTCCTGCCTGTGCAGTGGTGATGGCTGCGATTGTCGCAAATGCAAAAATGCCGATTTTTGAAAAATTCATAATTTACCTTTTACAAGATAAATCTACATTCAAAAAAGCGGGCGTGAAAACACGAGCCCGCTTTTTACTGTGTACGTCTGGACACAATTTTTATTCTTTGCCGCCGGACTTTGTGGGCGTTGTAATTGGGGTTGTCGTGTTGCTCAGTCGTTTGAAGCTTGGTGTCAATTCGTCTATGCAACCGATAACGTTATCGCTGGAGGTCCAAAACTTGATGTTGTGAGCCCCTTCGCTAAGGGAGTAATTGAGAAACCATTTGCTGCCTTTGGGACAATTGTTTAGGTTGACGGTAGATTCGGTGACCCAGTTGTAATAGTGTTCCGTGGCGTCGTAGGTGAAGTTTGCGGAGCTTGCGATTCCGAGGCTGTTGCCTGCGGGGGACCTGTATCCGATGTCGTGCCAGCTGCCGCCTTTTCCATGTTCGAATGCGTATGTTTCTTGCAATTTCATGTAGGTTCCTGCGGCAACGCTAATTTCGGAAGCTTTGGATTTGTCAATAAAGCCGAACAGCTTAGGAACGGCAACCGCAGCAAGGATGCCCGAGATGACGACTGCCACCATTAATTCAATAAGGGAAAAACCTTGTTTCTCCATATTGCTCCACATATCGATGTTTTATTTAATTTAAAAATAAGTTATTTACCGATGAAAAGGATTGGAAAAGAAAAAAAAGCACTACCTTGTTAGGTAATGCTTTTCGTGGGGCCTCCCGGACTTGAACCGGGAACCAACGGGTTATGAGTCCGCGGCTCTAACCGATTGAGCTAAAGCCCCAGTTCACCCAAAATTAGTAAATATTTTGAAATTGTCTTTGCCCACTCGTAGTGGAATCCGCTATAGGCGTTTACAACGCATTTGTCCCAATCGGCGACTTCCGTGTTGTACACATTGATCGCATCCTTGATGCGGCGCAACATCTGGTGTGGGGCGTTCGCATCATCGACGAGGAAGGCGTTTGCTTCGCCTGCGGTCTCGAGGGTGTAGTCGGTGAGCATGCTTGCAATGCCCACGTTACGGCCGGTAAGTGGGAGGGTGCCTGCGGCCATGGCCTTGAGGATAATCGAGGCGGACGGCTCTTGCAGGTTGGCTGCAAACAAAATGTCAGAAGCGGCGAGCGTGTCGCGCAACTTTTCTCTGTTGTTCGCTTCTTCGGAATCGAACTGGAGGATGCGGATGAAGTTGCCGTACTGGTGAGAAACTTCCTGGTAGTAGTTCCACTCGGGGTGTTCCGGCGGGATGCCCACGATGATGAGGGCGTTTTCCTTTGCGATATCCGAAAGGATTGTTGCAAGCGTTTCGGAGGCGTTGCCCGAATCCATGTCCATGTGGCTGTAAATAATCAGCTTGTTTGTGAGATCCATGCCGAACTGGCGGCCGAGGCTCGCCTTGGCGATACGCTTCGCTTCCTTGATGGGGCGCTTTGCTTTGTCGTTGAAGTCCCAGAACTTGTAGTTCACGCCGAACTGGATGCCGAGGAGCTTTTCGCTGTTGCGGTTCAAAAATCCGCTGAGGCCGCCGGGGAGGTTCGTGTTGAGCATGGCGTCACGATAGCCCGAAGACGGGAAGAGGACCTTGTTGGCATACAGGATGCCCGCCTTGAGGAGGCTGACCTTGCCCCAGAATTCGTAACCGTCCATGTTGAAGTCCTTGCGCGGGAGGCCGATCTTTTCGATTTCGCTCGGCTGCACGTGGAAGTCGTAAGTGATGTTATGGACGTTGAAGAAAAACGGGATGTTGTGGAACGCTTCTTGGTAAACGGTGTGGCAGAGTGCGCCGACGAGTGCGCCACCCCATTCGTGCCCGAGAATTGCCTGGAACTTGAAGTCGCTCTGGCTGCAGTATGTGAGCACGGCTGATGCGAACATGGCAAATCTCAGGTGGTTGTCGCTATAGGGGAGCGAGTGCGGAGGCCCGTAAACATAGGGCCTGCCGAAATATTCCTCGTTGTATATATAAGTGTGGAGTGGGTCGTCGTCAGAACGCCAGACCTCAAACGGCTTGTCCTGTAGCGCTTCGACGCCCTTGAAAACGCAATGATACTTGTCGGAATCTACAATATGGTCTTTGTAGAACGGCGAACAGGTAATAACCTGGGACCCGGCATTGGCAAATGCCTGTGTCATGCAGTTTACTGCGGTCGCGAGGGGGCTCGGTACCTTCCAGTTCCCCGCTTCTGGAGTTACGACGAGTATATTCATTGTTTTTTTATACACTCCAAATAAAAATTTACCTATAAAAATAGGTATGTATAAATTTATTTATTTAAATTTCAACTGAAAGGGTGAATTTTATTTTTTAACCTGATAAAGAGTCCTTTTCAATTTTTTTTACCAAAACTTCATCTGAAGGATACAAAATGAAGAAGATTTTCATTGCTGCTTTGGCTACTGCCGTCGCCTTGACGATGACTGGCTGTAAGGGTACTAACGAAAAGCGCGGCGACGAACACCTTAAGGAAGGCCGTTTCCGCAATGCTATCAACTCTTATCTTGAGGCAAAGAAGAAGGGCAAGATGTCCGATGAATTCTTTGACAACTTCACCCTCGCTCTCGTGCGTGCCGGTGATATGGAATCCAAGAAGGACTTGAGCAGCGATCTCATCAGCAACTACTTTGAAAAGGCTGCATCCAACATCGGTAAGGTCAAGGAAGACGCTACTGTTGAAGAATACGTCAAGACGCTCGGCGATATCGGTAAGCGCCAAGCTGCTCAGGAAGGCGTTGACTACGCAACGATCATCAATGCTTTTGCAAAGATCGACTCTGCTGAATCCGTCGCTAAGACCCGCCACATTGCAGAATCTGCCATCAAGAGCATCCGTGAAGAAACTGAAAAACTCTATGTCTCTCGCAACTTGCAGGAAGCTTTGAGCGAAGACGATCCGGTCGTGAAGGAATACTTGCTCCTCCGCATGGCTGAAATGGCTCCGACGAACCAGGAAATCCAGAATGCTTTGAACAAGAGCCGCAAGGTCACTCGCGGTTACTTCCTCATCTTCGGCGAAAACGTTCCGGACTTGAGCGGCAAGCAGCGCGTGGACAAGTGGGGTTACGTGATGGCTCTCCCGACTATGAAGCAGTCCAAGAATGGCTTCTCCTGCGAACTCCAGTTCTGGGCTTCTACGGGTAACAACACTGAACTCGACCCGTCCCAGATCAAGCTCGTTTCTACCGATGGCAAGGAAGTCTACGCCAAGGGCAACACGGGCTGGTGCGAAGCCGAAGTTCTCGTAGGCAAGAAGGGTGACGAAAAGATTGAAAAGAAGCAGAAAAAGTTCAAGGGCAAGGGCAAGTTGATGAACGAATTCCAGTGCTCTGTGAATGTTAGCTTCTCTTACCCGAAGGGCTTTGTTCCGGACTACATCGAATACAAGGACCAGTACGGCATTGGTCGTAAGTACCTCGGTCACTAATTCGTAACGGAATTTAAAGACTGTTTAAGGCTCGCCGCGGATGCGCGGCGGGTCTTTTTTTGTGCGTGCGGTAAGATTGTTTGCGCTGCCTCCGTCACCTTGAGACCCGTTAGGGGCGAAAGGTCCAGTAAAGTCTCGCCATACAAAAAAATCCCCGGCGTTTACCGGGGAGCTAAAACGTTTTCAAGAGGGCGATGCCCGCTCGGAGACGGGCATGACAAATGTTAGAAGTCTGCGTGGGCACTCATGCCGAGGGCGAACTTGGATTTGCCGACGACCGGGTTCTTGTCCTTGCTGAAGTTGTAGCCGAACCAGAAGACCACATTCGTGTTGAGTGTCGGGTAGACGTAGAAGTTCATGCCGAGGAACTTGAATTCGTCTTTCTTGATTTCGGAATCCGGATCGTGGTATTCGAAGCTCAAGCCGAGAGTGAACTTCTTTGTGATGTTGAAGCTCGGTTCGATGGCGAAGAGCATTTGGTCTTCGGTGAACATCTGCGGGGCGGCTTCGTAATCCTTGTTAGTGATTGCGTAGAAGTAGTTAAGTCCCAAGTTGAAAATGCCGTAGTTCAAGCTCGGTTCGAGGAGGAAGGAGTGAACGGCATTGCCCTTGTACGGGTGGAGGCCGTAGACGGCATAGATGCTGTAGTTGAGGACTTCGAGGCTCTTGGAGTAGTCAAGTTCTGTGCCGAAGAAATAGGTGTAACCACGACCGACTTCGGAACCGAATACCCAGTCTACGCTCGGGGTGATGGTCAAGTGTTCGTCCGGGCGATTCAAAAGCTTAAGGCCGTAGCTGCCGAACACGGCAACTGCGCTCTTGCTGTCGTCCGTGGCGCCAATGTAGAACTTGCCGTCGCCGAACTTGTTGTTGCCAACTTCGACACCGAAACCGCGAATGCTCTGGTCACGGGAAATCACGGCGTAGCGGCCTGCATCACGCCAGAAGTAGTAATTGAAAGTACCTGCGTTGTAAGTCAAGTCACCGAAGATGAAGCTTACGTCCTGGAACGGAGTCCAGCGGAGTTCTACGCCGTCAAAGTTGAATGCGGTGTAGCGGTCTGCGTCGCTATTGATGGCGGTCGAACGGGCGAGGCCATGGCGGATTTCTGCGGCCTGGTCGGAGTTCGTAATATTGCTCTTGGTGTTCGTGAATACGGTCACGGAAACGTTTTCGTCGAGATTAGCCTTGACGGACAAGTCGATGTCCTGGTTTGCGGCGTTGGTGGGGTCAAAATCCCTGTCGAAATAACTAGCGAAGTCGAAATCGACATTTCCGTGAATTTCGACATCGGCGGCCGCGGCAAAACCGGTAGCGGCGAGGGCAATCGGCAAAATGAGTTTACGCATACAATCCTTCCAAAAAAGATTTATTGATTTTTACGTGCAAAAGATAGAAATATCTTGGCTGTGAAACCAATGTTTTGTTCCATATACCCCAAAATATACGAATATGCAAAGTCCAGAAAGATTCAGTTTTGTAAATTTGAAGGAGTCTTTAATAAAGGTGAATATGAAATTCTCCTCCCGTTATCTTGTTTTTTTGTTGCTTGCCTTGGTGCAAGGTGTTTTCGCGTTGACTGCAGAGCAGGTCTTGGACAAGTCCAAATCCTGGTTTAAGTCGGGCAAGGCATGGAGCCTTAATTTTAGGGCTCAGGTTTATCAGGCTGATTCTCCGGATATCAATACGCAATCGGGAAGTCTCGTTGTGGCCGAAGGGGATAAGTTCAAGCTGGACCTATTGGGCATAAAGTTCTATAGCGATGGCGAGAGCCTTTGGCAGTGGAATGTGGAACAGAAACAGGTCCTCATCAAGGCTGTGGAAGACTTGTCGAGTGCGCTCCATCCTTCAGAACTTTTGTTCAAGTACCTGAACTGCAAGGCGCTTTCGATGGGCGAGGCAAAATTTGCAGGGCAAGAACTCTGGGTGCTGAAACTTGATCCGGCGAAATATGCGGGACAGTTTACCAAGATGGAAGTCTGGCTTTCCAAGAAGGACTATTCTCCGGTACGGCTTTTTACGGAAGATCCGGCGGGGAACAGTACATGGTACGGAATTTTGGATATCAAGGTCATCAAGAAAATTTCTAACGACGATTTCAAGTACAAGCCTGTCGCAGGTGTTGATGAAATCGATATGAGGTAGCTTGTGAAGTTTGGCAATATAAAGAGTATCGTTGCTGGCCTCCTTGTCGGGGGTGCTTTGTGCGGTAATGCCATTGCCGCCGAAACATTGTTCAGTAACAATGTGTTTGCGGTTGCTCCTGCTGGTGCCGAAGGCTCGTTGTGGGCTTTTTCCCGAAATGGTAGCTACAGCGGCGTTACGTTGTTGACGTTCAATGTGCCTGACAAGGGCTCCGTGTCGCTCGAATCTACGGAAAAGGAAGCTGTTTCGGATACGTTGACGGCGGTGCATAATGGGTTCCTGTTCGACAGTGACGAATTTGCAGAACGCAGGCGCATCCCCGCTGTTTATACGGGTTCTAAACTTGGCCTTGTGCTTCCGATGTTTGCAATGGACGACGATGACCGTTACTTGCAGCCGGCTGGATTTTTCTCGATTCTTGATCCGAAGACGATTAATGAATATGCCATTGAAGTTCCTTCGAATGTCGAAGATTTTAAGGACCCGATGAAATATACGGTGAGCGGATTTGCTTACGATTCAACGGGAAAACGCTTGTGGCTTGCCCGCGGTGCTTTGGGCTTGATGGTCCATGACGTTTCGAGCAATAAGGGCTCGAAAGATACGACGTTTGTCTTGAATGTAGAAAAAGAAGAGCTCGAACAGCTCAAAGGTAGTACCGTTCTGGATTCGACAAAGTACCTGGATGTTTATGATGTGCGCTTGCACCCTGAAACAGGCGATCTTTGGCTTGCAACGGCTCAGGGAATTTGGGTCAAGTCTTCGAGCGGTCTCAAGAATGTTTCGAAAAATCTCAAGGATTCCCGTGTGACTGGGCTTTGGATGGGCGGAAATCCGCTTCAGATTATTGCCGAGACGAACTATAAGGATAAAAAGAATGTCGTAGGCGGGCTTTGGCGCATCTATGGCGAAAAGTCCAAAGACTTTGTCAAGGTGGATTTCTTGGATACGGCTGGCAAGGTCCTGAAAAAGGACATTTATGATGAAGCCGATTACACGGTGGGCGATGTCGCTTTTATCGGGAATAAGGCGTTTGTCCTTGTCCGTACGGCGGGTGGCTCGGCTAGTGGCTATCTTAAGCTTGATTCTCTTGGTGTTAAGGCCTGGGAACAAGATGATGACGGAAAGAACCAGTGGCTGTATGGCTATGAAACTGGTGCGACAGACCGTAGGTTCGTTATCAAGTCTATGTGTGCGTTCCCTCTTTCGAAAAAGCGGATGGGGCTTGCCATTGCGACTTATGGAAATGGAATTTCTGTTTCGGCAGACTCGGGCGCTACGTGGAATGTGATTTTGAACCGCGCAAAGCTTGATAACAACTTGGGTTCCATTCGCATGGTGCCTTCCGTGATTACGCCAGGCGACGAAGCGCTTGTTTCGTACAAGGTTGGTCGTGAATCTAAAATCACGATTGAAGTTTTCAGTTACGACATGCGCAAGGTCCGAACGATTGTGAAAAATGCAGTGCGCAATGCGGATGCTTTGCGTAGCACGAATCCGAAAGAAGATTTTTGGGATGGTCGAGATGACCACGGCAAGGATTGCACGATGGGTGTCTACTATATCAGGGTAAAGGATAATCACGGTCACATTGGCTGGGGCAAGACTATGACGCTCGGAGGTAACTTCAGATGATTAAGTTTAAGAATCTTGTTGTTGCCGCCTTGGCGGTTGGTGCTTTTGCCTCCTCTGCTATGGCTATCGGCTTTACGAAAAAATCCGAACTTGGTGGCTTTGACGGCTTTGTGGAACGTATGGGGGCCGGCGTCCGTGAACTTGGACGCGGTAATACGGGCTCGGCCGATACGGCTTCTATGCCTGGTGCTTACTGGAACCCGGCATTGCTTGGTTTCCGTGAAAATATTGGCTATACGGTGAACTTTGAAAAACGCGACTTGGACCGTATTGGTGGTGCCGTGGGTGTTGAAGGCAAGGTCGGGAAGCGCATGGGTGTTGGCTTTGCCATGCTCTATCGCGGTGATACGGATTTCAAGGTGATTGACGATGACGATAAGACGCTGGGTTCTGCGTCTCCGTTTTTCTCGATGTTCTATCTTGGCTTTGCGTTCCGTGCGACTCGTCAGGATGCATTCGGGCTTTCGCTTTCGATGAGCTATGATAATTTGGATGTGGCGCAGTATTTCGATGGAATTGAAATGGAAGATTCTTTCCGCAGCCCGGTGACGATCAACTTGAGCTGGTTTCGCCAGTGGAATGAAAAGTGGTCGTCTTCTGTCATTATCCGCAATTTAAGCTTTAGCGAAAACTTGTCTGCAAAGTGGACGAAGAATCCGAGCAAGGATAATTCGCTTGCATCGACCGAAGGCGTTCGCCCGAAGGTGTTGCAGATTGGGATTGGCTACCGTACAAAGTTGCTAGGAAAGAATGTGGGCGCCTGGATGGAAGCGATTGACTATCAGGTGGCTGATACGCTCTTGGCTTTTGACCCGCAGCTCCATGTTTGGACTGGCCGCGTGGGCTTTGATTGCGAAATCATCCCGAATGGTACGCTTCGCATTGGTATGGACGATTTGGATTGGATGTTTGGTGCGGGTTACAAGTTTGATATTCGCATTGGGCGTAAGAGGTTCCCGATTGAAGTGAACTATGCGTTCCTTTATGAATCTCGTGCTGGCATCTGGACTCCGTTTACGCTTGGCTTGCGGGGATACATTCCTTGATCTCTAAAGTGTTCATTTCGAAGGTACGCAGTCTAGAATCGATGGACTGCAACTTCGATGCTCACATCAATGTGATTTGCGGACCGAATGGCTGCGGCAAGACGACGATTTTGGAGTCGATTTATTTGCTTGCGCAGGGATTCTCGTTTCGGTCGCGTGACTTGCGTGAACTGATTACATGGAAGCAGAACGAACTGATTCTGCGCGGTGAATTTGAAGATGAGGGGCGCGAGCGGAAGCGAGCGCTTCGCGTGTTTTCTCGCGGGAGCGAGGTTCGTGAAAACGGTGAATCGCTTAAGTCTCCGACTGCGTTTTTCGGGACGTGCCCGGCGGTGATTATGCAGCCTTCGGATATTGAGCTTTTGCGAGGTGGACCGGATGTGCGCAGGCATTGGCTCGATGAAATTCTCTGTTTCCGTTCTTCTGCAAATTCTTTGGTGTTGCGCAATTACAAGCGCGTGCTGCAACAGCGTAACAAGTGGCTTAAGGAATTTAAGCAGAAGGGCTCTGCGGTCGGTGGCGAAGACTTATTCCGTGTGCTAACGCAACAGCTGATAGATCTTGGTGCCAAACTTTGGGCGGCGCGAATTGCGCTCTCGAAAGAAGTCTCGGAAATTATTACGCGGTACTATCGCAAGCTTTCGGGCGGGGTGGATGAAATCACTTGCGCTTACAAGAGCTCGATTCTGAAGTCGCTTGATGCGCTAGATGCGGCGGACCCGCTGTCGGATGAGATGATGGATGAAATTCCATCGGGCGCGACGGGTGCTGCTGAAGGTGTTGTTGAAATTGCTCGCAGGGAGTGCGCGGAATGTTCTGCGGACGGTTCCGGGAATGTCGCCGGGAACGCGGCGGATGGCTCGGATGCGGTAAGCGAGGAAATGCTGCGGAATGCGTTTGCGCGAAAGCTCGCGGATTTGGAATTTGTGGAACGCTTGCAGGGAATGACAATGGCGGGGCCGCACCGTGACGACTTGGCTCTGTGTGCGTCTGGTTACGAGATGCGTTCTGTCGGGTCGCAGGGGCAATGCCGTTCGGCGGCGGTTGCGATGCGTTTTGCAGCAGTCGATGTGGCGTCGCGTTACTTGACAAAGCCGATTTTGCTTTTGGACGATATTTTTGCCGAACTCGATGTGAACCGCCGTGATGCAGTCGCTTCGCTCATTCGCGAAAAGGAATGCCAGGTTGTAATTGCTACGCCGCAGGCGGAAGATCTGCCGTTTAAAGCAGATGCAATGTTTGAGTTGAAAATTTAAATCTTTATGTCATTCCCGCGAAAGCGGGAATCTCCTTTCAAGAAGGTGATGCCCGCTCGGAGGCGGGCATGACAATACAAAAAAACGCGCAAGGGTTTGCGCGTTTTTTGCATCGGGGCGTTGCGGGGTGGGAACAAAGTCCCAACTGCTAGGCTCAAAAGTAGGTCTGCAAGCAGCCCTGTTTTGTTCGCCTTACGCAGTTGCCCCCGCTAGAGAGGGTGATGGAAGACTCGGATTCAGCCGAGGCTGCAATCAGGGGGAGGCTTCCCCCTCTATATTACTTGTTCTTGAGCAAGTCGCGAATTTCGGTGAGGAGCTTTTCTTCGGCGCTCGGTGCCGGAGGTGCTGCCGGAGCTGCGGCTGCTTCAGCTTCTTTCTTCTTGCGCATGTTCTGCATGAAACCGAGGAATTTCTTCATCATGAGGAACACGGCGAATGCGACGATGAGGAAGTTCAGGATTTCGCCAACGAAGTTGCCGTACGGAATGGTCACGCCTTCAGCGGTCTTGTATGCGAGAGTCTTGAGGCCTTCACCTGCTTCTTGGCCACCGCACTTGGTGATTATGGCGGTGACGAGCGGCATCACGATGTCGTTCACGAAGGAGTTAACGATTTTACCGAAGGCGGCACCGATGATGATACCGATGGCCATGTCGACGATGTTACCCTTGAAGGCAAATGCCTTGAATTCTTCAATGAGTGAAGCTGCTTTATTTTTAATGCTCATTTTTGAGTCCCCTTTATGATTGGTTTCTTATTAAATAATAGCAAAGTCTTTAAAGATTGGGCGGTATTTTTTAAATTTGGCGCGTTATGTCATGGTTAATATTGGCTTTTGCTTCGGCAGTTTTTCTTGGCTTTTACGACTTGGCTAAGAAAAAATCGGTTCAGGATAACGCTGTCCGTCCGGTACTTTTGCTCTGCAGCGTTTTTTATGCGCTTTTGATGTTGCCGGTGCTTTTGACCGGGCATTGCGAGCCGCTGACTTTGCATGACCACCTGTTTTTGATGGTCAAATCGGTGATTGTCGGCGGGAGCTGGCTTTTCACGTACAGCGCGATTGCGCACATGCCGCTCAGCATTTCGACGACGATTCGTGCGCTTGCGCCTTTGTTTACAATCATGATCGCAGTCGGATTCCTCGGCGAGCGTCCGCAGGTGATGCAGTGGATCGGCATTGCGGTTTGCGTTTGTTCGTACATCGGACTCTCGCTTGCGGGTCGCAAGGAAATGGGGCATTTCTTTAGCAACGGCTGGGTCGTGGCGATGCTCCTCGGAACGATTTTGGCGGCTTGCAGCGGCATTTACGATAAGCTGATTTTGCAGCGCATGAATTTTGAACCGTTGACAGTGCAGGTCTGGTTCAGCATTTACATGTGCGTGGTGCAGTTTTTGACGACTTTGTTCACGTGGTACCCGACGCGTAAAAAGACGACTCCGTTTCAGTTCCGTTGGTCGTTCTTGGCGGTGGCGGCGCTGTTGATTATTGCAGACCGTTGCTATTTTTTGGCGGTGAGCGATTCGGATGCGTTGATTTCGATCATTACGGTGCTGCGTCGTTCGAGTGTGTTCATCAGCTTCTTGGCGGGAATTCTTATATTCAAGGAACGCAAGAGTAAGACGAAGTTTTTTGCAATGTTGGGCGTGGTCATTGGCTTGTGCTTGATTTCGCTCGGACGTTGATTTTTAATGGTCGCGGAGTAGTGGCGTTATGCTGAAGATTGGAATTACGGGTTCGATAGGTGCGGGCAAGTCCTTTGTCGGGGCCTTGCTGCGTGCGCGTAATTTCCAGGTGCTTGATGCCGATTGCAAAGTGCATGAACTTTACCGCGATTCGGCGGGGCTGCGCGCTGAAATGGTGGCGTACTTTGGCGAAGAATGCTTGACGCCGACGGGCGTGAATAGCGCGCTGATTGCAGACCGCGTTTTTGCGGATGCTAATGCTCGCGTGAAGTTGGAGCAGATTGTTTACCCGTACTTAAACCGTGCCGTGGCGGAATTTTTTTCAGGGGAGGCCGCTGACTCTTCTAGTGAAAGTGCCTCGCAGTTGACGAGTGTCGCGGACAAGTGCCGATTCGTGGAGGCTGCGCTTTTCTCGCGTGCGCCCGAGCTTGTAAAAATGCTTGACGAAATCTGGATTGTCGATGCGCCTGAAAGTGCTCGCCTGGAACGCTTGGTACATCGCGGACTCAGTGAAAGCGATGCTAAACGCCGTATTGAAAATCAGCGTGGCGCCTGTGCTCTGGAACTTTTTCCGGGCAAGCGGATTCGCACGGTTATGAACGATGGCGATAAATTGCACGTGGAACAGCAGCTTGATGAACTGCTAAGAGACTTACACTAATTTATTGGAATTATGCAACCTTATATTCACCAGTTCGCGAACTTTTTAAGGGCTCACTTGAATTCAATTTCGGTCGGGCTGATTGCAACGCTTTTGATGCTCTATGGCGCCTGCATCAATAACTATTTCAAGCGCATCACGAAAAGCATCCCGTTCATTGGGCGCTTTGCACTGTTCGTGGTGCTGTGCAGCGTGGGGTATGCGTTTGCAAGTTCGCAGATGGTGCGCCTTTTGCGCATGGTATTGCGCGAACTTTCGGACCTCCCGTTGATTGGGGTGGTTGCGGGATGCTTTGTGCTGCTTGCGTTCCTCGCCAAAAGCGGGAAAGATATCTGATACTTAGTCAATAGTCAATAGTCAATAGTCGTTAGATTCAATCAATAACTATTAACTAATGACTGATGACTAATAGCTAATTAAAATTATCGCGGTTTACTCCGTATAAAATAACGTCGTCAATCCACATTTCGCTTTCGTCTACAATCCAAATGGTGAAAGTCGTGACGCGCGGCTTGACGAAATCCCATCCCATATTCCCGAACTCGCCATCGCCTTCGACAAAATCGCTTGGTGTAAAGCAGAAGCGTTTCCAGGTGGAATCGAGATAGTCCACATACTTTGTTTTTCCGGTCGGCTCGTTGAGAACTTCTACCGCAAAACCGAGCTCGCCCTTGCCTTTGGCGTAGAATGCGATGGAATCGATGCCTTCTAGGCTAGACGGGACGCGGCTTACGCGTGAGCCGATCATCGACCACTTGCCTCTTGTTTTGCTAGTGCTCTTCCAATGGAATACGTAGCCGCCACGTTCCTTGCTGGATTCAAAGGCGTCCTGAATGTTTTCGCTTGAGGGCGTTGTCGTGACGTTTGTGTCTTGTGGATGGAAGTACCATTCGCGCGGACCGTCGCCGTAGTCAAATGCGGATTCGAGTTTTTGATTTTCGAAGTCAATCAGCGTGATGGAATGGATGGCTTTTACGAGCGAGTCGGGGAGGCTTGCCCAGATATCATTGCTTGCGCTTGCGTCGAGTGCTGCGGTCTTGCCCCAGTACATTTCGAGGTTTTCAACGCTTGATGAGCCGTCGATGCGGATTTGGAATTCTGCGGACTGCGGAGTGTCTGGAGTGGTGCTGTTCCAGAAAGCTCGCTTGAATGCGAGACGGTTCCCGCTTTGGTCGGTGAATCGGATGTCGTTTCCGTTGTCCATGGCTTCGCTAAAGTCGAAGTTCGTTTCGTTTAATCGCACAAAGACAACGGTAGTTTCTGCGATGGGTTTCATCCAATCCGAGATTGTAGAATCAAGCGGAATGGTGCGAACATGTGCCCATTGCTCTAATTGTTCGTTTTCGAGAGTCGGTTTTGCTAGCGCTTGGATATCGCTCTTTTCGCCAGCAGAAATTGTAATGGAGGCTTCGCCAATTGTCGCTTGTTCATCGGGCAATATGGCACGAATCTGGTAGCTTGCGGGCGGAAGTGAATCGAGTGTGAATTCGCCGTCTTTGTTGGTCTTTACGATTTTATCGGTGCCGTAAATCTGGACCCAGGCGTAGTCGGTTCCTTCGGGGAGTGCAGCCTTGCCGGTGACGGAGCCGAGTTCTTCCATTTGCATGGTTGTTAATTTATTCTTCTTTAAGTCGCTAGAGGCAATAGCTTGGAAAACGCCGGAATTGCCATCAATGATTTCGATGTAGCCTTTATCAAAGTTGATGGAATCCATGACGATGTTGCCGAGCGAATCTGCAGCGACTTCTAATGTTGCGTCTTGTATATTATTTTGCGTGACGGCGGAATTCGATGAAACTCCTTCCACGTACCAAAGCGGACGGATTCTTGCGACAACGTTGGCAGCCGGTTTAGAATTGATGTTTACAACGTTGATGATGCAAGCGTTTTCGGTTTCAACGGTGCTAGCGCCTGCGAGATTCTTATCTGAGGAGCAGGCGAATAGTAATACACAGGATAGAGATGCTAATAATCTTTTCATGCTATCCTCGCTTTTTCTTTTGTTGTTTCTTTGTCCGAAATATCGGCAACCGGGTACAGCGAGAAGATGAACTGCATGACCTTCTTTGGCTCTGCAACTTCGGCAACGCGTTTTTGAACTTGTCTGCGAAATTCGCAAGTCATCTCGACGAGATCTTCAAGACATTCGTCATCAACGCAAGCGAGAATAGATGAAATGTTGCGCTCGCTTGGCGGAATGTTGACGAGCGCGTTTTGCGCAAGCGTAAGCAGTTGATTCTGGTAACTGCGAATGGCGGTAACTTTGGTTGCCCCTGCCGATGTAAAATTGACGGTCGAAACGGCGTAACGTTCGGAGGCGAGCGGCGTAATCATCTTGAGCTCTTTCAAGACTCGAATGGCTTCTTTCACCTGGTCCTCGGAAACGGCTGGCGTAATCTGCTTAACCAAGGTGTGGACATCGGCCTTGCCGCCATTGATTTCGATAATCGAACGGACTACGGGTATCCACCAGCGGCTGAGGAATAAAATTTCGTTGGAATTCAGTTTGCGGAGGCTCACGTCTTGCAATGCGAGTGCCATCTTGTAAAGCTTATCTTTTTTTGCTTTGGATTTTGTGCGCGATGCCGCTACCAAAATCTCAAAAAGTTCTCCATCGCGGCCTTTGAGCCCGAGCAATTTTTTGGAGAGCGGGATACTCTGCGCGGGGAGGTGGGATTCCTTATTCAATACACGGAAAACCTGGCTCGTTTCGAGTCCAAGTTTTTGTCCCATCATCTTATAGGAAAATAGCGGAAATTCCAATTTCTTCTGCACGAAGAAATTTTTCAGTAGATCTCTGTAATCGCCAATTTCGTCAATATTTAACATAACCGCCTCTACTATGAAATAGATTTTTTACAAAGAGCTAGGATCGTTTTTTTTGAAGTTTTATTGACGAATTGACAATATGGTGTATGATGTTTATCACGGATTATTTTTGTAAAAATGATGTTTTTCTTACATCTGTACGATTTTCGAGCTAAAAATCTAATTTAAGGCAAGAAAAACAGAGAGGTAGCTATGCAGAAAGAAGACATCGTTGTTTTAAGGCAAGTTGTGATTTTTTCACTGATTGCTATTGTACTAGGCTTCGTTTACGGCTAATCTTTAAGTAAAATTTGGTGTATAGGCGTAAAGCTGGTGCGGTTAAGAGCTGCACTGGCTTTTTTGTTTATAAAAGATGTTATATTGTTCTAGCCTGAAAAAGATTAAAAAGGGATTGTTAAAAATGCCAGCAGAAATAAAGATTCTTGAACGTGCTGAAATGTATTTGCGAAAGCTTTCTTGTGGGGTGAATCCTTTGACTGAGGAAACTCTTCCGGAAGGTGATGTGTGTAAGCAGGAACGTATTAGCAAATGCCTTGCTTATGTGGCTGATTATTTAAAGCAAAAGGTTATGCCGGTGATGGAACGTCGCGAAAAGGTGGTGGCTCCGAAACCGCAAAAGGCTGTAAAGCCGCGCCCAGTCCGTGAAGTGGCAACGCAAGAACTTGTCTTTACTCCCGAAATGTTGTCCAAGTTCGAAATTTCTGTTGAACCGGTTTCTGTATCGGGTGTTGTACGCCGCTTGAATTTCTTGATCCCGCATGAAAGTGGAATGATGCCGCTTGTGTACGCAGACGTGGCTGAAGTGCTTTCGAGAGAAGGCGTTCTTTTGAAGGAAGAGGGCGATAAGGGCAAGGACCTGAATTTGCCGACTCCGCGTGGTGAAGAACTTGGTTTTGCAAAGGTTGAAGCTGATATTCGTGGACACCATTCGGTTTACACGAAATGCAATGCCGATGCTCAGAAGTTTATTTTGGATAATATTGATAAATGCGTTGCTCAGGCGAATGAACGCTTGGCAAGGCGCAAATCGCGTGCAGAATTGGGCGAGACTGGCCGCAGTGGTAAGGAAAAATTCCATGTGACCGAAGAACAGCTCAAGAATTATCCGACAGATGAATCTCCGGTGCCGGTCAGCGAAATTGCAAGACGTTTGAACGACTTGCTCCCGCAGGATTCGAATGTTGAAAAGATTTATTTCAAGGCCATTCGCGACTGGTTTGTTGCTCAGAACATGCTTGAAGAAAAGAAAACTGCTCTAGGCAAGATTTTCTTTGAACCGACGGAAACGGGCGCTCAAAACGGCATTGTGACGGAATCGCGCGTGGGCAAGAATGGCGAAAACTATGATGCTGTCTTGTACAATGGTGCTGCTCAAAAGCTCGTGCTTCAGCACGTGAACGAACTCGCGTAAGCTTTTACTTCTATTATGAAAATCGCCGCCCCTGCTTATCGCAAGGACGGCGTTTTTTTCATGTCATGCCGGTCTTTGTGCCGGCATCACCATACGTGTCTCGAATCGCTGATGCTATCGGAGTCTGCGCAGGCCTCTTGGCATCGGGACTTCCTTGCCGTTTTCCCCGAGCAAGTAGATGTTGTCGAGGTTGATGAATCCCTTGCCGCTATAGCGGGCGCGGAATGCGAAGTTCTTGATCTTGGTCGGGTCGAGCTGCGGAATCGTCTTGCCCCAACCTTCCTGCTTCATGTTTTCCCAGATGAGCGTGTCGCGAACCCAGTTGCCTCGCGTGTTTTTGAGACGGACCATGAATTCGTCGTAGTCTTCGACCTGACTCGACATGATTTGCAGTTCGATGTAGCCCTGCGGATTGTTGTGCGATGTGGCGTAATCGAAAACGATACCGACGGAATTCTTGATTTCTTCCGGCACGTTGTAGTAGGCTCCGGAGTAGTTCGGCCAACCGAGATTAGGCGGTTGTTCGACAATGAAGTCGTGGCGGATGTAGCCGCCGAGAGGCGGGTTACCGTTAAAGACCTTGGCATCCATCGAGGTGGCGTTGTCGCCATTCACGACCGGGAACCACGATACGTTGTCTAAACCGTTGTCGAAGTTCTGCATCACGCTTGTGGTGCGGTAAGCGCCACGGACGCGGAACGGAATGTTGAACGAAGTCTGCTTTTTGTTCTTGCCAGTGATGGTGACTTTGATTTCCTTATTGCCAATCGAGACTTTTTCTGTGAGCGGAATTTGCAAGTGGAAACTTTCGATGGAAGAATTCCATTTGCCGTCATCGGGAGTTGCACGAACTGTGAGCGGGCCGTTCTTGTCCCATTTCTTGATTTGAACTTCTGCACCGGCGAGCTCACCACCTTCTTGCACGGCGGTTACAAAGAGGTCAAGCGTATCGCCTACGACAAGGACTTTCTTTTCAAGCGCAGCGGCGAGAACTTCGGGTGCGCTGTTTTGCTGAGCCGGGTTCATGCGGACAACGACAGTTCCAAACGGCGGAACTTCGATATCGCGGTTCTTGCCTTCGATGCGGCGGCCGCTCGGACCCATTTTCGGGTACGGGTAAGCGTCGCGTTGGTCGCCAATCCACTTGAATTGTTCTGCGCCAAACACGTCAACTTCTACGCGTGCGTTGCTCGGTTTTTTCTTTTCGCTCTTGCGGTCAACCTGCACAATTTGCTTAGTGTCGGTGAGGTTCACGAGAAGCACGTTGCAACTGTTGCCTTTGCAAATGGCGTAAGGCACGACTGATTCTGTAGTGCTCTTGACGGGAACGACGGCGTAACCGCTTTCGAGGAATCGTTTGAACGTCATGTAGACACCGTAATATTCGGCGGTGGGTTCAAGGCTTGCCCAGCGGTTCCATGAACCTTCCTTGACGAGTGCTGTCATGCTGATAGTTCCCCACGTGTGGTCCGGGCCTTCAAACACGTTGCCGAATGCATCCCACGGGAGCGCTTGGAAACGGTCGCCAAAGCGGACGGCGTACTGTGCAAAAATGTTTGCCATGCCAGCGGCTTGCGGGGAGTCCATCCAGATTTGTGAGCCTTGCACGGACGTGCTGAATTCCGAGAGGAATACGCGACGCTTGCCTTCGAGATACTTGTTCATCCAGGCGTTGAGCGTGTCGGCGTTGTGTGCGACATCGAGGCTTGCCTTGAGCATGTCTGCAGCATTCAAGTTGTTCGGAGCCCAGTACGGATAAGTGTGCAAGTCAACGACATCGAGATAGCGTTTGCCATCGGCCTTTTCGGCTTCGCCGACGATGCGCAAAAATTCTGCCATCCAGTATTTGCCATCCATGAGGCCTGCGCCTTTCTGCTGCATCTTGTGCGTGCTGAGAAGCGGACCATGCAAGATGATGCTCGGGTCAACAGCTTTCATGGCGCGGGCGTATTCGATAAAGCGTGCGGCATATTGCCTTGCCGAAAGTGGACCGGACTCTTCCCATTCTCCATCAAGTTCGTTGCCGATTTGCCATTGCTTGATGTTGTACTTTTTGACTTTGTTGGCGTAGCGCACCCAAGCGGCTGCTTCCTTAGAGGTTCCAGTGCCTGCGTTGACGCAAATGACGGCTTGAGCTTTTTGACCATTGACAAGTTTTGGGAGCTTGTTGATGTAGGTCATGAATTCTTCGAAATGCCATTTGATGTTGGTCCAGTCGGTGCGCGGCTTGTCGCCGTTGCGCGTGGACATTGCGAAGAACTTGTAATCGTTCCCGGCGAGCAAATCGTCAGAACCGCTATAGAGCTTCATTTCTCGAATTTGCACGCCTTTAGACGGCAAGTCGGTCGTCTTGAAGCGGAGCGCTACATAGCGAGCGCGCGTTGTGGCGAACTTGTACTTTGTTTCGCCGCTAGTGACCTTGACGGTACCCCATCTCTTTAACTTATTTTCGAGATTCTGGTGAACGCCCGGGTATTCGGCGTATTCGTCCGTCCAATATGAAAGTTCAAAAGACTTCGGGCGGAGATTGCCCCATTCGACGACGATGGAATCGAGGTCTTTCTTTTCAGGGAATTCAATGACGATCCAAGGCGGGTCTTTTGGATCGAGAATTTCGCCCCACCACATAGTGCTCTTGTCGCCATCGGCAAGGTGGCTGCGACGGATGAAACCGTAGTTGTCTTTTGTCGTGCCGCGGTAAATTGTTTCGCCGAGGAATCCCGGAGCCCAGCTTTCTTCGCTTGGTGTCCAGAGTCCAGTGCTGTCGTATTTGCCTGCGCCGTTCCAGTGGTAGTCATTGCTCAAACTTCCGTTTGGGAAGCGGAATATCGTGTAGCCGCCATCGACGAGGGCGGGCGTCATGTCGTAATAACGCGTGGGCGGATTCCAGATGGCGAGATCGGCGCCCATCATGTTTTGCTTGTTGATGACAACGCCCGGATGCGCATCGTCAATCTCGATGATGTTCTGTGCGGCAAGCGCAGATGTCGCAGAAATTGCAAAAGCTGTGCTGCACAAAAGTTGTTTGAATTTCATTTATCCTCCTCAAAAATGGGGTAGGGTTTGTTGTGAAAATTTACTTGATTTCTAGCTTGTCGAAAGATTCGTAATGATCTGCGGTGTAGTAAATGACGCAATCGCTTTGATAGACGAGGCGCTTTGTACCGCGATTTTTAGCCGAGTAGTCGACATCGGCTTCATGGTATGAGCCTTCTGGCAAAGTTGCATGATAATTGCTAGCGTTTGAAGCGTAATTGCTGAATTTATCGCCGCCGATCATCACGCCGATCGTTGTCCACGGGTTAAAATTCCACTTCTCGAAAGTCTTGCCTGTTTTCGATTCGTAAAGTTTTTGACCTTCGTCCTTGCTTACATAGTTGCCTGGTAATTTGTCGAACTTGCACAAGTATGCAGCCACAGAATCGCGTGTAGTGTATTTTCCGGATTCTTGGACGGCATCGAGGATAGAGGTAAAATAGTCCTCTTGGTTAAACGCATCTGGTGCACAAATAATATTTCCGCATTCATCGTGTGAATATTTATAACACTGTATATTGTCGTAAGATACTTCTTTGCAGTTGTCTTCTGGTGCAGACGTTGTGCAGGCTGTAGCAAAAACGGAAATTGCGGCTGTGTAAAAAAGATGTTTTGTCAATTTCATAATCAAAATGTAATAAAACGATTTTTACAACATGGACTTTGCATAACCTCGAATGGCGTTAAGGCCTGATTCTAATGTTTGTTCTTCTTGACAGGACTTTTTTATTGACGATGTACAAGAGGTATGCCGCAAAAAATGAAATTAGCATGGTCAAAATGTTCGAAGAATCTTTATCCAAAAAGTCTATAAAATCAAAGAATAATTTGTATATAAATATGTGACACAAATACAATTCTAATGACATTAGCCCGAAAATGGTAAAAATCTTATCAATGGTTTTGTATTTGTCAAAAAATTTTGCAAGAAGTAAGCACAAAACGGGAGTTATGATAATGTAGGGAAGGTACGCTAGGGAACAAGTTTGCAAGGCGTAGAAAAAATAGGTCTGGAATATAAATAAAATAATGGTGGCGATAAACGCGGCTGTCAATCCAATTGTTTTTAGTTTTTTAGTAAGCCTAATATTACATCCGTCTTTTGCCCAATGCCCAAAAATTGCGCCTATGAAAAATATCGGGAGCCTTGCGTAAGTCAATATGATGAATCCCCCGTAATTCTTGTTGTTGTAACAAAGAATACAAGTTAATGCGTAGATTAACATTAAAGAAAATCCTGCTCCGATAAAATAGAAGGATGCTTTATATCCGTATTTTTTGAATAGCTTAAAGTAAACGGGGAATATTGCGTATAAAAATACAATGCAAGAAATAAACCACGACTCGTCACGGTATCCGATCCAATAGCCCAGTGTCGTTGCCTTGCATATCAATTGGTAAAAAGCCCTAGTGCTAAAATCCATTTGCGCCAAAAAGGCAAAGCCTATCACAACCCAAAATTCAGGAAGGATGCGGAAAAAACGGCTCTTATAATATTTCTTTAAATCAAAATTTTTTCTGGATAGGGAATAGTAAAGACCGAAACCGGACAAGAATAAGAAAATGTCTACGCCGCCATAACCGACGGACCTGAAGAAATCTATGAAGTCTATATCTGTAGGGACTCGCAAATGAAACAGCATAATCCATAATATGGCAAAGCCCATTATGGCACTTCTGTGTTTTGACAATAATTGAAGTACGCTGTTCACATTATTAATATACTTGATTTTTTAAAATAGCGATATCAATTTTTCCAGTGAAAACTGTAAATATTCTATATTCATTGGAGTTCTTGGATGGCCGGACTTTTGCTTTGACAAGGTGTTTTACAATGCGAATTTTTGAAAAAATCAGTGAATTTATTGGCAAGTGGATGGCGGTGGTGGTGCTTGCAGTTGCGGCACTCTCTTTATTTGCCCCAAGCACGACTCTTTGGATCCAACTTTCGTGGGTGAATTACCTTTTGATGGTCGTGATGTTTGGCATGGGGCTTACGCTCAAGTTGAGTGATTTTGCGCTGGTGTTCATGCGACCGAAAGAAATCATCCTCGGTTGCACATCGCAGTTTGTGGTGATGCCTACACTTGCTTTTTTGCTTTCGAAAGCGTTTGGACTCGATGCTGCTTTAATGGCGGGCGTGGTTCTCGTGGGCACTTGCCCAGGTGGCACTGCGAGTAACGTCATCACTTACCTCTCGAAGGGTGATGTCGCGCTTTCTGTCGGCATGACGAGCGTGAATACGCTTCTTGCGCCTGTGCTGACTCCGGCGATTACGTACTTGCTGCTTCGAACGACGGTCAATGTCGATGTGATGGCGATGTTCCTCTCCATCGTGAAGGTGGTGCTTGTGCCGATTGCGTTAGGATTTGTTATCAACAAGTTCTTTGGCAAATGGACAGCGCGGGCGATTAAAGTTTTGCCGCTTGTTTCTGTGATTGCTATTGCGATGATTGTCGCGGCTGTCGTTTCGCACAATGCAGCGAAGATTCTCTCTACGGGCGCTATCGTGTTTGCCGTGGTGATTCTTCACAACTTGCTCGGTTACGGCTGTGGCTTTGGTCTCGGCAAAATGCTCAAGTTCTCTACGCCCAAGACAAAAGCGCTCTCCATTGAAATCGGCATGCAGAATTCTGGGCTTGCAACAAGCCTTGCGGCGACTGCGTTCTCGGGCCTTGCCATGGCAACCGTCCCCGGCGCCATATTCTCCGTATGGCATAACATTTCCGGTGCGATTTTGGCGAATGTTTACCGCCGCTGGGATAAATAAGTTATTTCTTCTTTGCAGATAACTTCTTGAATTCGGCTCGTGCCTTTTTCATGTCGGCAAGGAAAGTCTCGTCATTGTGCAAACTTGCAAACGCTCCTGAAACAAGAACTTTGGAGGCATCAACATCGCTTTGCCAATGGAACCCTGCAATCACGCGACTTTGCCCCCATTCATAGGCGTACTTCAACAATGCGTCTTGCGCAGCCGGGTTCACCTCGACCAAGAGCAATGCCATTGACCTGGCGCGAACGGTATGTCCCGACGGGTAGGAGCCATTCGTTCTCAGCCGCTCTTCTTCGGCAGGGACAAGAGTCGATTCGTTGAAGCGGTCATAGGGGCGGCGCCTCATGTAATGCCTCTTGGGCAGGCTCCCCACCTGCTTAAGCGTCCGGATTCCGCGTTCGAGCATGTTCATGATGGCGGGCGTCTTCTTTGCCGAAATTTCCATGCCAAAAGGTTCGCTGAACATCTTGGCCATGTCCTCGATCGTTTCTACCGCCTGCGCCACGGCCAGGGCTGCACGTGCGGAATCCGCTCGCATCGCTTTGCCCCACATGTATTGCGAGATGTCGTACATGAACTGGACGGACGTTGTTTCCGGCGGCGCAGGGTAGAAGTTGAGCGCGTTCGGAAGCGCGTCTGCCTTGACGTATGGTTTTGCGTCTGCCGCAAAACTGCAAAGAGTTGCTCCGCAAATGGCAAGAGCGAAAACAGATTTTTGGAGAAGTGTAATCATATTTTAAAGATATATTTTTAGAAAACGCGTGAACGTTTATTACAGTAATGAAATGCGCACTAATCGCGTCCGTAAAAAAGCTGCGTGTTGCGATGCCAAGCCACTTTGCGATAAACCGGCTCTAGCAGCGAATCGTTTTCGTTCATAAAGAACGTGTGCTTTTTCGTGCACGTGGACACCAATTGCACGCAATAACGCGCAGTCGCTTCTGTGTGGTGCTTTCTGTGGAAGCACGAAAGCGTAAGCAAATGGTCGTTTTCCATCGCTTTTTCCACGGCGCCACGATAAATGCGGGGGAGGCTGCACCCGCGAATCCAGACCGCAAACGCACCGTTCGCAAGCGCAATGTCTAAAATCCGACGTTCCGCATCCGAATGGAACGTGCCCACAAGGCACTGGTGGAACCCCCCTGCTTCTGCGGCCCATTGCTCCAGTCGATAATCATCTGCGTCAAAATCTCTCGACGCGAAAACACCGATTTTCGTTTCTGGCCCAAACCACAATCGCATGGCCCCCTCTGTGTTGATTCCGATAAGTTTGATTCTGTTCATATTTTTGCTCCCTTAAAAAATAAAGACCGCCCCGCTTGCGCGAACTGCGATCTAATAACATCACCCTTTCTAGTGCTAAACGTAATATACAATTAAAATTTGAGAAAAACAAGTACGGTAAAAGAGGTAAAACTGTGAACGAATTTGCGAAGTCTCTTGCGCGTACTGTTTGACTTTTGTATGTTGTGCGATATGAAGTTCAAGTTTGTTTTGAAAATTGTGTTACCTATTTTGCTTGTTCTGGTTGCAGGAACACTTTTCTTTCTGTACTATAACAATCGTATTCCTGAAAATGCCTTGGTGTATTATCGCATTAAAGATCACAAAGGCGAAATTTCTGTATGGCGGGCTTCTAACTGCGAGATAAAAGGGGATGAATTTCAGTGCCATGCAGAACTGTGTCCCGATGATACATTTAAAGGTTATCCACTTTCGCGGAAATATAAACCGGACACAAATACGTATCAAGATACGGCCTATATAAATTTAAATTTTGGTCTGTTTAAGAAAACGAGTTATATCCCTCGTCCTGTATATGCAACGTTTGACACCGCTTATTTTAAAAAACAATTTGCTTCAGTAAAGAAAACTTTCCCTTGTTCTCATTCAAAAAGGTTTTCGTCTTCGTATGAGTTGACTGCCATTGATTTGCCTAGTGGCGTGACTTTCTATGAAACAGGAAAGAAAAAAGACTCCAAAAAATCTGCAAAGTCAAAAGAAAAAAATGAACGCAAAGATTCTTTAAGCTCGAATCTCAAAACGGCGCCGACAATACATTCTGTTTCTATTTCTTGTCCTGAGATGCATTCGTTTCCGCACTATACGTGTTATTGCGACAATTATCCAACTTATTGTGGGAATCCTAAATACACAAATTTGCCTGCACTTCCAGAATCTCATTTTTATGCGATGGACGTATTGTCTTTGAGGGATAGCTCTTTCACTTGGAAATTAATATACAAGACTCCGTACAGCAAAGCCGATACGCTGAAAGTTACAACGACAGTCAAAAGAGAGTAATATAAAGTGTTAAATTGTATGAAATATTTTGTTTTTGCTTGTCTATTTATTTTGCTTTTGCCGTTCTATGCGGTTGCAAAAGAACTTACCGCGCTTGGCTTTGTGAAAGACCCCAAGGCGTATGAACATGATGGATATTATATCCGCTTGGCTGTATATTGAGCTTTTTGAGGTTTCTTTGAAAACGCGCAAAACCGTTCTCGTATCCCGTGTCAATGAGAATGTACCCTTCATCAATTGCAAAAAGATAATTGTTGACGACCCGATTGCCAATGTTGTAAATGGTCATGCAAGAAATATAGTTATATAATAGCCCAGGGCTATCAGCGGACTAATTCGCAAACTGCCAGGTATCGAACAGCACATCACCCTTTATAATCAGATAGACCGTGTGGACGCCGCTTGAGATGTTGCCGCACTTCGCTTCCTGTTCCTGCCAGTCACTGCCAGCGCTGTTGATTGAGGCTACGTTCGCGCCATCTCGCTTGTCAAGACGGAGCGTTACCGAGCCCTTGCCTTTCACCAGGGCCTTCAGCGTTTTTGCGCTGCTGAAATTCACATTGCGAACTTCGATGACGCCTTCTGTAGGTGCCGGGCCATCCTTGCTGGGAGTACCGACGGAAGCCACCATGTGGCCGGGTTCCTCCGTTGGCACGTAGCGAATGCCCAGGGTTGCGGCAGCCGTAGATGCCTGCTGCACGGAATAGGGGTCAAGATTCTTGATGGCCTTTACACCCTTGTAGGTCGGTTTCGCTTCCTTGATAACGACATTTGCTTCGTCCACTTCAATTTCGTCAACCAGAATGCTGCGGAAACCGCCGTGGGTACCTATGGAAGCCTCTAGAATAGCTGCCTGATAGAATATGTACCACTTGTCCTGATACTTATGGAGATGAGTGTGATTGTTGCCGTAGGTCATGCCATTCTCACCCATGTTCTTGAAGTAGTTCCCGCCGTAGGTCCAGGAATCAGGATTCAGGGGCTCGGTACTGGTGAAGTAGTTCATGCTGCAGGCCGTCGGAGCCTCACCACCCCATTCCCAAGGAGTATGGTCGTTCCAGTCGTTGTTGAAAGTATATACGTACTTGCCGTTGATATAATTGAGTTCATTTGCCTCAAAGTGGAACGGGGACGGAAGTTTCACCGGATCCCCGTCAAGGGAATGCAAGTCCGGATTGAGCTTGGCAATCCAGCCCTGCCCATTACCGAACGAAATCCAGCCATCGCCGTTGTCGTCAATTACGGCACCCGGATCAAATATGGAGCCGCTGCCTTTTACAACAGGATTGTCGCCATCGATAAGGCTCTTGCTCAAAGGAGATGTCCACGGACCCACCGGAGACTTCGCCTGGATAACGCCGGTGCCAAAGCCGCTATTGGAGAAATAGAGGGAGAAAAGCGTGCTGCCATCGGCCTGCTCCTTGCTAATGATGCTGGGTGCCCACGAAGCCATAATCCACGGAGCCACTTCACCGACAGGAATCAGTCCGTGATAAGTCCAGTTGACCATATCGTCAGTGGACATCATTACCAGCGTCTTGATTTTCTCGTAAGTATTGCTGACACCTTCTTCGTACTGCTGATGGTCGTTGGTGCCATAGACATAGAGACGCCCCTTGTACTCAATGGCCGTCGGGTCCGCACAATACTGGAAATCCAATATAGGATTGGCATTGTCCAAGCCTAATTTTGGGGACTTTACAGGCATCTTGCCTACCGTGCCATCGGAATCCTTTGCCCGGATAATGATTTTACCGAAACTGATCGTTGCGGCATCACTTGGAGTGTCTGGGCTTACGGCAAGAGCCAAACTGACAAGCGTCTTGCCCGGTTCAAAGGACAGAACAAGGCTTGTTGCGCCACTAGGAATTCTTTCCGTAGTCTTGGCCTCGTCGCTATAAGTCGCAATCACATCAATGTTATCGTATGCGACAGCCTTGGCAAAGTTTATCTCCACCTTAGTATAGACATCCGTATTCAGGTCGTGTATGTCCCAGTAGTTGTTGGCATACTGCTTATAGGTAAAACTATTGTTGTCGGGGTCCTTTTCGCCACCGCCGCCGTACCAATCTACAATGATATCCTCGATAGACAGGGCAATATCGAATTTGGCGACAGCAACCTCATCCTTTATTTCGTCATTGCCGAGAGAATCCTTAGGCAATTCCTGAGAAAGGGAATCCTTTGGCTGGACGGAATTGACGGTATCCTTGGGCAGAACCGAGTCAACCGTGTCCTTGGGCAGAACTGGATCGAGGGAATCCTTGGGGTTTTCCTGACCGAGAGAATCTCCGGGGATATCCAGAATGGGGTCGTCTTCGTCAAAATCCTTGCTGACGGAATCATCGTCACCGCAGGACATTAACATGGACGAAACGGTTACAAGCGTTGCCGCAAGAAGGATTTTCTTTTTCATATTCACACCCCATGCTATCTTGATTATTATTAATAATATATTATATCAGCAAATTGGTATATTATGAAAAGCAGTTTTTTTCACATAGCGTGAACAGTTCTAAACGGCTAAATTTTTATCACCGGCATAGGCGGGATTACTATTTCTGTGGGAGCGGTAACACTGACGAATATTGCCGTCGCCCTTATTTTAGGTATTATTGTAGATGCAATGCTAAGCAAGAAAGGATAGGTTCCCATGAACGAATTTGAAAACATGGAAAACGTGACCATTTTCAAGCACCCGCTTATACAACACAAAATTTCGCACCTGCGCGACAAGGAAACGGGCACTAACGAATTTCGCCGTCTTGTCGAAGAAATCGCGATGCTCGAAGGGTTCGAGGCCCTGGCGGACCTCCCGCTTAAAGACAAGGAAATCGAGACCCCCATTGAAAAATGCACTACGCCGGTGCTTGCCGGGCGAAAGCTCGCCCTGATTCCGATTCTACGCGCGGGGCTCGGCATGGTCTCCGGTATGCAGGCGCTGGTCCCTTCAGCAAAAGTGGGCCACATCGGACTTTACCGGGATGAAAGCACGCACGAACCGGTGGAATACTACTGCAAGCTCCCAGACCCGATTGACGAGCGGCAAATCGTAGTCGTGGACCCCATGCTTGCGACTGGCGGGTCTGCCGCCGATGCCATCAGCATGATAAAGAAACACGGTGGCAAGAAGATTAAGTTCATGTGCATCATCGCCGCTCCCGAAGGCTTGAAAAAACTGCACGACGCACACCCCGATGTCCAGATTTATGTCGGGCATCTGGACCGCTGCCTGAACGAGGTTGCCTACATTTGCCCCGGCCTCGGTGATGCCGGCGACCGCATTTTCGGAACGAAATAGCAAGTCCGATGTTTATTACCAGTTTGTGGACGTAGGTTCCTTTTTTACCCAATAGCCGCCAGTCTTTTTAGAACCACGACGTTCAATAAGTTCTTTTTTACGCAAAGACGAAACAACCTTATCAAGTGTGTCAATAGGTATTTGTAGTCTGCCGGAAAGTTCTTTTATCATAACTCCAGGTCTTTTTGTGATTTCCAGGAACACTTTCTGCTGTGTTTCATTTAGTTCAATTTTTAATCCGCCATTTAATCCGCCATTTAATCCGCCATTTAATCCGCCAATATTGCTCTTTTCTGGCACATGATCTGTCAACGGAATCTCCGCTATAAAAATATCATTATCCACAAATTTGGGTTTTAACCCAGAATAAATTTCGCACAAGTCACTAATTTTACGGATACCCGTACCAAGGTATTCCGCAAACCCCATCTGTGCAAACATTGTGGCAATATGCGGATTCTTAGGATAAGAACAAAGTTGAGATGCTATTTTCTCGTACGCAAAGGGCTTATTCGCGTTATTCGTCACAAGCTTATCTTTATAAATAACGAGCGTTGTTGGAATCGGATTCATGTATTCACGATGAATCAGCATATTCGCAATCACTTCTCTAAAAATCTTGTCACGCAAAGAGAGTCTTGTTTTCCCATCCAAATAGAATTTGTCTGGGAGATGCTTTTCGATAAACCCGTTCAATAATTCGTAACCATCAATCAAGTTGCATGTAACAGTCAAGCGATCATCGTAACGCATCAGGTCTTGTTTGCGGACTATTGCTTCAATTTTATAATATGGCAAATAACTCGAAATCGCTTCGTCCGTGCCGAACAGCATAAGTGCAGCAAGTGTATAACCCGACTTTCCAATGGTAGAATCATAGCGAATCAAACCAGCCGCTTTGAAAAAATCTTCCTTGTTCAACTTGAGCCACGGGTGATTGGACCTGATGGAACGAATCAAATCCTTGGCCTTCTTAAGCATTCCGCGTTTAATATCAATTTCGCGAAGCCCCGGATAAACGGTATTTTCCGTATAGCTGTTGCTTTTGCGCAAATACATTGCACTAATTGCGCTCTGCGTCTTTACCACAAAATCGCCATCGACGCTACGGTCAAAAACCTTCTTGCCGGTCTTGTGGACCTGCGAACTGGCGGGAACAAAGAAGTAGATCAATTTTTTGTCTTTGTAATCAACAACTTGCGGGTCTATCAAGTTCTGAGGATCCAATTTTTCAGGATTGTTGCTTAAATTCGCTATTTGCTTGCAAAGTTTTTCGACGCAATTGGGGGCAACGCCCTCAATTTTTTTGTCGTCTGTAACACCAAGGACAATATGCCCCCCATTGCGGTTTAAGAATGCCGCAACAGATTCAAAAAGATTGTCGGGCAATGCAGTCTTTGCCCTCTTGAATTCGACCGTCAAGCTTTCTCCCTGACGAATGATTTTTCTCAATTCTTTTTCATCCATATCGGCCCCTTTTATCCTCTCGGGTAACGCAGTTTCGCACCGCATTTAGGGCAACGCAGAATCAGTTCCTTAAGCCGCTTGATTTCGGCATCTTTGTCTTCTAGCACCTTGGCAAAATCCCCGATGGCGTTGTTAGCACTGCGATTCGGGCCTCCGTTGAATTTTCCAAAAATTTCATCGAACATAATTATTCCTTATAAATTTTAGTTGAACGTCGCCATTGGGCGACATTTTGACAGGCCGTTGCGATTATGCTAAAAAACAGCGCACAACATGCCCTTGCTTATTTGTTATGTATTGAGATTTTCCACGTCTTGCGCGGAATGGGATAATCTTGCAATCCTGTTGGCGGGGGCTTTCCCCGGCGTTACTTGCCACTCTTTCGAGTGAACTCGAGTAGGTCGTGTTCCTACCAGCTATCCAACAGAACCATCAAGAAGGTTGATGGGCCCCGCCGCGAATGCACGTACGGACCCGAAGGTCTATGTCGACTGTCACGAGGATTATCGAATATCGGCTACAATATACACAAATAGGTTGTCAGCGTCAAGGAGATAAAAGCTCATTTCCTTTAATATATTCGTTTATTCATCTTTTGATTCGAAATAATAAAACATTGAGTCAAAAAATGGTATTTATGCATATTGCATTCGCTAGACTATAAAAAAAGAAGTATATTTATGCAAACTGTAGGAGTACTGTATGCCGTTATTTCATCTTGAAAATAATAACTTAAAGCGTATCAAAGAATCCTCTTTTAGATTAGAAAAAGACATTCAATCATTATGCGAAAAAAACATGGAGGAATTATTAGGTTGTAAATTCATCAAAACGGAATTTTCTATTGAAAAGTTCAGATTTGATTCTCTAGGTTTTGACAAAAACAACCAGTCCTTCGTAATTGTTGAATACAAGCGCGATAAAAATTTTAGCGTAATAGATCAGGGTTACGCGTATCTTTCCGTTATGTTAAACCACAAATCTGACCTTATATTAGAGTACAATGAAACTACTGGTGAAAATTTAAAGAGAAACGATGTTGATTGGTCTCAATCTAAGGTTATTTTCGTAGCACCATCTTTTACCTCTTATCAGCGAGAAGCTATTGGTTTTAATGATCTTCCAATAGAGTTGTATGAAATAAAGAAATACGCCAATAATACGATTACATTCATGCAAATACTTGCTAAACAGTCTTCAGAGTCAATAACGACTATTTCAAAAACAAATGAAAAAGTTAAAGCTGTTAACAAAGAAATAAAAATTTACACAGAAAGCAATCGAAAAGAGGCCGGTTCTTTGGAAATGCAGGAGCTATACGACAAAGTTAAGCGTATGATTTTAAATATTGGAGATGACATTTCAATCAAAGCTACAAAGTTCTATATAGCATTTATCAGAAAAACTAATTTTTGCGACATAAACATTCAAAAAAATCAAATAAAAATTTGGTTGAATGTGAAAAAAGGGAAATTAGAAGACAGCAAAAAAATTGCTAGGAATGTTGCTGACATTGGACATTGGGGAAATGGCGATTATGAAATCGCTCTAAATTCGGACGCCGATATTGAATATGTGGTGAGTTTAATTAGACAATCATATAATCTGAATGAATGACATTGCCTTTGAGTTGATTGAAAATTGATATTTATGCGATTTAATCGGGCGTTGCGGGGTGTCCCCGCTAGAAAGGGTAGCGAGCAACGTAGTGCGAGCGAGGGGAAGGCTTTCCCCTCCCTTTTTGTATGGATTGCTTCGTCATTTTTTTCCTCGCAATGACGTTTTTCGGGTCAATTTCCGATTACATTCCCTAATCACAAACCACCACCACTAGCCACACTTATAGTCTTTTTCTATCTTAGCCCGCACCGCCAGATGTCGTATTTCTGGGGAACCGGGCGAGAACCGCCCACAAAAAGGATTATTTATGTCTCAAATCGAACTTACCTTCCCCGATGGCTCCGTACGTTCCGTAGCATCGGGCACCACCGGCCTCGAAATTGCAAAGAGCATTTCTGAAGGCCTCGCACGCAAGGCTCTTGGCGTTAAACTCGGCGAAAAGGTTTTGGACCTTACCCGTCCGCTCACCGAAAGCGGTTCCATCCGCATCATCACCCCGAGCAACGACGATCCGGATGCATTGATGCTCCTCCGTCACAGCTGCAGCCACGTGCTCGCCGAAGCCATCTGCGACTTGTTCCCGGGCACAAAGCTCGCTTACGGTCCGGCAATCGACAAGGGTTTCTACTACGATTTGATGACACCGACTCCGCTCAAGGAAGAAGACTTCCCGAAGATTGAAAAGCGGATGAAGGAAATCATCAAGGAAGACCGTCCGTTCACTCGTTGCGAAGTTAGCGCCGAAGAAGGCCTCGCTCGCACGGAAGGCGACAAGTACAAGCACGATAACGCTGAACGTGCTCTCGCTCGCGAAGGTTCGGATGGCAAGTTGAGTTTTTATGTAACGGGCGAACCGGGCAAGAACTGGGAAGACCTCTGTGCCGGTCCTCACGTGCCTTCTACGGGCAAGCTTAAGGCTTTCAAGGTGCTTTCGATTTCCGGTGCTTACTGGCACGGCGACCAGAAGAGCGACCAGCTCACTCGTGTTTACGGTACCTGCTTTGCTGACAAGGAAGGTCTCGAAACTTACGTGAAGTTGCTCGAAGAAGCCGCCAAGCGCGACCACCGCAAGATCGGCAAGGAAATGGACCTTTACCACATCGAAGACCATTCTCCTGGCATGGTGTTCTGGCACCCGAAGGGCACCAAGATGGTGAACGCCCTCAAGGATTACATCCGTGGCAAGATCGACCATCGCGGCTACCTCGAAGTGATCACTCCGGAAATCGTGAACAAGACTTTGTGGATCAAGTCCGGCCACGCTGACAAGTACAATGAAAACATGTTCAAGACGATGGCTGGCGATGTCGAAATGGCTGTGAAGCCGATGAACTGCCCGTGCCACATTTTGATTTTCAATTCTCAGCTCCGTAGCTGGCGTGACCTCCCGATGCGCCTTGCCGAATTCGGTAAGTGCCATCGTTACGAACCTGCCGGTACGATGCACGGCCTTATGCGCGTGCGTGGCTTTGTGCAGGACGATGCTCATATCTTCTGCACCGAAGACCAGATTGCAAGCGAAGTGGCTGACTTCTGCCACTTGGTCAAGGAAATCTACCACGACTTCGGATTTGACGATGTGAAGGTGAAGTTCTCTACCCGCCCGGCAAAGCGTGTGGGTTCTGACGAAATCTGGGACAAGGCTGAAGCCGCTCTCGCCGAAGCTACGAAGCTCGCTGGTCTTGACTACGTGCTGAACCCGGGCGAAGGTGCCTTCTACGGCCCGAAGCTCGAATTCACGCTGAAGGACTCCCTCGGACGTGATTGGCAGTGCGGTACCATCCAGGTGGACTTCAACTTGCCGCAGCGCCTTGGTGCTGAATATGTCGGCAAGGACAACCAGAAGCACATTCCGGTGATGTTGCACCGTGCTGCTGTCGGTTCCATCGAACGCTTCCTCGGCATTCTTATCGAAGAATTCATGGGCGACTTCCCGCTGTGGCTTGCTCCGGTGCAGGCTCGCGTGCTCCCGATTTCTGAAAAGTTCGTGGACTACGCCAAGAAGGTGCAGGATGAACTCGTGGCTGCCGGCGTGCGTACTGAAATCGACGAATCCAACGAAAAGTTGGGTTACAAGATCCGCCAGTGCGAACTCCAGAAGGTTCCGTATCTCCTCATTGTAGGCGAAAAGGAAGCAGCAGAAGGTCTTGTTTCTGTCCGTAAGCGTAAGGACGGCGACAAGGGCCAGATGAGTGTCAAGGCATTCATCGACATGACTGCTGAAGACAGAAAAGTCGTCCGCTAATTTCGCGACTTGAGCGATTCCGGGTCAAGCCCGGAATGACGCATTTGAAAAAACGCAGACTCGTACATTCCGAGCCTGCGTTTTTGTACTTTTTAGAAAAATATTATAAATTTCTTACATAACCCTCTAGAGGTTGCTTATGCAAGAAGTCTATTTGCGTGAAGTTTATGTCGCTGATATGCTGGGGATCTTTTTGATTCTCGGTGCAATTTTCAGCGGTGCTTGGAAGTTGCAAAAAAAGAATGGCGAAGACAAAGTTTTGCTTGGCATCATCATTCTTGTGATTGTCGCCTGCATTGCCGATGCGATAACTTTTTCCATTGATGGTCATACAGGCCGTTTCGTGAAAGTATTGGCTTATGTCTCGAACAATATCCTGTTCTTGTCCAACATGGCGATTGGCCCACTTTGGGTGATGCTGATTTCTTTGCACCTCAATGGCGTCGTGTCCAAATTCCAGCGTAATTTTATGTTGATTGTTTGCAGCGTCATTACGGTCCTGATGGTCGTGAATTTCTTTAATCCGATTATTTTTGATATCAACGAACGGAATGTCTATACTCGCGGCCCGCTGTTCATGGTCAAGAACCTGCTCGAGGTCATCTTGATGGCGGATGGCGTTGTCATTTATTTGATTAGCCGTTACAGGAGCGGTGGCGTCAAGTTTTTCCCGGTTTTGCAGTTTGTGACTCCAATATTTATTTGCGTTTGCCTGCAGATTTTTTATTATGGAATTTCTACGATTTGGGTGGGTATCGCCGTCGGTTACACGAGTTTGATGCTTTCTCTCCAGAACGAAAATATATTCATTGATAAATTAACCGGCCTCTACAACCGTTATTACTTGGATAAAATTTCTGGAGAACTGAAACGCAAAAGAAAGATTGCGATGATGATGCTCGACATGAATGATTTCAAGAGCATCAATGATACTTTCGGCCATTCGCAGGGCGATGATGCGCTGGTCTCGTTATCGAATGTTTTGCAGATGTCGGTAGGGCCCGATGGAACGGTAGTCCGTTATGCGGGTGACGAATTTGTGATTGTTCTTGATAATGACAATGAAAAAAAGGCTGAGTCCTATAAGAATCTTATCAAGAAAAATCTTGAAGATTTCAACAAAAACCACAAAAAGAAATATAAACTGTCCGCATCGATTGGTGTTGGCGTTTTTGACTTGGATAAGAACAGCGTTGATGTAATTTTGAAAAAAATTGATAAGCTCATGTACGAAGACAAGCGTGCTTATTACGAGGCTACGGGGCATGACCGCCGTAGTCGCCGATAGCATTTATTTATTCCATTCGATGTTTAATGTCTGGATCAGTGAATCGAGACGCTTTGTCAGTTTTTCTGCACCTTTGTACGAAAGGTGATCGCAGTTGAATGCCATTTCGTCACCGTAATCATGCATGCCCATTTGGTTTTCGTCCATCAAAATGAAATGTGGATATTTTTCTTCGTATCCTTTTAGCATTGCAATCATTTTTTCGGCAACGGAGCGGCGTAATCCATAGCGCCCGAAAGATCCAGTTTCTTTATAATCGGGCGATTGCGGGAAAATTATACCGATGAGGTAGAGATTTTTGCTTTCGGCTTCCTTGATGAAATCTTCGATTTCTGCAATCAGCATATTCTCGGGATTAGGAACTTCGGCATCCATGTATGTGGAATCGACGTAAATGGGGTTGCCTTGCCATCCGTCATCTGGTGTGAATTTATGACCGAGTCTATCTTGTTCGTTGCTTCGGCTTTGTTCGTCGGAGCCGTATGAATCACGTGTGAGTTCGTATAATCCTTGTGGGTATCCGTTGGGCCAGAACTCATGAGCTTCGTCGTAAATGAATCCGGGCGATTTTAAATAAATGACGTCCCAAAAAGAAGGTAGCTCGTAATGACGTTGGAATAGAATGTCTAAATCTAGCGATACAGTGACTACTTTCAGTTTGGGCAAAAAATTGAATCCGTAATGGAACAGAATTCGCTTGGCAACCGATAAGTCTACAGCCGGGTTTGCGGCGTTGATTGAGAAAATGTCTGGATTTTTGTTTAAAACAAGTGGGTCTATGCCTGCCCAGGGTCTTGAAGAACCCGAAACCAGAACGTTGATGGAATCGCGGTATTTGTAGAGCATCTCCAAATCGTAACGTGTGTTCATGGGGCTCATGTCACCTGTAAAAGGAGAATCGAGTTCATACATGCCTGCACTGTCGACGTCTAGCGCGGTTTCGAAATTTTGAAGAACGCCGGTCCATAAATCCGGATGCCATAATTCGGCTCCGCTTGCAATTTCCGTGATGGAGGAATCGTTTGTGTTGACTAAAACGATTTTCGGATGTGTACCGTCAATGCTTGTCAGTGTAGCTACGGCGAGGTTTCCGCTGTTGTGTACCCATTCCGTGTGGTCGAATGTGTATCCCTTGGGCGCAGGGATCATCTTGATGAGTTCGCCTGTGCTGTCGGCAATTAACAGTTGCTCGTGCGTGGTGTATTGGTGGCCGGCGAAATTTTTTCCGGTATTTCCAGCAAAATCTAGGAATAGCGTCTGTTTAGTCAAGTCAGAAAGCGAAACGTTGCAGGCTTGTTCATTATTGTACCAGATACTGTTTTTGCCGTTGACGTTTGTACGAAGGAGACTAGCTCCTGATACGGCGAACTTGCCGTCTGTGCTTACGCCTCCGTTAAACGAACCATCGTAAAGTTTCTTGGGTGTTCCGAATTTCCCGTTAGCAAAGGGGACACTCCATGTGGATTTTTTTTCCCATATGGCCTGGTCGGAATTGTTTTCGGCAGTTGTGATGTAGACGATTTCAGTATCGGCGTTGGTAACTCTCCATCGCGGGATTGCCGCACTTTGGACTTCTAGTTTTATTTTATCTGCTTCTAAAGAGTCAACGCGTCGGACAAAAAGCTCCGATTCTCCGGAGATACCTTCGTACTTTGTTGAAAATGCAACGTATTTCCCGTCTGGTGAAAGCGTGGGGTGGTAGGCGTCGACGGAATCCTCGATTTCCCTGACGTTTGCTTTGCTGCTTGAAAAATTGACGATGGCGATGTTGCTGGTCTCGTCATTGCGGAATACGAGTTTGTTCAGGTGCGTATTTGTAAGTGACTTTAGTTGTGCCGATGTGGACAGAACGTTAATGGGGCTTGAGGTCACGTTCCCTTTTTTGCTCATCCAGACGGCGTTTGGAATTTTTCCAAAAGCAAGTCTAAAACCGATGTAGAAGGCTTTTGTTGAGGATGTGACTGTGTAGACATCGCTGCGGGTATCTAGCGTAATTCTGGAGGCTTCGTTGCGGTAGCAACCGCCTTTGATGATGCGTTCGCCAATGTTTCCGCCATCTGATGCTCCTGCATAATTTGTAACAGTTGTATCGCGGAGGTCCCCCATCCAGTCGTTGACCCATTCCATGGCGTTGCCGGTAAAGTCGCAGAATCCATTGAGCGTGTCTGCGGTACATGGCAATTGGAGCGTGTAATTGGAGTTTTCGGCAGTCCAGGCGTTCGATGGATTCCAACTGTGCGAAGCGACTAAAGTCCATTCGGCTTCTGTTGGGAGTCTGTAGGCGTCTCGGTCGGCATGGAATTCGTAACCGACCATGCCTGTGCAATGTCCATCAGAATCAAACGAAGCGCTGATATAGCTGTAGGCTGTGTCTAAATTTTCGCTTTTACTTTTTTCGTTAGCGAAAAGGATTGCGTCAAAAAAGGTAATGTCCGATACAGGGAATGGAGGGTAATCGAAGTGCGCCGTCTTAATGTATTTGGCGTATTCCTCGCGAGTCACTTCGTGCTTGTCTATTGAAAAATTATATGTGAATTCAACAGTGAGTTTCGAACTCAGTTTTACCGAGGAGTCTTTTGAATTTACAAGCATCATGCCGACGTGTTTAGCGTCTTCTTGAATAAAAGAATGTGGCACGGATGGTGATGATGTGCCGCTATCGGAACAACATAAAAAAATGCTTGCGCAAAATGCCTGAAAAATCCATCTCATAAAATTTGAATCCTAGTTCAACAGCTAAAATAAGTTACAATTATAAAATTGTCAAAGCCGAACAAGGATGATGTGATTGGATTATATGGTTATTTACAAAAAAGCCGGGTGATTTAGATCCCCGGCAAAAAAATTATTCGACTTTTGTAAACATGTCCTTGCCGACACCGCAAATGGGGCAGGTCCAATCATCGGGGATGTCTTCGAATGCTGTGCCGGGGGCGATACCGCTATCCGGGTCGCCGACTGCAGGGTCGTAAATGTAGCCGCAAGCTTCGCATTTGTATTTTGCCATAGTATTTTCTCCTTGCTTAATAGTGCTTTTTTTAAACTATATAAATAAATGGTAGAAAGTCAGATTTTTATATTTTTTTTGTGATTGTGACGACCCGAGTATATATTGCCGATATTTCTGCGTTGAAAGAAACGCCTGTTTTTGAGCGTTTTTTGGGGCAAGTTCCCGAATATCGTCAAAAAAAGGCAATGTCGTTTAAGTTCCCTAAGGGCAAAATGCAATCGCTTGGCGTTGGCCTTTTGCTTAAGCGGGCATGTCGCGATGCGGGGTTTGAAGGCGCGGATAATCATATTGCGTATGGCGAAAATGGCAAGCCATATTTGGTGGATTTCCCGGAAGTGCATTTTAACTTGTCGCATTCGGGCGAACGC
This sequence comes from Fibrobacter sp. UWB16, assembly GCF_900215325.1. Lineage (NCBI taxonomy): Bacteria > Pseudomonadati > Fibrobacterota > Fibrobacteria > Fibrobacterales > Fibrobacteraceae > Fibrobacter > Fibrobacter sp. UWB16. The sequence goes on along the minus strand of NZ_OCMS01000001.1, from coordinate 892,265 downwards.
GTGATGTGCGTGATTTCGCCATTCGAGGTTGGCTGCGATGTGGAAATCATCAAGGGCGACCGTGGCAAGCTCGCCGAGCGTTTTTTCAAGCCCGAAGAATCCGCGTGGATCAAGCATTTCGAAACTCTTGAAGCGCAGTCCGAGGCGTTTTACAGACTGTGGACGCTCAAGGAATGTTATATGAAAGTAACGGGTCGAGGCTTGTCGCTTATGCCGGATATGTTTGCGCTACATATGGACGAACTCGAAAATGTGACGCTGTTTCACGATGGCAAGCGCCTAGAATATTCATTCCGGGAAATCGACTTGCACGATGGCTACCGCTATGCTTATTGCATCAAGAACGATGGCTTTATTGCACCGTCCGAAATAAAGCAAGTGCAGTTTACTTGATAACTCTAATGTAATCGACGAGCATTTCGTTCGGGAATTGCGAATCGTCTACTTCAAAGCCGGGCCAGTTGCCTGCCACAGCGACGTTCAGCAAGAAGAAGAACGGCTTATGGAATTCCTCGGTATCGCCTTCGTTGCCTTCAATTAGAATTTCGTGGTACATGAAGTCATCGACGAACATGCGGATGTATTTCTCGTCCCACGTGAATTTGTACGTGTGAAACTGCGTGATGTCGAGGTCGAATTTCTGGTTGCGGTAATTGCCGGTGTTGTTGCCATAGGTCGCGTATTCGGCGCCGTTTGCCCAGTGGTTTGTTCCGTAGATTTTGTTTTCTGTATTGACCGCTTCGATAATGTCAATTTCGCCGCAGGCGGGCCATCCGACAGTGTCGAAATTCTCTCCGAGCATCCAGAATGCAGGCCAGATTCCCTTGCCGGTCGGTAGTGCGATGCGCGCTTCTACGGTGCCGTACTTGAACGAAAATTTGCCTTTGGTGAGCATGCGGGCGGAGGTGTACTTTTGACCTTCGTAGTCTTCTTTCTGGGCGCGGATGTGCAAGACGCCGTCCTTGATATAGGCGTTTTCCTTGCGGTCTGTGTAGTATTCCCATTCGTTATTGCCCCAGCCGCTTGCGCCTGTGCCAATGTCGAATGTCCATTTGTTTAAGTCGATGGATTCACCGTCGAATTCATCGTTCCAGAGGTATTGTGCTACGGGTTCGGCGTTGCTTGAAGAAGTTGTTTCCGAGCTGCTTGAGGAAACCGTTTCGGAACTGCTCGAAGATTGACCTGCCGCGCTGCTTGAGGAATTCCTAGAGTCACTGGATTTGGTTGATGAGCCTGCCGAATCATCGCGGCTATCGCCACTCAGAATGACGGATGAGGAGGACTCCGCGGAACTTTCAATCGCGATTTCGCTAGAGCTCGAAAGGAGATTCCCGCTCGAGGCGGGAATGACATATGCCGATGGTGACGCATCATCGGAACATGCTGCTAAACAAGCGATTAAGGCGGCACATCCCATTGCAACAAACTTATATCCCATAAAACCAACCCCTTACTTTTTTACTTTGCGTCCGGATCTTCCGGGTGGACACGTGCAATCACGCCAACCGTTGCTCGCGTAGCCTTAACCAAGTCCGCCGGCGCCACTTTCAACTGCAAACCACGTTCGCCTGCGCTCACGTAAATGTACGGGAACTGCATCGCTGTTTCGTGAATGAAAATGGGGTAGTTCTTTTTGAGTCCGAGTGGGCTGCAACCGCCACGAATGTAACCCGTCAGCGGAGTCAAATCCTTGAGCGGGACGGTGTCGATTTTCTTGTTGCCGCTTACTTTGGCGGCGCCCTTCAAGTCCACTTCGAGATTGCCCGGAACAACGCAAATAAGGTAACCAATCTTATCGCCATGCACGAGAATTGTCTTGAAAACCTGGTTGATATCTTCGCCCAGGCTGTCGGCCACGTGCTGTGCGCCAAGGTCGTTTTCGTCAACCTTGTATGGGATTAGTTCGTATTGAATCTTCTGCCTGTCCAAAATGCGGGCGGCATTAGTCTTTTTGATGTCCATAAATTCCTCAAAAGCGGGTTTAAACCCCTTGAATATTCCAATTTCAAATATAAATCTTTGAGGGTACCGGTTGCAATAGTTGTAAGTGAAAGCTAAATTAAAAAAGTGTAGTTGTATGGTGTTTTGGTGGAGAAGGAGTTTTCTATGGACGTAATGAAGATTGACTATGACTTGTTCAAGAAAATCTTGAAAGAGATTCCATCGAATATTTTCTTCAAGGACACCGAATGCCGCTACGTTTTTTCGACGCATTACTGGCGCCACCTTCAAGGTGCCGAGGATCCTTCGTGGGATATTGCCGGCAAGACCGACCTGGATATCCGCAAGGATAAGGAAAATGCAAAACTCGCGATGGAACAGGATCGCGAAATTCTCCGTACAGGCAAGGGAACGCAGTACGTCATTGAAATCAATCAGGATGGCGTGACTGAATTTTTGGAACTCATCAAGAATCCGGTTCGCGATGACGATGGCAATATTATTGGTATTGTCGGTCTTATCAACAACGTGACCGAAAAAGTCTTGCTCGAAAAGAAACTCGAAAAGTATGCCCACACCGACATGCTCACGGGCTTGTACAACCGTAATTATTTCGAAGAGTGGGTTTCGAGTCCTGTAAAGCCAGAGATGTGCCCAATGTGCGTGATTTCTGCGGACTGCGACGGTTTAAAGAAAACGAACGATACCTACGGACATGCCATCGGTGATGAACTGATTCGCCTGACGGCATCGCTGTTCCGCGTGGTGCTCCCGGAAAAAGCAATGATGTTTCGCGTGGGTGGTGACGAGTTCTTCCTTGTGCTCCCGAATACGACGCAAGATGAATGCAAAAAATATATCGATAACATGAATGAAGTTTCACGTGCGTTGCTTTTGAAGGGCAAGCCGATTTGCGTTTCTTTGGGTTCTTGCGAAATTCCGTCGCCATCGCTCAACTTTATGCAGGCTATGGAAATTGCGGATAAGCGAATGTACATGGAAAAGAGTACAAAGTACTCTGAACCGAAAGAGTAGAAATTCCATGAGAAGAGATTACAAGGCTGTGCTGTTTGGCAATGGCACTATGGGCGAACGCCATCGCAAGTTTTTTGAGTATTCCGACGTACAGTTTTTAAAAATTTTTGATTTAGAAGATTTAGATAGCGCAGGGAATGTGCGCGCTTCGCTCGTCGATGAATTTGTTTCTAAAGATAAGGTTGATTTTGCCGTGATTGCATCTCCGGCAACAACGCATTACGAGTATGCAAAGCTTTGTTTGAAACGCGGAATCTCTGTATTTGTAGAAAAACCGCTTGCAACGCTTGGTGCGCAAGCGCAAGAATTGGTGGATTTGGCTATCCGCAATAATGTGATTTTATTTGTGGCTCAGTCGGAATGTTTTAATTCGGTGTTCTTGAATTTCCGCAAACATTTTATGAATGAAATCGGAGCCGCGGGTTCGTCGTTCCGTTTGGAATTCCGTCGCGAACACAAGTATTCTGCGCGTTGCCGCGATGTGAACGTGGCGCTCGATTTGCTGGTGCATGACTTGAGCCTTTGCCTTTCGATGTTCCGCTATGAAGATTTGAAAGTGGAAAAGTTCACGATTTCAAAAAATGAAGACCGTGCGCAAATGCAAATAAGCATTGTAAAAGGCGCTCATGCTGGGGCTGAACTCGACTTTATTGTAGACCGCAATAGCGATATCGATGTGCGGACAATTTCTGTGGAGTTCGGGGGCGATGGTGGCCCGGCTTGCGATTACTCGGTGAGCCTTGCACCGCATGACGAAAATGGCGAGGTTATCCATATTTCGGATTCGCTTGAGAATGAACACAAATTCTTTTTGAAGCTGATGGTGGGCGCCTGTTCTGAATGGGGTAGGCGAGCCGCGCAAAGCGCCGCGAACGCCGTCAAGCTCGCGACAATTTCTACAGCGTCATCCTCGACGATGGCTACAGCGTCATCCTGAACGAACGTGATATATGAAACTTGGCAACTTGTTGCTTTAGTTGAATTAGGTTCGAAGGAGCAGGATCCAGTTATTTTTAGAATGAAAAAAGTCCGCGACTTTCATCGCGAACTCTTCTGTAATAACGTTTTAACCTGCGTCTACTTTCGTCTAAGCTTACAGCGTAATGCTGCACGGCTTGGCGTTCCAGATTTCTTCAGCGTACTGCTTGATGGTACGGTCAGAGCTGAACTTGCCCATGCGAGCGACGTTGAGGATTGCCATTTCTGCCCAGTGCTTCTTGTCTTGGTAAGCATCGGCAACCTTCTTCTGCATATCCACATAGCTGCGGAAGTCTGCGCAGAGCATGTACGGGTCATGCGACAAGAGCTTTTCTGCAATGTGCTTGAAGGTTTCCGGATGATCCGGGCTGAAGAAGCCAGAAGCGATGAGGTCAATCACGCGGCGGAGATCATCATCCTTTTCGTAGAAGTCGCGCGGACGGTAACCCTTAGCGAGGAGGTCCGTCACTTCTTCAACGGTGAGACCGAAGATGAAGATGTTGTCGTCACCGACTTCTTCCTTCATTTCCACGTTAGCGCCGTCGAGCGTACCAATCGTGAGTGCGCCGTTCAAAGCAAACTTCATGTTACCCGTACCCGAAGCTTCGGTACCGGCGGTAGAAATCTGTTCGGAAAGGTCTGCAGCCGGAATGATCTTTTCTGCGAAGGACACGCGGTAGTTCTCGAGGAACACCATCTTGAGCTTGCCCTTGCAATCCGGATCAGCGTCGATAATAGAAGCCACAGCGTTAGCAAGACGGATAATCTGCTTAGCCATCCAGTAACCCGGAGCGGACTTACCACCGATCATGATGGTGCGCGGCATGATTTCCTTGCCGTCCTTCACCTGGATGTAAAGGTGGATGGCATGGAGGATGTTCAAGAGCTGGCGCTTGTATTCGTGAATACGCTTGACCTGCACGTCGAAGAACGTGTTCGTGTCGACATCGACATTCTGCGTTGCCTTGAGGTACTTGGCAAGGCGTTCCTTGTTCTGCTTCTTGACTTCCATGAATTTCTTCTGGAAATCGGCGTCCTTGGCGAACTTTTCGAGCTTCTTCAAATCGTCCAAATCCTTGACCCAGGATTCACCAATCTTAGAAGTGATGAGTTCGGACATAGCCGGGTTAGCCTTGCGGACCCAGCGACGCGGCGTCACGCCGTTCGTCTTGTTGTTGAACTTTTCAGGCCACAGTTCGTAGAAGTCCTTGAAGAGCGTCGTCTTCAAAAGGTCGGAGTGGAGAGCTGCCACGCCGTTCACAGCAAATGAACCCACGATGGAGAGGTATGCCATGCGGACCATCTTGCAGCCGCCTTCTTCGATAAGGCTCATGCGGGCGAGACGAGCATTGTCGCCAGGCCACTTCATGGAAACCATGCGGAGGAAGCGAGCGTTGATTTCGTAAATGATCTGGAGGTGACGCGGCAAGAGCTTTTCGAACAAGCTGACCGGCCACTTTTCAAGAGCTTCCGGCATGAGCGTGTGGTTCGTATAAGCGAACGTGTGTGTCACGATGTCCCAAGCTTCGTCCCATTCGAGGTTTTCGATGTCGAGGAGGATGCGCATCATTTCGGCGATAGAGATTGCCGGGTGCGTATCGTTCAACTGGATGGCGACCTTTTCCGGGAAGAGCTTCCAATCGTTGTTGTGGAGCTTCTTGAAGCGCTTGATGATATCCTGCAAAGAAGCAGAGCAGAGGAAGTACTGCTGCTTGAGGCGAAGTTCCTTACCGTTCATGGAAGCGTCGTTCGGGTACAAGACCTTGGAAATCGTTTCGGAAAGTTCCATGTCCTGCACAGCGGCGATGTAGTCACCGTTGTTGAAGTAGCTAAGACCGAAGTCGTCAGCGGACTTGGCGCTCCAGAGGCGGAGGTTGTTCACCGTGTTGTTCTTGTAACCCGGGATCGGCGTATCGTACGGGAGGGCCATCACGTAGTCCTTCGTTTCCCAGCGGTTGCGGAGGCGACCGTTTTCGTCCATCCAGCTTACCACGTAGCCGTAGAACGGCACCTTGATGGCGTTAGCCGGGCGTGCGATTTCCCACGGGTTCGGGAGGCGCAGCCAGTTATCCGGCTGTTCTTCCTGTTCGCCATTCACAATCTTCTGGCTGAACATACCGTATTCGTAACGGATGCCCATACCGGTTGCCGGGAGCTCGAGCGTAGCCATGGAGTCGAGGAAGCAAGCTGCCAAGCGGCCAAGACCGCCGTTGCCAAGCCCAGCGTCCACTTCCTGTTCGCGGAGTTCTTCGAGCGTCATGCCGATTTCGTCAAGAGCTTCTGTGACGGCGCTTTCGACGTCGAGGTTCAACACGGAGTTGCCGAGCGTACGGCCAATCAAAAATTCGAGAGAGAGGTAATAGACGCGCTTGACGTCTTTTTCGTAATAGGTGTTCTGCGTCTTGATCCAACGGTCAACAAGACGGTCACGCACGGCGTAAGCCACAGCGAGGAACTTTTCGTGGTCCGTCACCGTGTATTTGCTGCGGGCGAGCGTGTGGTGGATGTGGTCGGTAAATGCCTTGCGGAAAGCTTCCGCATCGGTACCGAGCACGGTAATGTCACTTGCATTCTTGGTAGTTTTAGCCATAAATCTAACCTGCCTGGTATTGTTTATTCAATCCAAGGAAAAGTTTAGAAATTTTTACGAGATTTGCAATACGTTAATTCTGTAAACCACAGTTGTAAGCCTTTTCAGGATATGTAAATGATGTTTGTGAAAAAAAAGGCAGCCCGCCTCTTGCGAGCTGCCGTTGCTATTTTCCGTGCATTCCCGGGAACATCGCGACGCATTCCAATTGTGTTGTCGCACATCTCGTCGTCGCGCATCTCGTTATTGCGGGAAAAGCGTTTGATTACAATTGTCCGGGGAGTACTAGCTTTTCCTTAGGTGGAAAGCTAGCCTCGTACTTCTCGAATTCTTCGGGCATTCGCTCGGTCACGAAGTAGCCTTCGGGGTCTTTGTACGAGCCTGTCACTCCGTCCAAGAACCCCTCGTCGAGTTCCTTGCACAAAAAGTACGGTGCGTCGCTGTTCGGGTCGTCGGCGTAGCGGATGCCCTTGACGTAAGCGGGGACAAATCCGCTCTTGCCGTAGAATCCGATGTTTCCGACGATGAGCAGGCAACCTGCGCCCATTTGGCGGGCGAGTTCCATGGAATAGTCGAGGAGCGCCTTGCCGTATCCCTGTCGCTTGTAGTTCGGATGGATGCTGATGGGCCCGAAGGTCATCATGCGGATTTTGCGTCCGTCGTCGGCGTCGATTTTCGACCACGCATACATTACGTGTCCGATAATTTGTCCGTCAACTTCCATGACGAGCGAGAGTTCCGGGATAAAGCTTGGGTCGTTCCTGTAATGGTGGAGGACAAAATGCTCCACGCAGCCGGGACGGTAAACGTTCCAGAATGCTTCTCGGGTGAGATTTTCGACGATTTTAAAGTCGCGCGGTTGTTCCGTGCGGATATTGTATTTTTTCATTGTTTATCTCCAAAATTTTTGTGTGAATCGGCACAATCACCTTGGAAGACCGCCTAGAAAACATTCGTCTTCCAAGGCGCTAAACAATGAACCAATATTTACTAGATAACATCCAGCCTCTGATAAAAGTGATGCCCTAAATATACATAGTTTTGCCGTGTTTAGGAATTTTTTACGAGGAAATTTTTGTGAAAAATCTAAATTTCAATGTTAGTATATGAGGAATTTTGGAATATGAAAAGACTTTCCGCCAAGTATTTTGTGGGTGCCCTTTTGGCTGGGCTTTGTGTTTTTGTCGGTTGTGGCGATGATTCGTCTGATCCGGTTTCTGCTACGCCAGGTCAGAGCTATGTATCTTCTTCGAGCGATGCTTCGCTGCCTGTAAATCAGTCTTCTTCTAGCGTTGTTTCCCCGGTTTCTAGTTCTTCTCTTTTGATTGATCCGAGCGTTTCCAGTTCCTCGGTTCTCGTGAATCCGGGTGTGTCGAGTTCGTCTGCGGTAACACCTACTCCGACGTCGAGCGCTGGTGAAATTCCGCCTGGCACGGAATTCTATACTTTTGAAACGAATCCGGCTGCTCTTGGACTTGTTCCGGATGCCGATGGTTTCTACGATGCTGGCGATGTCTATAAGGCTGTGCCCAAGACCAGTAAGATTGCGTTTGTGCTTCGCCATTCCAAGCGCTCCAAGACGAATACGGGCAAGAATTCCCCGTTGACTCCGATTGGTATTCAAATGGCGCAGACTCTCGGAACAAAGCTTGCGGGCGATGAACCGTTCTATTATGCATCTACGGACTTTGTGCGTACTCGTGAAACTTGCACGAACGTTGCAATCGGCCGTGGTGAAGGTGAAGTTGATGTTGTCACTTGGGACGAAGGCATCAACGGTAGTTATTTCTTGACGGTCCCCTCAGATACTTTGGATGCTCTTGTTGCCAAGAAGGGCGGCAATCCGAGATATATCGCCATGTATGCTTATGGTGAACCGTTCCCGACGGTTGCCAATCTCAATGTCATTCTTCCGACGTATTTCCATGACTTCTTCCAGCGCGGAAATCAGTTCATCAACGAAGTTATCGTTGCCAATATGCCTTCTTGGAAGCGCGTGAGCGTTCTTGTAAGCCATGACATGTTGGTGGCTCCGCTTATTATTTTGGTGTCAAAAAGAACCGTTGATTTGAGAATTTACGAAGAAACGAACCATTGGGTCAACTACATTTCGGGCATCGCAGTGATTGTTGATGAAGCGGGTGCTGTGATGGCTCTTCCGGTTCGTGGTGATGAAGTGGGCTGGATGCGCCCGAGAGACGAAGTCGACGAAGGTGTCTAATGAAAGTCGCTCTTCTTGGCTCCACAGGACTTATCGGGAAGAGCGTCGCTCAGTTGCTTTCCCGTTTAGATGACGTGGAATCTGTTTTTTGCCCGGTGCGTTCGGTCCCAGACTTGAATGCGCTGGGCATTTTTAATGGCATATCGAAGTTTAATTTTGAGGCGGTGGATTTTGATGCTCTTTTGAGTGCTCGGCCCGAAGAGCAATGGGCGTCTAGCGTTTGCAAGAACTTTGCTGGTTGCGACGCCGTGATTTGCTGCCTGGGGACGACGCTCAAACAGGCGGGGAGTAAACCCGCTCAAGAAAAGGTCGATTTGCGTTTGCCGCTCACGCTTGCAGCTTTGGCAAAGCGTCAGGGTGTCAAGCATTTCCTGTGCGTGAGTGCCATGGGGGCAAATTCGAATTCGCCGTTCTTCTATAACCGCCTGAAGGGGCAACTTGAAGAAGGCCTTACGATGATGGGCTTCGATAGCCTGACGCTCGTGCGTCCGTCACTGCTTCTTGGCAAACATAAGGACAAGCGCTTTGGCGAAGAGCTGATGCAAAAGCTTTTCGGGGCGCACCCGGAATGGGTGCCGGCGCATTTCCGTCCGGTGCCTGCAGAGACGGTTGCCGCGCATCTCGTGGCGAACATGCTCAAGCCTCCCGTGGACCACGTTTGCGCAGCCGATGGTGTAAAAGGCAAGCGCATTATCTATAACCGTCAACTTCGCGAATTGTAATGCTGTCATGCCCGCCTCCGAGCGGGCATCCCCTTTTTATAGAAGAATATTTTTAATTTTTATAAAAACTCTAACGGAGGTCTTATGACGATTGTCGTCTTTATCCTTTATTTGCTGATGATGCTTGGCATCGGAGCGTATTTCTCTCGCAAGGCGAACAGCCTGAACGCCTATTACCTCGGTAACCGCGGCATGAACAAGTGGGTGGTCGCCATGTCCGCCCAGGCGTCCGACATGAGCGGCTGGATGCTGATGGGCCTTCCGGGCGCCGTGTTCGTGAGCGGTTTTTCCGAAGCTTGGATCGGTATCGGCCTTGTGGTCGGTACGTACTTCAACTGGAAAATCGTCGGTCGCAGGCTCCGCAAGTACAGCCATTTCTGCGGCGACTCGATTACTCTCCCGGACTTTTTCTCGAACCGTTTCCGCGATAACAAGGGCATCATCCGCGTCATCGCCTCGATTTTCATTTTGGCCTTCTTCCTTTTCTATACGGTCTCGGGCTTTGTCGCTAGCGCAAAACTCTTCAGCACCATCTTTGGTATGGATTACACCACGGGTCTCATTCTCGGTGCCATCGTGGTGGTGAGCTACACGTTCATGGGCGGCTTTTTTGCCGTGTGCTGGACTGACTTTATCCAGGCTTCTATGATGCTGATTGCCGTCCTCGTGATTCCTCTGATGATCATGAGCGGCTCTGGCGGCTTTGCCTCGACGATGGATGCTGTGAACGCTCAGAACCCGTACTTGATGAGCCTTTTCACGAACGCTACGACGGGCAAGTCCATTGGCCTTATCGCGCTGATTTCTAGCCTCTCTTGGGGCCTTGGCTACTTTGGCATGCCGCACATCCTCGTGCGCTTCATGTCCATCAAGAACGCCGAAGAAATCAAGGATTCTCGCCGTATCGCTATGACTTGGGTGATTATCTGCCTTGCCGCTGTCGTGATGATTGCTCTCCTCGGTCGCTATTACGTGACGGCTCATGGCATCACCGTTGATGACCCGGAACGCATTTTCATGATTCTCTGCCAGGCACTTTGCCATCCGGCGATTGCCGCTATCCTCATGGCTGCCATTCTCGCTGCTATCATGAGTACTGCTGACTCCCAGCTTCTGGTTTCTGCTTCCGCTTTCAGTAACGACCTTTACAAGCACCTGTTCCGCAAGAACGCAAGCAACAAGGAAGTGATGTGGGTTAGCCGTGGCGTGGTCGTGGTGATTACGCTTATTGCCGTGATTGTCGCTATGCAGGGCGCTCCGAGTGCCGATGGCGTGAAGCATGGCAAAAGCTTCCTTGACGTGGTGATGAGCCTCGTGAGCTTTGCCTGGGGCGGTTTCGGTGCAACGTTTGGCCCGATTATGTTGCTCGCCCTCTTCTGGAAGCGCACGACGCTCCCGGCTGCTGTTGCGGGTATGCTCGTGGGTGGCCTTACGACGTTTATCTGGAAGTTCTACCTCTCCGGCTTCTCTGCTGAAATCTTCCAGATTTACGAACTCGTGCCGGGCTTTATCCTCTCCTTCGTGACGATCGTCGTCGTGAGCCTTTTGACCAAGGAACCCTCTGCCGAAATCCAGCTGGAATTTGACCGCGTGGAAAGCACGAGACTTTCTGACATTAAACTATAAGTTGACAAATGCGTCAGGCGAGCGAAGCGTCAATGCTTGCATTGACATTTCCGAGCCTAGCATTTGGTACTTGAGCGTAGCGAAAGTACAAAGCACTCGCTTGAGCGATATGAAACTGTAATTGGATGGGGGTGACCAGCCCGTAACGCCTGGCTCCTGATAACAAAAAAGACGCTTAACAGCGTCTTTTTTTACTTAGACGGGAACGGGTCCTCGTCCAAATTACGATAAAAAAGAAAACCACCTTTGCAGGTGGTTTTTCTTTAGAGCGGGAAAAGGGACTCGGACCCTCGACCCCGACCTTGGCAAGGTCGTGCTCTACCAACTGAGCTATTCCCGCGAGGGTAGCCCATATATAGAAATAAAATTTGTAGTTATAAAGGGGTGATGGCTGAAAAAAGTGATTTTTTTTTGTAGAGCGGGAAAGGGAATGATTCGTCGTCAGTCACCCGTGCTAAGGCACGGGCTGACTCCTCACCCTTACGGGCTTATCGCTACGCGATAATTCCTAAACAACTCGTACGCACTTCGTGCATCTCGTTGTTTAGTCGGCCCCTCTTCTCGGGTCCTCGTCCAAATTACGATATAAAAAAAGAAAACCACCTTTGTAGGTGGTTTTTCTTTTTTTTAGAGCGGGAAAAGGGACTCGGACCCTCGACCCCGACCTTGGCAAGGTCGTGCTCTACCAACTGAGCTATTCCCGCGAGGGTGACCCATATATAGAAATAAAATTTGTAGTTATAAAGGGGTGCGGCCCGAAAAAAGTGAAATTTTTTTGAGAGCCACGAAAGAATTTGGTCGCGCCCTCTTCTCTGGTTCTCGTCTAATTCTGTGTATAAAACAAAAGAGCCTAGCTTGACGCTAGGCTCTTTTTTTTTAGAGCGGGAAAAGGGACTCGGACCCTCGACCCCGACCTTGGCAAGGTCGTGCTCTACCAACTGAGCTATTCCCGCGAGGTGACCCAATTATAGAAATAAAAGTTCCAATTGTAAAGGGGATAAGGTGAAAAAAGTTATATTTTTGCGGTAAAAGTTCGTTTATCGTAGTTTTATGTTCGGTATTTATATTCACGTTCCGTTTTGCGCAAAAATTTGCGATTATTGCGACTTCCGCGTGATGCCTGCGAATGCTCGGCTTTTCGAGGAATATGCAGGCTTGTTGGAGCGTGAAATCCGTGCTTTTACGGCGGCGCATCCTGTATCGCATTCGGCATCATCCCAAAACGTTCTTTCGCAAGCGCGAACGCTTTATCTCGGTGGCGGGACGCCTTCGATTTTGCCAAGCGCATGCCTGGAACGGATTTTTGCGGTGCTTGCGTCGTGTGGCGTTCGCGTAGATGCGCTTGACGAAGTTTCGATGGAATTCAACCCGGAATCGTGTACCGAAGAATCTGTGCAAACGGCGCTCTCGTGCGGCGTGCGCCGCTTTAGCCTTGGACTTCAAACGTTTTCGCAAACGCTCTTGGACCGCATTGGCCGCAGGCACACGGTAGAACGCGGCTTTGAAGCTTTGCGTTTGTTAACTTCGCTTCCGCAGGCGAAAGTCTCGGCAGATCTGATGTTTGATTTGCCGGGGCAATCGGTCGATTCTTTCTTAAGTGATGTGGACTGCTTGTCGGATTTTCCGCTTGGGCACTTGAGCTTTTATGGATTGAATGTGGGCGAGAGGACGCTTTTGGGCGGTCGCGTGTCTCGTGGCGAAGAAAAAATTGACGAGAGTTTGTACGAGCCGATGTATCTCGGGAGCGTCGAAATTCTTGAGAAAAAGGGCTTCGCGCGTTATGAGGTCTCGAATTTTGCAAAGCCTGGCGACGAAAGCTTGCATAACATGAACTACTGGAATCGCGGTGAGTACATTGGCTTTGGGCCGGGAGCGCATAGCTATTTTGGCGGTCGCCGTTTCTGCGCTCCGGAAATGTATCCGCGATGGCGCGATTACGTGAATGCGGGTTGCCCTGATGCATCGCTGACTTACGACGATCTTGATAAAGATGACATCCTGACGGAGCGCGTATGGCTCTCACTGCGCCAACGCTCTGGTCTCGACCTGAATGCGCTTGCTGCTGACGGAATTTCTGTTTCGCCGGAAGGCTATGAACAATGGGTCAAGAAAGGTTTCGCAACGCTCGATGGCGGAATCTTAAAACTTGTCGGCCGTGGCTGGATTTTCATGGACAGCGTTGTGACTGATGTGCTGAACGCCTGCCGATAGCGTTTTCCCCATAAAAAGGAGATGCCCCGTCGGAGCGGGGCATGACAAGTTTAATTTTGGCTTTTAACTACTTGTTGATAGCGGCCAAGAATGCGTCCTTCTTTTCTTGCAAGAAGTCCTTACTGTTGTACTTGCGGATGCGGCGGAGAGCCTGGTCGCGCAACTGACGCACACGTTCGTGGGAGATGTTCATGGATTCGCCCACTTCGCGGAGAGTCTGCGGTGCTTCCTGGTTGATGCCGAAAATGCCGGTGATGACTCGGGCTTCACGTTCCGGGAGCTGTTCCATGAGGTCGCGGGCCAAAGCTTCGACGCTCTGGATTTCGGAATCGGCTTCCGGGTTCGATGCGCCACTGTCCGGGAGAACTTCGGCGTAAGTAGCCTTGGAGTCTGCCTTGAGCGGGCTGTCGAACGAAACGCCGCGCTGACCGATCTGAATCAATTCACGGATTTCTTCGTTGATTTCCTTACCGCGGGATTGTTCGTGCAAAGCCTTACGCACGCGGAGGTGCTGGTTTGCCGGCAAGCGGATGAGGTTGCCCTGTTCGTTAATAGCGCGAGTAATGTATGCCTTGATCCACCAAACGCCGTAACTGATGAATTTAAGACCACGGGTATGTTCGAACGATTCAATAGCGCGTACGAGGCCCATTGCGCCTTCACTGACCAAGTCCGGAAGCGGAATCGGGCAGCCACGGTACTGAATGGCGACCTTCAAAACAAAGCGCATGTTTGCGGAAATCAGCTTTTTACGGGCGATTTTGTCGCCTTCTTTAGCTTTCTGGAATAGAATCTGTTCTTCTTCGCGGGAGAGAGGTGCAGTGCGACGAATATCTTCTAGGTATCTTTTGAGAGTAGTATCGGTAGAATCAATATGCATTTTAAAAACCTTGCTCCTATAATATCGCTTTTTTAAAGCAAGTTGCGTGCCAATTGTGTAAAATTTTCCAAATTTTTTACAAAAAGTCCATTAAATGTCGGTTTCGCGGTTTTCGTGGCTCCGAAAGGCCGATATTTCTGTCGTGATTTTGTAAAATTGTCGTAAAAATATAACAAATTTTTCAAAACGTGACAAGTTGGGCGCGGTGATTGGCTCTATCCGAATAAAAAATGTAAAGCCCAATGTTTCATTTTGGAATACGCTTTCCGCATATCTCATATCTGAAACTTTACTGGATCCCCTACGCTTCGCTTCGAGGATGACGAGTGGTTTTCTAGTAACTAGTAACTAGTAACTAATAACTCTACAATCAAATTTTCATATATTATCCCCGTTATGTCTATTAAAGAGCCCGATCAATCCGTATGGAACCGTTTTTGGCAGCGCAAGAACGACATGGACAAGGTCTATCCGTCTTCGCCGTCTATTATAGAAGCTATTAAGAAGAATTTTAAGCTCGAGGGCCTGAAGGTGCTTGAGGTCGGTGCAGGTACCGGCCGCGATAGTGCCGAACTCGCTCGTTTGGGTGCCGATGTCTATGTGCTCGATTTTGCCGACAATAGCTTGAAAATTGTCAATTCGCTCCGCGAGAGTGAAGGTCTCAAGAATTTGCACTTGGTTCGTGGCGATGCTTTCAAGTCCCCGTTCCCGGACAACACTTTTGACTTGGTGTTCCATCAGGGCTTGGCCGAACATTTCAAGGATTCGCTCCCGCTCTTGCAAGAGAACTTCCGCATCGTCAAGCGTGGCGGTTGCTGCCTTTGCGATGTGCCGCAGACTGTCCACCCGTATACGATTATCAAGCATATCTTGATTGCGCTCGACAAGTGGTTTGCCGGTTGGGAAAAGCAGTTCACGATGGGTCAGCTCAAGACGCTTATGCGTGACGCTGGTTTTGAATGTGTTTATGCTTATGGCGACTGGATGCGCCCGAATCTTTACTACCGCATTCTGCGTGAACTCTGCTTTAAGTTCGGTATTGAACTCCCGAAGTATCCGCTCGATGGAACTGCTTACCAGAAGATTAAGGACAAGATTTTGGATAGCCTCCAGTCCGTGCCGGTGATGCACTACACGCAGCTCTGCATCGGCGTGATCGGTCGTAAGCCTTAGGTGATTGCTTGAAAATCCTCGTCGTAAATTACCGGGATCGCATGCATCCGGCTGCCGGCGGCGCCGAAAAGCATTTGCATCGCATTTTCGGAAAGATTGTAGAAATGGGCCACACGGTGGTCCTGTTTACGACGACATTTCCGGGAGCCAAAGAACGCGAAGTTGTCGATGGAATTCAGGTCATCCGCAAGGGTGGCGATTTGATGTTCCAGCTCACGGTGGCGCTGAATCTGAAAAAGCTTGACCGCGAATTCAACTTTGACGTTGTTGTTGAAGATTTGAACAAGTTACCGGTCTTTGCCCACTGGTTCGTCCGCAAGCCGCTCCTGGTGCAGATGCATCACTTGTGGCGGAAGTCGATTTTTGCTGAAGCGATTTTCCCGATTGCGTTTATGGTCTGGTTCTTTGAGCGGATTATTCCGTTCTTTTACCGCACGCAGAATTTTGTAGTGGTGAGTCCGAGTACCAAGAAAGAACTTGCCGAAATTGGCGTGGACGAAAGCCGAATTTCCGTGATTTATAACGGGTCGGAAATGCCTCCGGTTGCCGCGCAGTTCCGTGGCGGTTCTTGCGAATCAAACGAAAATGTGCCGATGCAGGACAATGCGTTGAAAAACGCGCGGGCTCCGTATTTCATCTGGCTTTCGCGTGTGCATCGTTACAAGGGAATTTGGACGGCGCTTGAGGCGTTTGAAATTTTTTCGAAGTCGCATCCCGAAGTCCAGTTGAAAATTGTGGGCGGTGGTCCGCTTTTGAAAAAGCTTCCGGCCTGGATTAAATCGCATGGCCTAGATGGCAAGGTGGAACTGACGGGTTTTGTGCCTGCCGCTCGCAAGTACGAACTGCTTTCGTCTTCGCTTGCGTTGTTGCAGACGAGCTACAAGGAAGGCTGGGGCCTCACGGTGATGGAAGCGGCGCAGCTCTGCAAGACGACGATTGCGTCGGATGTGCCGGGACTCTGCGATAGCGTCCGTGACGGCGAGACGGGGATTTTGTTCCCGTCGGGAGATGCGGCCGCGTGTGCATTGGCAATGGAAAAAATTTATGGCGATGCAGGATTGCGCGCGGCTCTTGGTCAGAATGCAAAACGTTATGCGCTTACGTTCAGCTGGGAAAATTCTGCTCGCGAAACGTTGGAACTGTTGGAACGTACGATCGAAAGGAGCGTACGAAAATGAAGTTGAATCCGAAGCTCAAGTCGGTCATTGTTTTTTGCTTAAAGCTGGTGGTGACGCTCGTTCCCGCTTACTTTGTCTATCGTAACATTGTGAGCGACCCGGAATGGGATGTTGGCGACCTCTATAACTTGTTCAAGAAAAACAGCGTTTTCCCGCTTGTGCTTGCACTCCTTTGTCTCGCGGTTTCGAACTTTACCGCTTGCCTCCAGTGGAAGCTCTTGCTCGAAAAGCAGGGCGTTCGCCTCAAGTACGGTAGGCTCCTCAAACTTTATCACGTGGGACTGTTCTTCAACAACTTCATGCCGGGTAACGTCGGCGGTGACGTCAAGAAGGTTTACGATATCCGCATGCAGGGCGGACAAGATACGGTTGGCGCGGGCTTTACGGCGACGGTGTTTGACCGCTTGTTTGGACTTTTCTTTATCACATTGTTTGCTCTTGGCGTGGGCGCCTTGTTCTTTATTCACGATCCAGAACAGCGTGCGTTCATGTGGCCGTCCGTCTGGATTTTCCTCGGCTTCTGTGTGATGTTTGCAGGGCTTTTGAGCCGTCGCATTGGCCGCTTCTTTTGCCGCATGGCGGGGAAGGTATTGCCCGAGAAATTTGAAACGCGACTCCTCCGCATGTTTGACCGTTTCCAAAAATTCCGCTCCAAGAAACTCTGGATCAACATCATTTGCCTTTCGATGGTCACTCAGTCGCTCCGCATCTTTGTGCATTTTTTCTGTGGCATTGCAGTGGGTGTGAACCTATCGATGTCGTGGTACTTCTATTACATTCCGCTAGTCGCCATTGTGAGTGCGCTCCCGATTTCGATTGGCGGTTTTGGTCCACGTGAATTTTTGGCACAGTCGCTTTTTGCGCGTGCAGGCGTGCCTGGACTTGAATCGGTTGTGATTCAGTTGCTCGCTTATTTTGTAAGTTTGATTTTGAGCTTGTTTGGTGCGGTCGCCTTTTTGGTGGGGCAGAAGCCTGTACCGGCAGAACCCGCAAAGAACGCTCAATAGTTTGCTATATCCGTTTTCTATATCGTTTGCTATATGAATAGGCACTAAAAGGAGTGCCAACACTGAAAGGAGATGCCCGGTCGGTGCCGGGCATGACAATGCGCTTTTACGGGCATGACAAATTTCAGTATGTATTATTATGGATGTAGAAAGTCTTTTGGTCGGACTGAACTCCGACCAACGTGCGGCAGTGCTGCATGATCATGAAAAGAATGGACAACTTTTAATCTTAGCTGGGGCAGGTTCGGGAAAGACTTCGGTCTTGACCAAGCGAATCCAGTACCGGATTATGTCGGGTGTTGAGCCGGAGAAAATCTTGGCGCTCACGTTCACGGCGAAGGCGGCTGCTGAAATGCGGGAACGTGTGCAAAAACTCTTCCCGAATGCGGGGGTGCGGCTCTGCACGTTCCACTCGCTCGCACTGTTTATCCTCAAGTCGAAAGTTCCTGCGGCGTCTTGCCCTGCGTACGAGCTTGTCGGTTTCAAGAAAATGCCGGTCCCAACGGAATCGGCGGACAAGACTTTTATGCAGGAACTCGCGAAAGTCGGCGGTCGAAAATTCCGCTTTTCGCGCGAAGAGCTGTTCTCGGATGCGCATCCCGCGAAGCTCCTCAAAAAACTTGAACCATTGCGTAATCGCATCTTGGAATCGGGTCAAGTCGTTTTTGAAGACCTTATCTATCAGGCGATAAACTTGCTCGAAAATCACGAGTCGGCGCGTGCCTATTTCCAAAATCAATGGACCGAAATACTTGTCGATGAATATCAGGATATCAACCCATCGCAGTATCGGCTTGTCAAAGCGCTGCTGGGTGAGCGCAAGTCACTCTTTGTTGTGGGCGATGATGACCAAGCTATTTACGGATTCCGTGGGGCCGATATCGGGAATATCAACCGTTTCCGCGACGACTTCAAGGAGAGCTCGCTTATCCGCTTGGAATGGAATTATCGCTCAGTCGCGAACATTTTACATTTTTCGAATAGGATTTTTGAAAATAAGCCTATCCACTTGCGGAAGGTCTTGCGGGCTGGCAACATGAATGGCTCGGGCGGCTCGCCGATTTTCAAGGAAAACCGTGAACCCGAAATCTGGGTGAGCGAAGACCCCGTCGAGGAAATGCAGAAAATTATCACGAGTATCAAGTTGCTCCGAGAAAGCTATGACCTCCAATGGAAAAACTTTGCAATCCTCGTGCGCTATAATAGGCAACGCCTATACTACGAAGAAGCGCTTCGCGATGCGCATCTCCCGATTGCGGGAATGGTCGTATCGGAGGCGGGTGAGAGGGAGGGCGAAGTCCTTGAAGACGGAATCCATGTCGAGACGGTCCATGCGTCCAAGGGGCTTCAGTATGCGGTGGTCTATTATGCGGGGATGTCCGAGGGGCTTACGCCGGGTTCGTGCTTGGGCTCACGTAAACAGCGCCAAAAACAGCTCGATGAGGAACGTCGATTGTTTTACGTCGGGGTCACACGGGCTGAATCTTTTTTGGTTTTGCTATATTGCAAACGTAGATATTGGAAAGGGCGCCTGACGAAACTCAAGCGGTCTCGTTTTTTGCCCAGGGAAAATTCAAAAACAGAGTGTAATATGCCAGTGATGTTATTTAGAATATTTGGAGCGGCAAGAATTTTTGCGTTTATGCTCGAATATATTTTCAAGATTGCATTCATGTACATTTTCCGTCGTAAAGACCTAGATCCATGGCTTGAAGAAAAGGTGCAGGTATTTTCCCGCTTCTGCATGAAGGTCTTGCGCGTGGATTTGACGATTGAAGACCAGGCGCAACTTGCGAAAGTGGACTGGACGCGCCCGGTGTTCGTGATGGGTAACCATCGTTCGTACTTGGATATCCCGCTTGCGTTCCTCGCTTTGCAGCGTACTGTTGGCTTTATCGCCAAGACGCAGTTGCAGCGCATCCCGATTCTGAACTTCTGGATGCATAAGCTCGGTTGTGTCTTTATCGACCGTGAAAAGGGCGGTGGCGCCGCGATTATCCAGAAGGCGCTCCAGACGGGCAAAATGCCGAGACTCTTCGTTTTCCCGGAAGGCACCCGCAGCAAGCGCGATGGCATGGTCGCTTTTAAGAGCGGTTGCTTTAGACTTGCCGTCGAGGCGAACGCTATTATATTGCCGATGGTCACAAGAGGTTCTGATCTGCTTTGGGAACACCGCAAGGATTCCAAGTACCACCCAGTCAATATCAAGATTCTCGAACCGATAGATACGGTCGAATTCAAGAAGACTCACGGCGGCGATGATATGGACCCGCGCCATGAACTGCTCCCGTATGTCCGCAGCAAGATGGAAGAAGCTTATGATCGGCGTCTTTGATTCTGGTTTTGGCGGGCTCACGATCTTGCAGAAGCTCCGCCACACGCTCCCGCAGTACGATTACCTGTATCTGGGGGATAATGCCCGTGCGCCGTATGGCTCCCGCAGTTTCGAGACGATTTACCGCTATACGCTCCAGTCCGTGCGCGAACTTTTCCACCGCGGATGTCCGCTGGTGATTCTCGCGTGCAACACGGCATCGGCAAAGGCGCTCCGCAGCATCCAGCAGCAGGTGCTCCCGGTCGAATTCCCGGACCGTCGCGTTTTGGGCATTGTCCGCCCGACCGCCGAAGAGATCGGTAACTTCTCGAAGACGGGGCATATTGGCATTTTTGCTACCGCAGGGACGGTCTCTTCGAACAGCTACGTTCTTGAAATCAGCCACTTTTTCCCGAACTTGAAGGTGACTCAGCACGCCTGCCCGATGTGGGTGCCGCTTGTGGAATACGGCGAACGCGGAACCGAGGGCGCCCGATTCTTCGTGAAAAAGGACGTGGACCAGCTGCTTGCGGCTGACCCTGAAATCGATACAGTTTTACTGGCATGCACGCATTACCCGCTCCTCGAATCTGAAATTCGGGCCGCACTTCCACCGCATGTCCGCTTGGTGGTCCAGGGCGATATCGTCGCTGACAAGACTTTGGACTACCTCAGGCGCCATGTGGACATGGAAAATCGGCTTTCGAAGGGTGGCTCTGTGCATTATTTGACGACCGATACCGCAGAATTCTTCAAAAAAGGCGCTTTTCGCTTTGGAATGGAGAATATTTCGGCGGAGTCGTTGACTTTTTAATAAGTAAATTGTATTTTGATAATTGTTACTGACGAACCGTACTCGGTCCGCTTGTATTCGTTTTAATTTTCGAACTTTAAACTATTTGAGTGGATTTATAAAATGCCTAAAACACAGATCAATCTCGAAGGTTGGCAAGACTACCGTGGCAACATGGCAGGTAGCCTGCTTTATGTCGAAACTAGCCATCAGTCCGAAATGCCTGTCCGCGACCAGCTGAATGAAAATGAAAAGGGTTTTCTTTATGAACCGAACTATGAAACCAGCACCTATGGTCTGATGAGCTGCTACAATGTGAAGGCAATCAACACGATTGTGAAGAGCAAGAGCCGTTACATTTTGTTTGGCACCCGCTACGAAGGCTTGAGCGATTCTGAAATGCGCAACAAGTACCTCATCATGGGTTATATGCGTATCGACAAGATTAAGGACGTGCGCACCCGTCACGTGCAGCGCTACATGGCAAACCCGGAAATGGAAGAACCGGAATGCATGCAGATGGAACACAACTGGGCAGTCTACGGTCCGATGCGTTTTGTCTCTCTCGACGATTCTTTCGTTGTGACCGATGAAATCCTCAAGGAATGGGGCTACAAGGGCCATGCATCCCGCCAGCTCAAGACCGTGTTCTCCAAGGAACACCTCGAAAAGATTCTCGCTCACCTGGATTCCAAGCAGGATATGATTGACGAGTATATCGCTACCGTCGATGAATACAAGGAAGCTCTCGCTGAAGAATAATTCTTCGAAAGCGAAGTCTAAAGGTCCCCGCCTCGGCGGGGCTTTTTTATTTCTTTCTAGCGAGGAGCACGACCGCCCCTTGCGTGACCTGGAACAGCAGCGGAATGTAACCCAAAATAGATGCCGCCAGAACCGTATCTGCAGGAATTCCGAGGAGCCCGGTAAAGAGGCTGACGTTCACGCCTTCGCGTACGCCGATTCCGTTGATGGAAATGGGGAGCATGGTGATGGTGACGGTGATGGTCGTAAATACGGTTACGACATCCAGGCCGATATCGATCCCGACCGCCTTCAAGAATGCAAAATGCATGATGATGGATAGGACCTGCAGCCAAATGGAATCGACAATGGAAAGCATAAAGGCTTTTTTGTGGGAACGGTAAATGCTGAAGGCGTTCTGTAGCTTTTCAAGGAAGGGGTATCGCTGTGCAATTCCTTGTGGTAACTTGATCTTGTCGAGGAAAAGTCCACCGACGATTATAACGATGGAGGCAAGCGCAAATAGACAGACGGCGCCTGTGTATATGAGCGGAATCTCATAGCGGGAGGCCACGAACGGGAGGGCGACAAAGAAGCAGAGAAACATCGCCAAAAGTCCCATCAGTCGTGAAATGACGATGGCTGCAACCGAGTTTGCCATGTTTCCGAATCGCTTGCCGAAGGCGACCGTCTTGACTGCATCGCCGCCGAATCCGCCCGGGAGCAGGTTGTTGAAGAAATAGCCGAGTGCGATGTAGGCGTAGAACGAGCGAAACTTGATTTTTTTCCCTTCGTCGAGCAGGAGTCCGCGCCAGCGGTTTGCCTGGATGCACATGCTCAAAAATGTGGTCACGAGAGTGACGAGTATCCACGGCAAAGCTTCGTGCGTCCAGTGTTGACTCACTTCGTGGAACGGAATGTTCATGAAGATATAGGTAAGACCGCCACAGCTGACAGAAACCTTTAGGAGGTTCCAGAGGTAACGAGAAAGTTTTGAGGGCGACTTGTTCATGATATCTTCGGTTTCGTTAAATGAGGCTCTCGTAAATGGCACGTTGTTCGTTCGCTATCGATTCCCAATGGAATTTGGAGGCGTGTTTCTTGGCATTTTGCGATAGCGCCTGAATCCTGTCGGGGTTACTCAGCAGGTCTTTGATGGCGTTTGCGAGATTTTGCGGGTTGCTTTCGATTAAAACGCCTGTTTCGTTGTCTTGGACCGCTTCTCTTAGGCCTTCAATGTCGGATGCTATCACGGGGATGCCCTCGGCGGCAGCCTCGATAGCGGTGATACCCCAGCCTTCGAAGCGGCTTGGCATACAGACAATGCGGCATTCGCTGAGTCGCGCAAATCGTTTTTCGTCGAGCCTTCCCGTGATTTCGATAGAATCTTCAAGTTCGAGCTTTGCAATCAACTTATTGAGAGTTTGTTCGTCCTTCCCGCCACCGATTAATAGCGCCTTGAATGGGAAATTTTCGCTTTTGAGAATCGAAAGCGCCTGAACCAGTGTATCAAGTCCTTTTTGGTTGATTTCGATTCTTCCGATGAACCCGATTTTTTCGGCTTTAGGCTGTGTTTCGTAAGAAAAGACGGATTCATCGATGCCGTTGTAGATGACGGTGACGTTTGCGGTCGGGTTCAGCTCCAGAATGTGCTTTTTTAGCGCTTCGCTCACGACGATGAAGTTCTTTCGGTGCTTGAGGTAGTGACGTTCCATCAAGAAGGGGATAATTCCAAAAATTCCCAATTTCTTGAAGCTTTGACGGCCTAGGTAATTATGCACTAGCGATACCATTGGGCCTTTCCAGAACAACCTCGGAAAGATGATATTGAAGATGGATATGTCTTCGACGAGCAAATCAATCTTGTTTGTTTTCTTAAGCTTGCGGACGATAAAGCCTGCTTTGAGTGAAAACAAAAGTCTGCTGAACAGATAACGTTTGCTACAGGATGTGTAATGGTATTGGATCTGGTCCTCTCCACTGTTTTGGTTACAGTTGGGGAATCCTCCCGACACATAGTGAATCGAGTCCCCTTTTTTAGCGAAAAAAGAATAAACGGCTTTCGCTCTTAGTGCCGCGCCGCCGCCTAACCAGGGATTCTGTGGATGGTCGTAGATGAGGTGTATCAGTTCCATTTGTAGATAAAGAATAAAAAAATTACACGGTATTCAATGGGGGCAAAACGAATGTTTTTGCAGGGCAATCGTATCACGTATGTATCATCAATTGGGATATTGTATCATAATGTATCAAAAAGGCTTTTGTAAACGAAAATATACAAACTTTCGTGTATGAAAAAAATGCCAACAAATGAATTATTTGATATCTTCATTTATGTAAACATTCTTGTTCTTTTTTGCAGGAGTTATCATGAGTAACAAAATGGTCAAATGGATTTCTGGTTCCCTGGTAGCCATGGGTGCCTTGATTGCTGGCTGTTCTGAATCGAATACGTCAGAACCTCTTTCTGTTGAGTCTGATGGAACCTATTTGAAAAATGATAGCAAGCAGATTTGGGCTCGAATTAATGCAACTGGTAGCATCGCAACTTACTTCGATTCCCTTTCAAAGGAGGGGGGAGTCCCGACTATTGGTGTTTCTTCACGCTCTAGTGTTCGTTGCGATGCTCCCGCTCTTAAAATGGATGAAAACACACGTTACCTTGATGAACTGGAATCACTTTTTGACGAGGGGGAACAAGTCGAAGGTGTTTGCGGTAAAGCTCTCAAGCTGAAAGCTGGTCAGGTAGCTCCGCTCGGCGTGAATTTGATTGATTCTTTGAGTGTTGGAACGGTCGAATTCTGGTTCCGTCCGAATGAGGACTTCTTTGACAAGAATGCGAGAACGCTTCTTGGTAACGATGGCGCTAGAATCCATTTCTTCTACAAGGATGGAAACCTTTATTTCCAGAAAAACCATCATGACCAGCACTTCTATGCTTATGGCGAGGCTCAACTTAAGCGCGATGACTGGAACCTGATTGCAGGCCAGTGGGGCGATGGTTACATGAGCCTTTGGTTGAATGGTAAATTGGTTGCAAAGATCAAGCACGATAAGGGGTATGTGCCTGCTTTGCGTGGTGTTCCGTTCGAAAACCTGGTTGTAATCGGTTACAAGTCCAGCTGCTGCATGGAAGGCCCAGGACAGTATGAATCTTTGATGACTTCCGGTTCTTATGACCAGGTGAAGATTTCTAATATTCCGCGTTACCAGATTAGCGATACCGCTGAGGTGAAGCAGGATTCTTTGGCTGCCGATACGGTTCCTGAAATCGAGCCCTTTGTCCCTAACACGAAGTGGATTGTTGATTATGAATTTAACAATCCGAAGAATGTTGGTCAGGACTTTTCTGGGAACGGCTATCATGCCATTGTCGATGAAGGTAGCGTTTCCTCGGATTCGGGTTTAGCCTATTTCAACGGAAAGTCCGGACTTACGCTTGCTGAAGGCAAGGATATTAAGCTTGGCGATTTTGTAGTCGAAGCTCGTGTTTACCCGGAATCTGTTTCTGGATATAGAAATATCATTGTAACTGAACCTCCAGGACATGGTCCTGATGGCTGGATTCTCCGCATTGAAAACGGAAGCCTGAAGTTCTTTGTTCGCGATGCTGACTGGTTAAAAGTGAATCGGAACGCTGATTGGCAGGAAGTGAGTGTTGG
Organism: Fibrobacter sp. UWB16; assembly: GCF_900215325.1. Lineage (NCBI taxonomy): Bacteria > Pseudomonadati > Fibrobacterota > Fibrobacteria > Fibrobacterales > Fibrobacteraceae > Fibrobacter > Fibrobacter sp. UWB16. The sequence continues at coordinate 867,193 of NZ_OCMS01000001.1, read as the reverse complement.
TGGTATCAAAGCCAATCAGTGGCTCAATATCCGAGTGGAATGCACTTCTAAGTCTGTAGCCCTCTTCTTGAACGATACTCTCAAGTTGGAAAAGGAAATTGCCGGAAATTATGATGGCTTGCTTTACCCGTGGGGCATTGGTTACGATGCTGTGGAACAGAGCTACCATAGTAGGTACTTCTTGGGTGCCATCGACTATATCCGCGTGGGTAGAATCCTGGGCGAGGATGTTCCGGTTGATACCATTGTTCCGGTTGACACAATTGCACCTGTAGATACTACCATTGTTCCGGTTGATACAATTGCACCTGTAGATACTACCATTGTTCCGGTTGATACAATTGCACCTGTAGATACTACCATTGTTCCGGTTGATACAATTGCACCTGTAGATACTACCATTGTTCCGGTTGATACAATTGCACCTGTAGATACTACCATTGTTCCGGTTGATACAATTGCACCTGTAGATACTACCATTGTTCCAGTTGATACAATTGTGATTATAGATACGGTTGCTCAGGATTTGAATCGCAAGTGCTCTGAAAATGCACTTGTCAAGGACGACAAGACCCTTTACTTTGATGAATTCGAATCGGAATACAAAGAAGGCACTTTGGTTGATGGCGTCTGCGGCAAGGCTATTTCCTTGACGGATGGCGAAGACATCAAGACTGAAATTGAACTCTCTACAAAAATTCCGGTAGGTACGGCTGAATTCTGGTTCCGTCCGGGTGAGAATTTCGACATGGAAACGCCCCGTACGCTTCTTGGCAATGATGGTTCCAGACTCCATTTCTTTGTGAAGGATGGCGAGCTTATTTTCCAGAAGAATCTTCCGGATGTACATCATTTTGTCAAGGCTGCTGTAACGCTCAAGAACGATTGGAACTTGATTGCCGGTCAGTGGGGGGATGGCTATATAAGCCTTTGGCTGAATGGCGAAAAGGTCGCAAGCGTGAAGCACTCCGCAGGCTATGTACCGTCCACTCGTCCGATTGTAGACGAAAATCTCGTGGTGGTTGGTTACAAGTCCAGCTGCTGCATGGAAGGTGCCGGTCAGAGAAAGAGCATGACGACTGATGGAGCTTTTGACCAGCTCAGAATCTCTTCTGTGTTGCGTTACGGTGTTGATCAGGAATCGGCTGATGCGGAGAAATAAGATTTAAAAGTTCGCTTTTAAAAACAGAAGGAGATAGACGCAACGGAATTAATAATTTCGTTGCGTTTTTTATTTTGACGAATAAGTATATTTGCAGTCATGGCGTTCGTTCATTTACAGACTCATTCCGAATTTTCGATTTTGCAGGCTTCGGCCCGACTTGATGATATTTTGGCGGCTGCCGCAGCAGAAAACGCACCTGCTGTTGCTTTGACGGACCATGGTGCCATGTTTGGTATTCTTGAAATCCAGACGCGTGGCAAGGAACTGAACAAAAAGCGCAAGGAGCAGGGGCTCCCGCCAGTCAAGACGGTTTATGGCTGCCACATTTACGTGGACACACCGAGTGCTAGCCAGAAAGATCCGACTACATTTGAACGATTGACGCTCCTCGTCGAGAACGAAAAGGGCTATTACAATCTGCTCCGCATTGTGAGTTACCGCTACGAAGACGGGGAGCGCTGGGCAGAAATTCCGTCCGTGCCGCTCGAGACGATTAACGAATTTAAGGAAGGCATTATCGCCATTGCTGGCGATTATTTTAGCCGTTACGGCCAGAATGTGGCTTCGGGCAGGGATTCTCTTGCGCTCGAGTACATGGACCGCCTGAACGAGATTTTTGACCACGACCACCTGTACATCTCGGTTTGCGATAACGGGATTCCGCAGCAAAAGCACGTGAACGAATTCAACGTGGAGCTTGCGAAAAAGTACGGTCGTGAAGTCGTTGCTGTGGGCGATGTTCATTACATCAAGCCCGAAGACGCTACATCGCACAAGATTCTGCGCTGCATCTCGCTCAAGGTCACGCTGAACGGTTTTGAAGACAAGCGCTTCCCGACGGAAAAGTTCTATTTCCGTACCGAAAAGGAAATGGTGGAGCTGTTTGGGCATATCCCGGGCGCTATCGAGAATACGGTCAAAATTGCCGAGCGCTGTAACTTTACCGTGAAAACCGGTATCGGTGATGAGTTCTGGCCGCGATTCAAGATTCCTGATGAATTCCTCGCTTCTGAGGAATACCAGAACATCAAGGCCATCATGAAGGCGGAATACGATGCGGAATATCCGGTCGTCCGTGAACGTGAACTCAAGGGCGTTATCAAGGACCGCAAAAAGAAGGTCAAGGCAAATTACTGTGCCGAAAAAGGCATTGCCGAAGATGCGTTGACCGATGCGGACAATGCTGAAATCGACCGCCTCTCGCAGCCGGAATTCTTTGATGCAGACGACAACAAGGCGTGGGAAAAGAACATCCACCGTTGGTGCAAACCGGGGGGCGATGCCGATATCTACATCACGCATCTTTGCAATGAACGCTTAAAGTGGCGATTCCCTGACGAAGATTTTAAGTTCCCGGCTCACGAGACGAACGTGGGCAAGCGCATGTACAAGGAGCTTAACTGTATCCGCAACATGAACGTCGCAGGCTACTTGCTCATTGTGTGGGACTTCATTAACTGGTCTCGTGAACATGGCATTCCCGTGGGCCCGGGGCGTGGATCTGCTGCTGGTTCCCTGGTCACTTACATCATCGGTATTACCGACATTGACCCCTTGACGTTCGACCTCCTTTTTGAACGATTCCTGAACCCGGAACGTGTGTCCATGCCGGATATCGATACGGACTTTGCTGACCGTGACCGCGGCCGCGTGATCCAGTACGTGACGGACAAATACGGCAAGGAGTGCGTGGGCCAGATTATTACCTACGGTATGCTCAAGTCGAAGGCGGTGATTACGGACGTCGCGCGCGTGCTCGGAATTCCGCCTGCCGAAGCGAAGTCCATTACTAAACTCTTCCCGCAGCGTACGTTGAACTTTAGCCTAAAGCAGGCCTGGACGGGTAAGGACAAGAAGGGTAACAACCTCGAAGATGGTTACAGCCCGGAACCGTTGCAGGCGATGATTGGCAGCCGCGCGAGCTACCAGAACCTTTGGGATGTCGCGAAGCGACTTGAAGATTTGCCGCGCCAGACGGGCGTGCATGCTTGCGGCGTGGTGATTACGCCGACTCCGATTTACAACCTTGCTCCTCTGTACCGAGCCGCTCCGGAAGATACGCCGGTGGTGATGTACGATAAGCACTACGCCGAAGACATCGGACTTTTGAAGATGGACTTCCTTGGGCTTATCAACTTGTCCATCATTCAGGATACGGTGAAGATGGTCGAACAGAACCGCAACATCAAGCTTGTGATGAACAAGATTCCGATTGATGACAAGGCGACGTTCGAACTTTTGGGCAAGGGCCTTACGACGACGGTGTTCCAGTTTGAATCTCCGGGTATGCAGAAGTACCTGCGCGAACTGAAGCCGACCCGAATCTTTGACCTTATCGCTATGAACGCCCTGTACCGACCGGGGCCGATTGACCAGATTCCGCACTTCATTGCCCGTAAGAACGGCAAGGAAGAGATTGACTGTTACCATCCGGACTTGGAACAGGTGCTTGGCGAAACGTACGGCGTTATCGTGTATCAGGAACAGGTGATGAAGCTCGCCCAGATTCTGGGTGGCTACTCGCTGGGTGGCGCTGACAACATCCGCCGTATCATGGCTAAGAAGATGCCGGAAAAGATGGCGAAGCTCGAACCGGAATTCTTCCAGAAGTGCTTGGATAAGGGTTACGACAAGGCCATGATCCAGAAGGTCTGGGACGCCGTGCTTCCGTTCTGCGGATACGCATTTAACAAGAGCCATGCTGCTGCTTATGCTTACGTGGCTTACCAGACGGCGTACCTCAAGACGCATTACGGCCCGGAATACATGGCGGCTTCCATGACTTCCAAGATGGGTAAGACCGAAGATACGGTGACCATCATTTTGGAATGCAAACGCCTTGGAATCCCGGTCTTGTCGCCGAACATCAACACGTCTTTGGGAGTGTTCTCGGCGAACACGAAGGGCCAGATTCTTTACGGTCTAGCGGGTATCCGCAACGTGGGTATTGCTGTTGTCGAAGACGTGGTCGCGGAACGCGAACGTCGCGGCATCTACAAGGACATCTTTGACTTCTGCAAGCGCGTGACGGAATACCAGGCGGCCCAGCCTGAAAAACGCCCGCCGCTCAATAAGAAGGTCTTGGAATGCTTGATTATGGCGGGCGCCTTGGACGATTTACCGGGTAGTCGTGCCGTGCAGGTGGCTACCGTGGACCGCGCTTTGGAAGTTGCTATGCGCAGCCAGGAAGACAAGGCCAAGGGCCAGGTTTCGCTGTTTGACTTGGGTGGCCCTGCTGCCATGCCGAACACTGCTGAAGTCTTGGAAGAAGCTGAAGAATGGACGGCGATGGAAATGCTCAACAAGGAACGCAGCGTGCTTGGCTTGTTCCTCTCTGGGCATCCGCTTGATGAATTCCGCCCGGAATTACAGGGCTTTACGAGCTGCTCGCTCTCGGAAGACGAAATCACCCGCTATGTGGGCGATACGGTCGTTGTGGGCGGCGTCGTTATCCGCATGCGCTCTATCGAAACAAAGCGTGGCGATACGATTGGCTCTGGCGCTATTCAGGATTTCCAGGGTGAAATCGAAATGTTCTTCAAGAAGGATGTCTGGGAACGTTTGCGCGATACGGTTTCTGTTGATGACCGCGTGCTTGTGAAGGGCGTCTTGGAACAGCAGCGCGACCGCGATGGCTACCAGATTATTGTCGAAGAAGTGATTCAGCTCGACCGCGTGCGTTGCGATATGGTGGATTACATTCATGCGAATTTCACCGTTGGCATGCTTACAGACGAGTTCTTGGACAAGCTTGAAGTCGAAATGAAGGCCAATTTGGCCGATGAATATTGCCATGGGTGCCAAATGGTGTTCCATTTGGAGGCAGATTCCGGATTTGAACATGTCGTTGTTCTAAAAAAATATAAAGTTGTATATACTCAGGAATTGTTGCAGTGGCTTAAAACAGATTTAGGCGCTCTGAAGGTTTGGGTATCGAATCGTGCAAAACGTTAACGAAGAAAATTCTCCTTATATCCTCTTCTGTGCAGGAGAGGATTCCGGCGACATGATTGGCGCCGAGATGGTATCGACTGCCGTGCAGCAGGGCTTTAAGGTTATTGGCCTTGGCGGTCCGTTGATGCAGGAGAAAGGGCTCCAGCCCTTGTGGGACTACAACGAACTCCCGGTTTCGGGTGTGGGCGATGTGGTGCCGAAGTATTTCTCGTTAAAGAACGTTTTTGAAGTCTTGAGCGATGCCGCAGAATCTAGGAAATGCCTTGGCATTGTGGCAATTGACTATCCTGGGTTTAATATGAAGCTTGCACGCCTTGCGAAAAAGTGGGGCAAGCCCATGCTTTATGTGGCGCCTCCGCAGGTCTGGGCGTGGAAATCCAAGCGGGCAAGCCTCTTTAAGCAAGCTAACAATATCCGTTTGGCGGTGTTCTTTGATATCGAAGCGAAGGCCTACCAGCAGATGGGGGTCGAAACGGTTCGTATCAAGCATCCGATTGCAGGCTGGGTTTATGACCAGGTTGAACCGCGGTCTGATATGTTGCTTTTGCCGGGAAGCCGCCGTGATAGCGCCTTACGCAATTTGCCGTCTTTTGTAAAGGTCGCCGAAAGGTATCGCAACACGTGGGCAGAACGCAATTCGGGACCGCTCCCGGATGTGATTGTCGTTGCTTCGCGTGAACATTTGGAAGTGCCTCTTTTGGTCGCGCTCGAAAAGCTTTATGATGGGCATTTGCCGAGCTGGCTGAAGGTTGTTGTCGCGCCAAAGGTTATTAGCGAACGCTTGAATTTCTATTCGGCATATTCGGCTGCGCTCACGTCGTTTGGAACGAGTACGCTTGAAATGGCCTGTGTCGGGATTCCGTTTGCGGCTTGTACGATGCCGGATTTCCTCACGTATGCAATGGGCAAGTTGATGGTCAAGTCCGAATTTCTGTCGCTTCCGAATGCGATTTTTGGCTGCGGCGTGACTCCGGAATTTATCATTCGCCATAAGCTGAACGACCGCATGGCCGATGCTATTGTCGATGCACTTTTCCAGCAAGATATTGGATCTGCAGACGAAATAGCCTTGCGTCTCCGCAAGGCTCTGGATGTCGGTAAGACTTCTAGCGAACTAGTGTCTGAATTTCTTGCTCAGTTCCTCAAGCGTTAAGCGCATGAGCGTCGGGCTCCCGAACGGGGACTTGAGCGGATCCTGCGTAATCATCAACTGGCCGACGAGTGCCGTGATTTCTTCGGGCTTGAGCTTGTCGCCTGCCTGGTAAGCATTTGTCTTTGCCCAGGATTTCGCAATCGCTTCCTGGAACTTGACCATGTCATTCTTGGTGTCGTTTTCGTCGACATCGTTCAAGAAGTCGTGAACCGCTTTGGCGGCACGCGAAAGCGGGAGTGCGCTTGGAATCGAGCGGATCTGGTAGGTATCCCCGCCAAACGGCTCGACAAAGAATCCGAGCTTGCGCAATTGCTCATCGACGTTTCGGAATATTTCTTTCTCTTGCTTGGAAAGGTCGATGAGTTCCGGGAACAGGAGTTCCTGGCTATCTTGCATGATGTTGTTCTGGAGCGATTCCATGGCCTGTTCAAAGAGCACTCGCGTGTGGGCAGCGTGCTGGTCGATAATCAATAGACCATTGGAATCTTCGCCGGCGATATACGTGTTTGCAATCTGGAAGAACGAGGGCGGCGCCCACGGCGTCTCGGGAGGCGGAGCAGGCTTACTGTGGTCGGGTTCCAACGAAATAATCTTGCCGTATTCAGGGAGCGAAAAGAGATCCTGAACATCGTCGCTTACGTCGTATTTAGACTTTTTGTCCGAAAGCGCTGTTGCCGGTTTTGCCGGTTGAGCGAATGGCTTGCTTGCAAAACTTGGCTGCTGGGTTTGCGCCGCGTATGGCTTTGCCTGCTGGAACGGATTTTCCCATGGCAAGTCGTTTTGCGGCTGTGCCGGCATCTCGAAAGTTCCCGGCATCTCGGACTTTACGGCCGGAGCTGCTGCAGGTGCCGGGCTTCCCATAAATTCATCGCTCAAGTCGATGATGGGGGAGTGCGCTTCCAAATCCTTAGTAAACGTATCGCGGATGGCGTGCGTGACGACAAGGAACACCAAGTTCCCGTTCGCGAAACGGACTTCACGCTTGGCCGGGTGCACGTTGATGTCGAATTCCATGTCCGGCATGTCCAAGAACAGTACCGTTACGGGCTTGCACTGCGCTCCATACGGCTCGTATGCTTGCGAAACGGCCTTGCTCACCATCTTGTTTTCGATGGGACGGTTCCTCATGAAAAGGAACTGGTGGTTGCGTTTGCCGTTCGTTTCGGTCGTGGGCGAGATATAGCCTGTCACATGGACGCCTGCTTCGGTGTAATCAACGGGGAGCAGCCCCTTGGCGACCTTGGAGCCGATGGCTTCGGCGATGCGGCTGCGGAGTTCTCCGGGAACGCCAGTGAAGACCGTCCTATCGCCAACTTTATAGTCAAAACGGATTTCCGGGTGCGAAATGGCGGTCTTTAATACGATGTCTAAAATGCGGGAGCACTCGGACGTTTCACTGCCGAGGAACGTGCGGCGCACGGGCGTGTTGTAGAACAGGTCTTCGACGAGGAATGTGGTGCCACGGCTTGCCTGGATATCTTCTTTTTCGATAACTTCGCCACCCTTCACAACGATGCGACCGCTTTCGCCTTCTTGCGTGGCGCTAGTGATGGTCAGCTTCGAAACGGCTGCGATGGAGGCGACTGCTTCACCGCGGAAACCATTTGTATGGAGGTGGAATAAGTCGTCTGCTTTTGTTAGTTTGGATGTAGTATGACGGAGGTAGCATAGATCCAAATCGGCGGCTCCCATGCCCTTACCGTTGTCTGTGACTTGGATTTTTTTCTTTCCACCTTGTTCAATCTGGACTTGAATTCGGGTTGCTCCGGCGTCGATTGCGTTCTCTATAAGTTCCTTGACAGCCGATGCAGGGCGCTCAATGACCTCGCCAGCAGCAATTTTATTGATGATTTCATCGGATAAAAGGTGAATTTCAGCCATTTTCGCTTTTATATGTAGCTCTTTGTATATACTTTTTAATATTTGATTGCTATATTATAAATATAGCTAATGAATTTTTATGAACAAGTGAGGTGAGTGAAATGGTTTCAAATCTATTCCTTCAGCTAGCACACATTGAATTACTGATGTCTTACCCGGTCAAGGACATTTTGACCTTGGTCAAACGAGATTCGCGATTCAACGTGAAACTCCTAAATGATTTGTACTTCGAAGATTCATACGTAGATGAAAGCGCTTACCGTTTCATAATGGACAACATCGTCGCGTGGTTGTACGAACGCGGTGAAAATCCTGATGAATTCATCGAACGCATCGTGAAGCGTTGCGCTGCTTTTGAAGCAGTTCCTGCTCGTAGCGTTCTCCGCTCCTACTTGCCGTTCGTCTCTTCGTTCTACTCTGCTGAAGATGCTCGCGAACTCTGCTTGGAAATCATTCCGAAACGTTACCCGTTCCTTACGAAGGCAAGCATCCTCCGTAACGACGTTATTGATGGCAACCGCAGGGTGGACTTCACGTTCCAGTTCGAGACTCCGGGGGTGCTCGCCGCGAACCCGATGCGCTGGATCCGTAGCATGATCAACATCGGACCGCTTCTCTTGAACACGCCTGCATACGAACACATTAGCTACCTCGCCACGCAGACCTCGTTTATTGAAGCTCTTGAAAATAGAGTCCCTGCCGAAATGAAGGAAGACGGCGGCATCTATATCAAGGGTGAACTCGTTGGCCGTCATGCCACGTTTGAAGACTGCATCAAGGAACACAACCTCGAATGGAAGAACGATGTCGAAAAGAGCATTGGCTGCGTCCGTTCTCTGACCAACATCCGCGACCCGAAGACCGGCGCGCTCCTCATCGAAAAGGATTGCTACTACGGTGCTCCGGCTTACATTCTCGAGTTTAATTTCAAGGCTAACGTGAACGCTTCCGAACCGTTCCTCAAGCTCATGAGCTCTGTCGTGAAGCAGGAATTCGAAGCTTGGGCTCCGATCCAGAAGGCTCACGAACAGCTCCTCGATGCCATGAACGATTCTGTCACGATCGTGTACTACAAGAGCGATGACTCGATCTCCGTGAACAGCAAACACCTCATGCGTAACGTTCCGGCTCGAATCCTCCGCAACTTGCTCCGCGAATACACTGTGACCGGCCGTGAAGAATACGAGAACCGCGAATTCAAGCGCGATCCGGCTATTTGCATGGACCCGCTTCGCCCGAACTTCGAGAGCAGGTTGAACCGCGTCATTGCCCATATCAATGGCTCTGACGATCCGGAACATCCGAGTGAAGGTGTGAAGAAGTACTTCGAAATCGAACGTCACCGCCGTGGTGGTTTCCGCTTTGTTCCGAAGTGCAAAATCATCTTCAGGGAAGAGTAAAATTACTTTGTTCTTGCCGTTTTGCAGGTGATTGTAAAGCGAAATTTATGATTGGTAGTAAAAGGTAAGAACGGTAAATTTTATTAAGTGAAGAAATAAGAAAAACGGAAGAATCGGACCCTTATCAATTTGGTATATTTAGAGTGTTGAGAATGGTTGGAAAGGTAAATCCTGAAACGACTTTATCATTGCTCCCCTCCTGATAGGTTCAAGGTTCTGGAAACCGCTCAATATTTTCTCCTTCTTAGGAAAGGGCTCTTTTAGAGCCCTTTCTCTTTTTTTTATGCACTTTCATCCTGGCGCAAGCGCCAACCTTACGGCTCAGCCATGACCATACAAGTATGGTCGCGGCACTCGCCTTTTAAGGTTGTGGCCGACGCTCTATTCTCACAACGTAAGACCTTTAAATTATTGGTTTGATATCTTTCTCGCTATTTATGGATTAAAGCTGTTGTGAATTTTATGAAATAAAAAAGACGATGTAAATACATCGTCTTTTTGAATCTTTGCAGATTTGTATTAGCAACGGCTTAAGGCCATTGGCTAATGTTTGCACATTAGCGGCGTCTTGCAGCCATTTCCTTCGTGAGGATGTCCATGACGGCACCGATTTCGGCAGGGGCCTTGAACACCGGGTTTGCGTACTTGCTTGCGATGTTTTCGAGCTTCTGTTCGTGATAGCCGACCTTGAATTCCGTGAACTTGAGGCCGTGAGCCGTGCTGATGACGACGACGTTTTCGTCCTTTGCAATCTTGCCTGCGGCGACGAGCTTTTCGAGAGCGCCGAGAGCGACACCCGTGTGCGGGCAGCAGTAGAGACCGATGCGGTCGCCGCGGTGGGCTGCGTTGGCGAGTTCTTCTTCAGAGACACTTACAACCATGCCGTTGGTCTTCTGGATAGCGCGAACGGCCTTCGGATAGCTAACCGGGTTGCCGATCTGGATGGCAGATGCGAGAGTCTTCTTGGCCTGAACCGGAACGAGCTTGTCGAAGCCACGTTCGTATGCCTGGTAGAACGGATTGGCGTTTTCGGCCTGAGCGACGATGATGCGCGGGATGCGGTCGATGAGGCCCATAGCCTTGCAGTCTTCGAAGCCCTTGGCGAGAGCGCTCACGTTACCGAGGTTGCCGCCCGGGATAATCACGGTGTCAGGCACCGTCCAGCCGAGTTCCTGGCAGATTTCCGGAGAAATTGTCTTCTGGCCTTCGACGCGGAGGCTGTTCATGGAGTTGGCGAGGTAAATGCGGTTGTCCTTCGTGACTTCCTGAACGATCTTCATGCAACCGTCAAAGTCGGTGTCGAGAGCGAGCACGATGCTGCCGTTAGAGATTGGCTGGATGAGCTGTGCAGTGCTGGTCTTGCCGGCCGGGAGGAACACGATGGAGGGAATGCCTGCCTTGGCGCAGTAAGCGCTGAGGGCTGCAGAGGTATCTCCGGTAGAAGCGCAAGCGACGGCGTCAATCGGGTGGATGCCCTTCTTGATGATGTGATTCACCTGGCTCACGAGAACCGTCATGCCGAGGTCCTTGAAAGAACCCGTGTGGGAGTTGCCGCAGAGCTTCACCTTGAGGCTTCCGATGCCGAGTTCCTTGGCGAGCGGGGCTGCGTCAAAGAGCGGGCTCCAGCCTTCGCGCATGGTGACGATGTCTTCGACCGGAATATCCGGGAGCACCATTTCGCGCTTGCTCCAGATACCGCTCATGTCTTCGGGCTTAAAGCTCATGCGGCGTTCGGCAAAGAGCTTCTTCCATTCTTCCGGGCTGCGGCTGGCGAGTGCTGCGCGGTCGTGTTCGACTTCGAGCAGGCTACCGTCCACCTTGCTGCGGTAAATGACGTCGGTCAGCGGGTAGGTATCGTCGCCGTTGATGTTTCTAAAATGAGCGTTAAACTGAGACATAATTTCCTCTTGAATTTTACGAGGCAAATATAGCAATTTAAAATTTAGTGACTCGTTGCATCAAGACTTAACTAGATTCTTCACGGCTAACGCCGTTCAGAATGACGGTGCTAAGCTCAGTCGCTGTTCAGAATGACGGTACTAAGCTCAGTCGCCGTTCAGAATGACGGTGCTAAGCTCAGTCGCCGTTCAGAATGACATCGCTAAGCTCAGCCTACGTCTGGTTGCTTTCTACATCCGCCACCATCTAATTTGCTATATTATGGGCGATTTTGTTACAAGTAAAAAAACTCGGAGTCCTGAGTGAACAAGAAAAAATTTATTCTGTTGCCGTTTTTGGCGCTTTTTCTGTCGTCGTGCCTGTTTGATACGGATGACGATGGCCTGTCTAGCTGGCTTTCTGACCAGGGAATGCCCGGCAGTTATAAGGTTCAGACGGTATCAATCAATGACTTGAACCCTATTTCGGCCGATGTTTTTATGGACACTCTTCCGAAGAACGCCCGGTCTCGTGGTATTCTTGGGGCAACTTCAGGCTTGTCGCACGATGTCGTTTTGGATTTTGGGCTGGATAGCGTATTCTTGGCCAGATTGAGTTCTGCAAAGTTGCCGAAGTCCTATTTGAAGCTCCAGCTTGTGGATTCGTACTATATGTCGGACTACCTGCCGTCTGACATTTTACCGATTGAAGAAGATGTGAAGTTTGATGTAAGCTGGATAATTTCTGAAAAGCTCAGTTCCAGCAATCTCAATAAAATCACTTCGATTACGGATTCTGCCTGGTTCCATGATCTTGAAACCTGGCGCCCGCAGAAGTCGGCCGAAACGACATATTCTGTTTCCATCGGCAAGAAGGATACGGTCGTAAAAGGGAAGACGCAGACTGTTCTGGTGGACTCCATTCTGAAGATTGAAATGCCGAAGGCTCTTGTGGAAGATCTCCGCAAGAATTCTGGCAACCGTCGTTTGCAGTTGCGCCTTTCTGCTCCGAATGCAGAACACATCTACCGATTCTACGGTCCGGGAAACGATTTGGTCTATCCGCGTTTCCGTATGGAACTTAATAACGAAAATGGGGATTACGTAGAGTATAAGTCGGTTCACGCGTCCTCAATTTCCTCGAACCGCGAAGATTGCTCGGACTGCCTTATTCTGCATAGCGGCATCTACGATTCTCTAGTCGTGGAGTTCCCGTCTAAGCCTATCATGAAGGCCTTGTCTGAATTTTATGGCGATGAATTCCCCTACAGCGATGAAGATGTCCGCCAGGCGGTAATCATGGCTCAGGTGACGTTCTACAAGGATGATTCTAAGGGCTCTCAGGAATTGAACTATCCGATTATTGTGGCTTCGGCTTCGTTTGAGGATAGCGCCGATGTCTCTGTCCGTCGTGTAGAAAGCTACAAGTTGGATAAAGATCGCATTGCAAAAAGTGGCCACCCGAACACGGTGTTTGATGGTCGTGACTCCATCTCGTTGCAGGTGACAAGCGGCATGCGCGATTTCTTGAATCGCGCTCATGACGGTCGTACGTTTAAAATGATGATGCGCCTTGATCATTCGATCTTGCTGGATAAGGATACGCTTTTTTATGATCGATCCAGCACCGATGGCGATACGCTTAAACTTTCTAATGGCGAAACGGTCAAGATTTCTAAAGGCGGGTCTATTTACGTGACGTTCCCGTATTTTGACTATGCTCGTTATGATTTTACCTCTATCAAGGATAAGCCTGCTACGCTTAAGTTGTGGCTTGCTTCCAAGCGTGGGGAGGAATAATGAAAAAGTTAATTAGTGCTTTGCTTTGTGCTTCGAGTTTTTCCTTTGCATCGATGATCGGTCTTGAAGCTTTGGGCCAGGAACAGATTGCTGGCGGTTCTGCTGCCATGGCTGGTCGCGGTTTTGCGGGTAATGCAAAGACGGGCGATGCCGAAGGTATTTCTTTGGTGAATCCGGCTCGTCAGGCTTTTGATACGAAGGTCTCTTTGAATATCAACTTCTTGCTTGATATTTCTACTGCAGATCGCTCTAATTCGCATTTCACAAAGACCAACGTTTCGATTCCTTCGATGAATTTGTCATTCCCGATGGGTGACTTTGGAACGTTCGGTGTTTCTCTGTGGCAGCATTATTCTGCAACGATGCGTGAAGACGTCGAAAACGAAGAAGAACAGGTGAAGGCTGAAATTGAGTACCAGAGCAGTATCTACGAACTGGTGCCGACTTATGCGATTAGGCTTCCGTTCTTCCGTGCGATTTCTTTGGGCGCCTCTGCTCATTTTGTAATGGGCAGCTTTACTCGTAACCTTACGCTTGGTCCGGATAACAGCGCTATTAGTTCGGAAGACTCCTGGGCTACAACGAGCTCTGATGTTTCGGATTATGTGAAGGGCGACTGGGAAATCAAGAACCACCCGGCATATTATTCTATTGCGGCTCAATACCGCGGTCGTATGGCTTCGTATTTCTTCTCGTTTACGACTCCCTATACGCTGTCGAATGAGCTTGTGTACAATACGCAGTTTAGCGAACTGGACACGCTTGCTCCGACTAAGCACACTCGCGAAATCAAGGTGCCTGCAATGCTTGCAACGGGTGTCAATTACCGCTTTAACAAGCGCCACAATGTGATGGCCGATATTGCATGGCGAGCCTGGGATAAGGACATCGAAAATGCAGCAGGTAGCTGGGATTTGTCCAAGGTGACCAAGACGCAGAACGATTTTAATATTTCTGTCGGTTACCAGCGCGATGGTAGTGATATTTTCTATGATTCGTACTGGAAACGCATTACTTATAGAGCCGGTGCTTGGTTCAAGAACTGGTATGTTCAAGATGTTTCTGAAATTGGTGGATCCATCGGTGCTGGTTTCCCGCTTGGTAGAAAGGGAACTATGCTGGATTTGGCCATTCAGGGGGGCGTTCGCCTGACGGACGATGACCGCAACTGGAGTGAATCCTATATTGGTATACGTCTCGGTTTGCTCGGTGTCGGAAGTTGGGGTAAAACCCGTGGTCAATAAGATTCAACAGAAGGAGATCGAAATGGCTACTAAGAAGAATGAAGAGAAAGTAAAGAAGACCGCCGCTAAGAAGACGGCTTCGACAAAAGTTTCTGAAAAGAAGACTGTAGCCAAGAAGGCTACAGCAGAAAAGACGCAGGCAGCTACAAAGAAAGCTCCTGCCGAAAAGAAGGTTGTCGCCAAGAAGCCTAGCGCAACGATTGAAAAGGTTGCTGCTAAGGCTGCTCCGGCAAAGAAGACTGTGAAGGCTAAGGCTGAAAAGGCCGAAAAACCGGCTGCAAAGACTGCAACAAAGACCGCTAAGGTTTCTGCGAAGACGGAAATGTCTGTTGCCGCTGCTAAGAAGGTCGTGAAGGCTGCAACGAAGGCCAAGAAGGTCGAAGTTGAAGTTGTAGAAACTCCGAAGGCTAAGGTTGCAAAATCTGCTGCTCCGGAAGCTCTGTCGCAATCCTTTGATGCCGAATACCTCGTGCTCATGCAAAAGGATCCGAACTGGATGCAAGCCTTCTGGGAAGTTTCTGAAGAACGCATCAAGGCCGCCAAGAAGGGCAAGGGCAAGCTCGTGCTCCGCCTGTTCGACATCTCGAACGACTTGACCGTGAAGCGCAACAAGAAGCTCAAGTTCCACGATATCGAAGTTCCGGCAGACGCCCGTAGCTGGTACGTGGAAAACAAGGCAACGCAGAACTGCGCTGCTGCTCTTGGCGTTGTTGCCGCTGGCAAGTTTGAACCGCTCGTCGAAGCTGGTCCGATGCAGACGTTCACGCTCGAAGGTTCCGAAGTGAATACGGACAACGTATTTGTCCGCGCTTCCCTCGGCGGGGCAACTCTCGGTGGCTTTGGCAGCTCGGGACTTTCTTCGATGTCTGCAAAGAACTGGCTTGAATCGCTTTCGAGCTCTTCGGGCTCCATGTTCTCTGGCGCACTTTCTAGTGCCGCTCTCAAGAGCAACAAGCTTGAACTCCCGAAGGATTCCGTGAACTACGGCAAGGACTTCTTCTTGTGGGTGAAGACCCGCTTGATCGTCTACGGTGGCACGCGTCCGGATGCGCACTTGCAGGTGCGTGGCGAACCGTTCCCGCTCAACCCGGATGGCACCTTCAGCTTTGAAGAAGACCTCCCGGACGTGACGAAGATTATCCCTGTCTTTGCGACCGATAAGGATGGCGATTTCCCGACGACAATCGTCCCGATCGTGGTGAAGCGCACGGAATAATGGCGAAGCCTGGTCGTGTACATCTTTTGCTTCACGCACATTTGCCTTTTGTGCGTGAACCCTCTTTTGACCGGTTCTTGGAAGAGAACTGGTTTTTTGAGGCTATGGCGGAGACGTATTTGCCCATCATCCAGATGCTCAACCGTCTGGAAGAAAAGGGTGTGCCAGGCACTCTCAATTTTAGCGTTTCTTCGGCGCTTTTAGCGATGCTAACGGATAAGCTTTTGCTTACCCGTTTTTCGGCGCATTTGCACAAACAGCTTGAACTGATTGAACGCGAAAAAGTCCGTTTCCAGGGCAATTCCGAGCTTATGGAAGTGGTGGATTTTTATTACCGCAGGCAGCTTGCGCTCATCAATACCTGGGAGCGCGATTGCGGTTGTGAAATTGTACCTGCGTTAAAGCGCTTGGAGCAGATTGGAAAAATCAACTTGCTCACGTGCGTGGGGACGCACCCGTTTTTGCCTGCGTACCAGAACGATGTCGAAGCGATCCGCTTGCAGCTGAAGATTACAGTCCGCGCTTTCGAAGATGCTTTTGGCAAAAAGCCTCGTGGATTGTGGCTTCCGGAATGTGGCTATTTTGAAGGCTTGGATGCGATTCTTGCAGAATATGGATTCAAGTATTTCTTCCTGGAAACGCATGGCGTGCTCTTGGCAAAGCCTGCGCCAAAGTATGGCGTGTTCTCGCCGGTCAAGACTCCGGCTGGGCTTTATTGCATGGGCCGTGAACAGAGCAGTTCCATGGAAGTCTGGAGCCGCAAAACGGGTTACCCGGGGCATCCGGAATATCGTGAGTTCTTTAAGGACATTGCTCACGAACGCGAGAGCGAGTATCTAGGCGATTACTTCTTGGCGGCGGGCGCACATATCGAAACGGGCCTCAAGTATTACCGCATCACGGGAAGCGAAGACAAGAAGATTTATCGCCCGTGGAATGCGCTACGTCTTGTTGAAGACCACGCGCGACTTTTTGTCGCCAATCGCGAAGCGACTGTGTCGAGCTTGCTTCCGAACATGGATGGCAATAAGGTCTCGATTCTTTGCCCGTACGATGCCGAACTTTTTGGACATTGGTGGTTCGAAGGTCCGCTGTTCATCGAGAAAATGTTTGAACGCGCGGCAAGCTCGAACGTGGTCGAAATGGCTTCTCTTGAAGATTCGATTCGCGAGCCTGCGGATAAAGACGTTCACAAACCGATTTTCTCATCTTGGGGCGAGGGCGGCTTTGGTGAAGTCTGGATGAACGATGAAGTCGCTTTCCTGTACCCGATGTTCTTTAGAATGCGTAAGATGATGGACGATTTGAAGTTGCGCATTTCTAAAGTTGCAGGGAAGGCTTCAGGAAGTGCTGTTGGGAATGCGCGCGGTTCAAAGGCTGCGATGGCGAAGCGCTTCTTGGCACAGATGGCGCGCGAACTCGTGCTGTTCCAGGCTTCGGACTGGGCGTTCATGATTCATAACAATTCGGCTGCAGATTATGCTCGCGCCCGTTTGAACGGACATTATGAAAATGTCTGTGCGCTTTATAAAGAAGCGGTGAAGGCTAATCCCGACACGAAATTGCTCAAAAAGCTAGAACAAAAGAATAACTTGTTCCCGTTCATAGGTGAATGCCTATAATAATTCTAACGTTTGCTTAAAAACAAGAAATAACTGGGTCCTTCGTCGCTTTGCTCCTCAGGATGACTGGCTGAGGATGACTTCTTCCTCCTTCCTACCGTCTACTGTCTACTTCCTACTAGTAAATCACCATAAAGCTGGTGGTTTTGCCTTTATTCCCAACGCGGAAGCGGTAAATACCCGGAGCCATCATCGATTTGACTTGGTCTTCTTGCATGCAGAATGATGTTCCGTCGTATTTTTGTTGAGTGATTAAATCACCACGTCTATTGCGTATTTCAAAGAACTTCTTGTCACGAGGGAGGGGTGCAAAACAGAGTGGCCCTTGTTTCCACGGAACAGGGAATGCGTGTGGCGATGCGTCTTTGCTTGTAATGGGAATGTTTTCGGAAACACCGAAACGGCTGAAAACCCAAATCGTAGAATCGCTTGTCGACAAGATTGAAACAAGGCTGTCGAGTGACTTGGTGCTTTTAATGGTGTGAACGGTCGCTTCGCCTTTGCTAAATGAGATAATGGATGCTTTGCCGAGATAATCTGTAAAGTTGGGCTCTGTGTAATTGTTGGGTGAACGGTAAAATTTAAATGCAAGGCTTTCAATTTCTGGCGTGATGGAATCTTCGCTAAGTACGTTTGCACTGGGCCAAAGCTCTTGATCGCTTGTTATCCAGTCTTTTTTGGGGATAAACTGGCTGCGTTCTCCAGAAAAAGAAAGATCAACAGAATAATCGTGGAATATGCTGTCTGCATTTAACTTGATTTTTTGCAGTGAAGATTCTAGTTGTGTTTCAAAAGGCTTGTCTGGATTTCTGGAGAAATTTTCCCAAATGGACTTGTCGATATTCTTAGAAACTTTGTTGTAAAGATAAAGGAAAAATGTAGAAACGCCATATATCTTGTGATTGTTGATTTGGTTTATCTGGGACAGGGGAACGCCCATGTCGTTGAAGAATGATGGCAGGTATGAGAAATAATCGTCAACTTCTGGATTGGTTACTTCTTCGTAGCCTGTAGCGGATGCTTCGAACCAGAATATGTTATTTGAAGAAACTGTATTGAGGTATTGTAACTGTACGGCGTGATAGAATTCATGGAATGATGTTAGACGGATTCCTTTAGCCCATTCATCGGTATAGGAGTAGTTATGGGTTTTGTTAAGGAGAGGAATGGTGCTTTTGGCGTAGTAGCAAGTGTCGCCGTCGGCAATTATTTTTTCACTATTGGTTCCATGTGACGATCCGTAATAGAAGTCATTTTCCATGAAAATTTGAGTTGCTGTATTCTCTTCTTGTTGAATGGTTAAACCATAGCAAGATGCACACGAATACTCGCCATAGGGATCTCGAACTTGTTCGATATCAATGATTTCAATGGGGTATAGACCGTCTTTAACTTCTTGTTGAAAATGGTGCGTTGTGCTTGGTCCTTTGGGGGCGCGCATTTGTAGCTTGCCTACATAAAATTCCCATGCGGCTTCCATGCTTTCGGCTGTAGTTTCGGCAAAAGCTTTAGTTGTTGTATGAGGACCAGACAACACGTAGAATACTTGAATATGAGGTGTTTTGATGGTATAGACCGAGTCGTAGTATTGCTCGTAGCTGCATCTTTCACTGTTGTAGTTCGACAGGGAATAAACCTTTTGTTTGTGCTTGGTGCGGTTCTTAAGGATGTTCCATGTCCCGCATGTGCCATTGTAGGCGTGCGCAAAACAAATTGAAGCGATGATAACAAAAGTCAAGAGGCGCATTTTATAAAACTCCTGCGTCTTTGAGAATTCTTTTTGCCTTTTCGGTAATCTCGGTTGGAATCGTCAGCGGCTTTTGATGCTGCGGCTTGACGCGTGCATCGATAAGCAAGGGCGCCTTGCATTTCCAGTGCTTGTTCTCGACAACTTCATCGAGACCGTAAATATCTTGGGCGGGGTCAGAACGCGTAAACGTGAGCCAGAGGAAATCGCTCAAGATGTTGTTTGCGTTTGCGCCGTTGCCGGCATTTCGGGCGCCTTCGTCGATGATGGAAATCCAGGGGTAGTTTTCGCGGAATTCCCAGTGGGCGAGGGCTTCTTTGAACTCGCGGAATGTTTCGTTGCCGTTCTCGAGATGCGCCGGGCCTTCGATCATGAGCACGCCGGGCATCACGATGGTTGCGTTCTTGAATCCATGCGGGAGTGCAAGCGCTTTTAAATCATTCGGATCGTTGCGGAGTTCGCGAATCTTTGTGCCGGCAGCGGCAATCACGACTTTGGAACCGTGGTTGAGGCTTGTGCCGGTGTAGTCGAGCGTGTCGATGGTCGTCGCGGTCTGGAAATGCAAATCGCGGTCGAAATGGACACGTTCGAGAACGTGTCCGAAGAACGCGGGAACGTTGTTTACATCGAGGCCTGCGGCTGTTTCATTTGCGATGGCGTTCGCGTCAGTAGAAATGCCCGCGGCGTCTTCTTTTGCTGCAATGAGCAAATACTTTGTTAAACTTGCCTGGTTGAATCCGAGCAGCGCATTTGCCGTCTTTAAAAGTTCCATCGGCTCGCGTTCTTCGATGCTCGCGTACGGCCGGAACGCTTCTGATCCGAGCGCTAGGCAAAGCGGGTGTACGCCAGCATCATCGACCGCGTGAATCCCGTAAACGCCCGGGAGCGAAGCGGGGACCATCGGCTTTGTGATTTCGTGAATGAACTTGCCAAAAAGCGTATCTTCTTGGGGCGGGCGGCCGACGACCGTGAACGGGAAAATCGCATTCTTTTTGCAAAGCACTTTTTGGACTCTCATACAAGGAAAATCGTGTTTGCCGGAATAATAACCGATGTGGTCCCCAAATGGGCCTTCGGGCTTTAAACCGGGTTCGAGTTCTCCTAAAATACAAAAGTCGGCATCGCTAGAGACAAGGTAACCGTCATGTTCAAAGTAACGGAAACGATGGTTGCCGAGCATGCCTGCGAACAAGAGTTCCGAGAGGTTCTCGGGCATGGGCATCACGGCGGCAAATGTGTGCGATGGAGGCCCGCCAATGAAAATGCTCACCTTGAGCGGGCGACCTTCTTCGAGAGCTTTTTGGTGGTGCCTTGCGATGTCTCGCTTGATCTGGTAATGCAATCCGCATTCTTCGTTCGGAATGTATTCATTTCCCGAAATCTGGATGCGGTACATGCCTACGTTCGTCTGCATGATGCTTGTATTTTCACTCGGGCGTGTGGCGACTTGCGGGAGCGTGATGAACGCTCCGCCGTCTAGCGGCCAGCTGACCAGCTGAGGCAAGTCGCTGAGGCTGCATTCTTCGAAGTCCTTGATGCTACCGGAGCGTTTGGGCAGGGAGCTTATCCCGGCGCGCATGGCGCGCAGCAGTTTCGCAGGCGTGGCATGCTTGAAAAATTCGACCGGATTTGCCTTGAAGTTTACAGCTGTTTTTGTCTGCTCAAAGCCTTCACGGAACAGAAAATTGAATCTTTCGTCGCTTCCGAAAATGTTACAGGCGGCGCGGAACTTGCTCCCCTTGACATGTTCAAAAAGGAGCGCTGGGCCACCCTGCCTAAAATTTTCCCTCGCGATTTCGGCCATTTCTAAATGCGGATCGACTTCGGCGTGAATACGTTTGAGCATTCCCGCTTTTTCCAAATCCAGCAGGGCCTGTTCGAGGGACTTGTACATGATGTTATCCGGCGGTTGCGGACTGATCCAACGCTTCGAAAGCCTGCGTCTTCTTCTTTGCTTCTACAATAGCGATTTGTTCGCGAGCCATTTCTCTAGCCTTCATGGCGTAAACCAAGCTAGCGCTGTTCATGACAATTGCGAATGTGTCTTCTGCAAAATCCTTGCATCCCTGGAAGGTGAGGTTATCAAAGCAGGTCGTCATGCCTTTAACGGAATCAAACGTGTGTGTTGCCGTAAAGCCACGGAAAGGACCTTCGCCAAGGCGCACGGCGATTTCAACAACGTTGCTCGTCTTGCCCGGCGTGACCGCTCCAATGATGCCAGTCCAACTTAATTTTCTGAAACCCGCCATAATGGTGTAGCGGATAAACTCGCCAGATTCAATAGTCTTGGGCAATGTGTAGTAAAGTACGGCGTTCGTTCCGATGGGGAGAGACATCGGCGCATAGCGCAAGATATCGAGCGTCTCCGAAAGTGTGCCGTATTGCCAAGAAGTTTGACTGAATTGAACCATATGTCCGATAATTTAGAAAAAAGAAATCAAAATTGGGTGCAAATTTCTAAATTTCAGTTGATTTTTTGATATGTGAAGGAGTGTTCTATGGTGAAGTTCCTGTATATTCTGGTGAGCAAAGAGAGTGATATCTATTATGAACAAACGCTTGTCTCTATCTTGTCGCTTCGCCATTACAATCCTGATGCGTTCGTAACACTCCTTGTCGATGATAAGACTGATGCTAATTTGATGGGCTTTAGGGCCGAAATCAAGACCCTGGTCAACGAATATAAAGTTGTCTCCTTTGACGATAAAATTTCGGGACTTGCGCGTTCGAGGCTTCTCAAGACGAACATGCGCAACCTGCTTGAAGGGGATTTCCTTTATATTGACGGCGATACGGCTATTGCCGATAAGCTTGATTTGAAGGTCGATGATAATTGCGATGTCGGAGCTATTGCCGACTTGCATGCCCGTGAAAACGACAAGTACCACGTCAAGCACAAGAAAAACAACAAGAATAAAAATATTCTTGGCTTTACGCTCAACTTGGGCGACCTGTTCTTTAACGGCGGGATTATTTTTGCCCGCGATAACGATAATGCCAAGAGGTTCTTTGACAAGTGGCATGAACTTTACCAGTATTGCAACACCAAGGGCATTTTTACCGACCAGATTTCGTTTAACGAGACGAACCGTCTGCTTGGATTCCCGATGAAGGAACTCCCTGGTGAATGGAACTGCCAGGTGCGCGAGGCTTACAACCATCTATATCGCGTCAAGATTATTTACCCGATGCTCTGTAATGCAAAGATCATCCATTTCTTTGGTTCGGGTATTGACGGCAAAAAGGAACCACACCCGCTTATGAAAAAGGACTTCTTCGAAAAAATCAAGGCGGAACAGAAGGTTTCTGAAGAATCGTTGCAGATTATCTACAATGCAAAGACGGCTTTCTTTGGGGCGCCATCGGTGCTGAATCCGGAAATCCGATTCCCGCTGTTTTTCATCTATAGGCAATTCCCGTTGATTTGCAAGTTGCTTAAATTGGTTCATATCTTCTAGAGTGGTTTATCGATGGATTCTATTCAGAATGACCAGAAGTTTTTGCTGAAAAGTACGGCGTTTAACCTTATTGGAACTTGCCTCAAAGTGGTGGGGCCGGTGCTTACGATTGTGGTGGCGCGCGTATTTGGCAAGGAAATTTTCGGTATTTATGTTTCGACCCAGTTGTTTATTTTGACGCTTTGCCGCATTGCTGTTCTTGGACTTGACAAGGGCTTGCATCGCCATCTGCCGCAAAATAAAGTTCACAACCGTGCGCCTTACGAAGGAATTGCCGAATCTCTGTGGGTGACCGTTTCGATTGCTCTTGGCTTTTCGCTTGTTATC
The DNA here is from genome assembly GCF_900215325.1 of Fibrobacter sp. UWB16. NCBI lineage: Bacteria > Pseudomonadati > Fibrobacterota > Fibrobacteria > Fibrobacterales > Fibrobacteraceae > Fibrobacter > Fibrobacter sp. UWB16. The sequence continues at coordinate 844,349 of NZ_OCMS01000001.1, read as the reverse complement.
TGGATCGGGTCGTTTTTCAACTTGCAGCGGGTTTCGTCTGGGCTTGCGATGCTTTCGTCGCTTGAGATTTCGCTTTTTGCGATGTCCATCATTCCTTACACCATGATTTCCCTTTTTGCAGGGGCATCTGAAGGGAATCGCCATCCGCAGTACAAGATTTTTATCAATGACTTTGCTATTACGGCGCTTGCTCCGGTGATTGCCTTGCTTTTGCATTACACGGGCGTTACAGACAAGTATGCGCTCCCGATTGGCTTCTTTATCTCGAATATGCTTGGCATGTCGACCTATCTGGTTCTCATGAATAAGCAGTTCCCGACAATCCAGTGGTTTATTCGCAAAAAAATTCCTGCGGAACTTTTGAATTTCTCCTTGCCGCTCGGATTTTCTGAAGTGGTGGCGGCGTTCTTGATTCGCGTGGACTTGTGGATGGTTCTTGCGCTGATTGGCCCTGAAGCGGCTGGCGTCTATGCGGTGATGGTGACGATTTCGAATGGACTAAAGACAATCCGTCAGAGCTATGGACCGATTTTGCAGCCCGTGGTTGCAGGGATGTCTACCGACAGGCTCGATACGGACTTGAAGCCGGTATTTTCGTATTGCGTTTCGATGACGACGTTGATCCAGCTTGGCATTGGATTTTTTATAGTGCTGTTCCCGGAGCAGACGATGATGATTGCTGGCAAATCGTTTGTGTCTAAGGAAAATCCGGCGGCGGTTCTTGGCATCCTCATTATCGGTAACTTGCTCGATGGTTTCTGGGGCTTGTCCGGTTCTGTTATCAATGGACTTGGGAAAAGCAAGTTCATGCTGATGATGAATATTGTTTCTTTGGCGTTGTCGCTCTTGCTGAACAGAATCTGCATCCCGATTTTTGGAATTGCCGGTGCTGCAATCTCTACGGTGGCATACCAGATTATGCAGTGCATCTGGATGAACCTTTACTTGAAAAAGATGGGCTATTGGCCGTATCGAAAGGATTTGTGGATTCAGGGCATCTGGATTGTATCGCTAATTACTTGCGATTACATCTTGAATTTTGTCTATGATCCGCCTATGGTGACAAAGATTATTGCCGCTGTCATTATTGCAGGGCTTATTCTTCTCACGTTCTGGAAGCAGGGCCTCGCCGGACAGAAGTACGGCAAAAAGTCGAAGTAGTGAGCCTACTTCGAGTAGGCCTCGGCGAATTCTCGGAGCGTTGTCCCGGTGTATCCGAGTGAATGGGCGCGTGCAAAAACGGCTTCGATGACTTCGTAGAGCTTTTCGATGGACGCTTCGTCCTTGAAGCTTGGGCTTCCGCCGGGCATCATTTCCGATGAGTGCAGCATGAACATCAGGTACTGATTTTCGTGCGAAACCCTGTCGATAAGCTTGAACAGAGGCTTCTTTTGTAAATGGCAGTCTGGGCGCAGCCACTGCTTGCGTCCCAAGAAGAATTTCTTGATTTCGCGACCGACAGAAGGCTTTGCAAATGAGGGTTCGCAAGTGAAAGTCCTCATCGGACGGATGGTCATGGGAACTTCTAGGATGTCCTCGAAAATGTAATAGGGCTTTTGGGGGCATTGGGAATAGTCGTTCCCCATTTTGCCGGTTGATCCTGGTTTGTGCGACCAGTCAATGTGCGGCGTGACGGAACAGTCGACTTTGTAGCCGAATTTGTGCAAAAGCCTAAAGTAGTCCTCGTTCGTCGTCCAGCGTCCACTGCGGTGCGATACTGGTGCGCGTCCGAAATTCTTTTCGAGAGTTTCGGTCATGGTGGCAATTTTTTTCTCCATGACATCGACCGGGTATTCAATGAGGTAATCGCGTTCGCGCACGCTGCGGTTGAGTGGGCTTTCAGGGGGCGTGTTCCAGGCGTGCAGATGCATCCCGATTTCGCAAAGTCCCTTGTCTTGCTTTTCGCGCATGTATTCTACAAAATGCGGATCTTCGGCCATCTCGTAGTTGGTGAGCCAAACAGGCTTAAATCCGTATTTTTCGCTGAGCTCTTGAAAGCGGGGGAGAAACTTGATGTTCTCCGTTTTGATCGGGGCGTCGTAATCCCACTGGTTGTCCGCTTCGGTATCGATCGTGATGATAAAGGCTTTGTTCAAGTTCATTTTGCAATCCTTTCGAGAGCCGAATTTTGGTACAGCGCTTCAAGATCCTTAACGATTTTCTTCATGTTCCAGTTCTCGATGCCGTGATACTCGGGCGTCAATTGCGGTGCGGAATGAATGGCTTTTGCCCATGCAGCTGCATCTGCGTCGGGAGGCATTCGCAAAACGAGATTCGAGAATACGGTATCTGCAGGGACATTGTTTGAGGCAATGGAGTAAATGCCCATGGTTTGGGATTCTACGAGGACGATGCCAAGGCCTTCCCACAGGGAGGGGAGCAAGAACACGTCCATCGCTTTTAAAATTCTCGGAATGTCGTTTCGCGGATCGAGAATGGTGACGTTTTCCTTAAGACCGTATTCTTCGATTTTCTTTTCGATGGCGGGGCGAAGCGGCCCTTGTCCGACTAGGAGCAAGTGCGCGTTGTCTCTGAGCTCGCTTAACTTCTTGAAACTTTCGATAATCAGGTCGTGGTTCTTGACGGGGACAAAACGCCCGACATGCCCGACAACGAATTTTGAATTTGGAATACCGAGACTGTCGCGGATGCTTTCCTTGGTTTCGCTAATTTTGAACTTGTCGAAATTAACGCCATTGTTGAAAACGAGCGTGTCGTTGACGTGGAATAGCTCGTTCAGTTCTTGACGCATCCCGTCGTGCAAGGCGATTAATTGCATATGCTTTTTTTCGACCAAGTATGTGCAGGCCTTAAAATCGTTTTGCGCGATTGCGGTCTTGTTGTTCCAATAGGCCGATGGCTGCGAATGTACGGTGTGCAGTATTTTGCAGTCTGTCCCGTCCACTGCAAATTTGATAATCTCGTTGCAGCGCAAGTGCGTGTGGATGATATCTGGCTTTTCTTTGTGGAATATGTGACGGAGAATGTACTTGTCTAAACCGCTCTTATGGAAATACCGGCGGACAATGTAATGCTTGCAGAGTTTTTTTAGGTGCAGGTAATCGCTCATGTAAATGACGCGAACACCTGCAGAAGAGAGTATGGCTTCGTACGGAGTTCCTTTTCGATCGTGGCAGACAATCGTCATGTCGATTTGTTGCCTGTCAATCAAGAGGGCGTAGTTCATGACGATTGTTTCTGCTCCGCCCGGATCAAGACTGTCGATGTAATGAAGTACTTTTGTCTTTTTCATAAAAAGGAAATCTGTTTTAAGCCAATGTCTCCTATCTTTCTAAATCTACATATTGTTTGGTGCGTTCCATCAGTTTTGTATTGATAAATTCTTCTGGAAAGCGTTCGCAGAGTGTTTTTTCCTGACTGAAAAGGTTTGTTCCGAAGCCAAGGCGGTCATCTTTGATGGTGCAGCCGATGGATGCAAGAATTGTCGGGAACATGTCCATGGACGAAAAAGCCCTGTTCTTGATTCGGTTCGAATAATCGTTGTTGACCGGCTTTGCGTTTATAAAGACATCAAGCCAACGGCGCGGATTCCCGGAAATGTTGGTGAGGTCGGTCTTTTTTTCTTTGAGGGCGAGGTATTCGTTGCTGCCGAAAAAGTTTGTCTTTTCGGTTGCCATAAAGAGGTGGTCGCCCATGATTGCTACTGTCGTTTCTTCGAACCAAGGTTGCTGTTTCATCCAGTCGATAAAGTCCATCAAAAGGATGTCGGCGCAGTTGATGGATTGCTTCATCGGATATTGGTCCGGCTTTCCGCAGTTGTCGTATTGAAGCCCGGTTGGCATGTGCGTGTCGATGGTCAGCATGCCGAACATGAACGGCTGGGAACCTTTGCCCAAACTGTCAAGTTCCATCTTGGCAAGGCGGTAGAGCTCAAGGTCTTCTAAGCCCCAGAACTTGAAGTAATCTTCTGGAATATAGTTGTTTTGCTTGTACCATGCAATATCATGGATCTCTACATTCCCGTGCGTTTCGAGGAGCAAGTCGCGACCGGCAAATTTTTTATCGCTACCAAAAACGTAAAGTTGCTTGTATCCGTTTGCTGCAAGGATGTCGGTCAATGTGACTGCTTTCGGCAAGAATGTGGTGCGGCGGGAATGGTTTTCGTCGCCAATCAAGTTGAATGGTAAACCGGCAAACTTAGCCGTCATCGCGGCGATGGTCCAGCTAGTACCCGAAAGGTCTAATCCTCCGCCCAACTTGTCTGTGTTCGAAAAGTTGATGTTCTCTTCACCAAGTCGGGTCAGGTTGGGGATCAGGTTGTTGTCGAAAAGTCCGCCTTTTTCTTTGTCGGCAAAAGAGCTTTCCATGGATTCAAGTAAGATGATGACTAAATTCCGCTTTTTCTCCGGAAATACAATTTTGCTTGTGTCGGGTGCAATGTATTCGGTACGGTAAAATTCAGAATCGATAGGATCGGCGTAAAGCTTTTTGATGGCCTTGCTGTAGTCGTAAATGTGAAGGTCGTGGTATGTATCAGAAAGCGAACTGATGAGGATTATCAATCCGAAAACGAGGAAAAAGCGGTTGGAATGAACCCTGAACGGAAGTCTAGAGACAACGTAAAAGTGTTTTGTCTTTTTTTGATACAGGAGAACAAGAAAGAAAAATACTAGTGTTAGCCCGAGTGCATAGGCGAGGGCTGCAAAAATGTCGTAATAGATACCTCTGTCGATGGCTCCGTTGATATTCGTGAGGCCTGCAATAACCATTTCAGGATCATCAATGGGGAAACGCTCCAGGGAAAATCTTTTGAGGAATAGAATGGCAAGGCCGATGAAATAGAGTGATGTGCCTGCAAGAAGAGAACCGAATTTTCGATCGCTTTTAGATGCTGCAGCGACAGGGAGAGACCTCAAAGCACCAAGGAGGAACAGCGCGACAAGTAAACCGACAAGCAGGTAGATGGACTGATTGATAAAGTACTTGGCACAAAGGAAAAGAACTATTCCAGAAAATAGTAGAACTATGATGGCGTGGAATAGAAAGAAATGGTGCTTTTTGCGCATGATGAAAACGTATTTTGGGTTATTTATCCGGTAATATAGCTATTTTTTGGTATATTTTACCTATGACCAAATATCTTTTTGTGTTGACAAGTTCCCCGAAGGACTTTTTCTGCGAGCAGACGCTCGTGGCAATTGCTTCGTTGCGTGTCCATAATCCGAATGCGTTCGTGACGCTTTTGACGGATGATAAAACTGCTGAAACTTTGACGGGATCGCGTGCGGTCTTGAAGGACGCTGTCGATGAACTCAAGGTACTCACGCTTGATGAAAAGTTCACGCCGATGCTTCGTTCTCGTTACCTCAAGACGGTGATGCGCAACGTGGTCGATGGCGATTTCTTGTACATGGATTCGGACATCGCGATTGTTGATGATTTGACGATTCCTGACGAATGGCGCGGTGGCATTTATGCCGTGCTCGATTTCCATACGAATCTTTCGAAGGCTATCAACCGCAAGAAAATTTTGAACAACGCAAAGATGATGGGCTTTTCGCCGATTCTGAACGACGAAATTTTTAACGGGGGCGTGATGTTTGCCGCCGATACGCCTGAAGCCCGCGAGTTCTTCAAGACTTGGCACGAACTTTGGCTTTACTGCGTTTCCAAGAACTTCCCGTACGATATGGCAAGCCTTGCTGAAACCAATTACAAGTTCGGTTATATCACGAAAAAGATGGATGGCGGCTGGAACTGCCAGCTTGCTTATGGCAACCGATTCTTGCCGACGGCGAAAGTGTTGCACTTCTTTGGCTCGCGCATTATCGATACGCGAGGCCGCAAGGTGCCGGAATCGATGAACATCTTTTTGCCGAAGATTTTGCGCAAGGACTTTTATACGAACTTGAAGAACCTCCCCGTGACGGTGAATGCGGACAAGTCCATTCACATCAACGAGTATTACGATGATGTGATTGCGCATGCGAAGGATGAATTCATGTACCAGACGAACAAGGTGGGTGCTGCGGGTGCTTACATCATCCGCTCTTACGCGTTTGCAAAATCGCTTGCCTGGCTGTATAAGAAAATGCCGTTCCTCGTGAAGCCTTTGGAAATCCTGGGCAAGCTTTTCTAGGGGGCGTTTTATGAATTTGCTTTTTAATCTCGTGGCTGTGCAGCCGATTCACAGTGCAAAGTTTCATGGTGGCGGCAGCTATGGCGAAGTGATTTTCTGGGCGCTTGTGAAGCGTGGCGCAAAGTTCAGTTGCGTTTACGATAGCCGCAAATACTTGTCGCCGGATATTCTCGAAGCATGCGAAAAGTGCAGCATTCCGCTCTTTGACATTGCCGAAAAGATGCCGCAGCAGATTATCGACGAAAATGCGATTGATGCGTTCTACACGCCGCTTTATTCGCTCGAAGGCAAATGGCAAATTCAGGTGAAGCGTTTTGTGTTCACGTGGCATGGCGTGCGCGCTCTTGAAATGCAGTACAGCTGGCAAGGCGTTGGCTTTGCGAAAAAGCTTGCTCAAAAGCTCGAAGCGCTTGTGCGTTACCGCGACTGTTGGAAAAAGTATTTCTATGCGCCCAAGTACCGCGATTTGGCGGTCCGCATTGCCGACGGCCGTGCCGAATGCATTACTGTAAGCGAACATAGCCGTGCTTCTATCAAGTCCTTCTTCCCGGAGCTTTTGGACAAGGAAATCCCGGTTTTCTATAGCCCGATGCTGGATTACGAACCGGAAGGATTCTTGCCGCCGGGCGTGAAAACGAAGAAGTATTTCTTGCTCACGAGCGGTGCCCGCTGGGAAAAGAACAATTTGCGTGCGGTCAAGGCGTTCGATGAACTCGTGACGATGATGCGTTCGACGAATCACTTGTTTGACATGAAACTCGTGATTACGGGGGCAACGAACGTGAAAGTTTACCGCAAGCATATCCGCAACAAGGATGCGTTTGTGTTTCTCGGTTACGTGGAATCTAAGGAACTCGAATTCTTGCACAAGAACGCGTATGCGTTTATTTTCCCGAGCTTGAACGAAGGCTTTGGCTACCCGCCGGTGCAGTCGATGCGTTATGGCGTGCCTGTGGCTGCAAGCGGTACGACGTCTGTGCCCGAAGTCTGCGAAAATGCTGCACTTTATTTTGACCCTTATTCCGTGAGTGAAATCAAGAACCGCATGATTCAATTGCTTGATTCGAACATTTATGCGATGTACGCTTCTCGTGCTTTGAAACGTTATGCTGAAGTGCATAAACGCCAGCAAGAGGACCTCGAAAAAGCAGTTTCGTTTGTCCTTGGTGAATGATTAATGGGGCGTAAACCCTTACGCTTGTCATCCCGGATTAAGGTTGGTGTAGTTCGACAAACTCACCAACCTTGTCAAGGTCCCTGAGCCTGCCGAAGGGCCGAATCACCGAGTTGGGCGATGGAATCCATACGTCTTGCATAAGCATTTTTGTAATTTATCCTCATGATAAAGAGAATTTGTTTTTTGGTAGTTGCGTTTGCGTGTGCCGCTTGTGCAATCATTATCAAACTTCCTGATCGTACTTGTATCGAGGGTGGCACGGATCATTTCTATATCAATGGCGAACAATGCCGTATTTTAACTCATCCGCTAAATGAATATATAGCCAAGCATTATTCAACGTGGCCATTTAGGCCATCGATTCGGGATTGGAATTCTGCTCCGATATATACGTATTTCAATCCTGAAGAAGGTGGTGGCTATTCGGCATATTGGAGTCTTCATGATTCTTTGCTTTACTTGGATAGTGTACAAATAAAATCGTATTCACGTTCAATAGCTCTTCCTGATAAATTTTTCAATGGAAAAGAATTGGACCCTAGAATTGTTTCTGTGAATATTCCTCCGCAAGAAATTGTTCTGAATACGTCAGCTGAAAAACGAACTTTTAAAAAACAGAAGAGTGAACCGTTGCTTGCTGATTTTGTCAGTGATACTATAGGTTTTGAATGTGAAAAAAGCTTTTATGAATTTGTAGTCAAAAATGGACGAACTCTATCGTTGCCCAAGGTTCGTCTTTCCAAGGATGGTCTGTATAAACTAAATAAACGGGGTAATTTAAAATTTTGTACGATTCCCCATTCTTATGTAGAAGAACGGTATGAAAAAAATCCTGAGATTTACAAAGAAACAACTTCTCCCTTTAGCGCTTATTACAAGGTTCTAGATAGCCTTCGTCAAGAGCTAGACGATAAAGGAAGTGAAAAAATTTTAAAAACATTCCGTGAAGACTCAAAATTTAAACGCTTTGAGGACTTCTTTGATATCAAAGCTGTAGCCGGTCGAACTCATTCTGTAGATGATGTTGAATATTCTGTTTATGTAACGCTGAAAGGGGAAACGCCTTTTAATGAACTTGTTTTGCGGCTCATCAAGTATGAAAATTTCTATGAAGATCCGATTGAATCAGTCAAGCTTTTTTTGAAAACTTTGATTGCCGTTCGTAAAAATCCGTCGTTTGAAAAATGGTTGCGTTATAAAAATTCTCTGATGAATTACACAGAGGTGACTTTGACTTATCGAGATTCATTGGGTCTATTCTATCATGTTCCAAGAGACTCTGCTTGGAAAGATGTGGGAATGAGGGGAGAATATGTTGGATCGCTGCAATATGGAGATCTTTATTATGAATTTGCATTAAGCGATAGCGGTGATGTTCTAGTGACTACGGCTTGGGTGGCTGATGGCGATAATTTGCTTAATATCGAAGATGATAGACCCTATTTTAGAGGCTACAAACGACAAGCTGAAATTATACCACGTTATATGCCGGATTCGACACATTTCTATGATTATATCATCATCCATCACGACGGTACAATCGAATACGGCCCGAAATCAGGGGATTTGTAAAAAAGGAGATGCCCGCTCGGTGGCGGGCATGACAAGTGTAAAGTGGCCGGGATGACAAGTGTAGAGTGGCGGGCATGACAATCTGTCTTGACGCGCTTTGTTGCAGGCGAGACTGCGGAACTTTCTATAGTTTCATCACGCGCTTCATCTCGAGATTTTCGTAGCCTTCGGGGCAATGCGTCGAGAGGTAAACGGTTGGGTTGTTGGCGATAAATTTGCGGACACGGTCGAGCGTTTCGCGGGCGGTGGCTATGTCTTCAAAGACGATGCTTAACTTGTTTGCTTTGAGGGCCGCATCGCAGTAGGTTACGTCGCCATGCATTAGGTAGAAAAGTCCTTCGCTTTCGGCAATGACGATGCTGTTTCCTTTGGTGTGGCCCTTAGCTTCGATAAAGTAAATTCCGTCGGCGATTTTTTCGCATTTCGGGAAGTTGTGGTAAGGTCCGTCCTTGTAGGTGCAGCGCACAATGTTAGGGGCGTCAAGCTTCATGGCGTCGGCATCTTCGGGCGAGACAAAAACCTTTGCATTCGGGAAATACTGGATGGCTGCGGAATGGTCCGGATGCTTGTGCGTGATGAGAATTTTCGTGACCTGCTCGGGCTTGTAACCGAGTTCCGCAAAAGCTTGGGTGTAGTCCTTTAGCTTTTCGCCCATATAAAGCGGCGCGCCAAGTTTCTTTTCGGGTGATGCAAAGTCGTTGACGAATCCCGTATCGACGAGGATGATTTCGCTCCCGGTGTCGATGAGAAAGTTTTGCAGACTACTGCGGTAGATAATCTGCTCATCGAATTTGTCCTTGCCTTCTTCACCGCTAAAGGCAAACGCTTGGTTCATGAAACCATGGTCAAACATGCGTACGGCTTTAATTTCCATATGCTTCCCCTTCTGAAAATGTATGCTTTTATACCAATATATACTCAAAAGGTCCCAAATCAAAATAGGGCATTACTCCAATTTGGGGCGTAAGCAAAAAATATGGCTATTTGCGGGGGCTGCCCGGCGGTTGAAATAAAAATTTTTCAGGTTTAGTCTTTGCAGATGGCTCAAGATTTCTATTTTTGTGCGTGGAAAATCCTTTTCTATCCAGGAGTCTTATATGGGCGGCTTTTGTGGTGTTATTTCCAAAGAAGATTGCGTTTGCGATCTCTTTTACGGAACCGACTACCATTCTCACCTTGGTACTCACCGCGGCGGTATGGCTGTTTTGAAATCGGATGGCGTTTTCCATCGCTCGATTCACAACATCCAGAACACTCCGTTCCGCAGTAAGTTTGAACACGATTTAACACATTTTTCCGGCAAGGTTGGCTTAGGCGTCATCTCTGACACGGACCCGCAGCCGCTCGTCATGACCTCCAAGCTGGGAACGTTCGCAATTGTGACTGTCGGTCTCATCACGAACATTGAAGATATTAAGAACGAACTTTTCCGCAACAACTGCATGCAGCTCCAGTTCTCGACAACGAGTGGCATGGTCGGTCCGACCGAAGTTGTTTCAGCGCTTATCGCTACGCAGGATTCAATTATTGACGGTCTCAAGTATGTTCAGGACAAGGTGAAGGGAAGTTGCTCCGTGCTGATTATGGATAGCGCGGGGCGTTTTTATGCGTGCCGTGACAAGTGGGGCCGTACGGCTGTAATCCTCGGTAAGAAGGATGGCGCCATGATCGCCTTGCAAGAAAGCTGCGCTCTTCCGAACCTCGGTTACGAATACGTCCGTGATCTTGGTCCGGGTGAAGTGGTCGAGCTCACGCCGGATGGCGAAACGGTGCTCGTTCCGCCGCGCAAGAAGATGGCAATTTGTTCGTTCCTTTGGGTGTATTACGGTTACCCGGCATCGAGTTACGAAGGACGTAACGTGGAAATGACCCGTTACCGTTGCGGTTCCGCTCTTGCGAAGCGCACCCCGACCGAAGCCGATGCCGCTTGCGGTATTCCGGACTCCGGTACGTCTCACGCCTTGGGCTATGCTCACGAAGCTGGCATCAAGTTTGCCCGTCCGTTCGTGAAGTACACGCCGACTTGGGCTCGTTCCTTTATGCCGCAGGACCAGCGCCAGCGCGAACATGTCGCCTCGATGAAGCTCATCCCGATTCCGGGGCTCATCAAGGACCGTCGCCTCGTTTTCTGCGATGACTCTATCGTTCGCGGAACGCAGCTCGGTAAGCAAGCCCAGAAACTTTATTCGATGGGTTGCAAGGAAACGCACATGCGTATCGCTTGCCCGCCGCTCGTTTATCCGTGCAAGTTCATCAACTTCTCTCGCTCCAAGAATGAATACGACCTCATCACGCGCCGTTACATTCGCGACCAGGAAGGCGAAAATGCTGATTTGGACAAGTACACCGATCCGAATGGCCAGCCGTACAAGGACATGGTCGAATACATCCGCAAAAAGCTGAACCTCACGTCGCTTGCGTTCCAGCGCATTGACGACTTGATCCAGGCTATCGGCCTCCCGGAAGAAGACCTTTGCACTTACTGCTGGACTGGCAAGGACTACGCCGAAACGGGTGACTGCTATCATTGCCCGTGCCATTGCCACGATAAGGAAAAGGAAGAAGATAAGTAGTGTCATTCTCGTCATCCTGACGCCGAAGGCGGAAGACAACTCAGAAGGCGAGTGTTGCAAAAATGAGCTTGCTCATTTTTATAACCGAGCCAAAGAGTTGGGACTATAGCCCCATCCAGTGACATTATTACATCAGAACTTAACTGGATTCTTCAAGGCTTCGCCTTTCAGAATGACGCTAGAAATTGAAAAATCCGACCTCATGCGAGGCCGGATTTTTTATATCAGGAGATGTCTATGGGACTTTTTAGTGACGTTTCTTGTTGATGGTGACTGAGGGTGCGCCACTGCAAGTGCCGTCATACGGGCCGATTGCCTGGATGTTGAATCTGTATGAGCCCGGATGAGCTTGCATTTTGAATTTCAGTGCTGCAAGCGTCTTTGCTGCCTGTTCACCGGTGAATTTTACGTCACCTTTATACCAGGAGGGCTGCTTGAAGCTGGACCATGGAATGAACTTCGTTGTGCCTGCAGAGCTTTTCGGAAGCATAGCTGCTGGGTAAGCGAAGCCGATGTCAACGTCATTTTTTTCGCCAAGGCTCATTTCAAGAGACGGGGCTACTTCAGAAGTGTACGTGATGCATACGCCGCCCATGCCGCTTGCATTGACAGTTTCGAGCTCGCCTCCGTCAATTGTTTCACCGGCAAGGGCGAAACCGACTCCTACGAACGGATGGTAGGTTAAAGATCCGGCATCCAAAATAGCTGTTCCGCACAGACCGTTGCATTCGGCTATAATCGGGTCCATGGCGTCGGGGCTGTAGTCGTTGCCTGGGGTAACAGGCCATCTAATTGTTGATGCTCCACCGTCTGCGTCATCGCTGTAGCTAAACCAGTAGCCGGAAGTTTCTGTTCCGTTATCATAACCGGTGTTAATTTGTGCTTCACCAGTGTATCCAAACCACGTCTCAAAATTATTTGAAGTCAATGTGGGCGGATCGATGGGAATAATCGTGTCCACTGGATTCGGGTTTCCCATTTCAGGCAAATAGACTGGGAGCTGAGAGGCTTGGCAACCATCGTAAGGGCCTACTGCAGTGATGTTAAATCTGCCGAGAGTCCCATTTGCACCTTGGAACTTGAAATTGAGAGATACAAGCTGCTGGGCTGCTTTATCGCCAGACATCTTGATGAAACCCTTGTACCAGGATGGCTGCTTGAATTCAGACCAGGAGATGTATTTTGTTGTGCCATACGGGCTCTTGGGGAGATTCACGTACGGAACAGCGTAACCGATTTCCGCTTCTGCAGCTTCGGTGAGTCCCATTTCGAGTGATAATGCCATTTCAGATGCGTACGTGACGCAGACGCCGCCCATACTGGTTGCATCTGCCGCTTCTGGGGTTAGGTCACTGTCGCTTCGTTCTCCGACCAAGTTAAAACCGACTCCAACAAACGGGTTGTATGTCAAGGTGCCCTTTTTGAGTGAGTATGCACCGCAAAGGCCACCACAGTACTCGATAATCGGGTCCATCGCTACATCGCTGTATTCGTTGCCCATAGGAACAGGCCAAATGATTTCGGAGCGTCCGCCTTCGTCGTGGTCGTCTCTAGGGTACCAATAGCCGTTTGTTTCTGTAAAGTTGCCGAATCCGGTTTGAATTTGCGGCTCGCCATTGTAACCGTACCAAGTTTCAAATAAATCGTGTGGGCCTGCAAATGAAGAAGATGATGGTACGTGATTGCTAGATGAGCTTGCTTGTATCGGATGGTCATCTGCTGGATCGTGCGGATTTAAAACATCGTCGAGACAGCCGCATCCGGTGAAAAGCATAGATGCCGCAGTTGCTGCAAATATGGCTTTTTTAGAGATATTTTTTTTCTTTGTCTTATTCATCAGAATTTCCTCCTGTTTTTATTCTGTTAGACTTTGTAAACATAAATAAATTAAAATGAAAAAGATGAACTTATTTTTAGCTGAATTTTGTGTAAAGTAATTTATATGATTTTTGTATTCTTGTATAATACATATAAATTTTGTATATGATACGGATAAGTTGCTTGTTTTGTATGGGGTTTTATGCTGGATGATACAACAAAATCGCTGTTTACAATACGCGTTGAAATATCAAAAAAGTGGATTGTAAATTATTACTTTACAGAGATGGGCGCCGTAAAATGCAAAAAAGCAGGCATTCCGTGTGGAATGCCTGCCTTGAAAGTTTAAAAGGAGATTCCCGCTTACTTCGACTGCGCTCAGCACAGGCTCTGGCGGGAATGACGATTCGCGAGCCCGCTATTAGCGGAGTTCTTCGAGCGCCTTCGTGCTCTTCGCGATGATATCCATCTGCGTTGCGAGCTTGGTGCGTTCGGCGTTCACGACAGCTTCCGGAGCTCCATTGACGAACTTTTCATTCGACAACTTGCGTTCGATGCTGGCGGCGAATGCCTTTGCCTTTTCGATTTCCTTTTCGAGGCGTGCGATTTCTGCAGCCGGGTCAAGGATACCTTCGAGCGGGATGTAGAGTTCGCCACCCGGCACCACGGAGCTTGCGCTGAATTTCGGCTTTGCGGCCTTCACGGCTACAGAGAACGATTCAAGTCCACCGAGTTCGGTGATGATGGCCTGGCAGTCCTTCACGCTTGCTTCGGTTTCGGCGGTATCGACGCTCACGACAGCCTTGAGCTTGGTAGCCGGGCTTACGTTGTAGCGACCGCGCACGCCACGCACGCTTTCCACGACAGCGAATGCCTGGTTGAAAGCGGCTTCGATCTTGGCGTCGATGAGGCTTGCGTCGGCCTTCGGCCATGCACTGTTGATCACGCGTTCAGAACCCGGGAAGAGCGTTGCGTTCAGTTCTTCCGTGATGAACGGCATCACCGGATGCAACAGGTCAATCACGCCGCGGAGCACATGGCTGAGAATGGCCATAGCGTTCTTCTTTTCGGCGGTGAGCGTTTCGCTGTTGATCACGGCCTTCTTGATTTCCAAGTAGCTGGAGCAGACATCGTCCCAGACAAAGCGGTAGAGGAAGCCGGCGAGTTCAGCAAAGTGGAACTCTTCGAGCATCTTCGTTGCGTCCTGGATGGTGGAATTCAAGCGAGAGAGAATCCAGCGGTCTTCGAGTGCGAAGATCGAAGAATCCATCGGGAGCATGTCCTTGGAAAGTGCGCCAGCCTGTTCCAAGTGCGGGAACAAGAAGCGGCAAGCGTTCCAGAGCTTGTTCGAGAAATTACGACCAATTTCGAACTTTTCGCTCGTGTTGATGACAGAACCATCTTCCTGCTTTTCCTTCTTCACCGGGAGACGAACGTCCTGGTTGTCGGTGCAGAGGCTTGCCATCACGAAGCGGAGTGCGTCCGTGCCGTACTTCTTTTCGATATCCATCGGGTCCACGCCATTGCCCTTGGACTTGCTCATGGTCATGCCATTGCCGTCCAAAATCTTCGGGTGGATGTACACCGTGTGGAACGGAACCGTGCCCATGTTTTCCTGGCTGAAGAGCACCATGCGGGCGACCCAGAGCGTAATGATGTCGCGGCTCGTCACAAGCACGGAAGTCGGGTAGTACTTCTTGAGCGTGTCCGTCTGTTCCGGCCAGCCCATCGTGGAGTGCGGCCAGAGACCACTGGAGAACCACGTGTCGAGCACGTCTTCTTCCTGCACAATCTTGTGACCGGCAACTGCATCTTCCTTCAAGTTTTCTTCTTCGGAGCAGATGAGCCAGATGCCGTTCTGTGCCTTGTAATAGTAAATGTCGTTACGGCCTGCGAATGCCTTGTTCAAGTCCTCTTCGGTCGTCGTTTCGTCGGCGTGCCAAATAGGAATGCGGTGGCCCCACCAGAGCTGACGGCTGATGCACCAGTCGCGCTTTTCCTTGAGCCAGTCGAGGTACTTGTTTGCATAGCGTTCCGGAATGATCTTGATTTCGCCGCTCGTGACAGCCTTCATAGCGTTGTCGGCGAGGACGTCCATCTTCACGAACCACTGGTCGCTCAAGTACGGTTCAATTACAGTCTTGCTGCGGTCGGAATGGCCCACCTGCATTTCGTGGTCTTCGACCTTGATGAGGAGGCCGAGATCTTCGAGACCCTTCACCACAGCGTCGCGTGCGGCCTGACCCTTCATGCCCTGGAACGGACCGGCGTTCTCGTTGAGGCTGCCGTCGTCGTTCATGATGTTGATCATCGGGAGCTTGTGGCGGAGGCCCGTAGCGTAGTCGTTCGGGTCATGAGCCGGAGTCACCTTCACGGAACCCGTACCGAATTCCATATCGACGAGGATGGCATCTGCAATCACCGGAATTTCGCGGTTCACGAACGGAACCTTGAGCATCTTGCCGATGAACTGCTTGTAGCGTTCGTCGTTCGGGTGCACAGCGAGAGCCGTATCGCCCATGATCGTTTCCGGACGAGTCGTCGAAACCGGGATGAATCCCGAACCGTCGGCGAGAGGATACTTGAACGTCCAGAAGTGACCCTTCACAGTTTCGTAATAAATTTCATCGTCTGCCACAGCCGTCTGGAGCTTGGTGTCCCAGTTCACGAGACGCTTGCCGCGGTAGATAAGACCCTTCTTGAAAAGGTTGAAGAATGCGTGGCGCACGGCCTTTGCGCAAACCGGGTCGAGCGTGAATCGCTGACGGCTCCAGTCGCAGCTGACGCCGAGGCTCTTGAGCTGCTTCGTGATGCGGGCTTCGTATTCGTCCTTCCACTTCCAAATGCGTTCCACGAGGGCGTCGCGGCCAATGTCGTGGCGTGTCTTGTGTTCGTCCTGGAAAAGTCTCTTTTCGACGACAGCCTGCGTGGCAATGCCGGCGTGGTCCGTGCCCGGAATCCAGAGCGTGTCGCGACCAGTCTTACGGCGATAGCGGACGAGAATGTCCTGCAACGTGTCGTTCAGAGCGTGGCCGAGGTGCAGAGCACCCGTAACGTTCGGAGGCGGAATGACGACGGAGAACGGTTCGCCCTTTCCGCTCGGGGCAAAATCATTATTCTTGTTCCATTGGTCGTGCCAACGGTCTTCTACAATTTTCGGATTATAACGAGTTTCCATTTCCATAATGCGCCAAATTTAGTAAAATAGACGAGAGACTAAAGACGAGAGACGAGAGAGACGAGAGAAAAAAGCGTCATCCTGAGTGAAACGAAGGATCCAGTGAAGTCTTGGAAAATAGGGTAGGAGGGGAAAGCCTTCCCCTCGCTCGCACTGCGTTGCTCGCTACCCCTTCGAGTGGGCCCTCATTCGCCGGCCCGCAACGCCTGGGCTAAAAAAGCTGCTGCAAAAATGCAACAGCTCTAAAAGTTAATTTGCTTGAATTACTCCGCCAGATAATTATTCCGCCCAGACGATGCGGCCTTCCTTGCGGGGGTGTGCTGCGGGCTGTTCGCAGTCGGCATAACCCAAAGCGCAGTGAGCGATACCAACCCATTCGTCAGCGTTCAGGCCCAGTGACTTGAGAATTTCCTTGCCCTCGTCGCTTTCGACTTCTTCCTTGGCGCGGTGAATCCAGATGCTGCCGAGACCGAGGCTGTAAGCGGCGTTCATGAGATTCCCCATGGCGAGCGAACCATCGTACAGGTAGGTCGGAATTTCCTTTTTCGCAAGGACGAGAAGAATTACAGGAGCTCCGTAGAACGGGTCGAAACCCTCGTCCCAACCGCCAATCTTGCGGTTCATTTCGGAGATGCGGTCGCGTAGTCCTTTGTTCGTGATGGCGACCACGGTAGCGGCCTGCTTGCCCATGCCGCTTGCGGCGTAGATACCCGCTTCGGCGACTTGTGCGATGAGCTCCTTGCTCACGGCGTCAGATTTGAATTTGCGGATGCTTCTACGTGAAAGTAAGGATTTGATTGTTTCGTTCATAAGACCTCTATTGTATTTTGTCTCTTGGTAATCTACAAAAAATATAGGAAAAAGTGAAAGAAAATGACAGATTTTTTTTAGCAAAAAGCTTGAGCTGACTGCAAAAAAGTGTGATAAATCATACCTATACGGAGTATGTATTGATGTGGTACGATTCTAGTAATTTTAAAATAGTGTCACTGAATCGTTGCCGTTTACGGCGGTGTGATTTTTTTGAGGCTTAACTGATTATACCCACAACAAGGGATATACAACAGAGACTAGTCTTAGGGAAATAGTAATAGGAATCAACGAAGAAGAACTTGTCCAGTTTGTCATGGAACTTCGTGCTGAAATCGAATTCAAAAATGCCCCGCTCAATGGCGGGGCACTTTAGCATTAGTCTTTATTAAATCTTTATCCTAATCTTCTTTTGTTTGTAAATCGATTGTCCGCCGTTGCAAATGTAGGCGACTGTGCAGACGATGAAGAATGCGGGAAGGCAATTGAATCCGAAGATTTCGCCGGCGATGAGGATCGGTGCCCAGAGCGTGTTGCTTGCACTTGCGAACACGGCGGCGAAACCGAGCGCTGCGGCGAGCGGGAGCGGCATTCCGAACATTCCCGCAACGAATACGCCAAACGTAGCACCGATGGCGAAAAGCGGGGTGACGACACCGCCGATAAATCCGGCGGAGAGTGTAAGAATTGTGAGAGCGAATTTCAGAATCCAGTCGTACCCGGCGACGTTCCCAATCAAGTCGGCGGTTCCGGCGGCATTAATCCCAAAACTCAAATCCAACAAGTTTGTTCCAAGTCCGGCGTAGCGTCCTTGGAAAAACACGAACAGCAAAGCGCTTATTCCAACGCCCATAATGGCGATTCGCTTGATGTTGTTCGGGAACTTCTTAGCAAAAAAGTTCTGTGAGAGTCCGAGGAGCTTTGCAAACCCGCCACCGACAATTCCGAAGAGTACGCCCATCAGCGCAAGCTTCACGAGGAACTTGCCGTCGAGTGCGCCTTCGTTCGTGAAAATACTTGCCGAAAATCCACTTGCGTCGAGAACGCTGTTCAAATCTACGCTGAACTTGTGGAATCCAAGCATGCTCGAAACTTTGCAGGCGGTGAATGCGGCAGCAGCGGCGGGGAGCAATGCTCCAAGTTCCAAGTGGCCAACGAGCAGAACTTCCAAAGCAAATGCGGTAGCTGCCATCGGGGCCTGGAAGATTCCAGCGAAGCCTGCGGCAAGCCCGGTCACGAGCATAACGTGTGCAGCATTTTCAAACGGCAACTTCTTGCTTATGTTGTACGAAAGTGCGGAACCGATTTGCATAGCGGCGCCTTCACGACCTGCGCTTCCGCCGAAGAGTTGCGTCAGCCAAGTGCTCACAGCGGCCATCGGGATAGAGACGAGTGGAAAGTCAGATTCCTTGTTGAGTCCTACGGCGAAGACCTGGTCCATGCCGCGTTCTGTCCAGCGTCCCCATTTCTTATAAGCGAATACGATAGCGGCACCGCCGATGGCGAGGGCGGGGATAAAGTACAATGGGTTTGCATCGCGGATGGCAGAAAGTCTGTCGCTGATGTCGCCGAAGCATGCGGTGAGCGCACCGATGACTGCACCGAGAACAATTCCGAGCAGCACAAATGTCGGTGTTGCAAACCACTTGAGTAATTTTTCCTTTACGCGGGCTTTTGCCATCTTCATCATCTGTTCTTTCATCTCGGGGCTGAACTGATTGAACTGCTGGCTCGCCTTGCTGAAGTCGCTGAAATTCATGTAAAATCCTGCTTTTGTTAAAATTTTTTCACGACAAAAATAGTAAAACGGAACGCCTTGTTCCGCTTTTTTGCGTGTTGTCAAATGCTCAATCCTTTTACAACGTGAAGTTAAAAAAAGAGGCTTTTGCAACGCGGCTAAATATATACTTAACTCAAGGATTGGATTGGTGTGGCGCTCAAAATGTATCGCTCAATTCTAAGGGATCAGACATGAAAAAAATCTTTTCTGGTGTAGCGTTATTTGGGATTAGTTTTGGTTTGGTTTTATCCGCATGCGGTGATTCGAATTCTTCGGATTTCGGCATGGCGGCTCCGGGAATTGGTGAAATTAGCTCCGATTCCAATGACGGTCAATTGGGCGGTTGGTCCAGTTCGTCTTTTGCTCCGGGACTTTCTTCAGCTGGCATTCCGGGTAGCTCCTCCGCGGGTGTTCCGGGAACGTCGTCTCCTGTAGTTCAGTCATCTTCTTCGGCATTAGTTCCCACTTCTAGTGCTCAGGTTCCTCCGGCTTCGAGCGCCGCTACTGTTATTCCGCATTTCGAAGGGAATAGCCCGGTGTTCTTCTCGGAAGTTTCTCCGACAAATGCAAATCTCAAGGACAATGACGGCAACGATCCGGGATGGGTTGAATTTTACAACTCGTCCGATGCTCCGATGAGTTTGAAGGGCTATTCGCTTACGGATGATTTGTCTAATCCGCGTCGTTGGGTCTTTGGCAATGCGACTGTTCCTGCCAAAAGTTTCATGATCGTTTTCCTTTCGGGCAAGAATTATCCTGACTATGTCTTGCCTTCTGATTCGCTTAATATGATGAGCTCGGATTGCAGTTCTGAATCTGCATCGGGTGGCATGGGCGGCTTCAACTTTGGCGATTTCGGTGGCGGAATGGGCAACTGGGGTGGCGGCGGCTGGGGCGGCAACATGGGTGGCGGCATGGGCGGTATGGGTGGCAATACCGGTGCTGCTTCTTCTGGCAACAACGTCGAAAATTTGCAAGGCAAGTCTTCGCTCTGCTTTAGCGAAAATGGCTCTGTCCAGATTGGGTCTGTGATGAAGGTTGCCCAGGGTGGGGATTACTCTCGCGTGGTTGTCAAGACCAATAATGCGTCTAGCCTTAGCAAGGTCAACCAGCTTGTTGTCCGTGGCTTTATCACCAAAAATCACAAAATCCGTGTGAACTTTAAGGAAGGCGATTCGCTCAGCAGTTGGAGCGGCAAGAATCTCCGCGGTACGGGTGATTTGTCATCGGTGTTCTATGTCCGCTTAGATGATAATGCGAAGGACCTCAAGCGCAACAATGTAACGGCAACAACTTTTGCAACTGAAACTCAGGGAAGTGAATCGACGACCATTCAGATTACGTCGTACATTGCTCGCAATCGCGGCCATGAACCGCACGCTTCGTTCAAGGTGGACAAGGATGGCGGTGCTTTGTACTTTGTAAATGCCGAAGGCGCTTTGCTGGATTCTGTGCGTTTTGGTGCCGTTCCGACGACCGCTTCATGGTCTCGTGATGGCGCGGGCAAGTGGGGCTTTGCGACTCCGTCGCCTTATGGCAATACGGCGGGCGAGGTCTTTGCAGAACAAGTTCAAGTTGCCGAAGTGAACATTCCGCCTTCTGGTTTCTACACGTCTGCGGTGACGGCGACATTCCCGGCGGGCACTCGTTGCGAACAGGGCGGCGCCGAACCGACTTCAAACTCTCCGGTGGTGCAGACTACGGTGACGATTAGCGCTACGACGGTTTTGCGTTGCCGTGCGTATGTCGGTGGCTCTTATCCGAGTGAAGAAATTATTCGTACTTACGTTTTCGAAAAGCAACCCACGCTTGCCGCGCTCTTTGTGACGACCGATCTGCTTTCGATGTTCAGCCCCGATTCCGGCCTTTACATGACGGGCAATAATGCTTCGATGATGGACCCGAAGAAGGGCGCAAACTTCTGGAGCAACCGAGAACTCCCGGTTTATGTGGAAATGTTTGAACCTGGCAAGCCGCAGGCTCCGGCTTTTGGCGTGATGGGCGACTACAAGATTTCTGGCCAGTACAGCCGTGCAAAAGAAAAGAAGTCCTTTGCGGTGACGCTGCGCGAAGAGTATGGCGAAAAGCGCCTGAAATACACGCTGTTCCCGGATTATCCGGAACTCAAGAAGTTTAAGGCTTTCTCGCTCAGAAACTTTGGTAACAATTCCGGCGACGATTACGTGCGCGACCGTGTGGGCACTTCGATGACAGAAGGTTTGGGCGTTGATTACCAGCGTGGCCGTTATGTTATCGTGTATTACAATGGCAAGTATTACGGTATCCATGACTTGCGTGAACGCAACAACGAATACTATTACGAAACCAAGTACGGCTATGACCCGAACGATATTGACCTTCTTGCAACAACATCTAGCGGTACAGATGAAGCGAGTGTCGGTTCTTCTGCGGATTACAAATCTATGTTGGATTGGCTGCAGAACAACGATTTGAAATCGGATGCAAACTACAAGAAGATTGCAGACCAGGTTGATGTCGACAACTACATGAATTACATGCAGGCTGAAATGTTCTTGAACAATAGCGACTGGCCGCACAACAATATGAAGAAGTGGCGTGTCGCAAGTCAGAAGACGAAGTGGAAATGGTTCATGTACGATACGGACTTTGGCTTCGGCGTGTCTTACAATACCCAGACCGGAAACGTGTTCAGCTATGTGACGAATGCTAGCGGCACAAGTGGCATGGGTATGGGAATGGGCTTCGGCATGGGTGGCATGGGCGGTGGCCAGCAGCAGGTGACGAACGGCTCTATTTCTCCGCACACGATTCTTATGATTCGCTTGCTCAGTAACGAGGGCTTCAAGAATGCGTTTATCAACCGCTTTAGCGTGCTCCTTTCGATGAACTTCTCGGCGGATAGGCTCCTCAAGCGTATCAACGATTTGCAGTCGCAGGTGGAACCTGAAGTGGCGCGCGATCAGGAATTCTGGGGCTATAATGCATCTAGCATGAGCAAAGCTTTGGAAACGATAAAGAGCTTTGCCCAGACGCGTCAGGCGAAAGTTCGTGAACAGATGGAATCGTACTTTACGCTTTCTTCTCCGGTTGAAATGACGTTTACGGCGCAGGGTTCTGGCACGATTCTCGTGGATGGCCTTGCTCTGGATAAGTCTTCGATGACTGTCTCGCTCTACAGGGATGTGCCGGTCACGCTTACGGCTCAGGCAAATTCTGGCAGCACGTTCACGGGCTGGAGCGATGGCGTCACGGATATGACCCGCAAGGTGAACCCGGGTGAAGTCACGTCTGTTACCGCCGTGTTCAGGTAGCCTGCGGGCTCTCGAAAGTCAAGTTTCACTTACTTGAAATCCATAATAAAACAGCTAAACGGGAAACCGTTTAGCTGTTTTTGTTTGCAATAGCGTGCGTAGTTTAGTCCGCGCATTCGCGCATCTCGTCTGCGCGTTTAACTTGCACAGACTGCGCAACTCGCAATTTTAGCCCAGCATTTCTGTGGTGCTGAGAGTCTTGAAGTTCTTTTCTTCCAAGACCTTGAGCGCCTTTTCGGTATCGCTAAAGCGAAGAATCATGACGTTCGTTGCCGTCGAGCATTCGGACGGGTAGGCGTACATGTAGTCAATCTGCAAGTCGCCGAGAACGTCGAGAAGGTCTGCAAGACCGCCAACCTTGTCTGCAACAGGGCATGCGACAACGTCGGTAACGGTTGCGCTGAGGCCAGCCTTGGCAAGAACATTGACAGCCTTTTCAGAATCGTTCACAATCAGGCGGATAAGGCCGAATTCGCCGGAATCGGCGAGCGTGAGCGAGAGAAGGTTGATGCCTGCATCAGCGAGCGAGCGGCAAACAGCCTGGAGACGACCCGGGCGGTTCGACACGAAAACTGAAACCTGTGGAATTTTCATTTTTTTTCTCCTTCTTAAATCTTCTTTCTGTTGTCGATGACGCGCTTGGCCTTGCCTTCGCTACGCGGCAGAGAATCCGGTTCGCAGAGCGTGACAATCACGGAGATGCCAAGAATCTGTTCGATGGAGTGCTTGAACTTCTTGGAGAGCTGTTCCATATCGCTCATGGAGTCGCTCACCATGTCGCGAGAAACTTCGACCTTGACTTCGAGCGTATCCATGTTGTTCTTGGTGTCGAGCACAATCTGGTAATGCGGCAAAGCCTTTTCTGCGCGGAGGAGAGCTGTTTCGATCTGGCTCGGGAACACGTTCACGCCACGCATGATAATCATGTCGTCGCTGCGGCGGCCAATGCGGCGGATACGGCGGATGGTACGGCCGCATGCGCACTTGGTCTTTTCAATAGCGGTGATGTCGCGGGTGCGGTAGCGGAGGATCGGCATAGCGCGCTTGCTGAGCGTGCTGATGACGAGTTCGCCTTCCTCGCCGTCCGGAAGCGGTTCAAGCGTTTCCGGGTCCACGATTTCAGGGTAGAAGTGGTCTTCGAAAATGTGGATGCCGTCGCGGCATTCGCATTCGCAACCCACGCCCGGGCCGACAATTTCAGAAAGTCCGTAAATATCGTAAGCCTTGATGCCCGTCTTTTCTTCGATGTAGTCGCGCATGCCATCGCTCCACGGTTCTGCACCGAAGATGCCGCGCTTCACGTTCAACTTGGAAATGTCGACGCCCATCTTTTCAGCAACGTCGATAATGCGGACAAAGTAGCTCGGGGTGCCTCCGACTGCGGTCACGCCGAAGTCCTTCATGAGCATCACCTGGCGTTCGGTATTGCCTCCGCTAATCGGCACGACTGTGGCGCCGAGGGCTTCGAAACCGCCGTGAATGCCGAGACCGCCCGTAAAGAGGCCGTAGCCGTAGAAGTTCTGCACAATGTCCGTGCTGCGGAAACCGCAGGCGAGGAGGCCGCGCTTGACGACCTGTGCCCAGACTTCCATGTCTTCCTTGGTGTAACCGACAACGATCGGTTTACCGGTAGTGCCGGAGCTTGCATGCAGGCGCACGACTTCGCTCATGTCGACGGCAAAGAGACCGTACGGATAAGTGTCGCGCAAGTCCTTCTTCATGGAGAACGGAATCTTTACGATGTCCTTCAAAGTCTTGATGTCATCGGGCGTAACGCCCTTTTCGACCATGCGGTCGTGGAACAGCGGGACCTTCTCGTAGGCGAGCTTCACAGTTGCACGCAAACGCTGCAACTGCAATTCGCGCAATTTTTCTTCGGGCATAAAGTCAAGCGCCATTTCGGGCAGGACTTTGTTTTCTTCGTCGTTCCAGGCTGTAGATCGCATAGTATCCTTCATTAGAGGGTTAGGTTAAAATTTTTCGCCTTAAATATATATAATGCGCTTGCGTTGCGTTTAATTTAGGAGCGTTTCTTTTTCTTTGCGAAAATGCTCGGCTTGCCTTTATCCATATATATGGGTCCCCTTTGCGCATAGCGTAACGCTTTCAAAAAGTGTAAAAAACGGGACGATATAACCCTTATTCCTTTATTACTGTTTATTCATCGGCGGATTGGGCTTTTTTAAAAAACTCGTGTGGGCGGGGGAATGTAATTTTTGTATTTTTGGGCAGAAAATTTAAATAAACTGCTTTTATAGGTAGGTCTATTCTGCGTTCTCGTTCGCTTTTATTTGTTCTTGCTTTGGTCGGTATGTCGAATGCCCAGCTGTTGGACATGTCGCAGATTTCCGACAAGTATATGGTTGAGAATAAGATCAACAAGATTCGTGTCGAAGGTACCCATCATATGGATGAACGTTCGGTCCTCGGACGTATCGGCATCCGTACCGGTCAGAGCTATTCTCCGACGTCGCTTTCTGAAAAAGTCCAGAATTCCGTGAGCTCGCTTTATGCTTCGGGCCTGTTTGACGATGTGACCGCCTGGGTGGATTACACTGATGATGAAGGTTCTTATGTAGACCTGGTGTTCAAAGTGAAGGAACTCCCGGCTCTTGATACCGCTATTTTGGACGGCTGTGACGAAGTATCTGAAGATGACCTCCGTTTGAAAATTCACATGATTTCTGGTCAGGTCTATAGCAAGGCTCAATTGGAACGCACGCGCCAGGCCATGCTTGACCATTATCGTTCCGAAGGCTTCTTGCTTGCTGAAATTGGAATACGCGAAGAATCGGTGGACGAATACCAGAACAAGGTGACCTTTGTAATCCGTGAAGGTTCCAAGGTCCGTATCCGCGGTTTCGATGTGAAAGGCAATGACCATGTGCCGGTCGAAGAAATCACGGACCACATGCTTTCGAAAGAAAACCAGTGGTGGGGTGGTGGTGAATTCAAGGAAAATGTCTTTGAAGCCGACCGCGATACCGTGCTGAACGTCTTCCGCCATTTCGGTTACCTGGATGCAGAACTGAACGACTACCATGCCGAATACCTTCCGGATTCCAGCTGCCTGTTCTATCTTGGACGCATGGTGCCGGTTGGAGAACGCCTGGCTCCGCTTTACACTCAGCTGAACGACGCCATTGCCGATACATCTAACCCGCTCTACAAGATGGCGGGTAAGCCGACAATGGAAGTGACTCACTATTATAGGAACATGCGCAAGGCCGGGGATAAGAACCCGCTTACAAGACGCCTGCCGCAAGTCAAGGACGAAGAAAGCGCATGGAAATTCCTGAACGACATTATCCGCTACGAAACCGCCCGAAATGAATGGCTTGGCTTGGTGGCTGACCGCAAGTGGAATAATCCGAAGATTGATTCCCTCCTCAAGATCAAGAAGCGCTCCGCTTATGAAAGCAAGCTCCTCGTGCGCTACATGATTGAAGACTTGGTTCCGGCTCTTTACAAGTACGATAACATCAAGACTTCTAGCGATATTATTGTCCATATCGACGTGACCGAAGGTCGCCGTTACTACATGGGTGGACTCCACTTTACGGGTAACGAAGTCCAGAGCGACGCCATGCTGGGTTATGTGTTCCGTCTCGATAGCGGCGCCGTGTTTGACCAATATGTCTACGAAGCATCCCGTAAGGCTTTGCTCGATTCTTACCGTGAAGACGGTTACCTCTTTGCTCAGTTCGACGAAGAGCGCACCTTCGAAAACGATTCTGTCGTGAACCTCACTTACAAGATGAACGAAGGCTTGCCTGCCCAGATCCACAAGGTCCATGTGCGTGGCAACACCAAGACGAACGAAAAGGTGATCCGTCGTGAAGTTCGCCTGTATCCGGGCGATACGTACCGCCAGTCCGCTTTGGAACGTAGCTTCCGTGACATTATGCAGCTCAACTACTTCGACATGGTCGTGCCCGATATCAAGGTCGTGGGCGAACAGGAAGTGGACCTCGACTTTGCCGTGCAAGAAAAGCAGGCCGGTACGGGTCAGTTCAGTTTGGGCGTTTCTTATAGCGAAAGCGATGGCTTTGTCGGTACGGCTAGCATCTCCATCCCGAACTGCTGTATGGGCGATGGCCAGCAGGCAGCCTTGAACCTCGAATACGGTGCCGACAAGAAGAGCGCAACGATTAGCTTTACGGAACCGTGGTTCCTCGACAAGCCGATTACGCTTGGCGCAAGCCTCAGCTACTCTTGGTGGAACATGGAAGATTACGGTGACCCGGATATCACGCGTTACGGTGGAAGCATTTTTGCCGGTAAGCGCCTCAAGTGGCCGGATGACTACTTCTATGGTCAGATCGGTTATAGCTGGCTCATGAACGACCAGGGCCCGAACATCGCGAACAGCTATGTGGTCTACACGGGTATTGAATCGGCGTTCAACTTCCGCATCCAGCGTGACGACAAGAACTTGCCGCAGTTCCCGACCGACGGTTCCCGCTACGTGCTCGACGTGCAGTGGGCAAACGCCGCCTTTGGTAGTGACTTCGAATTTGTGAAGGCGGACCTCTCCATCAAGTGGTGGTTCCCGCTCTTCCGCGACCGTCTCTCGATTGCCCTTACAAACGAATACGGCGTAATCTTTGGCGACAAGTTGCAGCACCGCACTCTGTATAGGATGGGTGGTGTGCTTGGCTACGACGGCATGCTCCGTGGTTATGGTTCTGGCTCTATTGGTAACAGCCGCCTTGGCCGCAGCTACCAGTACATTGGTGCAGAACTCCAGTTGGGACTTGTACCGCAGACGTTCTACCTCTTGCCGTTCTTCTTTGATGCCGGTAACGTGTTTGGCGAACGTATCGATACGAATAACCGAATCGACAAGCCTAAGAAGAACCCGCTCAGTGAATGGGATCCGACGACACTCAAGAAGGATATCGGATTTGGTTTCCGCGTCGTAGTCCCGATGCTTGGCATTATCGGCTTCGACTTTGCTTGGCCGCTTGACCCGGGTGAAGCCTACAATGGTACGAAGTACTCTAAGGTCGGCGATATGGAATTCAACTTTGTCATTGGCCAGGCTTTCTAACCTGGTTGGAGGAGCTCTATGATTCGCAAGTTGATAGTTTTACTTTCGGTTGTCTTTGCATGCGTGAGCTTTGCTGAAGACGGTCTTCGCATTGCCCATGTGGATTCAAAGATTATCTTTGACGGATTCAAGGGCACCAAGAAGGCTCAGGAAGAATATGACCGTCAAGTGGCTAAGTGGGAACAGCAGGCGAACCTCTTGCAGAAGGAACTTGCTGCCATTAAGGAAAAGCTTGATAAGCAGGTCCTGATGCTCTCTGACGAAAAGAAGCGCGAACTTGAAGCCGAATACAACAAGAAGGATACGGAACTCAAGTCGTTCATTGACCGCGTCTATGGCCGTAACGGGGAACTCATCACCGAAAACGAAAAGGTGAGTGCTCCGATTATCCAGCTCATTCGCAAGGCGGTAAACGAAATTGCGTTGCAGGAAGGTTATGACATGGTCATTGACCGTGCCACCGGCGCCGTGCTCTTCTGGAAAAAGGAAAACGACCTTACGAACAAGGTGCTGAACTATTTGAATAATAGATAATAACAATTTGTCATGCCCGCCGCTGAGCGGGCACCTCCTTGTGAAAAATCTCGCGGCGTGTGCTGCGGGATTTTTTATTGCCTCATGTAATCGCAGATGGCGTCTACGAATTGCTGCCCGAATTTCCGGATTTTCATTTCGCCAAAGCCGAATACATCTTGCAGCTCGTTTATGGAAATAGGCGCCTTGTAGGCGAGGTCTTTTAGCGTACGGTCAGAAAGTACGACGTAGGCGGGCCAGTTGTTCTCTTCGGCGATTTGCCTGCGGACTTTTCGCAGAGCTTCGAATAGGGAATTGTCTTCGTCGGAGTCTGAATAGTGCGCGTAGGTTGTGCGTGTACTGCCGGCAGAAGTACGCGAAAATGCGCCGTGACCGCTTCCCGGTTTTGCGTTTTCCTTTGCTTCTGCTTTTGCGGCGATGGCAAGTTCTGCCGTTTTCTTCCCGAAGAGGACTTCGTTACCGCTCTCGGTGATTTTAAGGTGGTTGTTCTCGTTGTAGGCAATTTCGATGTAACCGAGTTGCAACATCTGCAGCATGTAATCGTGCCAATGCTTGAGCGTTGTTTTGCTACCGACACCGAAAGTCTTGAGCTTGTCGTAACCCTTTTGGACGATCTCGTCGCTGAGCGTTCCCTTGAGAATGTCGGCGGTCATTGAAAAGCCGATATGCTCGCCAGTACGTTTTATGGCCGAGAGCGCCTTTTGCACGAGAATCGTGCCGTTGAAACGCTGTGGCGGGTGCTTGCAGATGTCGCAATTCCCGCAGTTGCTATTGTTGTTTTCGCCGAAGTAGTTGAGCAAAATGCGACGACGGCAAACTTGTGATTCGGCGTATTCCTGCATGCGGTCGAGCTTCTCGGAGTTGATGTCTCGCTGGCCGCTCTCGTTTACAAATTTGCGGAGCGTGATGATGTCCTGGAAGTTGTAGAACAGCACGGTTTCGGAGGGGAGGCCGTCGCGGCCCGCGCGCCCGATTTCTTGATAAAAGCTCTCGATGCTCTTGGGGAGATTGTAATGGATGACATAACGGACATTGCTCTTGTCGATGCCCATGCCGAATGCGATTGTCGCACACACGACATCGATATTGTCGTTGATGAAATCCTCTTGCACATTGTTGCGTTCTTCGGCGGTTAGCCCCGCATGGTATGCCTTTGCGTAAACGCCTGTGTTGATGAGTTCTTCGGCGACTTTTTCGGTGCTCTTGCGCGAAAGGCAATAGATGATTCCCGATTCGTGCTTGTGCTTTGAAATGATGGACAAAATGGCTTTCAGCTTTTCGGAAGCGGAATAACCGCGCCGCACATCGAGACTTAAATTCGGACGGTCGAACGAACTCACGAAAAGTCTAAAGTCGCGCAGGTTCAGCTGCCGGACAATATCTTCTTTTGTGAGTTTATCTGCCGTAGCTGTCAGCGCCATGATTGTTGCGCTTGGGAACGCTTGGTGCAGTCCGCCGAGCTGCGTGTATTCTGGACGAAAATCGTGCCCCCATTGCGAAATGCAGTGCGCCTCGTCAATAGCAAATAGCGAAACGTTCAAGTGATTTTGCAACCACGGAATTTCCCGCTGCAAACGCTCCGGCGAAATGTAGAGAATCTTGGTTTGCCCTGCTTTGCAACGCTGACGGATGGCCGCATTTTCGCCTTCTTCGTTGTTGCTGTTCAGTGCATCTGCACCAATGCCATTTGCATTCAGCGCGTCCACCTGGTCTTTCATCAGTGAAATCAACGGTGAAATAACGACCGTGATGCCCTTGAACATCAAGGCTGGAATTTGGTAGCAAATGGACTTTCCGCCGCCAGTCGGCATCAGCACAAGCGCATCTTTACGCGATACGACATGCTCGATGATTTCCTCTTGCATGGGGCGGAATGCATCGTAGCCAAAAACAAATTTTAGAATTTCGTGAGCGGTGGGCATTATTTTGAAATGGGTCTAGGAATTGTTATCTACACGTAATACTTTTACCATTTTTTCATAATGGTCCTGAATTTCATTTACTCCATTCTTGTCCATTAACTGTTTGCCTTCGTCCCATTCGGTATAAGCCATCATGATTCTTTGCTTGATGCTGTCAAGATTTTCACTTTGCTCATAATGTTCTTTTTTGGCGAGTGGCATATAATTGCTCAATCGAGAATTCTTTGAGTTGCTGATTAGGCAAAGGTTGCCAAAGCAATCAAGATTCTCTTTACTGATTTTATAATCAGGGCCTTCAATAGGATTTTGCGGATAATAATGTTCCACAGAACTTCTGAATGTGAATTCAAATGAGGCTATTCTTGAATCATTTCTTAATTTTTCATTGTCACCGATAACATCAAATGCAGATTTTGTCGTCCTGAAATTTTGCCAAAGCAAATAATCCAGATAGTTGAAAATGAAGTTTTCTACGGCTGTTCCTGCGTTTAATGCGTCTGTGTTTAATTGATTATTGTCAATGTTTTGAACATTACAGGAATTTTTATAAATAATTTCAAAGTAATCCAGTGGTGATTTGGACAGGAAACGATCTCGTAAGAACGCTTCTGCCATCTTTTCCAAATATTCTTTGTAGGCTTTTGCTGTAATCGGTTCAGACTGCTCAAAACACCATTTTAAAGCGCCGTTTAGCCAGTGCTTATACACAAGCGTTGGCGTTGATACGTGGAACATCGAAAGCAACATTATGATTTCGCGATTTTCTTCGCTTTCAATATCAGGATTTGATGTATCGCTAAATGTTCCGACATATGAATAAGAACGCTTTTTACCTTCGTAAATGCGAACGCGCTTTAAACTCCATCGATCGCTTCCACCGACAAATTCACGTTTGATAATGTATTTGTCATATAGGTATTTCATTTTTAGAAGATTGTAGCCGAACTCTTTGACAAACTGTCGATTCGCCTCAGGGTTGTCTGATTTTACGTAAGGCTTGAACAAATCGAGCAAACGCTTGTCGTCTAGAGGAATGTCTGTTTTTGTTTGAATGCGTAAAACATGAAGTAGAAAATTTGAGAAATTGATAACGGTGTTAAAACGGACGTTTGTATCTTCGTTATCTTCTTCTTTTACGCTGATATTGGCGTCATTTTTTGCGATGGCTTCGAGACTTTCTTCGCTTTCACTTTCTTCATTTGAGTTGTGAAGATTCTCGTAAACATGCTCAGGGTTGTTGTCTAGAACATCCCATAGGTTTCCGTCTTTTTCATTGCCTCCGAAAATAGCGTTGCGCTCGTTTTTAGAAAACCCATATTGAATATAGCGTTCCATATTGGCCGCTGCTTCCCAAATTTTATTGAAGGCCACACGGTCTTTCACATCGAGGCATTTTAAACATTGAGCCTTAAGAACTTCGTGCTTTTCAAGCTGTTCTCCACGGCTGTTCATGATCTCAAAATAATGGTTCAAGTCAGTATCGCGTGGAACTGGAACTCGTAAAATGTAGACTTGATTTGCTAAGTATTTAACAAAGTTCTTTTCTTCAAGATTCTTTTCTTTTAGAATTTGCGATAAGGCTTTTTCTGCATCACGATAACCTTGTATGATGTTCATGTTTGGGTTATCGTATGATTGCTTATCCAAATTAGAAAGAAGCTTTAGCGATTCTGTGGATCTTGGGCGACTTGCAAAAGACAATATATTCCCGCGGAACCAACCTAATTCATTATGGAACCAATCTAATTCTTTATTTTTATTGTATAAGAGATTTAGAATGATGCTTAATGTGGTTAGTCTTTGCTGGCCGTCTATTGTTTCATAAATGGTTTCGTAATCGTCCTTACGTTCGTAGACAATTAGTGTTCCGATGTAATAATTGCAATTACTTTTATCTTTTGCATAGTCCGCAATGTCTAAAATTAGCTGACGGATTTGAGGCTCTGTCCAAGCATAGTCTCGTTGATAAATTGGAATCTCGTAACGGATTTTTTCTTCTTCAAAAAGGGTCTTGATTGACAATGGTGTGAGATTGTTAGCCATTATAATAACCTAATGTTTTAAATTTCGCAATAATTTTTTCTTCTTTGGTTGCTTTGGTATCAGAAAGAGTGCCCAATTCTACATTTAAAATATCCTGTGGCTTATTTGCGTCTCGGATTATTTTAAACATCGCAATCTGTGAATGTCCCAAATTTAATGCGTAGTTGTCCATTGATTCAATGTCGACACTATGCAACTTTAATCGTAGTGTATAAGCCCAAATAAACAGCTTCTCTACAATGCGATCGATGTTTTTTTGACCGAATTTATCGATATAGTCAATTAGGGCGCAATAGAATAGATTGCGTACATAACGGTCTCCAGTCCTGTTATATCCATCATAATTATGTATAATGTCTAGAATTTCATGTGATCTGTTGCTTTCTATTTCTTCACGCATTTGGGCGTAATGGGATACATATTCGAAGAAGCGTTTCCCATTGATGATTACCTGATCAATCTGAAATGGAAAATCGAATGATTCATGCAAAATTTTGGAATGGCAAGATGAATTGAATTCGTCAACGTAATAATGGGCGATACGATAAAGTTTTGTGTATGGGAAGTCTTCTTCAAGATTTGGGCTGATACCTTTGAATGTGTCTACATCGTCTTTCGTAAAGTACCGCGCCGATAGATCGCGACCCCAGTTTTTGATGCGATAAAGGTATTGTGAGAATAAACTGGACAACTCGTTGGGCTCCATATTTTCCCATTTCTTTACCGCGTTTAGACGTTCTTGCTCTGTAGAGGAATTGTTCATTTCACGAAGGTGATACGCTTTCAACAAATCGTGCGGTTCCAAGTCCTTGCCGCGAGCGTTTTGAGAATCGAAAAACTGGAATGCTTCTGAAACGTCGTCAATTACAATTTTCACGAATTGGCATTGATTAAAGAAGAATTTTAAGAAATCTGCTTTTTCTAAATCAGATTTTCTACGTTCCATAGCCTTGAAATTCTTCTGGACATTTTGCTTGGTAATAACGTTGGAAAACTTGAGTGTTGATTGAGGCTTGAAACTATTGATGGAATCGCCTCGTAAGAAAACGTGTCTTTGTAGGTCGTTATTTTCTTCGATAAGAGGAAGAATTTTAATAGCAAGAAGAAATAATGTTATTGTTCGTTGCTGCCCATCGACAATATCAAGTTTTCCTTCTTCCTTGTTATTGTGGATGACGAGTGTTCCGATGCGGTAGGCTGATTTGTCAAGGTTGTCGCGAATGTCGTCAATAAGTTGATTGACATTTTTTTCCGTCCATTTGTACGGACGCTGGTATTCAGGAATTCGCAAATTTGGAATGGCTAGTAATTGCTTGACTGAAATAATTTCTGGTTTTAAAATAGTTTCACTCATCGGGCGCCTGTATAAAAATCAGTTTTTCGTGTATTTTTCCCAAATATACATCATGTTGATGTCATAAAATTTCAAAATGCAAAAAATCTTCTATAGCTTCAGTTTCTTTTCAATATCAACCATTAAATCAATACGAAATACGCTGAAACCTGCAAAATATTGCGGTTTTTATATTAAAATGTATGACCTGATATGATTTGTCAATGAAAATCTGCAATATGTTGCAGATTCTTTTGTTTTTGAGGTCATGGAGAATCAAAAGCTCTTTTTCGCTATATTGGGTAGGATTGGGTAGGATTGGGTAGTTTCTTGATCCTCAAAATCAGTTTTAAATTTTTGCTTATATTTGTTAATAGAGGTCCCTATGTCAAACATACTCCCTGATCCGATGACGGTCCACCCGATTGCGGGCTACGACAAGGAAATTTACGTGAAGCCGACGCTCAAAAATCCGCAGATTGTCGTGGGTGATTTCACTTACATTGCCGATAGCGATTTCGAGAGCCACGTGACGCATCTGTATCCGTGGAATGACGATAAGTTGATTATCGGAAAGTTCTGCCAGATTGCCTCAGGGGTGGAGTTCGTGATGAATGGGGCGAACCATCAGATGAATGCGGTTTCGACGTTCCCGTTCTACACATTGCAGGGGTGGAATATGGCGCCTCCTGCCAAAGAAAATTTGCCGCTCAAGGGCGATACGGTGATTGGAAACGATGTGTGGATTGGGCAGAACGCTGTGATTTTGCCGGGTGTGCATATTGGCGATGGGGCGATTATCGGCGCAAATGCGGTTGTTGGGAGCGATGTGGAACCTTACACGATTGTGGTGGGGAATCCGGCGCAGTTTATACGCAATCGTTTCGACGAGGAATTGACGGCGCTGATGCTCGAGTGGAAATGGTGGAATAAGCCTGTCGAAGAAATCAATACGCTGATTCCGATTCTCACGAATCCGGACTTGGCTTTTGTCAAGGGGAAAATCAAGGAATACCTTGCAAATCGTGCCTAAAAATATTTCTATATTGAACGCAACGAAAATAAGGAAAAAATAACTGGATCCTTCACATTCGTTCAGGATGACTTCGTCCTGAGAAAAACTTTTAACCTCATACCTCAATGGACCGAAGGTCCGCGCATTCTTGAAGCGAAGAGAGTAAAATATGGCCGAACAAAACAAAGCAGAAAAATTCGTTTTCTACATGTACAAAATGACCAAGTCCTATCCGCCTAACAAAGAGGTGCTGAAGGATATTTCTTTGAGCTTCTACTATGGCGCAAAGATTGGTATTATCGGCCAGAACGGTGCCGGTAAGTCTACGCTCCTCCGCATCATGGCGGGTATTGACAAGGAATTCCAGGGCGAAGCTTGGATTGAACCGGGCCGCACCGCAGGCTACTTGCCGCAGGAACCGCAGCTTGACCCGAACTTGACCGTCAAGGAAAACGTGATGCAGGCGGTGGCCAAAAAGCAAGCCGTGCTCGACCGCTTCAACGAAATTTCCATGAAGTTTGCTGAACCGATGGAAGACGACGAGATGAACAAGCTCCTCGACGAACAGGCAAAGCTTCAAGATATCATCGACGCTCAGGACTTGTGGAGCCTCGACCGCAACATTGAAATTGCAATGGACGCTCTCCGTTGCCCGCCGGGCGATTGGCCGGTGACGAACCTCTCCGGTGGTGAAAAGCGCCGCGTGGCTCTTTGCCGCTTGCTCCTCGAAGAACCGGATTTGTTGCTCTTGGACGAACCGACGAACCACTTGGATGCCGAAACGGTTGCATGGCTCGAACGCCACCTCCGTGAATACAAGGGCTCTGTGATTCTCGTGACGCATGACCGTTACTTCCTTGACAACGTAACGAACTGGATTTTGGAAATTGACCGCGGTCGCGGCATTCCTTGGGAAGGCAATTACGCCCAGTGGCTTGACCAGAAACTTGAACGCATGAAGAACGAAGAAAAGGGCGAATCTGACCGTCAAAAGCGTCTCGCTCGTGAACAGGAATGGGTCAAGCAGAGTCCGAAGGCTCGCCAGGCAAAGAGCAAGGCTCGTCTCAAGGCTTACGAAGAACTCTTGGCGGAAGATTCCAAGGAACAGATCAAGGTGGCTCAGATCCACATTGCAAATGGCAAGCGCTTGGGCGATGTCGTCATTCAGGCGGAACATTTGCAGAAGGCCTTTGGCGAAAAGGTGCTGTTCGACGATTTGAACTTCAGCTTGCCGCGCTCGGGTATCGTGGGCATTATCGGTCCGAACGGTGCTGGTAAAACGACTTTGTTCAAGATGATTATGGGCCAGGAAAAGCCGGATGGCGGTACGCTCAAGATTGGCGAAACTGTCGAAATCATCAGTATGGAACAGGGCCGCGAAAGCTTGGACGATTCCAAGACGGTTTGGGAATCCATCACGGGTGGCAATGACGAAATCTTGGTGGGCGACCGCAAGATGAATGGCCGTGCTTACTGCGGTCTCTTCAACTTCACGGGTGCTGCCCAGCAGAAGAAGCTCTCGCAGCTCTCTGGTGGTGAACGCAACCGTGTGCTTATGGCAAAGAACTTGCAGAAGCCGGGCAACCTCTTGTTCCTTGACGAACCGACGAACGACTTGGATATCGAAACATTGCAGGCTTTGGAACAGGCTATCCTCAAGTTCGCTGGCTGCGCCGTGATCATCTCGCATGACCGCTGGTTCCTTGACCGTATTGCAACGCACATCCTCGCTTACGAAGGTGATTCGAAGGTCGTGTGGTTCGAAGGCAACTGGAGCGAATACGAAGCTGATCGTCGCAAGCGCCTTGGCGAAGATGCCGACAATCCGAAGCCCATCAAGTACAAGACTCTTACGAGACAGTAATTGGTTATGTCATGCCCGTCTCCGAACGGGCATCTCCTTTAAAAAAACGGGACTCGAAAGAGTCCCGTAAAATCATTTAATCTTTAAGGCAACGAACCGAATTTGCATAATCTATGCGAGAAGAGGTAAGTTCCGCAGCATCTGTTTGGTAGTCCATGTTTAATGCATATGCGTACGCGGTTGTGTCTTTTTTGGTTTTGTAATCGCTTTTCGAAGAACTCCAGAAATAGGCGTACTCTTTCCCCGGGGAGAAGAATCTATTGTGCTTGCTGCCTGCCGGGAGCGCCGCAAAACCATAGGAATCTTTGCCAATGCCTTCGTTCAAAACATAAGAGTCCCAATCTGTTGTGGCCTTGAGATATAAACCGGCTAGATTTTCCCCTCCGACTGCAGAAGTAAGGGTTCTGAATTCTTCGCTTGAAGGTACATGCCAGCCTTCGGGGCAGATGTCCTTTTCGACGGCTTCATTCCATAGGTAGAGCCTTCCAAACTTTGTACAGTTGCTCTCCTTGTTGCTGTTGCAGAAACTGCTGTCAGTTTCATAGTTGAGGTTTTGTGCCATCCAGATTTGTTCGCCAATTTTCACAGTCTTGTATGTTTGGTTGTCGCGAGTATCCGTAAGCGTTCCATATTCGCAATTGTCGCTACTGTCTGTCCGGCATGGAGGAATACGCGAAAAGAACGGGCCTGTATCGCCCAAAAGGCAACGGACTGAACCACCCCAGATAGAAGATCCATTGCGTATCTCATTGTTTGAGTTGTTTAGCTTTAGGCATCCCGATGTATTCATGAAACATGTTTCTGTACCGGGACCGAAATCCACTGTTGTACAATCCCCTTCACAAAGTTCATCTACGCCAACAGGTTCTGCGTTAAAACCATAGCCGTCCGAACCGTTCCACTTTAATCCGTTCCACTCAGGAAACCAACCTGATGTTGACTTAAGGGAATTTGCCGCTTCTGACGGGCCTCCGACGGCATTGATCAGGGTGTCGAATTCGGCTTGAGACGGCAAATGCCAACCGGGTGGGCAAGCTGTGCTAGCTGCTATGCTCGAATAGAATTTTTCCTTACAATATTCAAGTCCTTTTTCATTGCAGCATTTGTAATCATCGAATATAGCGCAGTCGGCTCCCGTATTGTACCTCAAGTTTTCTGCCATCCAGGTCTGGGAACCGATTTTCACGGTCTTGTATACTTGACCGTCACGCACGTCGGTAAACTCTCCATATTCGCAATCATCTTTCGAACCGTCGGCGGTTCTGCAAGGTGGCAGTCCCATACGGCTCGAACTGGATTTTTCCGAAGAACTCGATGAAGTTTTGGATGATGACGAATCCTTTTTGGAAGAGGAAGACGCGGATTTCTTTTTGCTGGAGGACGACGTTTTTTTGCTACTAGATGAAGATTTTTTATCTGTGCAATCCTTGCAAATCGAAGACGACGATTCTTCGCCTTCGTCCGAATTGACTGCGTTGCTGCAAGCTGTGAAAAACGCCAAGAGGGCGCTTGCCATTAGGGAGGCGTATTTTTTAGAAAATAAGTGCTTGTTCCAACGCATTTGACACTCCTGATGGATCGTTCATCTTTACAATCTATACTTTTTTGTTCTCGTTGGGTTCGTTTATTTTCTTCCTTTCGGCGATGAGTTCGTCAAAGGATTTTTTTCTTTCCCTTAAGCCCATAATTTCGTCGAATTTGTCGGTTTCGTTGCCGTGGTTGTCTTCTTCTGAAAAATAATCGTCGATGTACATATTATCGGTTTTCTTGAATATGTTCCTTCGTCCGGGAAATTTCCCAAAAACGAAAATACTTATTGCAGAAAAAAGCGAATATGCAAGGAATATGTAGAGCGCTTTTTTAAAGCCGAAAAGAGGAGCTAGAAAAGCCCCAAATATAAGCCCGCCGGCACTATAAACCGCCCACACGGAGAGTTTGTTTTTCAAATTATCGCTCATGTTTGCTTTACTCGAGCAGACCGAGAAGGCATTGGGCGAATGATTCCGTATTGTCTCTATTGACTCTTACGGCTTTGTTGTCTTTAACTTCGATGTAATCTTTGTATTCAGCCTTGCATGCTTCTTCTGGTACTTCACTCATGTACAAATAAGTGTAATTGCAGGAATTGCCGTTTGCTTCTACTGTGGCGTCGTAAGATCTGAAAATGTAGTATCGGGTATCGCTTTGAATGTTATCATAACGGATTGAAACTGTTTGGCCGAAAGCCGTGATTGTTTCTGACGTACGTGTTTTTTCAAGAACTGTTATCCCGTACTCTTCCTTGACAGAAGCGACTAGGTCGCCTCCGCGTGTAAACAGCTCGTCACCATAGGCATTGCTTGAATGAATGAACTTGTAGCGCGAGAAAAGATTGTCGTAAATCCAGGCGGTCAGTCTTGATTCCGTATAATCCCAATTGCTAAGGCTGTTGTCTTTAATAAATAGGCAACTTTCGGAAATGTCATAATAGTCATTGGGTGTGTCTGAGCTTACTTCTTCTTTGACTATGGATCCATTGATAAACCTGTATCCTGGGAGAACTTTCCATCGAGCTGAAAGGTTTCCGTTCTTGCCACCGACCAGTACGATTTCTTGATAGCCTTCGCCACGTGCTGCGAGAATCAAGGTGTCTCCGACGAACTGGTAATCGAAAACTAGGTCGCGTTCCCTTTTTTCACCAGTGAATGTGAAAACATCTCCATCGACGGAGCATTCATTTCGCGTGTTCAATAGGTGCGCTGTCATGGTGCTTTGAACATCGTCGATCGTAATATTTATGGATGGGTCGGTGCATGTTCCTGCAACTTCTGCGTTTTTCTTTTCTGCATTAGTCGGTGTTTCGCTCTCTCCACAGGCGAAAAATAAAAAGGTACTGGTGATGAAAAAAAGATGGCGTAAATGCATGTGTTTCTCTCTTCTCGTAAAGAATGATTTTTTTACTTTGTGTAATATACATTTTTTGAGGTGTCTCAATCGATTTGACATGGAAATTGCTGACGAAATGCAAAAATATGCTACTAAAAGTGAAAAAATCTCGATTTAGTATCAAAAAGTCTAGATAAATTAAACGAAATTCGGACCGATTTCGTATTTGCTTGTTGGGCTTGTGCTACTAAACTCGTCAAAATGCAAATTTAGTAGCATGAGAAAACGCTTTTTATTCGAAAATATTTGCAGACAAAAGAAACTTTATGCTACAAAAACGGCAGAAATTCAAAATTAGTAGCATAAAATGGCCAAAATCGTACTTCGCGTGCTTTTAAATCGCCCTTGCTGTCGCTCTTTTTTCTAAGTTCTAGGTTAGATATATGCTCCACGTTTTTAGACACGAACTTCGTTTGATCTTTAGGGATCCGCGTTTTTGGATTCCGTTCATCATCCCGCCGGTGATTCTCGCGGCGAGTCAGGCGATTGCCGTGTCGCGTTACGGTGGCGAGATTATGCAGGGCATGGGAAGCTACATGATGCTTTTGCTCGGTTGCCTGATGGCTCCGATGGGCGCTCCTTTAGCGGGCGACAGTTTTGCAGGCGAGCGCGAACGCAATTCGCTGGAACTTTTGCAGCTTTCTCCGATTGCGCCTGCGAAACTCTTTTGGGGCAAGTTGTTTGCAATTCTCCCATTCCCGTTAGTGTTTGCGCTTTTGGCTCAACTGGGCTACTGGTTCTCGCATTCCGAAATTACGGTGACGGCGGCGGTGGCCTCGATGCTTGGGGCGCTTTCGGCGGTGTTGTTGACGACTGCGTTTTCGTTGATGGTGTCGCTTCGTGTAAAGACTGTCCGTGCAGCGACCCACATGACACTCTTTTTCATTATCCCGCTTCTGTTGCTTGTACAGCTTGGCCACGAAGTTTTTTTGAGTAATTTGTTTGTGCCTCTGGTGACGTTAGTCGTGTCGGTTCTCGTAAGCTTGACGGTCACTTTTGCGGGTATGAAGAAATTTGTTAGTTTGTAGTCTTCAAGGATGTTCTGATGCATTATTTAATTGTCCCTGGTTATAGCAATTCTGGTCCTGAACATTGGCAGACTTATTGGGAGCATAGCCTCCCTAATGCAACTCGCGTTCAGCAACGCAATTGGGAACATCCTACCAAGGCGGAATGGGTCGATGCTCTCGACAAGACGGTAGCCTCCCTCAAGTCCGATACGATTCTTGTTGCGCATAGCCTTGGTGTTGCGACGACTGTATTTTGCTTGTTGAAAAACGTTGCAGAGGGAAGGTTGCCTGCGCATGTAAAGGGCGCTTTCCTTGTGGCTCCTGCCGATATTGACGCAATTGACATTGTGGATGACTTTGCTCCGATGCCATTGCAAAAATTACCGGTTCCAACATGCGTTGTGGCAAGCCGAAACGATGAATATGTGACTTTTGAACGCGCAAATTTATTTGCGAAGTCCTGGGGCTCGAAGCTTTTTGACGTAGGATGCTGCGGTCACATTAACGCGCTTTCTAATCTCGGCGCGTGGGACGAAGGCCGAAAATTGTTGGCTGAATTTGAGAAAAATTTGTAAATGTGTAAGAGAATTATAAGAAAGGAGAAAAAATGAAAAAGCGTTTGCTTGCACTTGGAATACTTACAATGTTTGCATTTACCGCTTGCGATGATTCCGCATCGAGCGGTGACAGTAATGGTTCTGGCTCAAATTCAACGAGCGAAGTAAAGGGAAGTTTCCCGCCGAATGGGGATGAAGGTTTCTATTGTGTCGTTACGGATGGTACAAATGAAGATGGTTCGTATTGGAAACAGATTAAGGTGAATATTCCGAAATACAAGGGACATGTGGAAAAGTTTACGTTTGACGAAAACGGTACCGGAACGCAGTACTATGAAGATTCCCATTTTTATATAACGCCTCATGAAAAGGCGGCCATGTGCTTGGAATTCGAAGATGGAATAAAAGAAAGTTCTCATAAGAGAAATTATACAGAAACCTATTGCAAAAACGGAGTTTCCTACTTTGTTATTAGTTTCCAAAACATGAGTTTGGGATCGCTTAATTCGGCAATTGTAGAATACGAAGAGGACTGCGAGGATTACAAACGAAAATGGAAAGATGGAGATTATGATGAAGTCATCAAAAGAAGGACTTCGAGATAATTTATAAGGAGAAGGCTTCCGTTTGTCACGGAAGCCTTCAAAGTCGAGTAGTTATAAGCCGGGTTCTGTACTTCTTGCGAAGCGATGACCATCTCTCTGGACGAATCGTTACCGACCGCCTCAAGCGACCTACCCGGATATCCAGCTGGCACGGGCCGCACCAGGTCCTTTCGAACGGAATCCTGCTTGGTCTTGCACCGGATGAGGTTTACCATGCCACTCCTGTCACCAGTCGTGCGGTGAGCTCTTACCTCGCCGTTTCACCCTTACTCGCATTGCTGCGGGCGGTCTATTCTCTGCTGCACTTTCTGTCGCGTTACCGCGCCTGGACGTTATCCAGCATCTTGCCCTGCGGTGCCCGGACTTTCCTCCAGCCTTGATTGCTCGCAGCCGGCGGCCATCCGCCACTCGTTGTGAAATGTAGAAAAAGCAACGGGAAAGTGCAAGTATAGAATTCGGCGAAATCTCTCGTCTCTCGTCTCCCATCTAGCGTCTAAAATTGTATATTCTTCCCGTGAAAAAATTGATATTTTGTTTGTTGAGTTTTATCGCTGCATCCTTTGCCGATGCGGTTGATTCTAGTGCCGTTTTTCGTGTCGATGAAATTCGCTATAAAATTGGCGATGCCTTTGACGATTCCAAAGCGCATACGAAGTACGACCGGTGGGCGTATGACATTTTGAACTGGGTTCATATTGAAACTCGCGAAGCCACGGTTCGAAAACTTTTGCTCTTTGATAAAGGGGACTTGGTCAACTTGAACTTGCTCCTTGAATCGGAACGTTTTTTGCGTGACCAGAAATTCCTTTCGGATGCAAATATTTCTGCAACGGGGGAGGACGGCAAGAATATCGTTACGGTCCAGACGAGCGATAACTGGACGCTTACCATTCCTGTGACGTTTGGCTTTTCGGGAAGCGAATGGTCTTATGACAACTTGGTCTGGGGACTCGGCGTTCAGGAAAGCAATTTCCTTGGGCTTGGGCAAAAGCTCGGATTTTACTATGGCCATGACGAGTTCCGCAACATGTTGCAGGTGGAATATGGCGACCCGCATTTCCTTTTCCGCTACAACCACTTGGATTTCTTGTATAGCTACAACACGGATGGATACCTTGCAAGCTGGAAAATGTATGTGCCGTTCCTCAGCCGTAGCGTGAACCAATGGGCGTACACACTTGAAGGCTTGAAAAACAAACGAATCGCGTACATTTATGGAAATGGCGATTTACCGCATGGCGCGGTTGAAGTCAAACCGAAAAAGAGTCTGGATTCGTTGCAGCAGTTCAATGGGAAAAAGTCTGTTAAGTTGATTCAACTTGAAGATTTCATTACTGATTCATTGAGCTTTCGCTTGAGCCGTTCTTTTGGCGGGACGCAACGTAAGCTTTACTTGGGTGCAACGTATGATTACTTGCGTGAAACTGCTGATGAAGGCCGTGTATGGCGTTATCAGTTTGCCGATGGTGAGAAGGCCTACGCCATTGATTCTGCGGTCACGGCAGAAGACTGGGTGCCGGAGCGCAAGGATTCGCGCCTTGGCTTTTATGTCATGTACTCTAATTTGCGTTATGAAAAGCTCAAGAATTTCCACAACGTGAGATGGACTGAAGATGTAGATAAAGGCTTTTCTGTAAAGGCTCAAATTTCAAAAAATTACGAACAACTTGGTTCCGATAATAATGATATCCGTTTAGATTTTTGGACGGACCTTTATCTTGGTCGTGATAATCATCATTTGACGCTTAAGTCCTATATGAAGTTTTATTTGGATCATGGCAAGCGCCATGACTTTTATGGCCGTGTGAATGGTGAATATATTTTCCATCCGAGTACTCGATTCTCGACGGCTTTGTCGGGCCAGCTGGATATGTATGATGATGCCAAGCTCGGCTACCAGTTGACCTTAGGTGGCTCTGATGGCTTTGTCGGGTTCCCGACGGGGTACTATTCTGGACAAGCTCGCGTTTACGGAAATTTGGAACAGCGCTGGTTCCCGGATTTTGAAATTTTGACACTTGCTCCTGTCATTGTTGCTTTTGGAAGCGTTGGCGAAACGGCGGCACGCGTGATGGATATCAATCGCAAGGATTTGATTTATGTGGCTGGCTTTGGAATCCGTTTGGCACAGACAAAGTCTATTAGTCGCTTGATCAACAAGATTGATGTGAGCTTCCCGCTGAATGGTAAACGCAAGGGCGATGCGCATTACTCTGTGACGACATCGTATACATTGTAATTTTGTAGATGAACTTTCTAAAGGTTGTTGAACATGGCGATGGACGAAGAAAAACAACAAGACGAGACTGCTCGCGAGAATCGTCGAAAAAAAGCCCGTGAAGTCAAGCGCATTTTTATGCGTGTCGAAATTATCATCGGCATTATCGCCATGATTGCGGGTGCATGGCTTACCGTTCTCGTGTGGAGCGAAGGCTATTTCCCGGGAGCCTTGATGCTTGTGATGACGGGCGGTATCAATGTGTTTTTGGCGGCGAAGGAACTCATCAATCCGACCGACCACATTTTCCATTGGCAGTCTATTTTCTTTTTGATTGTGCGCCGAGCCATGTTCTTCTTGAACGTGGTCTTGATAGCCCTTGTCTTGGGCACGATGACGCGCTTGCTCTAATTTTTAATGGACGCCGTCCTCGTTTGCCGAGGGCTTCTCGTTGTACCAGGTCTGGATTTTTTCTTTGGCGGTTTCGTTGAATGCGGAACCGTCTTTTAATATGTGCTCCGCACGTTCGAGCGTTTGCGAAATGAGCTCCTGGTCGTGAATCCAGTCGAACCAGCGGAATACCCAGGCGCCGCTTTGTTCGTTTCCTTCGAGGTTTCCGGCGCCGCGTGTTTTCAAGTCTAGCTCTGCGATTTCAAAGCCGTCTTCGGTGGCGGCGAATTGCGAGAGGCGTTCCATGCTTGTTTCGGCGGCTTCGCCTTCGGGCGTCATCAAGAAGCACCAGGCTTCTTGATTGCCGCGGCCTACGCGGCCGCGCAGCTGGTGAAGCTGCGCCAGACCAAATCGGTCTGGCTGGTCGATGACCATGAGATTTGCGGCGGGGACGTTCACGCCGACTTCGATAACGGTTGTGGCTACGAGAATCTGGATTTCGCCTGCGGCAAACTGCTTGATGATTTCGTCTCTCTGCGTATCGTCCATTTGACCGTGGACGCCTGCGACTTTGAGCTTGGCGATGTTCTCATCGGTGTGGCCGAAGGCGGCGATAAAGGCTCGCATTTCGTTCACGATGTCATCGACACTGCGGGCGCTTGAATCGCTTGCTGCTGAATCTGCTGACGATAAGGTCGCTGAGCTAGCCGAAGCGTCGGCGTTCACTCGGCTTGCAATCCAGTAGCATAGATTTCCGCCGGCGGCTTCCTTGCAAATAAACTGCTTCATCGATTCGCGCTTTGCTGCATTCACGAGACGAGTCTTGATGGGCTTACGGCCTGCCGGCTTTTCCTTGATGCTGATGACTT
This sequence comes from Fibrobacter sp. UWB16, assembly GCF_900215325.1. Classification (NCBI taxonomy): domain Bacteria; kingdom Pseudomonadati; phylum Fibrobacterota; class Fibrobacteria; order Fibrobacterales; family Fibrobacteraceae; genus Fibrobacter; species Fibrobacter sp. UWB16. The sequence continues at coordinate 799,710 of NZ_OCMS01000001.1, read as the reverse complement.
TCAAATCGCCATATAGCGTCATTGCGAGGCTTCGCGGAATCGGCGTGGCGCTCATGACGAGCATGTCGGGGTAGTCGCCTTTGGCGAGCAGCGCTTCGCGCTGGCTCACGCCGAAACGGTGCTGTTCATCGATAATCACGAGCCCAAGCTTTGCAAAGAAAACGTCCTTGCTAAAGAGCGCGTGCGTTCCAATGACAACGTTGCAAAGCCCCATCTGGAGTTCACCGAGAATCACTTTCTTTTCGGCGGCGGGAGTTGCCCCGACAAGCAAATGCACGCGGATGCCAGCCGCATCAAAGAACGGCTTGAGCGATTTGAAATGCTGGCGTGCGAGAATGTCAGTCGGGACCATCAACGCGCACTGTTCGCCTGCTCCACAGACGGCCATAATGGCGAGCATGGCGACGACGGTCTTTCCGCAGCCCACGTCGCCTTGCAACAGTGCGTGGAACTGCTTTTTGCCATTGAGACCGTCAATGATTGTATTCAGCGCCGCGTCCTGACCTGTGGTCAGTTGGAACGGGAGGCGCGCTTTCGCGGCCATCACGTTCCCCAAATCAATCTGGCGTTCATGTCCGCGAATCTTTTGATTTTCGCGGCGCTTCACCATGCGCAGGCAAAACGGCAAAAGTTCCAAAATCTTGAGCTCGCGCTTCGCCTTGTAAATGGAATCAAAGTCTTTGGGCATGTGGAGCGCACGGAGATTGTCCATCACGGGGGCAAAATGCAAATAGTCCGTGAGCTCGCGCGGACAAGCGTTCGGGAGTGTGAGTCCCGGAAAGTTGAAAATCGTTTTGTACAAATTGCGGAAGAACCGCTGTTCCATCTTGGCTTCGCGGCATATTTCGCTTATCGGGTAGACGGGGAGGATTTGTCCGTTAAATGCTTCGCCTTCGTCGAACGGCTGCATATCCGGATGCACCAGTTGCAGCCCGCGGTACGAACCGACTGTCCCCGAAACAAGCCAACGCGTCCCTGGTTTTACACGGTTTGCAATGAATCGCGTGCCTCGGAAAAATAAAAGCGAAATCTCGGCGGTGCCATCGGTGAGGACTGCCATAAAGCGCGACATGCGTCCTTTGACAATCCCTGCGCGCGTGATAATCCCAATCACGACAGCGCGTTCGCCATCGTGCAAGTCCGCAATCTTTGTAACCTTTGTCTGGTCAAGATAGGTACGCGGAATGTTGTATAAAAGATCGGCAATGGTGCTTAATCCGGACTTGTTCAGTTTTTCGAGCCTCTTGGGGCCAAGTCCGGGCAGGTTCGATAAATCCATTTACTTGCCCGCTTTGTTTTGTTCTTGCTGAGCTTTGGCTTCTTCCATTCGCTTGCGCGCCTTATCGCGAGCGTTGTCGCCGATGATGTTCATGTTTTTCCATGTAATCAGCTTGATCGGCTTGCCGTCTTTATCCTTGAACCCAAGATTCTTTGTATCAATTGCAGCGACGGCTTTGTTGAGTCCGTCTATGATGTTGTTGATATTCTCGATGAGTTCCTTGGACTGCAAAAGCGTTTCGGAATCAATTCCTTTTTCAATGCTTGTGATGACGTCGTTTGTCTTCTTTGCGTTTTGTGTCAGCGAGATGACAACGGAGTCTACAAGCGAGAGCTTTTCGTTCACAGTCGCCGTGGCGGTCTTGATGGCGGTATCTGCCTGGAGGGCCGTCTTGGTCAGCGCCTTGCTCGAAGAATTCATTTGCTTGAAGAGCTTGTTCATCTTGGGACCGAGCGTTCCGACCGTCTTTTCGGTGTGGGCGAAAATGTCCTCGATGGAATGCATGGCTTCTTCGTAGATTTCCGGAGCGGACTTGTGTGAGGAATCTCCCTGGGCGAGCAATAGAATTGTCTTTTGCACGGCTTCAAGTTGCTCGTTTACGTTCTCGATGAGGCGCAGCGTTTCTGCAATGCCCGGTTCAAAATGTCCTTGGAACACGTGGTTTTCCGGCATGAGTTCGCCTGTCTTTGACGGAATGATTTCGAGACGGCGTTGCCCCATGAGCGCATAGTTCACGTTGTTGAATTGCGTCCCTTCGCGGATCTTGATCGGTTCGGTAAAGTGGATGACGACTCGGGAACGATCCTTGAGCCAGGTGACGCTTCCGATGGTGCCGACGCGGTAGCCGCGTAACACTACGGGGTCTTCGGGTTGCAAAGAACCGAGTTCATTAAAATCGACAATCGCCGTTTGGCGCACGTTCTGGTGGGCAGCCCACATGCCAAATGAGATACCGCCGAAAATGCAGGCAAATACAATGAAAGAAATGTAACCGAGCGCTCTGTCCGAAAGTTTCATGTTTTTGAAAATAGAAAAATAGAGCTCAATGCTTTGGGAAAGCTGCTGTTGTTGTAAGTAAAATAGGGATGCTTTTTTTAATAAAAATTTTTCGTCCCTCTGTTCTCTCGTCTCGTGTCTATTCTATATTTACAACGTCTAAAATTTTCCATAAGGACATTCAAAATGGCTAAAACAGAATCCAAGAAGAAAGTCGTCCTCGCTTACAGCGGTGGACTTGACACCTCCATCATCATTCCTTGGCTCAAGGAAACCTACGACGTCGAAGTGATTGCATTCGCAGCCGACCTCGGCCAGAATGACTTCCCGAACGCAAAGGCTCTCGAAGAAAAGGCTCTCAAGACCGGTGCTTCCAAGTGCTACGTTCTCGACCTCAAGAAGGAATTCCTTGAAGAATACGTTTGGCCGACCGTTCGCGCCGGTGCAAAGTACGAAGGCACTTACCTCCTCGGTACGTCCTTTGCTCGTCCGCTCATCGCTAAGTACCAGGTCAAGATCGCCGAAAAGGAAGGCGCTTACGCTGTTGCTCACGGTGCTACCGGTAAGGGTAACGACCAGGTCCGTTTCGAACTCACCTACGCTGCCTTGAACCCGAAGCTCGAAGTCATCGCTCCGTGGAAGGACCCGCGTTGGACATTCCACAGCCGCGAAGACGCTATCGACTACGCCGCTGCACACAAGATTCCGCTCAACGGCATCAGCAAGAAGAAGATCTACTCCGAAGACGGCAACCTCTGGCACCTTTCTCACGAAGGTGGCGTCTTGGAATTCCCGGAACAGGAACACAAGTACGAATTCCTCAAGCACACCAACACGTATGAAAAGGCTCCGAACAAGGCTGATCACGTGACGATCTCCTTCGAAAAGGGCAATCCGGTTGCTATCAACGGCAAGAAGATGGGCGCTGTTGAACTTCTCGAATTCTTGAACGAAATCGGTGGCAAGAACGCTTGCGGTCTTTTGGACATCGTTGAAAACCGCCTCGTCGGCCTCAAGAGCCGCGGTGTTTATGAAACTCCGGGTGGCACGCTCCTTTACAAGGCTCACGAATGCTTGCAGCAGCTCGTGCTCGACAAGGAAACTTTGTTCGAAGCCCAGAAGATGTCTATGACATACGCAAACCTTGTCTACAATGGCCAGTGGTTCACTCCGCTCCGCCAGGCTATGGACGCCTTCTTCAATGAAGTGAACAAGGTTGTGACTGGTGACGTTACCCTCAAGCTTTACAAGGGCAACATCATCCCGGCCGGCATCAAGAGCCCGTACAGCTTGTACGACATGGGCCTCGGTGGCTTCACGGACGTTGACATGTACGACCAGAAGGACGCTACTGGCTTCATCCGCTGCTACGGCCTCCCGCTCAAGACTCGCGCTCTCTTGCTCGGCAAGAAGACGAACGTCGACTTCGGTGGCGTTCCGAGCCTCAAGAAGTAATTTAAAAGTCGCGCCCTTCGGGCGCACTCTTGAATAGCGCTTCTCAAAGCATTCAAAAATTCCGACTCATCCGAGCCGGGATTTTTTATTTAGAACTTGTACGCATACCCGACTTGCCAGAGCACCGTCGGTTCGTCATGTTTCATAAAGTAATGGACAGGAATCCCAATTTGCGTAAACGCCCCGTAGATGCTTGCACGCACTTCGACAGAAATATCAAGTGATTCCTTGTAGTTGTACGAACGGACCATCCTCTCGTCGTTGGCCTTGTTTAAAGCCTTGAGGTATCCGTTGGGAGCCTTTGCAAAAGCGTATCCGCCCCCAATGCCGAGGTCTAGCGTAAACGGTAATTCACGGAAAAATTCCCAGGCGAATCCGCCGCGGTATCCGACCCAGAAATCATCGGTGCCGAAGTACATTCCGCCGCCCATGGCCCTGAAAAAGATGTTATTGTAGCCGACCCCCGCATTGACCATAATCGGGGTGGGGCGCCCAGCTGAAATGCCGGCTTCAAAAGTCCATGGCGATTTCTTGGAAACGTCCTTTGCGAGAACGTTTTCGGTGCAAAAAATCAGGAATAAAACTATGACTAGGCGCTTGAGTAACATGTTTGTAATAATAGTAATCGAAAAATGCATTGAATCTGTTTTTCTCTTAAAAAAATGTTATCTTTAAGTCAAACAAAAAGGTCTATGGGAAAGAAGGACCATAAACAAGGAAGGAATATGAAAAAATCATTATTCGCACTCGGTTGTGCAGCTCTCATTTCTGCATCGACGGCATTCGCTGAGGGGGGCATGTTTGAAGGCTATCTCCCTGAAAATATGACTGCCGACGTGGTCGCTGCCGTTAAGTTCACTCGCATGCAGTTTAACAACTGGAAGTTCGAAGACGGTACATCTTCTTACACATGGCTTTTCAGCTATGATGCCGACCTTAAGAATCACTGGGAAGTCGTTGACTGGCGCAACAAGCTGAACCTCGCCCTTGGTTACACTTGGACGGATGGTCTCGGCAAGCGCAAGTCTGCTGACAAGATCTTCTACGAAACCATGGCCGACTTTAACGCCTCTGAAAAGATTAAGCCGTACCTTGGCGCCCGCTTTGAATCTCAGTTTATTAGGGGTTACGCTTATAGCGAAGATGAAAACGGCGACGAAATCAGAACGACCGTTTCTCACTTTATGGCTCCGGGTTATGTCACGCAGATGGCTGGTGTCGGCTTTTTCCCGACCGAAAACTTCTCTACGCGCCTTGCTTTTGCAAACCGCATGACCATTTCGACGGACTATGCCTTTGCAGACGATCCCGATACGAAGAAGATTGAAAAGTTCAAGGATGAACCGGGTCTCGAAAGCATCACGGAATACAAGTATGCATTCTCTGATCTCGTGACGTTCAAGAGCCGTCTGTGGGCATTTGTGAACTTCAAGGGTGTTGATGAAATCGACGGCAGGTGGGAAAACCTCCTTGCAATTACGCTTTCTCCGCTACTTGAATTCCAGGTCAGCTATGACATCGCTTACGATAAGGACCTGGACAAGGATTCTCAGCACAAGAACGTGATTCTCGTCGGTGTGACCTGGCGCTGGTTCTAATCTAGAATCAAATCAAACTATTTAAGGGAACCGCTTCGGCGGTTCTTTTTTCTATCTTTGTACGTGTAAAAGTTAATGAGGTTTTTATGGCTATTACTGTTGTGGATTACAATGCTGGCAACTTGACATCGGTGATGAATGCGCTTAAGTTCATTGGTGCAGACGCCAAGGTGAGTCGTGATCCCGATGAAATTGCAAAAGCTACGCGCTTGATTTTCCCGGGCGTGGGCGCTGCTGCTTCGGCCATGGAAACTTTGACTAAAACAGGAATCGGCGAAGCCATCAAGACTGTTGTAAAAGCAGGTAACCCAGTGCTTGGCATTTGCATCGGCTGCCAGATCATTCTTGAAGAAAGCGAAGAAGACGGTGGCGTCAAGACGCTTGGACTCATTCCTGGCCGCGCGGTGCGCTTTAAGGATGAACCTGGCCTCAAGATCCCGCACATGGGCTGGAATCAGGTGAACTTCACGCGCGAACACCCGATCATGAAGGGCATTCGCAGCGGTTGCGATTTTTACTACGTGCATTCCTACTACCCGCAGGTCCCGGCGGAATATTCCTTTGCCGAAACGACTTATGGTTCGCAGACCTTTACAGGGCTTTTGGGCAAGGATAACTTAATTGCAAGCCAGTTCCATCAGGAGAAAAGTGGCGAAGTTGGCCTCGCCATGCTCAAGAACTTCTGCGACTGGAATATTTAGTAGGCTTTAGAAAATAGGCTATGAAGGTGCGGGCTTTATGCCCGCTTTTTTGTGTTTATTTACTTTAGTATCATAGGATTTGGTTTTTGTAAAAATTTGCTAAAAATTACTTAATTTTGTTCGAAAAACAAAAGCTAGTATCATGAAATGTTGCTTGGAATGATGAAATAATGTATATTTTTGATTATGAAGTCCGTCACGGAATATGAAGACTACCGCATTTATATGCAGGATTACTACAACGAGAAGAAGAGACTCTCGTCGTTTTCGTGGCGTGAATTTGCTCGTGCTTCGGGCTTTACGTCCCCAACTTACTTAAAATTAGTGTGTGAAGGCAAGACCCGCCTTTCGCCTCAAGGGGCCGAAAAGGTCGGCAATGCAATGGAACTGGCCGGGTTTGAACTTGAGTACTTCAAGTCGATGGTGACGTATTGCCATTCCAAAAATGACCAGGAACGCAAAATCGCTTATGAAGCTATGCTGGAATTGGCCGCAAACAACAAGGTCAAAATTATCGATGGCGATGCGTTTAAATATTTTCAGTCTTGGGTACACCCCGTTGTTAGAGAGCTTGCTCCGGTAATGCCGGGGGCTACTCCGGGTGATATCGCAAGGCGCTGCTGCGAAGGCGTTTCTGCCGGTGAAGTTCGCGATTCGCTCGATTTTATGGTGCGAGTGGGGCTGTTGAAAAAGAACGGCGATACCTATGAACAGGCGGACAAGCATCTAAAAGGCCAGTCATCGGCGGTGTCGCTTGCTTTGCGCTATATGCATCGCGAAATGGCCCATTTTGCAGAAGAATCCATCAATCGATTTGCGCCCTCGGAAAGAAACTTTACTGGGCTTACCATGGGGATTTCTGCCGAAGACTATAAGAAGATTTTGCAGGAACTTGATGTTTGCCGAAAGAAAGTGGCACAAATTGCTTTGAATAGTCGTGGTACAGAAAGAGTTTATAGGTTGAATTTACAGTTGTTTCCGTTGACATGGAAAGAGGATAAGTCCGATGCTCGGTAGAATTCTTAACTTATCTATATTTGCCGTTCTGATTGGTGCAGTCGCATGCTCCAAGGATTCAAATTTTACGGGAATTACAGAAGAGGGCAATTCTGTGGCCTATGACCTGTGGAATGGCGAAAGCGGCATGGCCCGTGTCAATATTAACGGTAATTCCGGTTATTGGTTCAGTGTGAACGACGAAGATGAAGAGAGCACGTCGTTGATCAAGTTCCCGACTATTGAGGGCGATAGCCTTACTTCGGACAACATTGAATCTCTGGTCTCTCATTGTGGCGGCCTTTGCGGTACCGTGGAACTTGGTGATGAAGCGGTCCCGAGTGCGGGCGTGGGCATTGCCCTGACCGAAAAGGATACGACCGTCGATATTTCAAAATGGGACGGCATTTGCGTTTCTTACGAATCGGAACTCTCGATGGAAGGTGTGATTGGCTATAAGGAATCAGCTGGATCCTCGAACGAAATGCCTTCAGTCAATTTTGACAAGACGGAAAAGGGAGCCGTGGCTGCTCGCTGTGCTAAGTGGGCCGATTTCAAGCGGACGTTCTCTGATTCTAACACAGGTATTGAAGCGTCGAAAAATGCAAAGTCGATTATTTTTAAGTTTGTTGGTGAAGCTAAACAAAAGGGCTATTTCAATATTAAAGGCGTGAGCTCTTATAAGCACGGCGTTGCCAATCTGGATTCTGTTGAAGCTGTTGAACCTGCGAAGGATGAAGCATGCCTTTGGAATGGAACCTCCAGCGTGCCGAGCAATTTTGCCTGGGAAGATACGTCGGGAATAAAAGGCGGATTGTGGTATTCCTATAATGACCGTGGAGAGAACGGTAACTCGTTGTTGTACTGGTCTGCAGAGGCTCCGAGTTACAAAAACGTTATCGAATGGTTGACGGATAAAGATTTGTTTGAAGGCGGACTTTCGGCAAGCGTCACTTTGGATAAGGGCAACTCTACACGTGCATATGCAGGCATTGGCTTCAAAATGACCGTTAAGGATGATGTCGGCGATACGACCTTGGTTACTGCAGATATTAGCGACTGGGGTGGTCTTTGCGTGTACTACATGGCCGAAAGGAATATGCGCATCGTACTGGCGGCAGATTCTCTCGAAGCTGAAAATGTTTTGGAGGCTGCTACGGTTCCTACTGAAAAATGCTTTACTTGGAACGACTTCTCTGATTCTGGATTGGAAAAGAACGCCACAGACGTCAAGTTCGAAGTGAGCTCGGACGAGAATTTGTACAACCAGATAAAAATCAATATTATCGCTGTTGGCAAATACTTGGTTGATGGCTCCTGTACCGTAAACACCTCGAAATTGTCTTCATTCTAATTATCGCCTGGAATTGATTTTTCTTGAGCCCGCTCGTCCGAGTGGGTCACTTTTTTACGCTTCCGTATCATGAATATAAAATGTATTTTTAGAATTTTTTATAAAAATGCTTTAAATTGATAAAATTTAGATAAATAGTATCATGAAATATTGACTTTTTGAAAAGGATAGTGTATATTTGTTATTATGAAGCCGATTACGGAGTATCAGGATTATCGCTGCTACATGCAGGACTATTACGATGAGCGGAAACGTGTATCATCGTTTTCGTGGCGTGAATTTGCCCGTTCTGCAGGATTTACATCGCCGACGTACTTGAAACTTGTTTGTGAAAAGAAAACGCGCCTTTCGTCTGTTGGGGCCGAAAAGGTCGGTGCCGCAATGCGTTTGGTAGGTTATGAGCTGGACTATTTTAAGCTCATGGTAGAATGCTGCCATGCCAAAACGGATGATGAACGCAAGGCCATTTTTGAGTCCATGCTGAAGATAGCAAAAGACAATGCCGTGAAGGTTGTCGATGGCGATGCTTACAGGTATTTTGAAACTTGGATCCATCCGGTGGTAAGGGAGCTTGCGCCGGTGATGCCAGGGGCGACTCCGGGTGAAATTGCAAGGCGTTGTTGTTTGGAAGCCTCTGCTGGGCAGGTCCGCGAGTCGCTCGATTTTATGGTAGATGCGGGACTCCTAAAGAAAAATGGCGATGCCTACGAACAGGTCGATAGGCATCTGACGGGGTCTCCTGAAATTATGTCGGTGGCGATGCGTTCTTTGCATCATGAGATGATCCATTTTGCAGATGAAGCGCTAGAAAAATTTTCATCGACGGAACGCAATTATTCTGGGCTTACCATGGGAATTTCGGACGAAGATTACGAGCAAATTGTGCAAGAAATTGATGCTTGCCGCAAGCGCATCGCTCAAATTGCGTTGAAGGGCCGTGGCGTCGGTCGTGTCTACAGATTGAATTTACAGTTGTTCCCGCTGACGTGGGAGGAGGGAAAAAATCATGCTTAAGAATTTTCTTAACATATCGGCATGCGTTTCTGCATGTGCGTTTGCGTTCGGCTTTGTGGCGTGCTCGGACGATAATACGGCGGGTGTCACGGAAGATGGTAATCCGATTGCTCATGGTGAAAGCAGTTCGTCTGTCGTGAACGGTTCTTCTGCTGTTGAAAGCAGTTCGTCTGTTGTGGGAGGCTCCTCTGCTGTCGAAAGTTCTTCTGCAGTCCAGTCCTCTAGCAGTGTAGTGGCTGTTCCTAAGTTTGACGTGTGGAATGGCAAAACGGACTACAAAATCAATACCGGTAATGAAAATACGGGATATTGGTTCAGCTTTAGCGATGATTATTCTCGTATAACTTGGCCAGTCCCGATGGGCAATGATTATTCTGAAGATGTTTTTGATCCTGTTATTGACTATTGTGAAGGCGTATGCGGAAGCGCTGAGTTACAAAGCTTGGGATCAAAGCCTTGGGTGGCTCTTGGTTTTACGCTTGCCGAAGAAAATTCGACGGTGGATATCTCTGCGTGGGGCGGTATCTGTGTGACGTATGCCTCTGAATACCCGGTGAGTGTCTATCTCAATGTGAATGTTGGTGGTTTAGATACGATTGATTATGTGTATCCGGGTATAGCTTATCCGGGCATTACGCTTCCGAAAACTTTAACGAATACTCCAACGCTTATGAATATGCTTGGTTCTGATGAAGCCATTACGCGTTGTGCCAAATGGAGCGACTTTAAGGTGTCTAGCTGGGCGGAATACAATAAGGCAAAATTGAGCAAGATCTATTCAGGCGAAGAGGCTGCTAAAGAAGTCAAGGCAATCAACTTTGTATTTATGAGTAATTCCGATGGCTCGGGAGAATTCAATATCTTTGGTATCAGTACTTACGATGAAAATCTTCCGCAGTGGAATCGCGATGACGGTACGAATGAACCGGATTTAGGCCTGGTTACTACAAACGACGATTCCTTGACTTGCCTGTGGAAGGGCTTGAATAGGTCTGGCATTGTAAATACGGGCTATAATGATTTAGATGAATACGCTGGAATGTTGTATGATTTCGATGTTTCTCCCGAGGGGGCGTATACAAGAATAGAATTCCCTGCGTATAGGGAAATGGAGTATGAACCCTATATGTATGAGCCGATTATCGTTGAATGTAAAGGCTTTTGTGGAACGATGGAGTTTACTTTGGAAAAAGCGGATTATGCCGCATCTGCTGTAGCCTTCAATATTGCTGAAGATACATTGACTTCTTGTGAAGGTAATACTTGCTATGGAGAAGCTAAATTTGCCGATATCAAGGATTGGGGTGGTATTTGCATCACTTACTATTCCGAAAAGGATGCTTACTTAAATGTTGTTGTAAAAGATGTCCCGTACGAAAATTCTCCGAAAGCCTCTCTCCCTGCATCGGGAGGGCTTATCGAAAAGTGTGTTGCCTGGGATGATTTTCAACCGAGTGTCCCGAATCTGGGAACGGCAGTGAGTACGGTGCTGTTTGTTGTAAAGAGCTATGAAAACGGCGATAGGAACCAGTTTAATATAGCGGGTATTGGAAAATATTCTGCTAATGGGGCTTGCTCCATCCCCAAAACCTCTTACACGCCGATAAGTTCTTCGAGCCGAACCCCGCGCAGTTCTAGCAGTAGCAAGGTGTATAAGGATGAGTGCTCTTTCAAAAATCTTAGTCCAGTCTGGTATGGTCCGGATGGTTATTTGAGTGTGAAAACGGGGTATTCGACGGTGACAAGTGATGGTGGCCATTGGTATGCATTCAAGGATAACGATGAAGTCAATGAGACTTATCCTGTACAAGTGAATAGCGAGTTAGGTCAGGATTCGTTGCAACCTGTTCTAAACCGCTGTCAGGGACTTTGTGTAACGCATAAAGGTGCAGGAAATGCTGGCTTCGGATTTAACATTGCTGATAAAGATGAAAATGGCAAGTTGCAGGCGAAAGATCTCAAATATTGGGGAGGCATGTGCATTGTTTATGCTTCAGAGAATGATTTACATATTGCAATAAATGATGCTGAACAAAATGATTTTGCAAACGTATCTAAATTGCCGGGCGTGACGTTGCCACAGACGGATGGTTATGCCAAAATTGAATGTAAATCCTGGAATGAATTTGTTGACAGCGAAACAAGGGTGCCTATCGATCCTTCCAAGATATCGTCGATTTTGTTCTATGATTATGCCAAGAATAATGCCGGCAGTTCGTTCAATATTTTGGGAATTGCCCCGTATCAAGAACTGGATGGCACATCCTATTTAAAATGCCAAGAACCAGCTGTTCTTTAAATAGTGATTCGGGAATCCCCTTTTTAATCTGTCATTCCGGCCTTTTTGTCATGCCCAACTTATTCCGGGGTAATCTGTCATTCCGGCCTCCGAGCCGGAATCACCTTTTTTAAATAAATAATATATATTATAGTTTATAATAAAATATAAGGGAGTGTTGTATGTTCAGGAGAATTCTTTGGGGGATAATCCCGACCTTGTTGTTAGGCATTGTCGCCTGCTCCGATGATACTTCTTCGGATTCGTTTACGGCTTCGCCTGTATATGGCGAAAGCTGTTCGTCTGTTATTGGTGAAAGCAGTTCGTCTGTTGCTGGCGTGAGTAGTAGCGACGCTGGCGAAAAAGCAGTGAGCAGTAGCCAAGAAATTTTGGTATCATCAAGTAGCCAAATTGCGCCTACAGTTTCCTCAAGTAGCGTAGGAGTTCTTGTTGACTCGACGGCTTGCCTATGGAATGCTAAAAAAGGTGAATATATCGTGAAAACGGGATTTGATCCCGATGATAAGCATGGTGCTGGTTATTGGTATTCTTATAGCGATAACGATGATGGCGGTATGTCTCACGTAGAATGGGATGCCGAGTGCCTTAATGATGGTACGGATTGCATGCAACATCTCGTAGATGAGTGCGGCAGCATTTGCGGGAAGATGTATTGGGATAAAGGTAATGCTCCTGAAGCTGTTGTCGGAGTCGCGTTTAATGTTGCCGGTTTTGAAGATCCTACCGTGGATGTTGCACATCCGTTGTCTGCCGATATCAGTGACTGGGGCGGAATTTGCGTTACCTATTCGTCGGATTTAAATTTGTATGTGAGATTGGGCGTAGGTACGGATACTGACGTAATTGCCGAATTAGTAAAATCTGAAAAGCTTGTAGAAAAATGCTTTACCTGGGCAGATTTTGATAAGGACGGTGAAGGCGAAAATCCAATGCCTGCTGCCGAAGCCGCGAAAAAAATCAAGAATATAAAGTTTGGTAAGAATAGCGGCGAATCCATGTCTGGCCATTTCACTATCGCTTCTGTTGGCAAGTATGTTGCTAGTGGTGCTTGCAATGTTGGATTGGTGAACTCGAATCCTAGCTCCTCGTCCGTTTCGTCACTGGTGTTGTCTTCGAGTAGCGTTAGCGGGGATTGTGCTGATCCGAAAAGTGTTAGCGAAATGTGGGATGGCAGTGATGCTAGCTGGGATGCACGTGTAATTACAGGTGCTGACAATGGTACTGAAACTTCGGGGTATTGGTTCAGCTTTGGTAATGATATGGACGGTGTGGGTTCAGTTAATTGGCCAGGGCCTCTTGGACACGAGTATACACTAGAAGAAGATATTTTTGGTTATTGCAAAGGCGTTTGTGGCGAACTTGAATTTGCAAAAGATGGTTATTTGGGCGTTGGCTTCCATGTCGCGGGCGTTGTAGAACCTCTTGATGGTAATTCACCAGCGGCTAAGGCTAATATCTCAAGTTGGGGAGGCTTATGCGTAACATACGCCTCGGAATCTGATTTGGATGTTGTGGTAAGCGACATTGAGGATGGAAATTACGCTTCTATTTCTCAACTTTCGAAGGTTACGTTGCCAAAGTCAGTTGAAGTAAAAACGCAATGCGTGAAATGGAATCGATTTGAGTCTGTAGAAGGCAAGAATGGCGCTCCAGATCTTGTGGCTTCGATTCTCTTTGCGGTCCAAGGTGAAGCGAATGCTAAGAGCCGAATTAATATAAGAGGGCTTGGCAAGTATTCCGAAAAAACGAATTTTTGTTCGACGGACGAAGACCCGTTCGTCTCTGGGAAAAAGGGCCTAGTTATCAAATAATATGAAGCCCGTCGCAATCGCGGCGGGTGTTCACTGGACATTTGTCTTACTTTGTCACCCCGGACTTGTCTTCCTCATTTGTCATCCCGGCCTTGTGCCGGGATCGCCTTTTTGTCACCCCGGACTTGTTCTCTTTGACCACTTAGAGCTTCAGCTCTTATGTGGTCATGATCCGCGAATGGGGACGGGGCGGAATCCCTTCTTCGTCATCTTGAGCGAAGCGAAAACAACTCAGAAGGCGAGTGTTGCGACCATGCTTGCATGGTCATAACCGAGCCCAAGAGTTGGGGCGTAGCCCCATCCAGTTAAGTCTTGTCGATAACTACGGCAGTTCGCCGCCGATGAGTTCCATCTGCTTCTTGTAAATTTCCTTGCAGGCGTTCTCGCCGAGGTCGAGGAGAGTATTGAGCATGGCGCGGTCAAAGCTGGCGTGTTCGCCCGTACCCTGCACTTCGATGAAATTCTTTGCGTCTTGCATCACGACGTTCATATCGACGTCGGCGGCAGAATCTTCGACATAGCAGAGGTCACAAAGCGGCTTGCCGCTCACGACGCCCACAGAGATTGCTGTAATGCCATGCTTCAAGATTTGTTGCGTGATGCCGAGGCGTTCCTTGATTTTTTTGACGGCAATGGCGAGTGCGACAAAGCCACCGATAATGCTGGCTGTTCGCGTGCCGCCATCAGCTTCAATCACATCGCAGTCCACGACGATGGCGTTCTCGCCGAGTGCGGCGAGATCGGCTGCGCCGCGCAGCGAACGGCCCACCAAGCGCTGGATTTCCTGCGTGCGGCCGCTCGCGCCTTTGCGCTCGCGTTCCACGCGCTTGCCCGTGCTTTGCGGGAGCAGGCTGTATTCAGCCGTGATCCAGCCTGTGCCGCGACCGGCAAGCCAGTCCGGAACTTTCGGGAGGAGCGTTGCGTTGCAGATGACGCGTGTGCGTCCCATTTCAATGAGAACGGAACCATCGGCGCTAGAGATAAAGCCCGTGGTCATCTTGAGGTTGCGAAATTCTTCAGGTTTTCTATCAGTACGTTCGTATGCCATATAATCTCCTTGCGTTGTCTCCCCGGCCTCATCATTCTGATCTTGTCATCCTGGAGCCGAAGGCGATAGGATCAATTAATTTTTGTAATCACGTTTTTCGCATGTGGTGACCCCGGCACAGCGGCCGGGGTGACAATTGTGCTTAATAGCTCAGTTTCTCCGTTGTTCCTTCGCGGAAGCTTCCGAGTCGATAAATGAAGTCGGTGTACTGCTGCAATTCCTTGAGCGCTTCAACGACGTTCGGGTCCTTCGGATTGCCTTCGAATGAAAGGTGGAAAATGTATTCCCACGGGCGGTCCGGATGCGGACGGCTCTCGATGCGTGTGAGGTTCAGCTTGCGCTTGGCAAAGCAACCGAGCGCTTCGTACAAAGCGCCAGACTTGCTAGAATCGCTCAACATCAAAAGGAGCGTCGTCTTGATAGGCGGCTTGCCTGTTTCGTTAGCCTTGAAGTCCGGCAATTCAATTGCGGTTTTCTGAATCGCGTAAAAGCGCGTGAAGTTTACGCCCGGCAAATTTTCGAGCCCTTGCTTTAAAATGTCAAGACCGTAGAACTTGGCTGCGTATGCGCTTGCAATTGCACCGATGTGCTTGTCGCCGCGCTTCGCGATTTCTTCAGCGCTGCCTGCGGTATCGTAAAAAGCGGTGCTCTTGATGTTCGGGTGCTGTCCGAAAAAGCGGCTGCACTGGGCGAGTCCCTGCGGGTGGCTCAGGACTTCGGTAAGGTCTTCGAGCTTTGTGCCCGGCAATGCGCAGAGCGTATGTTCAATCTGCAACTTGACTTCGGCGACAATTGGATGGCGCCACTTGTAAAGCAAGTCGTAGTTGTCGTAAATGGAACCCGCTGTCGAGTTCTCTATAGGGATGGCGCCTCCGTCAACGACACCTGTTTCAATGCCCTGGAAAATTTGTTCGAACGTGTCCATCGGCACGACTTCGATATCGTTTCCGAACAGGTGGTAGGCGGCACTTTCGCTATAGGCCCCGCGACGGCCCTGGAATGCTATCTTTTTCATAGGAAAAAAGATAGTAATTACTTAAATCGTCTTGCGCCTTTGTATTTTGACGACCAATAGTTATCGTCCATGGAGGTAATCACCACGCCCTTACTCGTACTGGCGTGAATGAAACGGTTTCCCTTTAAGTAAATGCCGACGTGGCTGATTTTCCAGAAGTTCCCGAAAAACACGAGATCACCTTCTTGCAACTTTGTACGCCTGATGGAATAGCCGCGCCCATCGTCGTAAATACGTTGTGCGTTATGGTCTAGTGCAATGTTATAAAAGCCCTTGTAGACTTGCATCACGTAGCCGGAACAGTCCGTCTTCTTTTTGCTAGCGGCGCCGTAAACGTACTTCGCGCCAAGCCATTCCTTGGCATACTTTTCAAGGTTCGTGGGCTTTGATGCAGGCTTTGCCTGTTTCTTGGTTTTTGAAGCGGCTTCAGTTTTTGCGGAGGTTTGTTTTTTTGTGGTGTCAGCCACCGTTTTGGATGCGATTTCGACTTTTTTTGCAGGCTCTTTTTTGACAGAATCCTTTTTCGTCGTGTCTACTTTTGCGATGGAGTCTATCTGAACGACCGTTGTGTCAGGCTTTTTCTCAACGGCGAGTTTTTCCTCAATAACCAGTTCTTCTTGCGCGTCTACTGCGGTGGTGTCGACGGGTTCTGGAGTCGTGGTGGCCACTCTGTATCGCTTGTAGGTACCGCTCTTTCTGTCGTATCCGGGGCGTACGGGAAAAGCGCAGTTGGCGAGTAACACCAAACTGCATACAACTAGAATTCCCGTAAAAATACGACTTTTGAAAGCCATCAAATTAAATTTAAATAATTACGGCTCTCAAGAAAAATTTCCTGTGAGCTTACTCAATAAATCCGTGTGGCTTGAATCCGAGGCCTTTCACAAGCTCGAAGTCCTTGCAGCTGTTTACGCCGGCGGTGGTGAGCATGTCGTCCGTGATGGCAGCATTTGCGCCACTCTTGAATGCGCGCTTGCCGTCGTCGCCGAGAACGCCGCGACCGCCCGCAAGACGGATGAACGCCTTCGGGTTGATGAATCGGTAAATCGCCACGATGCGGCAGAATTCGTCGTTCGTGAGCTTTGGGAGTTTTTCGTACGGCGTTCCAGGAATCGCGTTCAGCACGTTCACCGGAGTGGACTTCACGCCGAGCTTGCGCAAATCCAGGCACATGTCGATGCGGTCTTCCATCGTTTCGCCAAGGCCCATGATGCCGCCACTGCAAATTTCGAGGCCAGCCGCAAGAGCGTTCTGGAGTGCGCCAATCTTATCGTCGTAAGTGTGCGTCGTGCAAACGTCCGCGAAGTGACGGCGGTATGTTTCCAGGTTGTTGTGGAAGCGGGTGAGGCCTGCTTCCTTGAGCTTGTCGAACTGATCCCTGTTCAAGAGGCCTGCCGAAAGGCAAATCGAAAGCTTCGTCTCTTTTTTCAGGCGACGGAGCGCTTCGCTAATCTGTTCCACGTCGCGGTTCGAAAGCGTACGGCCCGAAGTCACGATGGAGTAACGCGGGATACCTGCCGCTTCTTTCTTCTTGGCGTCGGCGACAATCTCATCGGCACTGAGCAACTTGTATTCAGGAGCGCCGGTGTGGTAGTAGCTGCTCTGGGCGCAGTACTTGCAGTTTTCAGAGCAGCGGCCGCTGCGGGCGTTCACGATGGAACAAAAATCAAAGTCGTCGCCGTGGAATTTTTCGCGGATTTCGTCAGCGGCTTTCGTGAGTTCGTCGAGGTCTTCGCTTAAAAGCTTGATGGCGTCCTCGCGAGTAATTTCGTAACCACCTAAAACTTTTTCTTTAAGGTCTTGAACAAAGGACATTTGATGTCTCCTCATTTCAAATTTTAGGCAAATATAGAAAAAGATATGTTATATTTTCGTTATTGTTTTATAAACAAAAAAGGGGGCGGTATGCTCAAAAAAGTTCTTCTATTGTCGACTGTGACTGCACTTATGTTTTGGGGGTGCGGCTCTGAAAATACGACATCGCCAGTGCTTGAAAATCAGCCTAAATCAAATCAATCTGATCCAGATTCGTTGAAAAATAACGCTAACGACAAAAAAGATAGCACGAAAAACTCGACGGGTAATAATGTGGCGTGTACGTATGATGTTCTTTCTGATACTTCCATTGTCAGTGTTCTCAAGCAAGTTGGCGTGACAACGAAAGTGACTGTCACAATCAAGGGCGCCGTGCAAGAAATAGAATATTATAGCACCTATGTGGATACGGTTTCTTCGGCCTACATTCAATCCGTGTGTGAAGAGAATAAGGAAACTGCAGCGGCCGAACATAGAAATGCGACGGTGACGTGTGATGAACGTACAATGACGATTAAGGAAACAGTTCCTTCGGTCTCGATTGAATTCCTTGAACAAAACGCAAAGAGTGAATGCGAAAAATTTAATGGTAAATTTGCAAATTCTGACGCAACGCCGGACCGGGCGAATTGCACGTTGCGTTCAACTGAAACGGCTTTGAAAATGGAAATTTCGGTTCCGGATTCAATGAATCTCGTGTATGATGCGCAGTACAAAGACGGCGTTTTTACGACGACTTCTGAAGTCACTTTTGCGCAGAATGTTTCGAAAAGTGATGTGCAGGATTTTTGTGATCAAGCCAAGGTTAATTCGATAGAATATTCTACCAATGGTGAAACGCGTCAGACGACTTGTAAAGACCGCCATATAGTGACTGTTGAAACTAAAAAATCTTCTGTAAATCCTCTTGAAGAGTTAACTCCGCAATTTGAATCGTTCTGTAACAAAGTTGTCGAAACGGGAACGTATTAGAATTAATTGAAATTTTTTTGCGCATAAATGAAAAGCCCGGCGGTGATGCCGGGCGAATTTCATCAAGACTTGACGCTTACTTGTTGAACGGCGTCATCACCTGCCAGAGCACAGCCTTGTGAGCGTGCAGGCGATTTTCTGCTTCTTCGAAGCTCATGTTCACGTCGAGATTGTCCATCACAGAGTCTGTGATTTCTTCGCCGCGGTGAGCCGGCAAGCAGTGGCTGACCTTGCAATGAGAAGGAGCGAGCTTCAAGAGTTCGTCGTTGATCTGGAACGGCAAGAAGTGGCTTTGCTTGGTTGCCTTTTCGCCTTCCTGACCCATAGAAACCCAAACGTCGCTATAGAGAATGTCGGCGTCCTTGACGGCTTCCTTCGGATCGTGGAATACGCGATACTGGCAACCGTGCTTCTTCAAGCCGGCCTCCGCTTCTTCGACAACCTTGGCGGGCTGTTCAAAGCCCTTCGGGCAGGCGAGCGTGAAGTTCATACCGACTTTAGAGCAAAGGGCGAGGAAGGAGTTCGCAACGTTGTTGCCGTCACCGATGAAAGCGACCGTTTTCGGCTTGTTGCCGTTCTTGAATCCGCCGAGATTTTCCTTGATCATCTGCGCAAATGCGATAGCTTGGCACGGATGGTAATCGTCAGTCAATGCGTTCACAACCGGGATGGAACCGTATTCAGCGAGTTCTTCGACGAGCTGCTGCTTGAAGCAACGGACCACGATGGCGTTCACCCAGCGGCTGAGGCAGCGGGCGACATCCTTGACGCTTTCGCGCTTGCCAAGACCGATAGAATCTGGGGAGAGGAGCACGGCGTGGCCGCCGAGCTGGTTCATGCCCACCTGGAAAGTCGTAATAGTTCGCAGCGACGGTTTTTCGAAGAACATGGCGATGTTCTGGCCGTGGAGTCGGTCAGAGACCTTACCAGCGTGAACTTCAGCCTTGAGACGCGAGGCAATCTCGATGGTTTCGAGAACTTTTTCTTCACTCCAGTCCATGAGGCGGAGGAAGTGTTTGTTGCGATCTATCATTTGGTTTCCTTTGGGGGTATCCCTATTTATCGTTTGATTTGTGAATCAACAGATGTCTTTTTGTCGCTAAAATTGGTCACTTTTCTAAATGAAAAACGAAAAAACGGAGCTTTTACACTCCGTCTTTTACAGGAAATCACAAGAAAATGCTAACGGATATTAGCGAAGTTTCTTTTTGTGACGGTCACGACGACGGCGCTTCTTACGCTTGTGAGTCGCAATCTTCCTGCGCTTTCTTTTCTTTCCGCAAGGCATGTTGTATCTCCGTTAAAGGTTAAACTTAAAAATACGCCACCAAATAGAGAAAAATTTTATCCGCTTGTCAAGGGGTGAGTCTTAAGTTTTAACACTAAACTTAAGGCTTTAAAAAGCATTGAAAATGTAATAATGTACGTCATGCGGGCGGGGCCCCAGCTCGGAGTTGCGAAGGCCGCACGGGCCCCTCCCTGCACCCTCCCCATCCTTGGCCGACGCTTTATTCTCTCAACGTTTTTTATAAGACTAAAATTAGTTGATAGTCTCGCTATTAGCGGTAATAACGGTAATTATTACGACTCTTCTGAAACGAGTTCCATTGCTTTTCGGATGAGGGCGGCGGCGCCTCCGTAAAGGTGGGCGCGGGGGCTCTCGTTGCTGAGCGTGGCGCGGAATTTGCGGGCGCCCGGGAGTCCTGCAAAAAGACCGTAGAGGTGCTTCACGAGAATCGTCGCGGGGCAACCTTCGGCAGTCTGCTTCTCGACGTAGGGGAGGTAGGCTTCGAGGAGCGCTTTTCGCGTGGCGGGGCGTGCATTCCCGGCGATGATTTCTGCCGGATCGTTGCTTTCAGGGCGGACATCCCCGAAAATTCTTGCATCGGCATCGTGCAAAAACCACGGATTCTCGTATGCTTCGCGACCGACCATCACGCCGTCCAAATCTTTCAGCTGTTCTTCAATCTGTTCGAGCGTCTTGATGCCACCGTTGATGCTCAAGTTCAGCTCCGGCATTTCCGCCTTGAGGCGGTGGACGAACTCGTAATGGAGCGGCGGCACTTCGCGGTTCTCCTTAGGCGAGAGTCCCTTGAGCCAAGCTTTGCGCGCATGTACGATGAAAATTTTGCAGCCTGCATCACGCACGGTCTGGATAAAGTCTGTGAAAAATTCCCAGCTGTCCAGGTCATCGACGCCAATGCGGCACTTGATCGAAACTGGAATCGAAACAGCGTCCTGCATCGCCTTGAAGCAATCGGCAACGACGTTCTTCTCTTTCATGAGGCATGCGCCGAAGTTTCCGTTCTGCACACGGTCCGATGGGCAACCGCAATTCAAGTTGACTTCGCTAAAGCCTGCAGCTTCCACAAGTTTCGATGCGGCGGCAAGATCTGCTGGATTGCTGCCGCCGAGCTGTAGCACAGCCGGGTGCTCGAACGGTTCGTGCCCGAGGAACAAGTCCTTGTTCTCGCAATGCAGAAGCCCCGTAGATACGACCATCTCGCTGTACAGCAAAATATGCTTAGAGAGCAAACGCAAAAAATAACGTTCGTGGCGGTCCGTGCAGTCAAGCATCGGAGCTATGGATAGTCTACGGTTGAAGTCGATGTTCATAAACGCAAAAATAGAAATTTTGCGGAAGTGTTACGTTTGCGCGTTTTCCACGGGCTTGTCGTCTGTCCAAAGGATGACCTTGTTTCTGCCGTGTTCCTTGCCTTCGTAAAGAGCCTTGTCGGCAAGCTGGATGCACTTTTCTGCGCCCTGGCTGCTATCGAACTGGGCTACGCCAAGCGTAATGGTGACCTTGATTTCCTGGCCGCCAAAGAAAATCGTCTGGTTTTCGATCTGCTTGCGGAAACGTTCAGCGACGTGTGCAGCATCTTTTAATTCTGTTTCTGGCAAAAGCGTCAAGAATTCTTCGCCGCCATAGCGGGCGAGCACATCGTACTTGCGCAACAGACTGCGGATGGTGCTAGCAACGGACTTGAGCACGGCATCGCCTGCGGCGTGTCCGTATGTATCGTTCACATCCTTGAAATGGTCGATGTCGATAAAGATGATGCTGAATGACTTTCTGAAGCGGTTTGCACGGTCGACTTCCTTTTCAATCGTCCTGTGCATATCGCGGCGGTTCGGCAACTGCGTCAGTTCATCCGTTCTCGAAATCAAATCCAGCTTCTTGTTAGCTTGTTCGAGCTCGTAGGTGCGTTCTTTGACTTCTTTTTCGAGCAATTCCCTGTGCGCGTTCAGCTCTTGAATCTGTCGCTTGATCGTCGAATGCATTTGGTTGAAGACCTGTGCAAGTCTTCCGATTTCATCCTGGCTGCTTTTGGCCTTGAATTCACCAATGTTGAGGTTCCCTTCGGTAATCTGGGAAATGTGGTCAATCAAGTTGTTGAGCGGTCTACAGACAATCAGAATCTGCCAAAGAGACACGAGCAAGATGGCGATAATCGAACTGAACAAAATGATTTGGCTGACATGGTGAACCGACGAAACCATTGCATCAATTTCTGTCTTTGGCTGTAAGGCGATAAGACCAAGGTCGTAAGTCGGGTTGAAAGTCCTGTTGATGAGGTAGGACTTTCCGTTGTCAAGCGTCAAAAATTTGATGGTGCTGTCTTCGTCCTGCTTGATGTTCATGTCGCCAAGGCCGAGTTCAGAAATCTTGTGGACTCCGTCAAGCCACGTTCTCATATCCGGGTGGTAAAGGATTTCGCCTTGACCATTGCAGGCAATGAGGATGCCGTTCTGCCCTACTTTGTATTCTGAGAAGTACTTCCAGAGACGGCGAATCGAAAAATTCGAAACGAGTCGACCATCGCCCATAGCTCGGTCCGAAACGACAACGCCAAAGGCTCGCTTGGGGGTTCCGTCTGTGTCGCGGTACCATGGGGAAATTGTCGGTCTGTGCGGCGAAATCCTATTGAATTCGATGGGGTAGGTTATCTTTGTTGACCCCAACATAGAGTTGTTGCAAATGAGGTTGTACTTTCTGTCAAAGAGCGATATGGATTCGCCCGAAATGAATAGCGACGATATGTTGAAGCTTTTGAGGTATCCTGCCGCCGTGAGCTTATCCATGCTTTGGATTTCGGAAGTCTTCGCCAAAAGCGAGAGGCGACTGGCGAATTGCTCCATTTCATTGTTGGCGGTGTTAGCGAGCTGCTGTAGCTGGGTTTCGTTGGTATCGTAACTCAGCTTGAGTGTCGTCTTCATCTGTTTTTGGGTAAAGACGTAGGTTCCTATCATCACAATGACAAGCATCGAAACAATCAAGAGCAACAAGCTCTTGATGATGATGCTATTCGTGATGCTAGAAATTTTTAAACTCATGACGGACTTTTATTAGAAATATAACTAACGGATTGATAATTGGTTAGCGTTTCTTTCTGCGAGTGAACGCAAAAACGAACCCGAGGAGCACGGCGATGGCAAAAATCCACGGGGTGCGGCTGAAACCAGTGTCGATTTCTTCGGTCGGTTTCGGTTGTTCAGTGATATGTCTGTTCGGACCACCGTCCTTGATGCCCAATGCCTTATGCCAGGTTTCGCGGAATTCTGCGAATGTGAGGTCACCAGAATTGGAGTGGTTCAGGCGCTTATTGATTTCCTTGGAGTAGGTCGTGAGGATTTCATAAATCTTTTCTTCGGAGTAAAGCGCCGGGATTTCGAGATGGTCCCAAATGGCACTGAACATGGATCCGAGAATCTGTTCAATATCGCCCCATTCTGGAATGGCTGTGTAGGCACGCCCTGTGCCGAGCATAGGAACAAGCGTCTTGTAGTCGTCGTCCTTGGACCAGTTGGCAAGAACCTTCTTCGATGCGGGGAGCATGCCTATTTGCTTTGTATATGCATCCAAGTTTTCATCGTTGGTGAGATAAAGTAAAAGATCCAAAGATTCTTGCTTTTTGTTGCCTGTCGGGATGGCGAGGTTACTTCCGCCGATAAAGCTGACAGAACCTTCCGTGCCTGTCGGGATGGGGAGTGCCGTCACGCCGTCCTTGCCAATCTTTGTATTGATGAGGCCTCCCTTCGCACCATCGAAACGTGTCTGCATGATGACTTCGGATGTGTTCACGATAAAGGCTAGTTCACCTGCATTAAAGTGTTGCACAATCTGGGCCGTATTCATCTGCAAAGCATCTGTACTTACAAGCGTATCAAGCACAAAGCTCAAGTACTTTGCGATACCGTAAATGGTCTTTGGGGTGAGGATACTCGCTTTCCATTTGCCATTAGCGTCTTTTTCGATGAAATTGCCGCCATTGCTCCAGATCCACGGGGCGAAGTTGTGCGGGATATTCCAGTCGTTCTTTCCCGGGAATGCAAATGCGCGGACCTTGGTGCCGTCATCGAGTACTTCGTGGGCGTTGTTGACCTTGCGGACTGCTTTGACGAAACCTTCAAATGTTGCGACGTCTTCAGGTTGGATATTGTGTTTTTTGAGAACACGCTTGTTGGCGAGAATCGGGCGGATATCAATAAACCACGGCACGGAATAAATGGTTGTGTCGGAATCGATACGGGTCGTGTTCCAGCTGACAGGGACAAATCGGGAGGAGTCAATTTGCGGAAGCCATTCGTTCAAAGCCTTGATTTCACCACGGGAAGCAAAGTATGGGATCCAAGTGGTGCCGAGCTGCAATACGTCCGGAGCGTCAACGCCGGTGGCAAGTGCCGTCGTGATGCGGTTCCAGGCTTCACCCCAGTCCAAGACGGCGACTCTGGTCTTGATGCCTGTTTTCTTGGTGAAAAGGTTGAGCCTCTGTTCGAGCTTTTCTTGAGGCGATGCGCCGTTTGGCATGATCCAGACGGTCAGTGCTTCTTGTTGTTTGACGGCGGGCTTTGCGACGGGTGCCTTTGCTGCAAAAATGGATGAAACTGCAATAGCTGTAATAATGCTGGTCACTTTAGATATCGCATTCATGGTACACCTCCTTATTCCAAAACTTCAAAATGTATCAAGTATGTATGATATTTGTAGATTTATTAAAAAAATAAAAGAAAATCAAGAGAAAAGTTGTGATTGATATCGCAGGAGGGGGCTAAATGCTGGCTGTTTGTGGGATTGTACGGCGTAAAGGGCGGGTTTTAATGTGTCGTCGATCATCAAGTGTGCCGTTCCCGGGACGGTGGGAACTGCCGACGGAGACGCTGGAGGATGATGAACCCGCTGAAAATGCTCTGGAAAGGGTGTTTTTTGAACGTTTGACGGTTGTTCCAAAGACTTTAACCCCTCTTGGGGCTGTTGATTTTACTTTGGGCGAGGGTGGCCGCATGTTGGCCTACGGGGTGGAGCTTTATAAAGATTTTGTCCATATATACGGGTACGATGATTTCCGGTGGGTTAAAGTTCGCGACCTGAAGCGGTTCCGGACTCTTGAACCGCATGTGACTCTCCTCACGGGGTTAAATGGCGCATTGTAAATTTATGATACACAATGATACGTTCCTCTAGCAAATATTATGGTTCTTTCTTATATTTTTGGCAAAAACAAAAACACTTAAATATAAGGAGTTTGTAAACATGAAAAAAGCAATCCTCGCCCTTCTTTGCGCAGGTATTCTCGTCCTTTCTGGCTGCCATGGTAGCTATGGCCTTACCAAGAAGCTTCTTCGCTGGAACGGCACTTTGGGTAACAAGTGGCTCAATTCCTGCGTCCACTTCTTGCTCTGGGTTGTTCCGGTTTATGAAGTCAGTATCGGTCTTGTGGACTTCCTCGTCCTCAACACGGTTGAATTCTGGACCGGTTCCAATCCGCTTGCTGCAGACGACTCCTACTACCAGAAGGACGAACAGGGTAACTCCGTTGCCGCTGTGAAGAACGAAGACGGCTCCCTCTCTGTGCAGTACACGACATCCAAGGGTGAAACCACGAATCTCACTCTCCAGCGCGATGAAAACGTCGTCCGTGCTCTCGATGCTGAAGGCAACCTCGTTGCTCAGTACGAAATCGAAAAGTAATCAATTTATCGATCTAGTCTTTGGACGCTCTCTGGAAATCCCGGAGGGCGTTTTTTGTTTGGTCATTAGTCAAAGGTCATAGGTCAATAGTCAACGGTAAGCTGCTGACAAATAAACAATGCTACTCACTAATAACTAGTAACTAATAACTAAAATTTTATATATACTTCTAGCATGCAATGTCGGGTTGTCCATAATCGTTTGTGTAGCGCTATTGGAGCCTTGTTCGCAATTTTTGTTGCGGCGGTTCTTTGTGCTTGCAACGGGAATGACCTGAAACGTGGTGACGAAGCTCTCCGCATTGGCGATTACGACCGTGCTGTAGCGAACTTCTCGAAAGTACTTGATGCTGAACCTGCAAATCGCGATGCTCGCTATGGCCTTGCTATTGCCTACTATGCCGTTGCCGAAGACAAGGAACGCCTAAAAGAAAGTACGCTTGCGCTCTGGGAACGCACTGTTCGCGAATTCAAAATTTTGTCTGTGGTGGATTTGAGCGAAAAGTCGAAGCCTATGTATTCGACAGCGCTATTTTACCTTGCCCGCGCGATGCTTGCCGAGAATGCCCAGGCGAAGGTGATGGCGCTTTTGGACCAGTCTATTCAGCTGGATCCGGAAAATTACTTTAGCTATAATCTGAAGGCTCTAATCATGGCTGGGCATGGCGATACCGATGGTGCCAAGAAAATTTATGCGTACATCGTGACGAAGGAACCGAAATTTGCATCGGCGTATGTGAACCTCGGAAACCTCTACTGGAACGCTCATGACTACGAATCCGCATGGGATATCTGGTCGATGGGGCATGAGGCATTGCCTCAAGATGCGGTACTTGCCAAGTGGACGCGCATAGCCGAAGACTCGCTCAAGGCGATGGTTTATTCAGGTAAACTGTGAGCGGGCGTGCCATGAAAAAATCTGGAACATCGTTACTGGACTCCGTGAAGGGAGCCGCCTTGCTGCATCGTGGTGGCGAAGCCTCGATTTACCTGTTGAACGTGGGCGGCGCTCCGTATGTGCTCAAGTGGTATAATGACGGATTCTCGTTTGACGAAAGCGTTGTGGAACGTGCCTGCAAGGTGCGTGAGCCGGGGCTCTACCGCATTGAAGAATGGGGTAATCGTGATGGAACTCCCTACCTGATTTATGATTATATAGATGGCGAATCTTCGGAAACGCTTGGACGGATGATGGTGCCGGTGGCGCTTGTGGCGCTGAGGCAAGTGGCGCGGACGCTTGCGGCGTTGCACAAACAGGGCGTGTCGCATGGCGACTTGAGCCCTGCTAACGTGATCTTTGCAGTGGGTGGCGAGGGTCACGGAAACACAGATTTGGGACTGCACACTGTGTTGATTGATTGCGGCATTGTAGGGCCGGGTGCGCTTGCTTATGCGGCTCCGGAGCGCTTTCAGGGCAAGCCTGCCGATGAAAAGAGCGACTTGTTCAGCCTTGGGCTTTTGCTATACCGCTGGATTGCGGGCGAGGACCTGATTACTGCTGATGGCTATGAGCAGTTTGCCGAGCAGATGGCGAATGTGCAGGATTTGAATATCTTGGAAAAGCTTTATGCGACGGGCGCCTTTGATTCGCCCGAAGGTGCGCAACAGCTTTCGGCGCTGGAGCCGCTTTGGTCAGGGCTTCTCTGTGCGGACATCTCGGACCGCGTCGAAGACTTTGACGAGCTTGATGAAATCTTGGAAATTGCACTTGATAAAGTGTCGCATGGGGAAATTGCGCTCGCGGGTTGCGTTACCCAATATATCCAAACCCTAAAAGTCTCGGAATGCAACCTGAATGTGGGGCGAAAAGTTCCAGAGACCCTCGAAAAGGGCCTTCCGTTTGTCATCTGTAAGAAAAATAATTGGCTAAAATGGACTGTTTTGGGCGTTTCGGGACTTATATTACTCTTGATAGTGCTGTTGCTTACGAGTGGAACAATGAGTTTCGGTATCGATGCGACAGGGGACCGGCTGTTAAAGCGGTCGAGGAACATTGAGCCGTCTGTAGAAAGCGAGAAAGCCCCGAATTTGAAGGTGGATAGCTTGCTCATGGAGCTCCCGGTGCCCTCAGCCGAATAGCAGCAAAACCGCAAAAGGGCTTTGTTATGAAATCGGAATCCATGCTCGCTACAGAAAAGATGCTTGATGTGGTCAAGACTCTTTTAGATGAGGAACAGCCGGAGGCTCTTTTCCCGAAAATTCTCGAAGTGGCTAAAGGCGTTTTGCATGCCGATGCCGCTGTGTTGGATATTGGTGGCGAAGAACCGCTCCATTTCTCGAATCCGGAAAAGGTCTCGATTTCGATTTCGGCGGTTCGACTTGCGAAAAACGAAAAGCGTGCTGTGGTTTGGAACCAGCTCGATGACGAGTCGGCGGATTTGTCCAAGTCGATTGTGCAAAACCAGCTCACGAGCATTATGGTGTCGCCATTTAGAACGCCGGAATCCGAGGCTGGTTATCTCTATTTGCAGCGTGCCGCCCGCAAGGAACCGTTCACGGAAGAAGACAGCGCGCTGTTCGATTCGTTTGTGGCGGTCTGTGAAAAGTTTGCGTTTGCCGCTTACGACCGTTTGCGCGACAAGGAATCGCTCGATACGCTTAAGAATGTTGTCCGCAAGGATGGGATTGTCTATTCTTCGAAGGCGATGGTCGATGTGATTGCGATGGCCGACAAGCTTTCTCCGCTCCCGCTCCCGGTGATTATCCGTGGCGAGACGGGTACAGGCAAGGAAGTGATGGCGCGTTACATCCACAAGCATAGCCCGCGTGCCGAAAAGCCGTTCATTGCGGTGAACTGCGGCGCTATTCCGGAACACTTGATGGAATCGCTCATGTTCGGGCATGCCAAGGGTTCGTTCACGGGTGCGATTGAAAACAAGAAGGGCTTTTTTGAAGAAGCCGATGGCGGTACGATTTTCCTCGATGAAATCGGCGAGCTCCCGCTCAACATGCAGGTGAAGCTTTTGCGCGTGTTGCAAGAAAAGCACATCACGCGTGTGGGCGACAACCGTGAAATTCCTGTGAACGTGCGCGTGATTAGTGCAACTCATGTGGACTTGGAAGAGGCTGTACGCGAAAAGCGTTTCCGCGAAGACTTGTATTTCCGCATTCAGGTGTTGCCTCTTGAACTCCCGCCACTGCGCGATCGCGGTCAGGACGTGGTGCTCTTGGCGGAGAATTTTATCCAGCGCTATGGTGCAGAATATGGCCGTGGAAAATTCCACCTCAGCCGTAACGCCGAAAAGGCGCTGCTCGGTTACCACTGGCCGGGCAATGTGCGAGAACTCGAAAACCGCGTGCAGAAAGGTTTGGTGCAGGCCGTGCATGGCGTAATCCAGCCTAAAGATTTA
The DNA here is from genome assembly GCF_900215325.1 of Fibrobacter sp. UWB16. Classification (NCBI taxonomy): domain Bacteria; kingdom Pseudomonadati; phylum Fibrobacterota; class Fibrobacteria; order Fibrobacterales; family Fibrobacteraceae; genus Fibrobacter; species Fibrobacter sp. UWB16. The sequence goes on along the minus strand of NZ_OCMS01000001.1, from coordinate 771,035 downwards.
GGACTTGATGACATGCAGGGGCAGGCGAAGGAATCGCCGCGCACGCTCAAGGAAGCCCGCGAAGCGGTCGAACGCGAAGTCATCTCTCGCGCACTCAAGGACACGAATGCAAACCTCACGCTCGCTTCTACGATTCTTGGTATTGACCGCAAGGTGCTCCGTGAAATCATGGAACGCCTGGGCTTGAAAAAAGAAGACTTTAAGGTATAGGGATGATTTGTAAAATGCTGAAGCTCAATTTAAGGAGACTCACCATGAAGAAGATTGTAATGGCATCCGCTGTGATGGCGGCAACGGCCATGGCAGGCGAAATTGATTCTCGCCCGGAAGCAAGCGTCCCGACGCCAGTCGAGGCTCGTGAAACTTTGGATAAAGCTCCGAAAATGTCTGAAAAGGAAAATATGGACTGGCAGAAAATGCGTGAAGAACGCCGCTTTGCCCGCGAGCAGATTCTCAAGGACTTGAGGAATAATTCGGCTGCAGAAAAGAAGGAACTGCGCGAAGCTGTTGCAAAGCCTGCGGTTGTAGGAATACCGCCTGTTGCCGAAAAGCAACAAGAAAAGGATGTCGTAAAGCCCAAGGACGAGCTTGTCCGCGAAAAGAAATTGGACGAAAAGGAACAGCATAAGGGACCGCAGGGTGGTATGAATCCGTTTGGCCCAGGTCGCATGGAACCGATGCGCCCGTTCGGTCCTCGTCCGATTGAACGAAATCCCTGGGAAAAGCAGAACCCGCATGAATGGGAGAAGGGACCTTTCCCGAAAAAGTAGATGATCCGTTGGTTTGGTTTGATAATGTTTGTGCTTGCAACTGCGCTCTATGCTGAGACGCAGGAGGAAGCGTATTACCGAGCGATGAAGCTTGAGGAGGCTGGCGATATTACATCGGCTCTCAAGGCTTTTGAAGAGGCGGTTGCGTTGCCAGGCGAGTACACGGATGAAATTCAGGGAATTATTCGCGATTACAAATCGGCACTTGGCTTAGCGGATAGCGAAAATTCTAGTGCTGCAAGTGAGGCAAGTCCGTGGGAATTCCATTTGGCTGGCGAGCTTGGTCTTTACGGCATGCACTACAAGGAAACGGGTTTGGAGGAAGCTGAAAAAGGCGGTGACCTCTTCTTGAATGTGAACCCGTACTTTGATTATACAACGGCGACCTGGTCGCATACGTTTGCCGCTTCGGTGCAGGGCGATTATTTCTTGAATAACGATGAAATGTCGGTTCTTGATACGAACGACTGGAACCTTGTACTTGGTTTGGAATACACGCTGATGGGGCATGGGATGCTCCTGGATGCGGGTTACGATTTCAATATCGAGGGCAAGGAACTTTCTTCGGATTTTTACCTCTGGTTCGAAAAGGATTTGTTCCGCTTTGAAAAGCAACGTGTCGGTGCGGTGGCTTGGGCATATTACCAAACGTCAGGTCCGATGTCTCTTGCAGCTTATGCGTCGTGGCACAGGACTGTTTCGGAAGGTTTGAATGGAACGGTTTATGTCGGGGCAAAATTTGAAGCGGATTCCGCTTTTGACTACAAATCGTTTATGAAATCTTATGCGACCTACAAACAATCTGTTAGTGCTTATAATGAATACTGGCGGTATTTGAGTGACCATAGCGCCGAAATGACCGATGATGAATATGAAATGTATGAGGCGAATTCTCCTGCGGAACCTTCTGTAGAAAGTATTGTCTACCGCCAGACGATGGGCAATTGGTTTGGTCCGGTTTTCCGTTCTAGAATTTCGTATAAGTTTAAGAACCGCTTTTCCGTTGAAGCGAAAATGAATTTGTTCTATGGATTCGCTGTTGGCGGACCGGACGAGGATTTCAAAAAAATCAAGAAGTTCAATGGCACTTGGGGCGGCTCAGCTTCGTGGAAATACAAGATGATGACTTTTTATTTAGGGCTCGAACGCAACTACAAACACATGGATTTGCCCAATTTCTACAAGGGATTGTACCGCGAAAGCACTGTGCTCACGCAGCTTAAGCTTGGTGTAAAATGGGATATTTAGGCGGCTTTGCCGTTCATTGAATTTGGTAATATGGAGTTAAAAAAAAGAGGCAAGCGAAAGCTTGCCTCTTTTACGTGGAGATAGTGGGAGTCGAACCCATGACCTACAGATTGCGAACCTGTCGCTCTACCAACTGAGCTATATCCCCATAATTGGATGGTGGGCTGAATATAGCTAAAGTAAGACTATTTGGCAAGTGAATGGGCTAGGATGGGCGGACTTCTACTGGAGGTGGATGGCCTTTACCTCTTCTTGAATACGACGATTTCGGCATCGGCTCCGTTCTTGCCGTATTCGCTCACGAGAATGTAATGTTCGTCGCAAGCGATTCCGTAGCAACGGCCTTCGGCGTTTTGCTTTTCGACCTGGTTGCCCCAGTAGCTTGCGTTGTCGTCTAAAAGCTTGACGCTATTGCCGTTGATCTTGTATTCCTGATTGATGAACGAGCCCTGCAGAACTAAGAGATTGTCGATGGTCGGCATATCCTTGATACCGAGCGCGTTGACTTCTTCAATGAACTTCTGCTTCATGGGCGATGTGGCATGCGGCAGTTGATCTGCCGGGAGGCGCCAGCGCTTGAGTGTCGGGAAATACTTGCGAAGCTCCGCCTTATATTCTTCGCGGGAGAGGCTCTTGCCGGTGTTCTTGTTGAATTCATCGACGAACTGCGAGCAGAATTCTACCATCTGTTCCATGTTGAAGTCGCCGGTGAACGCTCCATCTTTGTAGCAGTAAATGCAGTATTCATCGTTCTTGCTGCCGTCGGCGTTTGTGCCGAGGATTTCTGGTGTGAGCGGCATTCCGCAGCTCTGACAAAATTTTAATTCCATGATTTCTCCTTTTAGATTGTTATGCCCGTTGGACGGATATCGAATTTGTATTAGATCTTTTTAATTGGGTGGCGGATGACTGTCTTTAACTTTTCTGGGGCGACTTTGCGTGCGTCAGAAAGGTAAATCTCGTGGTGGCGCCTTGTGTCCGAGATGTCGTTTTCGTAGCCATTGTCGGCAATAAACTTATCCATTGCGGCAACAGTTGCGGGTTCATCGTCATATGAGCCGGAATGCATGCATTGCACGCAAAGCCCTTCTTCAAGTGTTAAAAATTCCACTTTCGAAAAGTCCATTTTCTTTTTGCGGGTCGCTTCTTCAGTTGCCCATTCGAAATCGGCTTTGGTGACGAAGTCAGGGAGTCTAATGACGGAAATCCACTGGAAGTTTTCCTTGTGGCTGTAATCGATTCCGTCAACATTTTCTTGCCACCAGAATCCTTCAAGCGGCGGAACCACGTAATCAAAGTAACCTTCAATTTTATGGTCGCCTTTCTTGCTCATCTTGATGGTGTAGGCTATGCCGTACAGAAGTTCGATGGATTTTTTGTATTCGCCCTCTTCTTCATTCGGGTTGCCCTTGCCCCGCACCGCGATGTAGTTTATCTTCGGAACAGTGACGATTTCGGGTTTGCCTTTCGGCATGTAAAATTCTTTATATTCTTTTTTAAAGTCAAAAGGCATGAAATTTCCTTCTTACAACACGTGTACAAATGTATACTATTTAGTAATTCTCGTCAAGTCCTATTCGCTCTTTTTTTTCAGAATTTGTTAGTATCGATCTCCATATTCCTTTCGTGCTTCTGCCGTCCATTTCTGAAAGCTCTTTAGTTCTTTTCATTGTTTTAATATGGCTTGCGGTCTAGCTGTTCCGTGCAGCCCCATTCCTGTGCCATTCGCTCAAAATTCTTTTTGACGATGCGCTTGAAAATGAGGTTGAAGAGCAGGATTCCTATTTTTGGATTTTTTTCGAAGCCTGTAAATTTCTTTGCTTCTGAACTTGAGAAGCTTCCGTTGCGGGCAAATGAGCGTCCCATGGCTGTGTAAGAGGCGAGCATTTTGTCGGTCATCTTTTTGATGTAGCTGTTTTCGCGGTTGCGGAGCAAGAAGCTGCCGCCTTTCACGAGTACGCCGCCGCATGTGCAGCCGAGTTGCGCTGGGAGCGACTGCAAAAACTTTTCGCCCAAGCGCAGCTGATGTCCTTCGTCAAAACCGCCGTGGAGAATGAACGAGAGTTTTGCTGGTTGCTTGCGTTCCGTGGGGAGTGTACTTAAGAATTCAAGCGACAAACTCGGCAGACATTCTACAAAGAGTGGCACAGCAATGATGATGTTGTCGTTCGTCATGAACGCTTCGCGGGCTTCGTCCCATTCGGCATGGTTCGAGAGTGAATAAAGCTTGTGCGTGATTCCCGCTTTTGCGAGTCCTTCGGCAAAAGCTTGGATAATCTTATTCGTGTTGCTGTTCTTTTTGACGCGCGGGCTTCCGTTGATGATAATGATGTGTTCGGGAGTCGCGGCGGTTTCCAAAGCGACGTTTTCGATCGGAGTCGCGGCGGTCTCGGGCGGCATTTCCTTCTCATTCTGGTCTAAACTAATTACCCCGAGCGAATGCCCTGCCATATTTCTGGCGACTCTCATGCACCACTCTTCGAGCAGTTCTCGGTTGCCGTTGCCCTTGTAAATGAAACCGAAATTCAGCGGGTGATATCGCAACTGGTGGCGTTCCCATCCGTCGCGGAATTCGATGTACATATTTAGCATCGGGACGACTCGGTCCAAGACTCGCTTGCCACGGTAGTCGATAAAGCCAAATTTCGTGTCTGCCACAACCCAGAAGTTCTCGGCATTGACAAGTTTTTTGAGAATGATTTCGTAGTCGTCCTTGATGGCACAAACACCCGGAGTTTTCAGCCAGCAGTTGTTGCAGCCCATGCAATGCATAATTTTCAAATCTGCGGTGTTGATGATTTCTATTTCTTCTTTCTTGCCCGCAAAAAGTGCTTTAATCTGTTCCGAGCAATCGCCCGATTCCAATGTGTTCAAAACTAAAGTCATTTTTATTGTCATTCTCGCAGCTGCAAGAATCTCCTTTTTATCTGTAACACCTAAGGTCTTTAAAAGTGTCACTAAATTTTATCGTAGTTCATCAATGGCGTTTTGCAAATTCGCGAGGAATTTCCCGGCGTGAGCCCCGTCCATTTGCGTGTGGTGGAACTGGAACGAAACCGGCAATTCATAGCGGAAAAGACGTTTCCTGTAACGTCCCCAAATCATAAAGGGGTTGTTGAAAATGCCGGAATTCATGCCGACTGCTCCGTCGATTTCTGTATCGATAATAGCCGAAGTGCCAATGACCATGCTGTTCTCGGACAAGTCCCAATCCTGGCAACTTTCCGCAACGATTTTTGTGTACTTGAGGTAGTCGCGGTTGAATGTCGCCAAGTCTTCGGAAAACGGAATGTCGCAAGAGTTGACTTCGCCTTCGTCGTTCTTCACGATTGTATTCACCGCAATCGAATCGTATTGCATAAGCTTGCCGTTTACCGGGAGCATGTAGAACTCCTTAATGCTTGCCGCTGCCTTGCCGATGCAGTAATCCATAAGCATATTGAATTTCAAACCGCGCTTTTTGCTCACCTTCACGAGTCTTGTGACGTTCAGCGTTTTGAAAAATGTCACCATCGGATTCGGAGCTTGCATCCAAAACTCAAACGCTTTTGCTCTCGTTGAGCTTTTCGGATTGATTTCTTTTGCCATTTTTTACCTTTAAATATGTTCGCCGATGACTTTATCCGTTTCGACAGAGTTTCATCACTTTCACGGGGCGCTTGCTGCCGCCATAAAGATTTTCGCAGTAGCGCATTTCGCCAGTTTCGCGGAACCCGCATTTTTCCATCACGCGTCCAGAGGCGGGGTTGTCGATGAAAAAGTCGCTCCAGAGAACATCAATGTGTTTTTCGTTGAAGCAATAGTTTATCATCAGTTTTAAAGCTTCTGTACAAATACCTTTGTTCCAGTAAGGCTTTGCAATCCAATAACCGGCTTCAGCTTCGTTTTCGCCAATGTCGATGTTGCTTTCGCCTTTGAGCAGGTAGCCGATGCAACCGATGGGTTCTCCTGTCTCTTTCAGCTCAATGGCCCACATGTGGTCACCGCCAAAAATTGTGCGGATGATTTGCAAGCTTTCTTCTACGCTCTTGTGCGGTTCCCAACCGGCGCGCGGTCCGACATCTGGGTCACTTGCATATTTGAACAAAGCTTCGGCATCACATTCGCGCCACGGGCGCAGTAAAAATCTATCGGTTTCCATTTGCGTATGTCTTGAAAAAATGTTGTAAGTGCTTCTCGATGAATTTGAGCGCTTCTTTTTCGCATTTCGGCTGGCGATCGACTTTAGAAATCCAGAGTGCGACGGGCGCAGTAATCTCTGTCGCAAGCATTTCCGGGTCATTCTTCACAATCACGCCTGCATCCATCAGAGTTTCGAGAATCTTCTTGTACATTTGCAGAAGCCCGTCCACCTGATGCCTTGTCGTGATTTCGGCAAGGCGCTCGCTGCGGAACTGTTCCTGCACCAAGAAAATGCGCATCTTCTTGATAATCGGGTCGCTCATTGTAAAGCGGATTCTTTTCATCATTTCGTGGATGAATCCGTCGATGTTTTCGGGGATTGTGCCGACTTTTTTCGCGGAGCCGAACGATTCTTCGTAACGCGCTTCGGCGATGTCGATTAGCGAATTCAGAATGTCTTCTTTGCCCTTGAAATGCTTGTAAAGCGACGGCGCCTTGATGCCGACATCCTGGGCGATTTGCTCCACGCTCGTGCCATCGTATCCGTTTTGAGCAAATAGCGTTAGGGCGGTTTCGAGAATTTTTTCTTTAGTGGACATGGCACCTCTTGTTTTTGGAGTTCGCGACTTTTGCGATATTTTACAGCGGCTAATATCTGTTAGCTAAAATAGCTAATAGATGTTAGCCTGTCAAGAGGGCCTAAAACTTATCCTTTTACTTCATCTTGAACGCAAGCATCGTGATGTCGTCGAATTGCGGGGCGTTCCCGCTAAATTCCTTGACCGCCATGCGGACTTTACGGCACAGGAGGCGGATAGAATCGTCCTTGGATTCGTTCAGGACTTTTTGCAAACGTTCCATGCCGAATTCTTCGTCCTTTTCGTTTGTTGCTTCGGGAACTCCATCGGTGTAGGTGAAAATCGTATCGCCTGGCTGAAGCTGTACTTCGAATTCCTGGTACTTGTAGCCTTCCATGCCGGCGAGGACAAAACCGCTTTTGAGGGTGGCGACTTCGAAATCCCCGTTAGCATGCTTAATGAACGGCTTTTCGTGGCCGGCGTTGGCGTAGACTAGGTGGCCGGTCTTGATATTCAACACACCGCAAAGGCATGTGACGAACATGTCGTGAACGTTGTGCTCGGCGAGTTCATCGTTTGCGCGGCTTAACGCTTCGGCTGGCGAGAGGCCGTGTTGCAAGTTGTGCCTCAACACGATCTTGGAAACCATCATAAAGAGTGCTGCAGGGACGCCCTTGCCCGAGACGTCTGCAATCACGAGTGCCAAATGGTCGTCGTCAATCATGAGGTTATCGTAAAAGTCTCCGCCGACTTCAAGCGCGGGGCGCATCATGGCGTAATTGTCAAAACCTTCAACATTAACGGGTTTTGATAGCGATGCGCGCTGGATTGTCGTTGCAATGGAAAGCTCCGTATGGACTTTCTGTTGCTTGGCTGTTGCTTCGGTCAAGTGCTTCACGTAATCGTCCAGTTCCGTTGCCATTTCCTGGTACGAGCGGGCGAGCTTGCCGACTTCGGAGGTAAAGTAGACGTATTTTTGGCATTTTTGCAGCGTATTGTGGATTCTTTCGTAAATATCCTTGTTCTGCCCAAAAGTCTTTGCGATTTCACTCATGCTTTCGATGGGCTTTGTGACGGTGCGTTCCATGTAGTAGAGGAACCCGAGTGAAACCCAGATACCGATGTTCAGCAATGTGCCGATGTAAAAGTAAACGTAATTCCAGAGGTAAAGATTGTTCTCGCCGTATTTAAGCGCAATGCTTGGGTAGCTTGTAATTCCAAATGCTACTGAAATGATGATGCTTGTGGCGAGGAAAAACAAAATGAATTTTTCGTTGAGCGAAAAAGAAAAGATGAACTTTGTGGATTTTTTTTGCTTTTTGCGCATTTTTCGCTGGCAAATGAGCGAGGCGCAGATTAGATACGGAAACCCTATAATCACCATCGTGATAAATTGATTGAAGAAAATGTTTGCCGAGAGCATCGAAAAATAGTGTTCGTCAAATTTTAGTTTGATGACGCTTACGACCATGAACGCTGCCGCAAGCGAATCTAGGATGACGATGAGCATGTACTGCACGTTCTTGTAAATCTTGTCGAGCTTGAACTTGTTCTTGTCGTTTTTGCGGAGCTTGTTCCAAATAACTGCGGGCACGTAACCGTAAATAATCTGGACGAAAAATCCTGGAATGAAAATAATCGCGTCATAACCCGACATGATATCTGCAACGAGGTTCGCGATGGCACAGCCGAGGACGCCTGCAAATCCAAAGGAAATGCCGAAAAGTAGGGGGAGGGCCGCCACAATGCGGACTTCGGTCGTGTCGGAAATCTTGAAAAGTTCTCGACAGGGGTAGCCGAGAATAAAGAAAATAAGCCCGCAGATTAAAACGATAAGTATGTATTTATGAATGTTCTTCATAAAAAACTCCTTCTTGATTTTTAATATAAACATTTTTTGTGGAAGGAGTTGAAATGCCATCTTCCAATTGCGACTATGATTTAAGATGGCTTTAGGTGGGCGAAAACGGCAAAAACGCGAAAAAAAGAAAAGCACTTCTCAGAGAGAAGTGCTTTATCGCGGGATAGACGAGGCTTGAACTCGCAACCTCCGGCGTGACAGGCCGGTGCTCTAACCAAAATTGAGCTACCACCCCAAGTGGTTCGATTGATTTCTCAATCGGTGAACCATATTTAAAAACTTGTTTTGATTCAGTCAAGTCCTTTTTGCAAAAAAAAGTGAAATTTCTTTTTAAAATGGGAATGTTTTCTATCCAAATGTTCACTATTTTTTAGACAATTTGGCGGTCTTTTCCTATATTTGCGGTCATGACGAAATCTATTGAAATCCGCGATGCTCATGAACACAACCTCCGCCATGTCGATTTGACGATTCCCCGCGACTCGATTGTCGTGGTGACTGGCGTTTCGGGCTCGGGCAAGTCGAGTTTGGCGTTTGATACGGTGTTCCAGGAAGGGCAGCGTCGCTTTGTGGAGTCGCTTTCGGCGTACGCACGCCAGTTTATTGGGCGCATGAAGCATCCGGATGTGGAAAGCGTTCGCGGGATTTCTCCGACGATTTCGATAGACCAGAAAACGGTGAACCGTAACCCTCGCAGCACGGTGGGTACGGTGGTCGAGATTTTGGACCATTACCGCTTGATGTTTGCTCGCCTCGGCGTTCCGCATTGCCCCAAGTGCGGCAAGGTAATTCAGGCGCAGTCGGTGGATCAGGTTGTCGATAATTTGTACGCTAGCGACGAGAACAAAAAGATTTTGGTGATGGCGCCGATTGTGCAGGAGCGCAAGGGCGAATACCGCAAGGAACTCGCGGAGCTCAAGGAAAATGGATTTGTCCGCGTGCGTGTGGACGGAACGATTTACAGACTCGAAGACGTGCCGCTGTTGGTGCGTTACGAGAAGCACACGATTGAAGTGGTGATTGACCGCTTGACGCTGGAACGTAAGAACATGAGCCGCCTGCGCGAGGCGATTGAAGGTGCGCTCAAGCTCACAGACGGAAAGCTCGTGTCGTTCTTGTTGACTGCTTCGGAGGTGGACTCGGATGGTGCTGCGAAGGAAGAATACCGCTTGCAGGGTACGCAGCTTGCTTGCCCAAAGTGCGGAATTTCTATCCCGGAACTTGAACCGCGATTCTTTAGCTTTAATGACCCGAAGGGTCAATGCCCCGCCTGCAAGGGTCTTGGCGAAAGTTGTGAATTTGACGTTAACTTGATTGTGCCAAATCCGAATTTGTCACTGAAAGAGGGCTGCCTTGCCCCGCAAAAGAAGGATGACGGCTGCATCATCTTTAGCGATTTTGGCTGGCGCAATTTGCGCACGATTGCAAACGAAATGCACTTTTCGCTCGATACGCCGTGGAACAAGCTCAAGAAGGCGCAACAGGACGCCGTGCTGTATGGGACTCCAAGCGGGAGCGAACGCGGCGTGGTGACGATTATGCAGGAACTTTGGGACATGTGGCATATTTATCACTTCCGAAAGTACATGCAGATTGGTGTTTGTCCGGAATGTCACGGAACGCGAATCAACCGCATTGCGGCGGCCGTCGATTTCCACGGTCATAACATTTGCGAGATGACGGAATGGTCCGTCGAAAAGTCCGTCGAGTTTTTTGACAAGCTCAAGTTGAGCCCCAAGGAACAGCGCATCGGTCGCGAAGTGCTGAAGGAAATTCGCGGGCGCCTTGGATTCTTGAAGGCGGTGGGCCTTGGCTATTTGGACATTAGCCGCAAGGCTTCGACGCTTTCGGGCGGTGAGGCGCAGCGTATCAGGCTCGCAAGTGCCGTGGGGGCGGGGCTCCAGGGCGTGCTTTATGTGCTTGATGAACCGAGTATTGGGCTGCACCCACGCGACAACGATAAGTTGCTCGAGATGCTCGAGCGCTTGCGAGCCCAAGGCAACAGCCTTCTCATCGTGGAACACGATGAGGATACGATGCGTCATGCAGACTGCGTGATTGACGTGGGCCCTGGCGCGGGTGTCGAGGGCGGTCGCATTTTGGCGGCTGGCACGGTCGAAGAGCTGGAAAAGAACAAGTCTTCGCTCACGGGGGCGTACTTGAGCGGTCGCAAGGCAATTGAAATTCCAGCGCAGCGCTTGAAGATTGATGCAAAGACGCCGAAACTCAAAATATGCGGCGCCTGCGAAAATAACCTCAAGAACATCGACGTGGAAATCCCGCTGGGTGGCGCGTTTACCGTGGTCACGGGCGTTTCTGGCTCGGGCAAGAGTACGCTTGTGAACCAAATTTTGCGCCGTGAACTCGCTCGCGTGTTCTACAATTCCGAAGAACCGGTCGGAAAGTTCGACCATTTGGAAGGTCTTGAAAACATCGACAAGGTCATTGAAATTGACCAAACGCCGATTGGACGCACCCCGCGCAGCAACCCTGCAACTTATACGAAAATTTGGGACGATATCCGCGACTTGTTTGCCGGTATGGAAGAAAGCAAGGTGCGCGGGTACACGAAGAGCCGCTTTAGCTTTAACGTGAAGGGGGGCCGTTGCGATGCTTGCGAAGGCGCGGGCGTGAAGGTCATCGACATGCATATTTTGCCGAGCGTGCAAGTCACTTGCGATGTGTGCGACGGCAAGCGCTTTAACGAAGCGACTAGAGAAGTTTATTTCAAGGGCAAGAACATTTCTGAAGTTCTTGACATGAGCATTGCCGAAGCCGCTGAATTTTTCAAGGACATTCCGAAAATTGCAGAACCGCTCAAACTCCTTTGCGAAGTGGGCCTTGGCTATTTGACGCTCGGTCAGCCTTCGACGACTTTGAGCGGTGGCGAAGCGCAGCGCGTGAAGATTGCATCGGAATTGCGTCGCCCGGGGACGGGTAAGACGCTTTACTTGCTTGATGAACCGACAACCGGTTTGCACTTTGAAGATATCCGCCGATTGCTCGAATGTTTGAACCGCTTGCGTAGTCTCGGCAACAGCGTCGTGGTGATTGAACACAACCTCGACGTAATCAAGTGTGCGGACTGGATTATTGACCTTGGCCCGGATGCGGGCGTGAACGGCGGCCGCATTATTGCGACGGGAACTCCCGAACAAATTGCCAAGTGCAAAAAGTCGGAGACGGGGCGTTACTTGGCTCCGGTCTTGGCGAAAAAGCATGGCGAAAACAAGCATTTTGAACGTACGGATGAAAAGGGCGAAGATTATTCGCTCGATATCGAAGTTCACGGTGCTCGCAAGCACAACCTCAAGAACATCGATGTGACGATTCCGCGCCACAAGCTCACCGTGATTACGGGTGTTTCGGGCTCGGGCAAGTCGAGTCTTGCATTCCATACGCTCTTTAGCGAAGGCCAGCGCCGCTTTGTCGAAACGCTCAGCACGTATGCTCGCCGCTTCTTGGGTCGCCCCGATCGCGGTAGCATTGATTCTATTTCGGGCTTGGCGCCTGCGATTGCAATTGACCAAAAGAGCGCAAGCAAGAGCCCTCGCAGTACGGTGGCAACACTTACTGAAATTTACGACTACTTCCGCATTTTGTGGGCCCGCGTGGGAACTGCCCACTGCCTCCATTGCGGGAAGCCCATCAGCTCATATGCAACGGGCGACTTGATGCAATTTGCATTTGACCGTGACCTCAACAAGATGGTGACGGTTCTTGCTCCGTTCGAAATCAAGGACGAAATTAAGCTCTCCAAGATTCTCACGGAAAAGGGTTACCGCAAGGCATATCTCGGCAAAAAGCTCGTAGAACTCCCGCTGCCCAAAGTTCCGACACGCGAAAAGAAATTGCTTGCCGTGGTCGATTCCGTGGTCGTCAAGGAAGAAAATCGTGCTCGTCTCGTCGAAGCGTTTGAACGCGGCTACCGCGATGGTAACGGAATCCTTTACGTGGATTGCGATGGCGAAGAACGCCTTTCTGCTAGTGAAAAGCCGGGTTGCCCGGAATGTGGCTGGTACATGGATTCGGCGCTCAACCCGAAACATTTCAGTTTCAATACGCATTGGGGCGCCTGCGAAACATGCCTTGGCCTTGGACACTTCAAGGATGGCGAAGAATGCCCCGATTGCCATGGCGAACGCTTGAAGCCTGAATATCTTGCGGTGCGCATCTTGGGCAAGAACATCATGGATGTGCATCACATGAGCATTGCCGAAGCCCGCGACTGGTTTGCGAAAGTCGATTTCGCAAACGAAGAAAATGCAACTTCTGCATCCATCCAAAGCAAGACGATAATTGCCGCGCCGCTCCTCCGTGAAATCATTGGCCGCTTGGACTTCTTGATTAGTGTGGGACTTGGCTACATTGGCCTTGACCGTGCGGGCGATACGCTCTCGGGCGGTGAATCCCAGCGCATCCGCTTGGCAAGTCAGATTGGTAGCGGTCTCGAAGGCGTCTTGTACGTGCTTGATGAACCGACCGTCGGCCTTCACGAAAGTGATACTGCAAAACTTTTGGATACGCTTTACCGTTTGCGTGACCTTGGCAATACGCTTGTGGTCGTGGAACATGACATCAAGATGATGCAGGCCGCAGACCACATTATCGATATGGGTCCGGGGGCGGGCGACTTTGGTGGCGAAGTCGTTGCCGAAGGAAGCCCGGCAGAACTTGCAAAACCGTATGCGTTGCAACAGTTCCCGCGTAGCGAAACGGTCAAGTTCCTCACGTATTCCACTCCGGTGGCAAACCAGCTGGAACCGGTACGCATCACGGACGATACGGAGTTTTACGAATTCAAGAACCTCAAGGCAAATAACTTGAAGAACTTGTCTGTGAAATTCCCGAAAAAGGCGGTCAGCGTTGTCTGTGGCGTTTCGGGATCGGGCAAGAGTTCTCTCGTTGTCGATGAGATTTTCCCGGCGCTCAAAAAGCAGTTCCAGGCCCGTGGCCGCAAAAAGCAGAGCGGCGAAGTCTTGTTGGTGGACCAGAGCCCGATTTCGGGAACGCCACGCAGTACGCCGGCGAGCTTTACAGGCGTCTTTGATGATATCCGCAAGCTGTTTGCCAAACTCGAACAGTCCAAGATGAAGGGCTTCGATTACGGTCGCTTTAGCTATAACCTTGCGCGAGGCCGTTGCCCCGCTTGCGAAGGCCGTGGCGCCGTCGCTGTCGAGATGCACTTCCTTTCGGATATTTGGGAAACTTGCGAAGTCTGCGGTGGCAAGCGTTACAATCAGGAAACGCTCACGGTCACGTTCAAGGGCAAGAATATTGCTGACGTGCTCGACATGCGCATTGTCGAAGCTTGCGAGTTTTTCAAGGACCAACCGAAAATTTTGCCGAAGCTTGAATGCCTCCGTGATGTGGGCCTCCCGTATGTGAAACTCGGTCAACCTGTGACGACACTTTCGGGCGGTGAATCCCAGCGCTTAAAGCTTGCTGCGGAACTTTGCCGCCGCCCGGCAACGGAAATGGTTTACCTGCTCGACGAACCGACTACGGGCCTTCACCTCAAGGATATCCAGATCCTTTGGAACCTCTTGCGCAGGCTTTCGGCACGTGGCGATACGGTCATTGTCATCGAACACCATCCCGATATTATCCGATTGGCCGACTGGAAGGTGGAATTGGGTCCTGTGGGCGGTGCAAATGGCGGTTATTTGCTCGAAATGGGGGCAAATTCGTCAAAATAATAGAACTACTTTTCATGGAAGAAATTATTTTTCTAGAAAAGAAGGTTCTTTAAAGACAGGAGAGCTTATGACATTTTCCCGACTGCTTCCGCTTTTGTTGCTTGTTCCGGCACTTTCCATGGCCGACGAAGACCGCAACTTTAAATTGAATCCGGATAATTTTAAAGTCGGCAATGTTTTGGAGCATGCGGTAAATTTTGCTATCGTACTCGATAGCTCTGTTGCGATTTCGCAGGAACCTGTTTTCCCGTTGCAGCCCAACCGCCTCTATCTCCGCCACAAAAAATCGGCGAAGGAATATTTGTGGTTCTCGGGCGAAGCCAAGCCGGAAGAATATAAAAAGCTCCATGCCTTTAGCCTTAAGGACAATCACTTAGGTGCTCGCGAAGTGCTTGGAATGCGTCTGTACGCCTCTCGTCAGTACAAGGCCTTCCAGGACGAAGCCGACATCTATTTTGATGCCGAATACGTTTATTCTCCCCGTGTTGCAAAGCTCCTGTTCATGAAGAATGGCAAGTGGCAATTTTTGAAGGAAAGCAATCATCCGGGCTTGGTACAAATCCAGTCGGACGAAAAGAACCTTGAAATTGTGTCGCTGAATTCGACGATTAAGCCGGGGACTAGGGCTCTTTACCCAGTAAATAACGGCGTTTATGTATTCTCGTTTAGTGCTCCGGACAAGCTGCCTTATGTGGATGCTGGAGTGCTCAAGCCGGGTGATGTGCTCGTTTTCAATGTGAACTTCCCAAATCCGGATTCCGTTGTGGCTGCATCTAGCTCAAGTGAAGCGGCTCCGATTGCTGTTGTCGCTAGCTCAAGTTCTAGCGAAGCCGCTCCGGTTGCAGTTGCCTCAAGCTCAAGTTCAAGTGATGCCGCTTCGGCCGTCGCTATTGCGGGCTCTAGCTCTAGCTCGGGAGTCGTTATCCCTGATTTCGATGCTGGCGTTTCTAGCTCAAGTGCCGTTCCGGTTTCTAGCGCCGCCTCTTCTGATTCGAAAGTTTCGACTCCGGCAAAACAGTCTGTCACGCTTGAACAAGTGCTGGCTCTTAAGACGCTCGAAGAAACTGAATCCCTTTATGATGCATTCTCTGCAGATGTCGATAAGAATGTGAACCGTGTGGATACGACGGAATTCTCGAATTTCTATCCGGCAATCAAACCTGCGGATTCTCTTGGACTTGCCGAAACGGATAAGGACTATCGTGGCTACGTTTCTCACTACAACCTCAAGCGCAAAGAAGCCCAGACGTTGTGGCGCAACAAAAAGCTTGGTGCCATTAGCGAGATGTATAAGGCATTCCACGCAAAACTCGATAGCTTGCAGTCGTTGCCAGCTCAGGTTAATGTGCGCCCTGTTGCAATTGAAAAGATTATGAAAGCTTCCGATTCGAGCAAGGTTGATTCCTTGAACATCCGTTTTGGTACGGATCATCAGCGAATTGAAGTGTCTTGGAAGGGCGTTGTTGATAGTGTCTCTATGGATACACTTGTGAAAAAGATGGCTGAGGGGGATTCCTCTTTGGTGACGACACTTTTCCTTGTGAACGATAAGCCTGTGTGGGTCTTTAAGGAAGGATCCCTTGTTGGGCGTTATCATTATCGCTATGACAAGCTTGGCTTCCGTATGGGCGAAAAGCTCTATTTCGGAAAGGGCGAATTTACTTTGCCAAGGCACATTGCCATCGAACCGGAAGTTGTGGAGTGGCTTAGGAATCGAGTTCCTGCATCATCCTCTTCTTCTGTTATTGCAAGTTCTTCTTCTGTGGAACCTGCTAAGACGGTGGCTGGCGCCAAAATTATTGAACATGCTACCCGCGGGACTGTCGCTATCATTGATTCTGGAACGTTCCGTTATCGCGGCAAGGTTGTTTCCATGTCGCCGTATGCCATCCAGACGACTGAAGTGACTCAGGAATTTTACCATAAGATTATGGGACTTCTGGATTCTGCAAAACGCCATGAGGATAGGTCCGTATTTAAGAACCCGAAAAAACCGGTTCACAATATCACTTGGGAACATGCTCAGTATGCTTGCAAGGTTCTTGGTGGTGATCTGCCGACCGAAGCCCAGTGGGAATTTGCCGGCCGCGCAGGGAGCAACGAAGGTGTTCTTTGGACATCGGACGATGTGATGAGTGTTGGCAAGTATGCCGTCTTTGCAGAGAACTCGCTGAAGACGGGTAAGAAGGACGCCGCCTATGGTCCGCATGAAGTGGCAACTAAATCGCCAAATGCATGGGGCCTTTACGACATGTCGGGTAATGTTGCCGAATGGACTCGCGACAATTACTTTGCCATTACGTTTACAATCGAAAGCTCTAACCCGACGGGATCTTTCTGGGGCACAAGTAAAGTGCTGAAGGGCGGTTCCTGGAAGGATAAGGTAAAGAAGCTGAACATGACGTATCGCGATGATGAAGATCCGCGTTACTGGTCTGACGGAATTGGTTTCCGTTGCGTGTTCCCTCTTGATAGAATTATTCAGGATAATAAATAATGAGTAGTAAATCCGATAAGGAAAAGAATCTTTTCAAGAAACTGACGGCATTGCCGTATTTGCTGGTTTTGCTTGCATTGCTAATGCCTTTGGCTAATGTCTCGTGCTCGGCGAAAGACGATAGCAAGCCGATTGCCCAGATGACGTTATATCAGATTGCATCGGGTGTTAACTTGGATGATGCCATTGAGTCTTCTGCGCTGAAACAGATGAATCGCATGGTCAAGGAAAACCCGAAAGTCTTGGACCACTTCAAGACGCAAATGCCGAACTTCCCAAAGATGGAACCTGTTCATCATTTGTACGGCATCATTGCTGCTGTCGTTTTGGCCGCTGTGTTTGCTTGGATTGTTCCGCTTGCATCAACGGTGATGGGGCTGTTGTCCATGGTCTCGTTGTGGTCGCTGTTGATGAAGCTTTCGCAAATCGGTGGAACTCTTGGAATCCCGCTACTGAAAGTTGAAGGTGGCGTTGGGCTTTACTGTGCAAGCTTCCTGATTTTAATTGGAACGGCGATGAACATCGCAACGCTTGTGCGGCCGATGGTGATTGCCCGCCGCGAACGGAAGAAAGCTAAAGCGTCATCCTGAGTGAAACGTAGTGAAATTTAAAAAAGAAGGTCGCGAGTGTTCGCGACCTTTTCTCTTACATACGCTAGACTTGACTGGATCCTTCGACTACGAGGCTTCGCCTCTCCGCTCAGGATGACAATGCTGTTTTACACGTTGAACAGGAAGTACATGATGTCGCCATCCTGTACGAGGTATTCCTTGCCTTCCGTACGCACAAGACCTGCTTCCTTGGCGGCGTTCCAGCTGCCGTGCTTGAGGAAGTCGGCGTAGCTCAAAGTTTCAGCGCGGATAAAGCCACGTTCGAAGTCCGTGTGGATGACGCCTGCGCACTGCGGTGCCTTGAAACCTGCGTGGAACGTCCAGGCGCGGCATTCCTTTTCGCCTGCGGTGAAGAACGTGCGGAGACCGAGGATTTCGTAACCCTTGCGGACAACGGAATCGAGTCCGGATTCCTTCATGCCGAGTTCCTTGAGGAATTCGATCTTGTCAGCCGGTTCCATGGCGGAAAGTTCTTCTTCGATCTTACCGCTGATGACAATCACGTCGTGGCCGTGCTTGGAGGCGTATTCCTTGAGCTGGTCCACATAAGCGTTACCGGTGAGGATGTCGTCTTCCTTGACGTTTGCGCAGTAGAAGAGCGGCTTTGCGGTAAGGAGGCCGAGGTCCTTGACGATGCCTTCCATTTCTTCACTGTCGTGCATCACAGTGCGGGCGGCGCGGCCTTCTTCCATCGTCGTCTTCAAAAGTTCGCAAGCGGCGAGGCGAGCCTTGGCTTCGGCGTTGCCGGTACGTGCGCTCTTAGCTTCGGTAGCGAGGCGCTTTTCGACAGTGTCCAAGTCCTTGAGGATGAGTTCCGTTTCAATCACTTCGACGTCGCGGATCGGGTCCACAGAACCGTTCACGTGGATGATGTTTTCGTCGTCAAAGCAGCGCACCACTTCCATGATGGCTTCGCATTCGCGGATGTGGGTGAGGAACTGGTTGCCGAGACCTTCGCCCTTGGAAGCGCCTTTTACAAGACCTGCAATGTCCACGAATTCTGTAACGGCCGGGACGATGGATTTCGGGTTGTAGACCTTCACAAGTTCATCGAGGCGGGCATCCGGGACGCTGACCATGCCGACGTTCGGGTCGATGGTGCAGAACGGATAGTTGGCGGATTCTGCGCCTGCGTTAGTGATTGCGTTGAAGATTGTGCTCTTGCCTACGTTCGGGAGGCCTACGATGCCGCATTTAAAACCCATGATAATCTCCGATTTGTGGCGCTTGTAATCGCTTTATCCTATAGCGATTCTAGTCACCTGTTTTTGCGATGTAAAGGTAGAAAATTGCCCTTTAAGCTTAAACGTAAAAATCTAAATTTGCCGCGGTTTTAAGGTGCTGTATGGCAACGGATGCGTTAAAGACGAATATGGATATGTTGAACGGGCCTCTCGGTCGTAAGATTCTGAAGTTTGCCGTTCCGCTTGCGGCGACAAGCATTTTGCAACAGCTGTTCAATGCGGCCGACATTGCCGTGGTCGGACAGTTTGCGGGTGATAAGGCTCTGGCGGCTGTCGGTGCAAATACGTTCGTGATTAATTTGCTGATAAACTTGTTCGTTGGCATCTCTGTCGGCGCAAATGTTGTCGTCGCCAATTCCATCGGCGCCCAAAGTTACCGTGCTGTTACTCGCAGTGTCCATACGTCGGTGATGGTCTCGTTCTTTAGCGGAATTCTGCTTTCGTTTATCGGTGTCTTTTTTGCAAGGCAAATCCTTTCGGCGATTTCAACACCTGAGGATATCT
Source organism: Fibrobacter sp. UWB16 (assembly GCF_900215325.1). NCBI lineage: Bacteria > Pseudomonadati > Fibrobacterota > Fibrobacteria > Fibrobacterales > Fibrobacteraceae > Fibrobacter > Fibrobacter sp. UWB16. The sequence continues at coordinate 751,901 of NZ_OCMS01000001.1, read as the reverse complement.
TGGACATGGCGGTGCGCTATCTCCAGGTTTATTTTGCGGGGATTCCGTTTGTCATGCTGTACAATTTTGTAGCGGCGATTTTACGCGGTAAAGGCGATACAAAACGCCCGCTTTATGTGCTCCTTGCGACGGGTGCTATAAATGTTGCCTTGAATGTTCTTTTTGTTGCGGGCCTTGGCTGGGGTGTGACGGGTGTCGCTATTGCAACTGTAATTGCAAATGCGTTGAGTGCCGGTACTTTGTTCTACTTTATGCTCCACGAGGTCGGACCGTTCAAACTTGAATTCTGGAAGTTGAGAATCACGCCTGTATTTCTCGGGCGCATCATGCGCGTGGGGCTCCCGGCGGGGCTTCAGGGCGTTGTGTTCTCGTTTAGCAATGTGTGCCTCCAGTCGGCCATTAACAGTCTCGGTTCTGCGACCGTTGCGGCTTCTGCGGCTGCACTCAATTATGAGTTCATTGTTTATTACTGGCTCAATTCCTTCTCGCATGCATGCGTGACGTTCGTGGGGCAGAACTACGGTGCGAAAAACATAGCGCGTTGCCGTAGTGCGGTCCGTTGGACCATTTTGCTTGCGACAACTTCGACGTTTGCGTTGAGCCTGCTCTGCTGTCTCTTTGCCAATCAATTGCTTTCTGTGTTTACGTCTGATCCCGAAATTATCGCGACTGGTTCTATCCGCATGAATGTCGTAGTCGGCGTGCTGTTCATCAATGTCTTCTTGGATGTGTTCTCTGGCGCGTTGCGTGGCATGGGGCAATCTTTGGCTCCGGCGCTCACTTGTGTGGTAGGTGTTTGCGGTATCCGAATCCTCTGGGTGATTTTTGTATTCCCGATGTACCAGAACTTTACCTCGCTGATGGTGGTTTACCCAGTGAGCTGGATTGTTACCATCATGGTCTTGGCTGGGATATACATTTACCGGGTAAAACATACCCGTTTTTAATGTAAATGTTTATTATCTGATTCGCCCATACGGGCGCTATTGCCAATTATTTGACATTTTGTCAACGGATGAAAAAAGGCCTTTTGAGATAAAGGCCTTAAATAAAGATAATTTACGGGTATCCTAAAACTGCCGATTTGGGATTGGATTCAAAGGCATCAATTAGTGTTGGAGAATTGGTGCTTCTGTATCGGATGGAGACTCGGATCACTATTCTTCATGATACAAAACGTAGTGACCTTGACCGAACAGAGTTTTCAATCCCAAACGGCCTTTTTTTATAGAATTTTATGCTAGCCTTTGAGGCTAGCATTTTCTATTACAGCAAGTCGTCTAAATTGATCCCGTACATTCTGACGTTATCAATCCAGATATCCGTGCCGTTGTACACAAAGATGGTAAAGCGCGTAATCTTGTTGCGTGTCACGTCCCAACCGTGGTAGCTTTTTTTGTCCGGATTTGTGAAATCGGATGGCTTGATGGCGACACGAGTCCATTCTTCGTTGACACTTCCTTTATACGAGGTCTTGTAGTTTGTATCGGATTCTACAATCGTCTCGAGGAATACTTCGAAATCCCCGCTGCCCTTGAGCCAAACTTCCACGGAGTCGAGTCTGCTCAAGTCGTGCTGGTGCGCGGCTATGCGCGTCCCGATGACAACGTAGCGTCCGAGCTTGTTCGCCTGGTACTGCACATGCAGCATGTTCTTGCCGAAGATGGTGCTGTCAGCCTTTTCGATGCCGTTGGTCGGCTTCTGGTCAAGGTTGTTCTTGACCGTTGCACTATCGTGCGGTTGTACGTACCAGTTGTAGTTAAGTGGCGCGGGCAGTGCGTTTAAGTCGGTGCCTGCTTCGAAATTCAAAACCTCGACGCTGTTGAGAGCGCTGATAAGCGAATCGCTGAGACCTTCCCAAACTTTGACATCTTCAATCTTCTTGGCCTTCTTGTCGCCCCACATGAGCATCCACGGCCTGACTGTATCGGCGGCGCTTTCGACGCGGATGTTGAGCGTAGCGCTATTGATGGTCGTATCCCAGCCGTCAATTTCAAACGGAATGAGGTTGTTGCTTCCGTCGTAGAGGCGAATGTCACTTCCGTCCTTCTCTGCCTTTGAAAAGTCAAAGTTTTCTTCGGTCAGGCGCAGTACAAGCACGGTCGGGAAGCTGAGCGGGCGCATCCAGTCCGAAATCAAGTCAGAGGGCATAAAGCGGATGGCGTTCTCCGGGACAACCTTGTTCGGGTTCTCGATGAGGCCGAGATCCGTCGTGTCGTTCGAGATGACGCTTGCCGAGGTCTGGCCGATGGCTTCGAGGTCTTCGGAATCCCAGGCGCTCACGGTAAGGTTACCGCACGGAGCCTTCTGGATGACGAACTGTCCAAGCGTGTCGGTCTTGACAATCGTGCTCACGCCCTGAACGGCAACCCAGGCGTAATTGGCTGAGTCCGGCAAATCGACGAGACCCTTGACCGTGCCTACAGCTTCGAGCGATGCGCTGTCGAGCGTGTATTCGTGGTTCAGGTTGTTGAGCGTGTACTGCAAGACGATGGAAGAATCGCCCTTAGTAAAGTTGATGGTGTAAGAACCGTTCTGATGACCTTCGATATGCACCCAACCGTTTATATCGGTTTCGCCTTCGTAGGTGTATTTTACTGCACCCGTTTCGGCGGTGTCGGCGACATACCAAGAGGGGAGCACCTGGTAGCGCACTTTGGCAGCCGGTGTTCCGTCGTCAAAGACTCGAATAGCGATGGCGTTTTCGATTTCCGTCGTATTCCCTGCGGTGTCGCTGTTTGTACCGCAAGCAGCGAGGAGTCCAAAGGGAACTAAATAAAGAAGCTTGTTAAAATTTTTCATTTTATTTTTCCTTCTTTTTATTGAGTGCGACGGGGAATAGAGCGAGGTTCAACTGCATGACGCGATCGGGGACGATGCACTTATCGACACGGATCTGAATTTCTTTGCGGAATTCCTTGAGCATCTTCTTGAGGTCTTCGAAGCCCTTGGAATCAACCGCCATGGTGATGGTCGAAATGTCGCGGTTTTCAGGCGGAATTTCATTGAGCGAGCGGATGCCAAACTGCATGACCTTCGAATGGAAACTGCGGATGGCTTCGGCCTTCTCGGCGCCTTGGACCGTGATGTGCGGGTCGGCGAGGCGGACTTTGCTGTTATTGTTGATCGGCTGGATAAAGCCGAGCGACTTCAAAATCTCAATGCTTTCTTGCGCTTGCTCTTCGGTGATGGGCGGAATCACGCTACTTGCGATTTCCGGGATATCCACGTTGCCGTGTTTCACTTCGATAAGCGCTCTTACGACGATAGTCCACCAAGCGCTGAGATACTTGAGCTCGTTGTCCTTGAGCAAGTGGCGCTTCACGTCGCGCAGCTGGAATGCCTTTTGCAAAATTTCAGCTTTTGTCTTTTCGGACTTCGTGCGTGATGCGACTATCAACAAGTCGAAGTATGCGGCTCCACGACCGTCCAGTCCGAGCATCTTTTTTGCGGCGGGGACTGCATGAACGGGGAGATTGCGCTTTTTCTGAACTATATAATACGCATGACTTGAATCCAAGCCAAGCGTTTTGCCGAGTGTACTGAAGGAATACAAGGAGTTGTGTTTCTTATGCTCCAAGTAATAATCCTTGATCATATCCCGGTAGTCATCGTAATCAAAGATTTCTGCCATAACCAAACCTATACTAAATATACTTTAAAAATTGTTGGAGCGTGAATAGTGAGTAATTCGTAAGTAGGTGTTTGGCCGTTTAAAGCCTTTTATGTCGTTCCCGACTTAATAGGGGATCTCTCTGAGTGTATAATTACTAGAATTATAGAGGACTTATTTAATGGAATTTGTATTGTGAAAAGAAAAAAAAAGAATTGGATCGGGCGTGTTGTTTGCCTTTTGCTGATTTATGTTTTTATGTTCGTGGGGTACCAGTTTTACGAAAGAAAAGTCGAAGAACGCTTTCGATATGAAGACATGATTCATGAAACGAACGAGTGTCTCCGTATTGGTGACTGGAAGTGCGCCGAGAAAAATGTCCGGGAACTTTTAAAGTCAGAACCGAACGATACGAATTTGCAGATGCACATGGCTGGCATTCTCTTTGAACAGGAACGTTATAAAGAGTGCATCAATTACATTGAAACGTTGAGTTTCAAACATCAGGATTTAGATTACCTTGTTAAAAAGTCAAATGCTTTGGAACAGGAATTAAAAAATCTCGGCGTTGAAAAGTCCATGCATTTCCGCCTGGAATTTGACGGCGGCCCTTCGAAAAAGGACGTGATGGAAGCGCTTGCCGTTTTGGAAGTGGCTTACGATTCGATTAGTAATTTGTTCGACTATTTGCCCGAAAACAAGATGAGCCTTGTACTGTATGAGGATAAGGAGTATCAGGGAACGGGACCGCGTCCGGACTGGGTAGCGGCTGTGTTTGACGGCAAGTTGCGTGTGCCTGTGAACATGATGGCGTATCGCGAAGTTTACCGCCCGGTGCTATTTCATGAACTGACGCATTCGTTTGTTCGTGCGATGACGCATGCGAATGTGCCCTGCTGGATGAACGAGGGAATTGCGCAGGTGATTGATGGCTCGCATAACAATGAAGAGCGCCCATTGGGGGCTTACCCGAGCGTTGAATCGTTGAGAAAACCTTTTGTGAAAGAGAAGGATTCGGCAACGGTGAAAATGCTTTACTGGTTCTCGAGACGGATGGTCGAAGAACTTTTGTGGCGTGATGGCGGTGGTCCGCATGCCTTCCGCAAGTTTGCCAAGTGCTTGCAGGATCTTCGTGAGCTTGGAATGGATGGCTCCTTGAAAAAACATTATGAAACAACCGCTCAGGATTTGTTGGAGTCTGTAAAATGAAAAATATTGTGATTCTCGCGACGGGCGGTACAATTGCAGGCGCGGGCGAGCAAGGTAAGGATATAGGGTACAAGTCAGGCTCAATTAAGGCGCAAACGCTGATTGATGCGATTCCGGAATTGAAGAATGTGGCAAATATCTGCGTCGAGCAGTTTTGCAATATCAATTCGGACGATGTTACTTCTGAAATTTGGATTGCTTTGGCGAAGCGGATTCAGGAACTCTTGCAGCGCGAAGATGTTGACGGCATCGTGATCATGCACGGGACCGATACGATGGAAGAAACCGCTTTCTTCTTGAATTTGACGCTGGATGGTTCTGCTCCAAGTGCCGCCGGGAATGTCGCGAAGCCCGTGATTATGACAGGCTCGATGCGGCCCGCAACAGCAGCGGAACCAGACGGCCCCGCAAACTTGTTTTTCGCTGTGAAAAGTGCTGTGGACTTGTGTGGACGTAGTGCGCAAGAATCGCCGAATTCAGCATTGTCATGCCCGCCTGAAATGTCATCCCGGACTCCATGTCATCCCGGACTCGTTCCGGGACGGGATCACCCTCTCGTAAATGCGAAGAATGTTACGTCATCCTGGAGCTACGCGACGGGATCCAGTGTGGTATATGTCGCCTTTGCAGGCAAATTGATGAACGCCCGCTCGGTGCAAAAGATTCATGCGAACGATTTGGATGCATTTGCTGAAATTCCCGCGTCATGTCACCCCGGATTTATTCCGGGGTCGCCATCTTGTTCTGCATTTGACGTTTCCTCCTTGCATTCCCTCCCGCGCGTCTCCGTTCTTTACTTTAACGCAGATGCTGATGCAGAACTGGTGCGTTTTGCGGCAGAACGCTCGGCAGGGCTTGTTATTGCAGGCGCTGGCGCCGGAGAATTTTCTCGCGCATGGGCGGATGCAATTGCTGATGTTATTTCTAAAAATAAAATTCCCGTCGTGATTTCCACGCGAATCAATCGCGGTCGCATTGTCCCGGAACAGCTTCTTGTGCCAGGAACGATTGCCGCTTATGATTTGCCCCCCGCCAAAGCCGCCGTCCTCTTGCGTCTTGCGTTAACCATCACGAATGACCCTGCAACTATTCAGGAGATGTTTTCTTCGCAGTAGCGTGCAAAACGAGTGTTGCGACGGGCTGCTTGCAGACCGGCATAACCGAGTGAAGCCGCTGACGCCGTAGGCGTCAACTCCGAGCTGGGGCCCCGCCCGCATGACGTACTTTTGCGTTTCAAAAACAATTAATTTTAGAGTAATTAAAAATGAAATTTTTAATACAGCGAGTCACTAAGGCTCAAGTTGATATTGAAGGTCAAACCGTCGGTAAAATTGATAACAAGGGATTCCTTGTGTTGATTGGCGTAGGCGAGGGCGATACCCGCGAAATCGCTGACCGCTTCATCAAGAAAATGCTTGCGCTCCGCATTTTTGCTGACGAAAACGGAAAGACGAACCTCTCCATCAAGGATGTCGGCGGTTCACTTTTGCTTGTTTCCCAATTTACGTTGTATGCCAACTGCAATAAGGGCAATCGCCCGACATTCAATGGTGCTGGCAACCCGACGCTCGCTAATGAACTTTACGAGTATATTATTGAACAGTGCAAAAAAGAAGTTGCCGTTGTCGAAACCGGAAAATTCGGTGCCGATATGCAAGTGAGCCTCGTCAACGACGGCCCATTTACTATAATGCTTGAATAGCACGAGTCTTATTGCTTTTGTCATTCCCGGTTTAACCGGGAATCTCCTTAAAGGCGAATGCTGCGAAAATGCTTGCATTTTCATAGCTGAGCCGATTGGAGTGGGCTATAGCCCCATCTCCTTCTTGTAAAACTGAAAGGGTGATGCCTGCTCGGAGGCAGGCATGACAAGTAGAAGATTATACGTGGAATATTTGGAGTTTATTATGAAGTTTTGTCAATTTATGTTCTTGTTCGCCTCAACGCTTTTCATCGCTTGTGCGGGGTCGCGCGATAGCGCTCCCGAAGGCGGCGACATGGCCGATGCTCCGTGCACGGAATGTGGCACGCAAGGCGATATCGTGCTGAAAATCACGGACGAAAAATTCTACCGCGAATGGAACCAGGTCGCGTTTAGTCGTATCGATTCCAATGCGGTTGTGGGTGTATTCCCTGCGCTTAAGGTGACGGCTACCCGTCCCGAAGATTGCAAAATGTGCCACAGCTTTAGTGCTGACGCTCTCGACTTTGACCTTGCACGTGTCGAAGATTCCTTGTTTGCCAAAGCGTTCCCGAAAATGCAGCGAGACTTGATGATTGTCGGCATGCGCGTGCCGGATGCAGATTCCGCTTACGTCGATTCGTTGTCTGCAAAGATTCTAGCTGAAAAATTCGTGGAAGGCAAGCGTCTGGATGATGTGACTCCGTGGGAAGAGCGCGATGGCGTGGAACAGACGATTGCACGCCAGTTGCCGTTTAAACTTAAAGAATTGCTGAATGGCATTGCTAGCCGTTATGAACTGCGCTACTTGACGATTCCGCTTGTGCTGAATGTGGAAATGGATCCGGATTTAGGCAAGAAAGGCGGATTCACATGGCAAATCGTGTGGAGCATGTGGGATGCCCGCTACGGTGAACTTGTCGCCCTCACTTACTCCAAATTCACCGCTGCAACGACAACTCGCGTGGCGCCCGAAAAGGAATGGACGACGCCGTTTGCCTCTAGACTCTGGAAACTGCTCAACACTGACGTCGCGCATTTCGAAAACCACTAATTTAGTTACTAGTTCTTAGTCATTAGTTATTAGATTAATTTTTGGCGCCTTCGGCGCGATTATAAATAACTACAGACCATTGACTAAAGACTAATTACTACTTTTTAAGTTATGAACACTCCTTTCTACGTTTTTATGAAGCTTTTGCCGAAGAATGCCGCAAGCCGCATTTTCGGTGCCTTTACGCGTTTACGCATCCCGTTCCTGAGCAAAATCGCTCGCAACGCCTTTGCTAGCTATTACAAGCTCGACATGTCTGAATCGGAATACCCGCTCAGCCATTACAAGAACATCGGTGAACTTTTTATCCGCAAGCTCAAGCCGGGTATGCGCCCGGTTGCCGACGGTGCCGAAATCGTGAGCCCGGTCGATGGTGTGCTTTCGCAGACGGGAACGTTCGATGGCGATGACCAGAACTTGATCCAGGCGAAGGGCAAGACTTACACGCTCAAGAGCCTTTTGCGTAGCGAAGAACTTGCAGAACGTTTCAAGGGCGGCGCCTTTGCTACGATTTACTTGGCTCCGTTCAACTACCACCGCATCCACAGCCCCGTCAAGGGCGACCTCGTGCTTTCGAGCTATTGCCCGGGGACGCTTTGGCCGGTCAACGCAGGCAGTGTCGAACGTGTTGAAGGTCTTTTCAGCATCAATGAACGCTTGACGAGTGAACTCCGCTTGGCGGATGGTTCCGAAGTGCTCGTGGTCAAGGTCGGTGCGACAAACGTTGGCCGCATTGGCGTCGTGTATAACGATTCCATCTTGACGAACGCAGGCAAGCTCCCGCGCGACAAAAAGCGCTTGGACTGGATTCCGAATCAGCAGTTCTCTTTTGACCGTGGCGATGAACTTGGCCGCTTTGAAATGGGCAGCACCGTGATTCTCGTGGTCGACAAGAAAATTCGCGAACGCCATCCGGACTTGTTCAAGTCCCGTCTTGGACAGGCGGTGAGGGTGGGCGAGGCTCTCTAGTTGGTCTCGGTAAAGCGTTTTATTCACGATGAACCAGCGCTATTCAAGGCTTCGAAAGCCTTTGTAGCGCTCCTTTTCAAGTGCGCTGACCCCGTAGTTTATGTTGCTCAAAAAATGCCCACGGCAAATGAACAAATTGCGTGGACATTGCTTGGTTCGGTCTTATTCCAGGATCGTTCTTACCCCGATATCTTGCGCCTCCTCGTGAAGTTGCACGAGCGTTTCCCGGGCGATAAGCTTTGGTCGCTCCCCGTGCCGAAGGGCGGTGAAATTGAAGAGGTCGTGGAACAGACGTTCAATAGCCGCAACTGGACTGTCTTTGAACATGTCTCCGGAATTTTCTGGAGTGTTGGGCTTTTTGTGCGCCATCACCCGGATTTGGTCGCTTGGATGCGAGAACGGACTCCCGAAGAGATGTGGCGGGACTTGGGCGAAATCTATTTTATGGGCCGTTCGAATCCGCGCCCCAAAGCTTGTGCCGCAATTTACCGCTTGCTTGCCCCGCAACCGCTTGGCCTTGGCCTTGCGTGTCGTGACAGTTCTAGAATGCCGCCGCTCCCGCTTACGATGGGCGCTCGCCGTTTCCTCGCGATGCTCGGCCCCGCGAAGGAATCTAGCTTTGCGGAACTTGAACCTTCACAAAAACAAAAACTTGCGAATGAGTATTTTGTGGCGCTTGCTCCGGAGAATCCGTATTTTGCAGCGCATTCCCTCCAGTTCTTTTTGGAGAACGGTAGCGAATGCTTCATTTGCCGCGAGCTCACGTCGCATTGTTCCAAGTGCCCGCTTTATGAGTATTGTAATTATGCCGAAGTCCGCAAACGTGATTGATGTATGCTAAATTTTATGAGTATGAATCGTTTCCTTTCGGTGTTGCCTAAGTTTGTTTGCGCTTGTGCTTGTGCGGCCACGTTTGTTTTGTGTGCTTGCGAACCGAAAGAAGAGGAATCTGTTGATTATACGGAGCTGTGCTACAACGACAGGTGGCCGATGGATGATATCCGTATCGATGAACATCCGAACGATGATATTAAAGCTCTTGTGAAGCGCGTCGATTTGCGTTATCCGATGGGGATGACGGGTGATACGCTTGATGTGACGATTCTGGAATTCAAGAGCGACGTCTATGCGCTTGATTATTACATGAACAGTGGGCGTTTTCAGGGAATTGTCCCGATCTTGCGTGGCTCGTTCTTGGAACAGAGTATTCGATCTGCGGCGCGAATCTTCATCTTCAAGCACGATAGCTTCCGCCGTTATGAACGCAGCGATCTTGAAAACTACGTCCGTCAGTTTCCGAATGCCCGTCATGGCGGTTTCCCGCAGGAATTCCTGAGTCTCCCGTTTGAACATCGTGAACTGGGGCACACATCGATCCTGACAAAGTATTTTATTGGCGTTAAGGCTTATTTCCCGGTGCTTGCCCAAAGCTATCGCGACTCCGACTTGCAGTGGAATGTCGCTCGCAGTTGGGACCAGGTTGAAGAAAACGATTTTATCGCCTGGGGCCGTCAGTTGAATATTGTACACCCCAAAGGCATTTACCGCGAAACCTCGACGCTTTATTTTACCGCAGGAGAGGGGGTGAACGGCATGGCGACGAGACTCCCCGGTGGACGTGTCGTGGCGGCTTGGGGCTATCTTGACTGGTCCGATTTGGAGCGTAAATTCTTTACCGCGAGCGATCGCGTCTACAGCGCGCGATACTAATTACTATATTCAGAATATGGCTATTGAAAAACTTGCAGAAACTCTTTTAGAAAAACTCCGCTTCATCACGAAGGCGGAAACTGTCATTGGTGAACCGATTCAGGCCGGTGATACGACTGTGGTGCCTGTGAGTCGCGTTTCCGTAGGCTTTGGCTTTGGCGGCCATCAGGGCAAGGGCGATACGTCTGCGTCTGGCGGTGGTGCTTCGGTCGATCCGGTGGCGTTCCTTGTTATCAAGGGCGATGACGTGCGCGTCATGCCGATTACCAAGGATAGCTCCCTCGTTTCGAAAATTATGGATATCGTTCCCGATATTACAAATAAATTTGCAAAGAAGCCCGCTGACAATTAAGCTGTTGTCATTGAGCTCTCCTGAGTTTGTTGTGTCCGCCTTTGTGCGGACATTTTTTTTGCGCCTGTTTTTTCTGCATCGCTCGGCTCGGCAATAAGAATGAGTATACTCATTCTTGCTGCACTCGCCTTGCGTGTCATTCCCGGCTTGACCGGGAATCTCCGTCTTGTATTTTTGGTTTAAAACGTGTATTTATTGGTCTTTTTCTCTGTTTTAACCTTTTTAAGAACTTTGTTAGATTTTTGAGAACATTTTGGGAGTGTGTTTAGGTGGTGTATTTGCAAAATAATATTTAAAAATGCGTTTTTCTATTGACATTCGCTGTTTAATAGAGTATCTTTATTCATGTAAAAACGAGAAAGTGAAAGCCTTTGGGTGAATATGGGTTAGTAATTTTGAGAACAAAAAGAAGGTTCTAAACTTATCTCGCGAGTTTTGCAAGGCCGTGTTTGGTTGTTGGGGCCTTGCAAAATACCCGGCACGGGGACATACGTGCCACGAAATCCTCCTCCAAGGCGCCGTAATGGCGTACTCCTAACACAAAAAATAGGACCTCCTCATGCTCCATGAGGAGGTTCTTCGTTTATGCGCCCGGGCCTTCTGCCGGCACGCTCTGTCATGCCCGCCTTTGTTTTTTTTTTGTTATGCCCCACTTGATGTCTTTGACTACTTGCAGCTATGCTGCTTAGTAGTCATGATCCGCGTATGGGGAGGGCATCTCCATTAAATGAGGTAAACGAAAAAGCCCCGGTCTATGACCGAGGCTTTCTCAAATGCGTTAGGTCCTTCGACTTCGCAACTTGCGTTGCTCTGCTCAGGATGACACGTTTTAGCCGAGAACTTTCTTTTCGAAGTCGCCGAGGCAGTCAACGAGAGCCTGCACGCCTTCGACCGGCATGGCGTTGTAGATAGAAGCGCGGAAGCCGCCGACAGAACGGTGACCCTTGAGCTGCTGCAGACCGCGAGCCTTTGCGAATTCGAGGAATTCCTTGGCGAGGTCATCGGCCTTGTCTGCTGCAACGACGTCCTTGTTGAACACGAACGGAACGTTCATGATAGAACGATCTTCCTTAGCAGCCGTACCGACGAACACCTTGGAGTTGTCGAGTGCGCTGTAGAGGAGAGCGGCCTTGGAGCGGTTCACCTTTTCGATAGCGTCCACGCCACCGAAATCCTTGAGCCACTTGAGGGTGCGGTTCATCACGTACACGGCGAATACCGGAGGAGTGTTGAACATGTTGGCAGCGTCGATGTGGGTCTGGAAGTTGAGCATCGTCGGGATGGTGCGGTTCACCTTGCCGAGAAGGCCCTTCTTGATGATCGTGACAGTCACGCCAGCGCAGCTGATGTTCTTCTGAGCGCCGCCATAGACGACACCGAAGTCAGACACGTTGATCTTACGGGCGAGGAAGTCGGAGCTCACGTCAGCCATGAGGAAGCCGGACTTCGGCTTCGGGAAGTTGTGCCATTCCGTACCGTAGATTGTGTTGTTGGCGGTCACGTGGAGGTAGCTAGCGTTGTCGCTGAGCTTCAAGTTCTTGTCGATGCGGCTGTAAGTTTCAGACTTGGTGTCGCAAGCGGCGAGAGCGTTACCGAACTGCTTAGCTTCCTTGTAAGCCTTGTTTGCCCAAACGCCGGTCAAAGCGTAGTCGGCCGTAGCGTTCTGGTCCAAGAAGTTCATCGGGAGCATGCAGAACAAAAGTGAGCAACCACCACCGAGGAACACGATGTCGTAATCTTCCGGGATGCCCATCAATTCACGGAGGTACTGTTCCGTCTGGGCGAACATGTTTTCAATCGGCTTTGAACGGTGACTCATGGAGAGGATACTGATGCCGCTGTTTTCGAAGTCGATGCATGCAGCAGATGCTTCCTTGAGTGCCTGTTCCGGCAAGACCGACGGTCCTGCGCTAAAGTTATAGACTTTATTTGCCATTGTTGTGTTCCTTTTTAGGGGTTGTGCCCTTTTTAGGGGCTAAAAAAATACGGTGTAAAATTAGTAAATAGGCGGTGGAGTGGCAATAGAATATATTGCTCCAAAAAACGAGAAACCCGCCGTAAATGGCGGGTTCTTCCTAATTTTGAATTAAACTCCAAGTGCCTGAATTGCGGCCTTGTACTTCTTGAGACGGAACTTCGTCTTGAGTTCGCGGCGTTCCTGGCGGTGGATGTACTTATCGTCCATGAGCACGTTCAAGATAGCGCTCTTTGCCTTTGCTGCAGTCGGATTGTCCTTGAGTGTTTCGACAAAGCGTACAAAGTCCTTTTCACGGGCGTCGTAGGTGGCGTCTTCGGCCGGCACACCCTTTTCCATGAGGTGGCAGCTATATTCGTCGATCCATGCCTGGTTCTTGTGGTAGGTCATCTTCTGGATGAGGTCGACCATATCGGCAGGAACACCCATCTGGATCATGTCGTCCGGAGTCTTTTTAGTGGCGGATGTAATGGAATCCTGCAAAATGGCGAGAACCTGGACATCTTCGGATTCGCCTTTGTTCTTGAGATAATCGGCGACGTTCTGGAGGAAATCGATGTATGGGCCACCGGCCTTGTCTTGCTGGCCTTTGTGTACGGATTCTGCAATTTTGTAGGCGTCTTGATAAGAAAGCATTATTAACCTTTTTTTAAAAACTTCGAGCATCGACGATGCCCATGCCATGAATATACATAAAGCTTGGATAAAAATGTGCCTGTTTTTTCGACAATTCGAGAGAAAAAGCGGGATAACCCCACTTTATGTTGTTTTGTAACTGAAAATTTACATTGTAAGCTTTAAATAATTAAAAAATGTGATAAACTTTACAAATTAACTTATAAAAACTATATTTTGACAGAATTTTGTAACAAGCGGGTGTGCGGTCGATCACAGGAAACTGTTGAACGGAAGCACGCCTTTTTTTATTGAAGGAAAAAAATGAAAAAAAATACCCTGAAACTTGCCGTTGCAGCTTCTGCGATGACAATGATTTTTGCCGGTTGCGGTGACGACGTTCTCGTGTCTGAGGAAGTCGCGCAGTCTTTCACGACTGTTAAATCAATCAATCCTAAAGATTGTAATGATAAGACTGAAGGCTCGATGGCCTTTGTGAAAGATGAATCCACGATGTACGTCTGTACCGATGGCGAATGGATTGCTTTGAATGACCAGGACGCTATCGAATACCGTTGCGAAACCAAGTCTTTTACCGAAGGTGAAAAGTCCGGCGTTAAAATCATTTGCGATGGTGATACGATCGGCACTGTCTATAATGGTGAAAAAGGCGCCAAGGGCAAACAGGGAGATCCCGGCGAGAATGGCAAGAATGGTGAAAATGGCGATAATGCCGACATGAAAGCTGTCGAAAAGGCTATCAAGGATGGCTTGAAGGATGCTTCCGAGGAATTGGGTAAGGAAGTCGACGATAAGCTGAGCAGTGCCTCTGCCAAGAGCGAACAGGATAACGACGAACTCGATAAGAAGTTGAGCAGCCTCGCCGAAGAATACGACAAGTCCTGTAAGCTCAACGCCGAACCGGAGTATAGCAAAGACGGCAAGACCGTCACGATCTCGGTGAAGTGCGGTGAAGTCGAAAAGAAATTCGTCGCCAATCTCGATGACGAAAACCTTAAAAAAGTCTATAAGAAGCACATCGTCGTGCGTTTCCCGGTGTATGCCGAAAAGACGACGAGTTCCGAAGATGTGTACGAAGAAATCTGGAAGAACATCAAGGGCGGTAACCACACCGAACTTACCGTGGTGGATCTTGACGAAAAGCTCAATGCGACCGGCAAGATGTTCGTGACGGACCTGTTTGCAGATGCTACCAAGAGCGGTGCGTTTGTGACGGTCGAAGAGACGAACAAGAAAAAAGTGGAATACAAGGTTGCACGTCTTGAAGGCGATATTGAAGTGACGAACTTGAGCAATCCGCTTGCTCAGCTCCGCATCAAGATGAACATGACGAATGCTAATGGTGGGTTTACGTTTGGCGGCAATGGTTCCTCTTCGACAGAGGTAATCTACAATGCCTTCACGGACCTTTCCGATGAATCCGAAACGGTCGTAATCGACTTCCTTACGGACTACAAGGCCGAACGTGTGAAAAAACTGGTCCAGAAGGGCGATGAAACATTTGCTAAGGCCGGCGCTCAGGCTAATATAGAACTTGCTAAGGCTCTCTCCTTGGTTAAGGATCCGTCAACGCTTGCTGCCTTTGAACACTACCTGCCGGGTAGCGGCGATGGTATTGGCCTTACCGAATACTTCAATGGCGTTGTCTGGGTGATGGCTCTTATCGATCAGGGAAACAAGGTCCCGGACTTCAATAAGATTTACAATGAATACCGCAAGGTCTTTGCCGAAAATGGTGACTTTAACCAAGCTATCGAAACGACTTACGCTGGCAAAAAGCAGAGCATGTTCTTTGTGGATTACCTTGCTTTGCTCATCAATGCAAACTTCTTCAAGTGGAATTGCGCATTGGATGCAGATGGCAATGTGAGACCGATGATGCTTTATAATGGCGAATGCGAAACGGATGATTATCGCGGTCATGATGAAATCTATTACAAGATCCTTCAGGATGGCTTTGTTAGCGCCTACAAGCTTGATACGACTAAGGCTGTTGAATTTGATAAGGACTCCAAGATACAGAAGTCCGAAGTCGAAGGTGGCCATTTCCGTTATTTCGAATACTATCGCCGCGATAGGATTTGGTATCCGGCAAATAATCTTGACCAAATTGCTTTTGCTGAAACTGGAAAGTGCGATGCAACTGCTGCAAATGCAGGAATACGTGCTGTATTCACGGTTGATAAAGCTGATTTCAGCATGCTGTGCCAGTGCGAAAGGGGTGAGTGCCGCTATGGAATGGTGGATCCTTGCCAGGGACGCGATGAGGGTTATGAGGGTTTCGCTTATTTCGGTACGGATCCTGATTTAAGCGCTTACGTGTGTAAGAAGGAATGCTATGATAGCGATGGCAATTTGACGGACGGTCAGTCTGGTACTTGCAACATTGTAAGTTATGATCCTTCTAGCCCTTCTCTTGAAGATGTTGTTCCGAACGGCAAGACTATTGACGAAATTTTGAACCCGGCTGAAGGCGAAGGCCCGCTCGGCAAGTGTACTGCAGCCAACAAGGATGTAGTGAAGTCCTTTGACGAAAAGGATGCTGAACGCTCTACCACGACTGGTTATGGCGATTATATATGCAATGGCGCAAAGTGGGTCAAGGCAAGCCCGGTGGACCTTTATTGCGTCGGTGACAATGTTAAGGCTACCGAACAGAAAGTTGCAGATGAAGATCTCGCTGCTTTGGGCTTGAAATACGACCAAAAATGCGAATTTGAAGATGTACTTTATGTCAGGAATAGTGAAGAAGCTGGTAGCGAATGGGCCGATGCTACGGGCTACATTCGCAGAGCCGGTAGAAGATTCGTTCCTCGCGCCATCAACGGAGCTCGTATCATCGACATTCCTGTTGGTTATGAAACTCTTGTTAACAAATTGGGTATTAGAGATTCCGTGTACGTATTCATGAACGGTTACAAGGAAAATGCTATCTATAAGTGCATCGATGGCGAATGCTCGGAACTTTCTGATGATAATGCTATTACGAAATTCGTTGATCAATTCCGTGATGAAAAAGGAAAAAATTCTTTCACTTCGACGGACAGCTTGAGCATCTTCTGCAACAAGGCTGAATACAAGAAGGCTGCTAGCGGCTATGTGGCAGGAATTGCATATGAAGTTGAACTGGGTAATGCTGCTAGCAAGACGAAGTATGTCGCTTCTGCCAATAGAAAAGACTGGCACGAAGTTGGACCTTCTGACTTGTATGGCGAGTGCAGTGAGAGCGTGATGAAAAATGCCGAAGCAAACTGGGTTACTGTCGGTGGTCAAAAGTATGCATGCGACTGTAATCAGAATGGTGATAAATTAGAATGTGATTGGCGTAAGGGTACCGCTACAGAAACTGCGGTGGACAAACCCTGTACTAAGAACATTGCCGATGCTGAAACAGTTACTTTGTTTAATGGCCCGAATAGCAAGGTTTACCTTTGCAAGTATACTCCTATTCCGGATAATCTTGGTGCTCATGACCTTGTCGAAGCTACTAGGGAAGCATGGTGCGCTGAAAATCGTAAACTTCTTGCAGGCCATGATGAAGAATGCCTAGCTGGCGAAGAAGTTTGCACTATATGTGATAATATTCCTGAAGGTATTGAAGGAAGTGGTAAAACCTATATTAAACGTTCTACTTCTGGAGAAGTTGAAACAGTAACTGCTGAATCTTTCTTTAATGTTGACTGCGCTGAAGAACCGCACTTTATTGGTGATCTCGCATCGTACCAATTTGGATACTACAATGATTACAGCGAAGACCAGTATAAGTACACGGATAATTCTTTGGTTCATGACTTTATTTGCAATGAGAAAGGCAATGTTGCTGAAGCGGCTGACGAACAAGAAGCATGTAACGCGGCCTTCGAAAAGACTGATATTTGTAAGTACATGAAGGAATATTATCGTTATGAAGGTACTGCTACAGAAGGCGAGTGGAAAAAGATAACTACTGCGGAAGAATACTGCAATCTGATGATGAAAAAAGAAAAAGGCTGGGCTGAATGTAGCTACGAAGCAATTGCTGCTGTAGAACATCCTAATGAATGTGCAGAGGATGATGCCGGCTGTCAACAATGGGAAATGCTTGTGTTTGATTATACATGCTTTGTTCCGTCTGGTTTAACATGGCCTGAAAGTGTTGATCCCAGTGAAGAATCGTTGGTTGGGCAGTGTGGCTTGTCTCCTGAAGGATGGCGTTGGAGTAGTGGAGTCTAATCGCAGAGATAATCTAGCAGTATGAAAAAACTTACCCTTATACTTGCACTTGCGCAGGCGGCGGTCTTTGCACAGACCGGCCTCCTGGGGGGTAAAACAGGCCTTCACCAGCAAGATGCAAATACGCTTGGCTTTTTCCATTTCCGCGTGGGGACGGGCGGTACGATTGCGACCGACAACTGGGGCTATACTCGTGGCGCCCAGTTCACAGACCGCAAGGGCCGTGTCCAGCAGCTCGACGTGTGGGATGCCCGAATGGAAAAGGGCCGTATTGATGGTGCCCTTACCGGCAACTTCAACTTTGCCTTTGGGCTCCGCGATGACTTGGACATCGGCGTGAGCCTCCCGATTTACTACGACCACGCAAAGGATTACTCTGGCGAAGCAATCCGTGCCCATATGGGCGAGGGTGGTCTCGGCGACTTGCAGTTCTATGGCAAGTATCGTACACCGCACTTGTTCGGCCCGGACTACATGACGACTGCAGCCGTTGTCGATCTCACGATCCCGACTGGTTGGAGGGGCGTGGGTATGCGTCCGCGTCACGCCTGGTTCCTCGATAACGAAGGTGGCCCGACGTACGCCTACACGGCAAACAGCGTGATGCTCGGCCTTACGGGAATCGTCTCTGTCGATTACACCAAGAAGGGTGTTCCGCTTGTCTGGAATTCTTCTCTTGGCCTTATGCTCGGCTTTGGCGATGCCTCGAACACGCTTGTGTATAGCACGGGAGTGAACTGGCTCGTGAATGATTACATCCAGCCGTTCCTTGAATTCAGTGGCGAAATGCGCTTTGGCAACGATGCGTATCCGTTCAGCCCGATTACCGACCCGATGGTACTCACGCCGGGTATCAATGTGAAGATTCCGTTCTTCGACATTGACTTTGCTGCAGGTCTCGATATCGGTATCGGAAACCTTGTCGATGGCTACGACAAGAATGATGCCATGGACAACTGCAAGGATTTCCAGATCAAGTACAAGGGCGAGACTGGTTACCGTGCCAAGTATTGCTATGTGTCCCAGCCGCTTATTGCCGGTATTGCAAAGCTGACCTGGACGTTTGGCTTTGACGGTGACGACGACAACGACGGTGTAAAGAACCGCAAGGACAAGTGTCCGGATACGTTCCCGCCGATCGTCGTGGACGAATACGGCTGCGGCATCGATACTGACGAAGACAAGGTCTTTGACGGTCTCGACAAGTGCCCGGATACGCCGAAGGGTGTGCCTGTGGATAGCGTCGGTTGCCCGTTCGATACGGACGAAGATGGCGTCTATGACTACAAGGATATGTGCCCGGATACGCCGAAGGGCGTGCCTGTCGACTCTGTCGGTTGCCCGTTTGATACGGACGAAGACGGTGTCTTGGATTACAAGGACCAGTGCCCGAATACGCCGAAGGGTGCCGTTGTGGATAGCGTGGGTTGCCCGCTCGACAGTGACAAGGACGGTGTGTTTGACGGCTTCGACAAGTGCCCGGATACGCCGGAAGGTGTCGCCGTGGATGCAGACGGTTGCCCGCTCGATACCGACAAGGACGGCGTGCCGGATTACTTGGATCAGTGCCCGAATACGCTCCCGGGGATCAAGGTGAACAAGCGTGGCTGCCCGCTGCGCCGCAAGGAAGACTTGGATTACCTCAAGAAGGGCATCCAGTTCGAATTCGGTTCTGCAAAGCTCTTGCAATCCAGTTACCCGACTTTGGACGACATCATTGCGCTCCTTGTGAAGATTCCGGAGGTGAAGCTTGAAGTCCAGGGCCATACGGATATCGTGGGTACCGAAGACTACAACCAGAAGCTTTCTGAAGACCGCGCACACTCCGTGACGGACTACTTCGAGTCTAAGGGAATCCCTGCGGAACGCCTCCGCGCTATTGGCTTCGGTACTCGTATGCCGCTTGCTGATAACGTAACGGATGCTGGCCGTGCGAAAAACCGCCGTGTGGAACTCATCCCGTTCGGCTACTACACCGAAGGTGATGGGACTGTAGCTGCTCCGTCTGACTCGCTCTTGCAGGATAGCACCCTTGCTCCGCCGAAGCCGAAGGTCGCACCGGAAGCTAAGCCCGAAGTAAAGGGCAAGCAGAAGGGCGATGTGCAGAAGAAGGTGAAGTCTACGACCTCGAAGGCTGCTTCTAAAAAGAAAAAGGATATCGAGGCGAAGGCAGCCAAGGCTGTTGAAGAGCTGGACGCCGAAGTAAAGGCTAAAGCTGCTCCGGTTGCCGAAAAGGTGAAGAACGCTGTAAAGAAGCTCGCCTCTCCGAAGGCTGAAAAGCCCGCCGAAGCGCCCGCGCAATAGAAGCGCACCCTTCTCGATGAATGTAAAAAGACCTAGCAAATTCGCTAGGTCTTTTTGTCTTATTAAGAAATAGGAAAAGTGATAAAAATTTTATATAGGTCAAAAAGTCGTAATTTGATGTAAAAAAATCCTTTTTTTGCGTTGGCGTAACCCAAATGGGCTATGCATTTAGTCTTTACTTTTTTGCAAAAAAAACTAAATTCCGCCACGATTTTACAATTGTAAAAAAATGGGAACGAAAATGAATAACAAATATATTAAGTTAGGCTTTGCAATTTCTGCAATGTCTCTTTATTTCGCTGGTTGCGGCGATGATGTCCTCGTTTCTGAGGAAGCTTCTCAATTTTCTACGGTTAACTCTCTCGATGCAAAAGACTGTAGCGATTCGACCGAAGGCTCCATGGCCTTTGTGAAGTCCAAGGCTACGATGTACGTGTGCTCTGATGGCGAATGGGTTGCCATGAGCGATCACGAAGCAGTCCAGTATCGATGCGAATCCAAGGAACTCAAGGACAAGTCCGGATTTGCGATTATTTGCGATGGCGATACGATTGGCGTTGTGAAAAACGGTAAAGATGGTAAGGACGGTTCTGACGGTAAAAATGGTACCAATGGTACTGACGGTAAAGACGGCAAGAATGGTTCCAATGGTACAAACGGGTCTAACGGCTCTGACGGTCAAAATGGCGCAAGTGTCGATTCTGCTGCAATCAACAAGGCTATCAAGGATGCCTTGAGCAGCGCCTCTGCCAAGAGCCAGAGCGAAATTGACGAAGCTCTCAAGAATTTGAGCAGTGCTTCTGCCAAGAGCCAGAAGGACGTCGATGACGCCCTCAAGAACTTGAGCTCTGCAACGGACAAGTTCGGCGAAGATATCGACAGCAAGTTCAACGACGCCTACAGCAGCTGGAATGCAGAACTAGAAGACAAGTCTTGCGCCATCGTCGATACGGTTCGTGACAACGAAAAGGCTATTATCACCGTGACAATCCGTTGCGGCGAAGCCGAAACCAAGATGGAAATCCCGTTCACGCCCGTGAACGAGAATCTCGCCAAGGTGTACAAGAAGCATGTTGTCGTGCGTTTCCCGGTGCAGGCCAACAAGGAAACAAAAACTGACGACATCTATGAAGAAATCTGGAAGAACCTCAAGGGTGGCGATAATGCAGAGCTTACCGTGACGGATCTTGACGAAAAGTTCGCCCCGAGCGGCAAGGTGTTTATGCAGGACTTGTTCGCCTCTGCCAATAAATCCTTTGTGACAATCGAAGAAACTAACGAAAAGGCGGTGGAATACAAGGTTGCACGCCTTGAAGGGGATCTCGACATCACGAACCTTACGACCCCGGTTGTGAAGCTCCGTGTCAAGCTGAACTTGAGTAACAACGCTTTCGGCGCCTTTGGCGGATTTGGCTCGAACGCAACGGATGTCATTTACAACGCCTATGCAGACTTGTCCGATGCGTCCGATACGGTTGTCATCGACTTCTTGACCGACTACAAGGCCGCCCGCGTAAAGAAGTTGATAACCGCTGGCGAAGGCGAAACTGATTTTGCAACTGCAAACGTGCAGGCAAACAAGGACCTTGCCCACGCCCTTTATTTGGAAAACGGCGAAGAATATCCGTCTTTCGAACATTATGCCCCCGATCAGATTGGCCTGGCCGAAAACTTCAACAGCATCGTGTGGGTAATGGCCCTCATTGACCAAAAGGACAAGACTCCGGGTTTTAACTCGGTCTATAACGCTTTCCGCAATGTCTTTGCCGAAAACGGCAACTTTAACACCGCCGTCAATACGACCTACGCAGGCAAGGAACACAGCATGTTCTTTGTTGATTACCTCGCTTTGCTTATCGACGCGAACTTCTTCAAGTGGAACCAAATGCAGCATGGCGACTATACTGCTGAAACGAATGTCTGGAGTGGTACGGATGCCGTCTATTACAAGATTTTGCAGAATGGATTTGTGGAAGCCTATAAGCTTAAAGTCGAAGACGCAAAGGTTTTCAATGATCCGTCTGGCTATAGCAGCAAGGTGTATAAGTCTGATGTCGAAGGGGGATATTTCCGTTACTTTGAATATATCGAAAACGAACAAGTTTGGTATCCTGTAACACTTTGGGCTGTAGGTGTTGCAACGGTGGAACAAGTTTGCGATGCTGACGCAGTTAATTCGACCTTCTTCTATAGCTTTGAAGGTCTTGATGACAATGCCGTTTGTGTATGCGACAATGGAAAATGCTACTGGCAAGATACTGAAAATGTATGCTTGGGCCGTAATAAAGGAGATAAGGGATCGGCGTTCTTTGACGGGGAAATTCAAGAGTATGAGTGCGAATGTGATCTATCAGCTTCTTCTACTTGCGATGCTCTTGTGCCTGGTATTCCGAACTCTTCGAGCTCTGTTGCGTCCTCTTCTAGCGCTGCAAGTGGCAAGACTCCAGAAGAACTTGCAAATGATCCGTCTTCTAAGCTTTACCTCGGTGAATGCAGCGCTACAGTAAACGAAGGCAAAGAAAAGCTGTTCGACACCAAGAATGCGGAACTTGCCACGGCAACGAGCAAAACAACCTTTGTATGCGATGGCTCCAAATGGAGACAGAAAGATTATCATGATGAGAAATATGGAATATGCACAAAAACCGTGATGGGAAAGGGAGTCGTCAAGGATGAAAATGGTTCCGCTTGGTACAAATGCGATTACCTTGATAAACAGGAAAAATACGAATGGATCGCTACTGATTGGCTTGACTCGTATTTAGATAAAGCTTGCCATTATGGCTATGTCAATGAAAAAGTGGTTACTGAATCCGGTTATGAATATGTTTGTGAAACAGTAGAGGATTTAGACAACAACGGTAACCATACCCATGAATGGCGTGAAACGACTGCTGATGAATATTGCGTGGGTGACCGCGTCAAGGCTACAGTGCAGAAGCTTGAAGACGAAGACCTCGGCGAATCGACCTTCAACGAAAAGTGTAGCTACCACGGTTCTACCTATGCGAGAAACAATACTGCTAGCGGGGCCAAGGAATGGGTGTATTACGGTAATTTTATCAACGAAAGCACAAGAAACAGCGTTTTCTTGTTCTTGAATGGTTATAAGGATAATGTAATTTACACTTGTAACAGTTGGTACTGTGATTCTGTTTCTGTAGAAGTCGTGCAGGGTGCAATTGCCTCGAATATGCCAGAAGTCGAAAAACAGAAATGGATTAATGTCCTTTGCAACTATGGCGATTACAAGCGTGCTAGTGGCTACGCCGACGGCATCGCCTTTGAAGTCAACGTAACGTTAAAGAATGGCGAAAATCCGAAGACGTTTGTCGCTAGTGCCAAGAGAGATGATTGGCACGAACCTACCTTTGAGGATTATGGCGAGTGCGATGAAGATAAGATGAAAAATCAAACCAAAGTAGCTGTTTACGAAGGGAAAAAATACAAGTGTAACTACATTTCTGGAGTTTCCAGCGGATACTCTTGGGTTAAAGCAAGTGTTTTGGATGAAGACGCTACGCTTGGAATTTGCACGAGAAATCGAATAAAAGATGTCGCTATAGTCGGTAACGCATACTATGAATGTCTTAGTAATGGTGACGTAGAAGGAATCCCCGAAAGTTCTTCCTCCACAGATTGGAAAGAAATTGGTGAAAATGAGTACCTTAACGAGTCCCTTAACGCCAAGTTTGATAATTGCGATACCGATAGAGGTGATACTAAAAACATTGCAGACATTAAGAGCGAAACCCTCAAGGATGGTGAAAGCCACAGTTTCAAGTGCTCTATAGCTAAAGAAGTCGAAAATGGCAATGGTAAGTGGGTTGACGCCTCCACAGACATTGCTCTCGACCAGATTTGCAACAGAGATAAAGAAGGTGCAACTGTTACCAAAGAAAGCGTAACCTATGTCTGTGCGTACAAGGATGAATCATCCATGTATCAGTGGATTACTTCTGATGAGTACTGCGAAACTCATGGTGAAAATTTGATATATGGTGGGTATCATAACAATCCGCGTAGTTCTTCTAGTATGTCTCACTGTGGTGAATATATTGAATGTCAAACGGAAACCGACAAGAAAATCTGCCATGTCGGTACCGAGTCTTTCGTCAAATTGGAGAGCATGTGGCAATCTGTGGCAGAATATTGCGAAGACCATTCTACAGGTTCCGCCTGTGAATTTGTCAATCATGTAGGTGAAAATATAACTGAGTCTACTCTTAGGTATTACGAACAAACGGAATACTACGTAAAGACAAATCAAGTTTATAAGAAAGCAGAAACTGTGGAAGAATATTGCGATGCGTTTAATCCGGAACATAATAAGACCTGCATATTTAATTTTGCAGTTTACATTTATTGCGAAGGTTTAAGTAAATGGGCTGGGTGGTGCCCGAACAGCTGATAGAAATTGTACTAGAATATGAAAAAACTTACCCTTATACTTGCACTTGCGCAGGCGGCGGTCTTTGCACAGACCGGCCTCCTGGGGGGTAAAACCGGCCTCCACCAGCAAGATGCGAATACGCTTGGATTTTTCCACTTCCGTTTAGGGACGGGCGGTACAATTGCGACCGATAACTGGGGCTACACCCGTGGCGCCTTGTTTACGGACCAACATGGTCGTACCCAGGAACTCGATGTGTGGGATGCCCGTATGGAAAAGGGCCGCATTGACGGCGCTTTGGCCGGTAACTTCAACTTTGCGTTTGGCCTCCGTGATGACTTGGATATCGGCGTGAGCCTCCCGATTTACTACGACCACGCAAAGGATTACTCTGGCGAAGCGATTCGCGCTCACATGGGCAAGGGAGGCCTCGGCGACTTGCAGTTTTACGCCAAGTACCGCACGCCGCATTTGTTTGGCCCGGATTACATGACAACTGCCGCCGTTGTGGATTTGACGGTCCCGACTGGCTGGAGGGGCGTGGGTATCCGCCCGCGTCACGCCTGGTTCCTCGATAACGAAGGTGGCCCGACGTATGCCTACACGGCAAACAGCGTGATGCTCGGCCTTACGGGGGTTGTCTCTGTCGATTACTCCAAGAAGGGAGTTCCTCTTACTTGGAATTCTTCTCTTGGCCTGATGCTCGGTTTTGGCGATGCTTCGAATACGCTCGTGTATAGCACTGGCGTGAACTGGCTCGTGAACGATTATTTCCAGCCGTTCCTCGAATTCAGTGGCGAAATGCGCTTCGGTAACGATGCGTATCCGTTCAGCCCGATTACCGACCCGATGGTACTCACGCCGGGTATCAATGTGAAGATTCCGTTCTTCAACATTGACTTTGCTGCGGGTATCGATATCGGTATCGGAAACCTCGTGGATGGCTATGATCGCAAAGACGCCATGGACAACTGCAAGGATTTCCAGATCAAGTACAAGGGCGAAAATGGCTACCGCGCAAGCTACTGCTATGTGGCTCAGCCGCTTATTGCCGGTATCGCAAAGCTCACGTGGACGTTTGGCTTTGACGGCGACGACGATAACGATGGCGTAAAGAACCGCAAGGACAAGTGCCCGGAAACGTTCCCGCCGATAGTCGTGGACGAAGACGGCTGCGGCATCGATACTGACGAAGACAAGGTCTTTGACGGTCTCGACAAGTGCCCAGATACGCCGAAGGGTGTCGCCGTGGATTCTGTCGGTTGCCCGTTCGATACGGACGAAGATGGCGTCTATGACTACAAGGATATGTGCCCGGATACTCCGAAGGGTGTGCCTGTGGATAGCGTCGGTTGCCCGTTTGATACGGACGAAGACGGCGTGTTGGATTACAAGGACCAGTGCCCGAATACGCCGAAGGGTGTCAAGGTTGATTCTGTTGGTTGCCCGCTCGACAGCGACAAGGACGGAGTCTTTGATGGGCCGGACAAGTGCCCGGATACGCCGGAAGGTGTCGCCGTGGATGCTGACGGCTGCCCGCTCGATACCGATAAGGATGGCGTGCCCGATTACAAGGACAAGTGCCCGAATACGCTCCCGGGAATTCAGGTGAACAAGCGTGGCTGCCCGCTGCGCCGCAAGGAAGACCTGGACTACCTCAAGAAGGGCATCCAGTTCGAATTCGACTCGGCAAAGCTCCTCAAGTCCAGTTACCCGACTTTGGATGACATCATCGCGCTTTTGGAAAAGATTCCGGAAGTGAAGCTTGAAGTCCAGGGCCATACGGATATCGTGGGTACCGAAGACTACAACCAGAAGCTTTCTGAAGACCGTGCCCACTCCGTGACGGATTACTTCGAGTCTAAGGGAATCCCTGCGGAACGCCTCCGCGCTATTGGCTTCGGTACTCGCGTGCCTGTTGCTGATAACGTAACGGATGCTGGCCGTGCGAAGAACCGCCGCGTGGAACTCATCCCGTTCGGTTACTACACCGAAGGCGATAGCACTGCTGCCGCTCCGTCTGATTCGCTTTTGAAGGATAGCACCTTGGTGCCTCCGGCAAAAGCAGATGTGAAGCCGAACGTAAAGCCCGAAGTGAAGGTGAAGCTCAAGGCCAATGCCGAAAAGAAGGTGAGGTCTGCTTCTAAGGCTGGCCTGAAGCGCTTGAAGAACATGCGCGACAGAGCTGAAAAGGCTGTTGTCGAAATGAAGTCGGAAGCTGCTGCCGCTGCAAAGCCTGCTGAAACGCCGAAGCCGGTTGAAACGCCGAAACCGGTCGAGACTGCTCCGGCAAAGGCAAGTGCGCCTGCTCCGGCTCCGTAGGGTGATTGTCATGCCCGCCACCGAGCGGGCATCTCCCTATTAGAAATTCAAAAGACCTGGCTTATCGTCAGGTCTTTTTTTGATGTCAATCTGAGTCTTTTTGCATCTCGTCATTCTGAGTCCGTGAGGACGAAGAATCCAGTTAAATCTTGTTATGCGAGAAATTACTGGATGTTTCGAGGCTTTGCCTCTCAACATGACGCCGTTGAGAATGGCGTCATAATGACGACGCGTTAATTACCCTGCAAAGTTCTTGCCGAGGATGGCAGAGACGTTCTTGAGGATACCTTCGGCGACGTCCGGCTTGTTCATGGAATAAACGTGGACGTTCGTGATGCCGTTCGCGTAGAGGTCGATGATCTGGTCGGTGGCGTAGATGATGCCAGCCTGCTTCATGGCTTCCGGATCGCTACCGAACTTGTCCACGAGCGACTTGAAACGCTGCGGCATGAACGAACCCGAAAGCTTAATGGCGCGTTCGACCTGGTTTGCGTTCGTGATGGGCATAATGCCGGGGAGCACCGGGCAGTTCACGCCTGCATCGCGGAGCTTGTAAAGGAAGCTGAAGAAAAGGTTGTTGTCGAAGACCATCTGCGTCGTGAGGAAGTCGGCGCCTGCATCGACCTTTTCCTTGAGGTGCTTGATATCTTCGGCTTGGTTTGGACTTTCCGGGTGTTTTTCCGGGTAGCAGGCGGCGCCAATGCAAAAATCGGCATCAGCGGCTTTGAGTTCGCGGATAAGCTCGACGGCGTGGTGGTAGTCGCAGTCGCCACGGCCATTTGCAATGAGTTCCGGCGTGAGGTCGCCACGGAGGGCCATCACGTTCTTGATGCCGGCGGCCTTCATGTCTTCGATGCGCTGGTGGATGGTTTCCTTGGTGCTCGAAATGCAGGTGAGGTGGGCGAGCATCGGAATGTTGAAATTGTACTTGAGATTCTTCGCAATTTCGAGCGTGTACTGGCTCACGCCGCCGCCTGCGCCGTATGTGACGCTCATAAATGCGGGGTTAAGCTTTGCAATTGCTTCGGTAGCTGCTTTAACGTTTTCAAAACTCGTTTCTTTTTTAGGCGGGAACACCTCGAAGGAGAGGCTCATCTTGTCTTGCTTCAGGATGTCGATAATCTTCATTGTATCTCCGTGCGATTGTATATCGCGCTTTTGATTTATGCAAATATTTAAATTCATGCATAAATGTAGATAAAATTCCCGATAATGGCAATGGGGATTACGTAATTTTTTAGAGAGATTGTGGGACGGACTGTGCGAGAATTGACGAAAAATCAAATTATTTACTATATTGTGTGCTCACAAACGCCGTCGTAGCTCAGTTGGATAGAGCAGTTGCCTTCTAAGCAACGGGTCGTGGGTTCGACTCCCGCCGACGGTATGAAAAAAGCCCCCTTGTGGGGCTTTTTTCATACCGTCTGGCGCCCAGGGGCGCCAGGTTCGACGGCCGTTTTTATTACTTCTTCAAAATCTTGTTCAGCGTAGCGCGCAAATGGTTCATGTTCGCTTCGTTGAGTGTTTCGTAGCGGTAGAACGTGCCGTCCTTCTGCACGAGGTAGACCACCGGGATGTAACCCGTGCCATAAGCCGGCCCAAACTTACTATCCGTGTCCTGGAATACCGGAATAACAGCGTGGTACTGGTCGATGAACAGACGGATGTCGTTCTTCTTGATGCCGCCGTTCAAGCCGATGGCAATGCCTGTGAGTCCCTTGGATTCATATTCCTTGATGAGGTTCTGGATCTCGGGGAAGTGCTTTTGGCAGTGCGGGCACTTGGGGCTGAAATAATAGATGAGCAGCGGTCGGTTGCTGAAATGCGCGAACAAAATGCCCGGATCGCTGATGCCCGAAAGGTGCGTTGAAAAGTCCATTTTCATGGGTTGTTCAGTCTTGGGATCCATCATTAACTTGATGTCGGCAACCTGTGGTTCAGGTGCAAACTGTGCAAAACCCATTGCTGCTGCAAGTACAATCAAACTGAGAATTCGTCTAAACATGCTCATACTCCTAAAGATTTTTGGTTGATCCCAGGGATTCTATTTTAAACAGTTGTAAAATACCAAAAAATAAGGGGATGAATTGTGATTTTCGTCAAAAAAAGGCAAAAATAATGTAAAAATTAGCGATTCTCGCTCGACGGCGTTATTCCGCTAGAATTCTTTTGAAAATGGCGGGCAAAAACGCTGGATTTTCCATGAATTCTTGCTCTAAAATCTCCATGATTTCTTCGGAATATTCGGTTTGCTTGCTGAGCAACTTGATGGCATCAATTGGGGCGGTTTGCGGGGCCGAATTGCCAGCGAGGATTTTTCCGAATTTTTGCAACATGATCCAGAAATAAATGGCAAACTCCACTTTGGTGAGGCTGTTGCCGTCGAATAAGCTTTTTTCGTAGTAGCGGAATAGCAGGTAGGCGATGATTTTTTCACCGTCGCTGTCTGTGAAGATTGAGCTGCCCGAATTTGGAGCGACTTCTGAATTTGCTGGTGCTGACCAGCCGATTTCTTTGATCTTCTTGTACGCCGAATCCCAGGCGGGGCCGTAGCTTTCGCCTTTGCCAAGGACGTCGATCCACGAGTGGTGGATGTTGTTCGAAATTTTATAGTTTGTGCGAACTTCGGAATCGCCGGGTTCGGACAGTTCTAAACCACTTGTCTCGATGGTGTAATCCAATAACTCGATGAGTCGGACGTTCAGCGGTTTGCTGTGGTCTGCTAGAATTTTGAACAAATGATTACGTTCTTCGAAAATGACATCGCGGGCTTCGAGTGCGTCGTCGGGGATTTCATCGGGGGCGTCGTCGATTTCTCGCTCGATAAATGCGATGGGCGAGGTGGCTGTACCTTTGCTCTCAAGCAGGAGGCGTACGCCTTCTTCGCAGCAGAGCCCGATTCCTTTTTCCATGATGTCGCCGTAGACTTCGACGAATCTCGGGTGTTCACGACAGATGTCGCAAAGGCTCTCTTCGCCGAGGTTGCAAATCATGTCGCAGAGCCCGTCTTGCCGTAAGAATGGGCAGCGGTCGCCGGGGAGCAATTTGAAATGATCGTCTTCGATGTTTTGGCGGAGCTTTTCGCCGAATTCTCCCTGGACGGTTTTGTAGCGCTTGGCGCTAGTTTCGTCGATGTCGATTTCCCAGCCGACACAGCAGGTATCGGTGCATTTGTCGGCGATGCAATGGAACGAATCGTAAAAATCAGGAACTCGAAGAAGCATGTGGTAAAGATAGAATGCTTTCCGTCGTTTTGATGTTTTTCATTTCGTCATCCTGACGCTGTAAGCGGATATATGAAACTTGGGACTTTAGCCCCTTAGTTGAATTAGGTTCGAAGGAGCAGGATCCAGTTACTTTAACGAGACTTGACTGGACCCTTCGTCGCTACGCTCCTCAGGGTGACGAAGGTGCTTTTGATAAACCTGACCGTCGCTATGCTCCTCAGGGTGACGAAAATGTTTTATAACGAAAATCTTACGTAAATATTACTCTCGATGGCGTCTGAAACTGGATTTTTGTGTAAAAATTTCTTTAACAAACGGTAAAAGTATGCTTTTTTTAAGCTCGACCCCGGTTTTCTGTTGCCATAGTGGTAGAAAGTGGGTATATTTGTGGTGTGTGATAAGTGTTGTGGTAAAATGTGTCAAATATGAATTTCACTTCTTTCATAGGACAAGCCCAAACGGCGATCGATGGAAAGGGAAGGACCTCCTTCCCTAGGGAATTCCGTCGTCAGCTTTCGGCGTCCGAAGGGAATGAGTTCGTGGTCACCCGTGGCCCGGACCGCACCCTCCGGTTGTTCGTCCTACCCGAGTTTGAGAAATTCATGGCGGACTTGGACAGCCGGTCCGACCGCCGTCAAGCCGATTTAGTTCGGAGAGGCCTCTGCCCCACAGTCGTGGAGATGGATGGCCAGAATCGCATTTTACTCCCCAAAATATTGCTGGAGTATGCCGGTCTTAAAGACGAAGTTCTTTACGTCCAGGCCAGCGGTAAAACTCTCGAATTATGGAATCCTGAACGTTACAACGAAAAGTATGGCTTACAGACAAATGAAGCTATCGACGCTTTCGATGCCGCGTTCTATGGTGAAGGCTTGACGGAGGGGGATAATGGCAGATAACGATCTCCGCAAGTCAGTACATGTAAATGAAATTTCCGAAGCCGCGGTCGCTGGAGTTCAAGGGAGAGAATTCTATCACGATCCGGTAATGCTCCAAGAATGCCTTGAAGGTCTGAATATTAAGGCTGACGGAGTGTATGTGGACTGCACCCTTGGCGGTGGCGGCCATTCTTATGCTATTGCTCAAAAGCTGAACGAAGCGGGAACGCTCCATGCGTTTGACCGTGATGACGAAGCCGTTCAGTTTGCAACGAAGCGCCTTGCAGGCGTTCTCCCCAAGTTTATTGTCCATCCGGTTCCGTTTGCTGAACTCGGAAACGAAATTGAACCGAATACTATTGACGGTATCCTTTACGATCTCGGCATCAGCAGCCATCAGGTGGATGACTCTAGCCGTGGTTTCACGTTTGTTGGCGACAATCCGCTCGATTTGCGTATGGACCGTCGCGAAAATGTTTCTGCTCAGGAATGGCTCCGCACGGTGAGCGAAGATGATTTCGCCGCTGCGCTCCGCAAGAATGCCGATATGGATCGTGCGTTCAAACTCGCCACCCGCATCAAGGAAAAAGTGGGAGAAATTGCCACTCAGGGCCGCGATGTGCTCCCGAGCGATATCAAGGCCGTTGTCGAAGCCGTGTTCCCGGACAAGCGCCGTGACGCCAATAGCCTTTTGGCTCGTGTGTTCCAGGCTATCCGCATGGAAGTGAATGGCGAACTCAAGCAGATTGAAGATAGCCTCCGCGCAGCAGTCGATTGCCTCAAGGTGGGCGGACGTTTGGTCGTGATGAGCTACCATTCTGTGGAAGACCGCTGTGTTAAGGAAACGGCAGCAGAATTTGAAAAGGCATGCATTTGCCCGGAAAACTTGCCGGTGTGCATGTGCGGTGGTAACCACCAGCGTTTGAAAAAAGTGAACCGCAAGCCGATCTTGCCCTCGGCTGACGAAATCAACAGGAACAGCCGGGCTCGTTCTGCAAAACTCAGGGTGTATGAAAGAGTATGACTGATAACGTGCAGAATGAATCCGTAAAATCCGGGAAGCATGGCGTGATGGGTGTTGTGCTTCTCCTTGTGCTTGTTGGTTCGATGGTGTGCATGGTTCCTGTATATATGCAGAACCGCATCAACCGTCTTTACGGCACTTTCTATGGATTAAGGGAAAAGGCGAACTTGCTCAATCGTGAAATCCTTTTGAGGGATTACGAAATCAACAAGCTTACGTCTATGAACCATCTTGCAAAGTTCGCGGAACGTTCTGGCCTTGGATTGAATGGCGTTCCGGTAAAAATCATGATAACGGGGGAGTCGCATGAATAAGTACGGCGCAGATCCTCTGTTTATTTTGAAGAGCCTTGTCCTTTGCACGATTGGTGTGCTCGTTTGGCAGACTTTTGACATCCAGGTTTTGAACCGTAGTGTTTATCAGGTCAATACGAAGTCGATGGTGACGCATACGAAGAACTTGTATGCCGAACGCGGGACGATCATGGACCGCAATGGTGTCGTATTTGCAGAAAGCATGCGCGATACGAGTGATAACCTGGGTTATAGCCGTCTCTTCTTGCAGGGCTCCTTGGCCTCTCAGATTGTAGGCAAGGTGGGCTATAATGGTTCGGGCAGCATGGGCATGGAAAAGATTTTCGACGATAGCCTCCGCGGTGACGAAGGCATTCGCGTGAGTGTCCAGGATGTTCATCGCCGTGAAGTCTATTACCGTTCGAAAAATGTGGTCGAAGCGAAGTCTGGCTTGAATCTTGTGCTGACGATTGACCGCAACATGCAAGAAATTGTCGAAAAGGCTTTGAAGGATGGCGTTGCTGAATTTATGGCGACGAGCGCAAGTGCTGTTGTCGTGGACCCGTACACGGGTGAAATCCTTGCGATGGCTAGCTACCCGACTTTTGACCCGAATTCCAAGAATCAGGGTGTCGGTCGCATGTCGAAGAACGAAATTATTTCGATGTCGTACGAACCGGGTTCTACGTTCAAGGTCATTACGGCTGCTGCGGCTCTTGAAAATAACGCCGTCAGCCCGAACAAGATTTTTGTAAACGAAGGCCGTTGCTGGAGATGGAATCCGAGGTCCGAAAAAATTTGCGATACCCACGTGTATGGCGATATGGACATGAGCGAAGCGATGGTGCAGTCTTCGAACATCGTCTTTGCAAAGATTGCCTCTGAAGTGGGTGCTGATCGCCTATTCAAGATGGCACGCGCCTTTGGCATTGGTACGAGAGCGTTTGACAACTACGAAGGTGAAGAAAGCGGAAGACTCTTGACGCCGACGGAACTCACTCGTGATGATAGAACGTTAAAGACGATGGGCTTTGGCCACGCCGTTTCTGTGACTCCGATCCAGATGGTCATGGCTTATGCTGCTATTGCTAATGGTGGTAAGCTTATGCGTCCGCAGATTGTGAAGGAATGGCGCAATTCCAATGGCGATGTCGTTGAAAAGAACAAGCCGGTGGAACTCCGCAGAGTTGTTTCTGAAAAGACTGCTGCAACAATCCGCAAGATGCTTAACCGCGTGGTGAATAGCGGTACGGCAAAGCGTGTTGCATCGCAGAAGTTGCCCGATGTCTTGTTTGGTGGCAAGACGGGTACGGCTGAAAAGTACAATCACTTGACCCGTTCTTATGACCGTAATTCCCAGGTGGCTTCGTTTATTGGGCTTGCTCCGTCCGAAGATACGCGCTATGTGTGCCTCGTACTTGTGGATGACCCGCAGGGTAAGCACGTCGGTGGTCTTACGGCTGGCCCGATTTTCCGCCGCATCATGGAAGGGATTTATTACCATCCGGCGCTCTCGCCGCTTGCCCATAACTTGAAGCAGGTAAAGCTCGGTTCTCCGTGCGACAAGGATTTTGGCGGAATGATGGTTTCTGCCGTTAAAGATTATGCAAGAAAGCACAGCTGCGTGGTTCACTTTGAAGGCAAGGGGCTCCGCGTGATTTCGGAACGTGTGGATGCAGGCCTTGTGAATGGCAAGACGCTTTTGCTCGGCGATGCTGTGGCTAGCAAAATGCCGAACTTGCAGGGACTTTCGTTAAAGGATGCTCTCGAAGTGATGGGGAACATCCGCATGAATGTTGAATATACAGGAAAGGGACGCGTTGTAGCCCAGGAACCCAAGGCCGAAGAAGCCTTGCAGAGGGGCATGATTTGCAAGCTGACCTTAAAGGAGAAAAGCTGATGATTTCGGAAGGACTTATGGAAAAGTTGTCCGTGACGGGGCTTTGTGATGATTCCCGCCGTGTGAAACCGGGGAATTTGTTCTTCTCCATTCCGGCGGAAGGCTATGAAGCCTTTGCCCGTAGCGCTATCGCGGCTGGTGCCGTTGCTGTTGTCGGTGAGACTATGGCTCCCGAAGGACTGACGTCCAAGTGGATCCAGGTGCCCGATGTGAAGGCTGCCCGTCTCGAAGCGGCAAAAATTTTCTACAAGGATCCGTTCAGCAAACTCACTTGCCATGCCATTACAGGCACGAACGGCAAGACGACGAGTGCGTTCCTCATGAACGCCATGCTCGAAGCGGAAGGCCGCAAGACGGCTTTGCTTGGTACCATCAAGAATAAGATTGGCGACAAGTCCGTGCCGGCATCGCTTACGACTCCGGGTCTTTTGGACCTTTATGAATTTGCATCTCGCGCTGTTGAAGCGGGTTGCACGGACCTCGTGATGGAAGCTTCTTCTCATTCGCTCCATCAGGGCCGTGTGGCTGGCATCAAGTTCAGAAGTGGACTTTTCAGCAACTTGACGCAGGACCATCTCGATTACCACAAGACGATGGATGCCTACTTCGAGGCCAAGAAATTGCTCTTTACGAAGTACCTTGCAGATAATGGCGTGGCTGTCATCAACATCGACGATGCTCACGGCGAAAAGCTCTTTAACGCTCTCGATTGCCGCAAGGTGGCTGTTTCGAGACTTGGCAAGGCAAAGGCTGACGTGAAGCCGTTTGGCGAAATCAAGAGCACCGAAGACGGTCTCGAATTTTCGCTCCCGATGATTGCAACGGAAAAGTTTGAAACTCCGCTCTGTGGCGACTTTAACGTGGACAACTTGCTACTGGTGCTTGCATGGGCCCACGCTCTCTGCGTGCCTGAAAATGCCATGCGCAAGGCTATTGCGACCGTACGCGTTCCGGGTCGCTTTGAAAAAGTCTGGAGCAAGGACGGCAAGCATGTGATTGTGGACTACGCCCACACGCCGGATGCTCTTGAACGCGTGCTGAATGTGGCTCGTAGCCTCTGCCGCGGCAAGCTTTCGACCGTGTTTGGCTGCGGTGGTGACCGTGACAAGACGAAGCGCCCGATCATGGGTGGCATTGCCGAACGCATTGCGGACAAGGCTTGGCTTACGTCGGACAATCCGCGTACCGAAAAGCCTGCAGACATCATCGCTGACGTTCGCGCCGGCATGACGACGGACAAGTTTGAAGTGGTCGAAAACCGCGAAGAAGCCATTATTCGCGCTTGTGCAGAACTCAAGAGCGGCGACTGGCTTGTGATTGCGGGCAAGGGCCACGAAGATTACCAAATCATTGGTAAGACCAAACATCATTTTGACGATCGCGAAATCGCGGTGAAGGCGATGACTGATGCTGAAGCTTGATTTGACTATTGCAGAAATGCTCAAGATTCTGGAAACCGAAGCGGTCGGTGTCCCTGCTCGCACCTTGAAACGCAAGGTGAATCTCTGCATGGATTCTCGTGAAAGTGCCAAGGGCGTTGTCTTTTGGCCGATTAAGGGTGCTCGCTTTGACGCCCACCAGTTTGTATCTCAAATGGAAAAGGATGGAGCTCTGATGAGCGTTGTTAACCAAACTGCTATCGATCCGAATTTCAAGATGTACGCTCCGGTCGAAGATACGACGAAGGCTCTCTTGAAACTGGCCAAGGGCTATCAAAGACTTTTCAAGTTGAAGAAGGTCGCTATTACAGGTAGTAATGGCAAGACCACTACAAAGGAAATGACGAAGGCTGTGCTTTCGATGAAGTTCAATACCCATGCAACAAAGGGTAACTTCAACAACCATATCGGTGTCCCGATGACACTGTTCCAGTTGAAGCATAGCCACGAAGCTGCCGTTGTCGAAATGGGTACGAGTGGTCCGGACGAAATCCGCCCGCTTTCCTTGGCTACGGAACCGGATATTGCCGTGATTACGAACATTGGCGCAAGCCACCTCGAACGCCTTGGCGATTTGGACGGCGTGTTCAATGAAAAGATCAACATTGTAGCAGGCCTCAAGAAAGGTGGCACATTGATTGTGAATGCCGATGACGAACGCCTCTGCAAGGTGAAGGCGACCAAGAATTACAAGGTCGTGACGTTCGGTGTGCGCCGTGGTGTCGTGAAGCCCGAAAAGCTCAAGTGGACCGAAAACCTCTGCGCTGATTTCTACATCGGCCGTACGCACTTTGTGTTGAACGTTCCGGGTGACCATAACCTTTATGACGCTCTCGCCGCTATTGCCGTGGGCGAAGCTCTCCGCATCCCGAAGGGTGACATTGCAAAGGCTTTGGCTGGTTTTACCTCCACGAGCATGCGCATGGAAATTAAGGTTGCCAACGGCTTCAAGGTGATTTCGGACTGCTACAACGCCAACCCGTCTTCGACGAAGATGGCGCTCCAGACGCTTGGCAACATGAAAGTTGCAGGCTTACGTATTGCTGTGCTTGGCGACATGCTTGAACTTGGCAAGGAAAGTGGCAATTTGCACAAGCAGATTGGCGCTATGGTGCCCGAAATGAATTTTGATTTGCTCCTTGCTGTCGGTAAGGAAGCTAAGAAGTACGTGGAAGGCGCTAAGTCTCGCGGCATGAAGAATGTGTTCCATTTTGATTCCGTCGATGAAGCTGTGAATCACTTGAGTCAAACGGTTGCCGAAGGTGACGTGGTCTTGGTGAAGGGCAGCCGCGGAATGCACATGGAACAGGTGGTCGATGCACTCCTCAGCATGGTACCGGTAATCAGATTTTAAGGTAAGGTTTTACAAGTTAAGATGTCCAACTCTCAAGCCATAGGAATGAACAAGCTTTTGCTGATTGTCACATTAATATTAATGTGCTTTGGCATCGCTGTTATCTATTCTGCCTCGGCACCGGTGGCATCTTCTCGTAACTTGCCCGCAGAATACTACCTCAAGGCCCATCTCTTTAAGGTCTTGGGGGCGGTTGTGATTCTTGGCGTGTTCTACAAGATTGACTATGCGCTTTGGAAGGTGCTTGCCCGCGTTATCTTTGGCTTTGGCGCCATTCTCACTTTGGCCGCTATCGTTTCGGGTGGCGAGGTGAAGGGTGCTTCTCGCTGGATCTGGGGTATTCAGCCTTCTGAAATTATGAAGTTTGGCTTTATCACTTGGGTCTGCTCGAAGCTTTCGAACGCGGGTGACGAAATCAAGTCTATCAAGTGCACGATTGTCCAGCCGGCGGTTCCTTTGGCAATTTCTGCTATCTTGCTTGTTTGCCAGCCGAACTTCTCGATGCTCATCATGTTCTGCGTGCTTTTGCTCGTGATGCTCATGATTGCTGGTGCAAACTACAAGTATGTCGGTTTGAGTGTTCTCGTGAGTATGCCGCTGGGTCTTATTGCGCTTCTCTTGAAGCCGCATTCCCGTAGCCGTATTTTGGCGCACTTCTCTGCAGACGGTACGATGACGGCTTCTCAGTGGCAGGGACGCCACGCTCTTGAAGCGCTTGGCAATGGCGGGTTCTTTGGAACGGGTATCGGCATGGGCGAACAGAAACTCGGATACTTGCCCGAAGCCCATAAGGATGTGGTTTATTCTGTGATTGGCGAGGAATTTGGCTTTGTCGGTACATTTGCCGTGTTGCTCGCTTTTGCAATCCTTTTCTCGCAGGGCTACAACATTGCAAGGTCTTCGACGACTCGCTTTGGCAGGTACATGGCTGTGGCTCTTACGACTTCGCTTTTCTTGAATTTTGTCATTCACGTTTGCGTGTGTGTTGGTCTTATTCCGACGACGGGTCAGCCGCTTCCGTTCCTTAGCTTTGGCGGAACGAACCTGATGTTCTCGGCTGCATTTATTGGGATTTTGTTGAATATTTCCCGCTCGACAAGCGGTAAGAGCATTCGCGAACCCTATATGAGCAGCACGCTTTCGTTTGACACAAGTCGGTTTATGAATTTTAGGACAAGAAGGAGTTCTATATGAAAAAGTTCCTCTTTGTTTGCGGTGGCACGGGTGGCCACATTTTCCCGGCAGTGGCTATTGCCGAGAGTTTGAAGAAGATGGGTGTCACTCAGATTACTTTTGCGGGCCGTAAGGATTCTATGGAAGAACGCCTTGTGGCAAAGAACTGGCCGTACGAATATATTTCTGCGGTTCCGCTGCACCGTGGACCGTTCCTCAAGAATTTGGCTTTGCCGTTCAACTTGACGAAGTCCTTGATTCGCGCTAAGAGTGTTGTTAAAAAAGTGAATCCGGATGTGGTGATTGCAACGGGTGGCTATGTTTCGCTCCCGATCGTGCTTGCTGCAGGTTCCATGGGTATTCCGGTTTATTTGCAGGAACAGAATGCTGTTGCCGGTATCGCAAATAAGGTTGGTGCCCGTTATGCAAAGACTGTCTTTGTGACTTCCGAAGAGGCCATGAAGGGTTTCCCGATTGAAAAGACCCGCATTCTTGGCAACCCGATTCGTGATTTGCCTTCTGCTGATTCCTTGGCCCGTCCGGTGGAATTCCGCGAAGGCCGCAAGGCTGTGTTTATCGTTGGTGGTTCGCAGGGCGCTGCTGGCATCAACAACAAGATTGAAGAAAGCATTGGCCGCATTGCTGCCCACGAAGATATTAGCGTGGTTTGGCAGGTGGGCGCCAAAAATGTCGATAGCATTAACGAACGCCTTGGCATTTTGCCGAACGTCGCTGTCCGTGGATTCTTGGACAACATCTATGCTTACATGAAGCATGCCGATTTGATTATCAGCCGCGCTGGTGCATCGGGACTTGCAGAAATCCTTGCTTTTGGCAAGCCGTCTATTTTGCTCCCGTACCCACATGCGACTGCAAACCATCAGGAACACAATGCACGTGTGGTCGAAAAGGCTGGCGCTGCTCTTGTGGAACTTGATGATGAACCGAATGATCTTTGGAACAAGGTGGAAGCTCTCCTGTACGATTCTGAACGCCTGGAGAAGATGGGCGAAGCCGCTAAATCGCTTGGCATGCCCGATGCCGCTGACCAGATTGCAAAAATTATCCTGGATATGGAGAGAACGTAATGCAGATTAATGATTGTAAACGTGTTCGTCGCCTTCATTTTGTGGGCATCGGTGGCGCCGGTATGTCCGGTATTGCCGAAGTGCTCCATGAAAACGGCTTTGTGGTGACGGGTTCCGATATGGGCGAAGGTGCTGTCATTGATTACTTGAAAGGCCTTGGCATTCGCATTGACCCGAAGCACGAAGCAAAAAATGTCGTAGATGCGGACTTGGTCGTTTATTCCTCTGCCATTCCATTTGACAATCCGGAACTTGTCGAAGCTCGCAACCGCCGTATCCCGGTGATTCGCCGCGCCGAAATGCTCGGTGAACTGATGCGCCTCAAGTACACGCTCTCTATTGCCGGTACGCATGGCAAGACCACGACGACGTCTATCGTTGGCGCCATCTGGGAAGAAGCTGGCCTTGACCCGACGATTATCGTGGGCGGCATTGTGAAGGGCAAGTGCAGTGGCGCTAAGGTTGGCCACGGCGACTACCTCATTGCCGAAAGTGACGAATTTGACCGCAGCTTCCTTTCGATGATGCCGTCTTCGGCAATCATCACGAACATCGATGCCGACCATCTCGATACATACGAGAACATCGATGCCATCAAGGATGCGTTCACTCAGTTTGCAAACAAGATTCCGTTCTACGGTCAGGTGATTGTATGCCTCGACGATCCGAACGTGCAGCAGATTTTGTCGCACCTCAAGAAGCCGGTGATTACGTACGGCTTTACTCGCCAGGCAAAGTATCGCATTGAAAATCTCAAGTTCGTGAAGGGCTATCCGCAGTTTGAAATCCTCAACGATGGCCAAAGCCTCGGTGAGTTCAAACTCCAGATTCCGGGCCGCCACAACGTTTTGAACGCAACGGCTGCTGTTGCTCTTGCTGTCGAAGAAGGCATTTCGATTGAAGTTGCCCGCAAGGCCGTGGCTGCATTCGAAGGTGTGAAGCGCCGCTTTGAATTCATCGGCGAAAAGAACGGAGTCATGGTCTTTGATGACTATGCTCACCACCCGACTGAAGCCACTGCAACTTTGCTCGGTTTCCGCGAAGCATTCCCGGACAAGCGCATCATTGTCGCTTTCCAGCCGCACTTGTTTACGCGTACCCGCGATCAGCACGAAGCTTTTGGTAGCGCATTCTCGAACTGCGATGTGCTTTTGGTGACCGATATCTATCCGTCCCGCGAAAAGCCGATTGAAGGCGTGACCGGTGCAATGGTAGCGAACAGCGCTGCTGACCGTGGTCACCGCGATGCCCGCTTTATCGGTGATGTGAACAACCTGATCCCGGTCTGCAAGGATTTGCTTAAGCCGAACGATGTGATTGTTCTGATGGGTGCCGGTAACATTTGGAAACTTGGCCAGACGATTTTGGAGAAGAGCGTTTGACTTTAGATGATACGAACATGTTCGGTCGACGGATCGGATACAACGAACGCAAGCGCAAGCGTAAGCGTGCCCGTATGAGACGGATGCGCATTGCTAACGCTGTCCGTTGGTTCAAGCGCAAGGGCTGGGTTTTGACTTTGCTCCTTGTCTTGGCTACCGTCGCACTGTGGCAGAGTCGTTTCTATCTACACCAGATCAACCCGCTTGAACTCAGGCATCTGCAGTACATCGAAATCGAAGGCAATCGCATGCTTTCGTGGGAAGACGTGGTGCAGGGCGCTCAGGTGGAAACTGGAATGCTCATGTCGGAACTGGATGCAGACTCTGTCAAGAAGTCTCTCTTGCAGATCCCGCTCATCCATTCTGCAGAAGTCGAAAGTAAGTTCCCTTCGTCGCTTTACATCAAGCTTCAGGAAGCATCGCCTATCTTGTCTGTTCTTGAAAATGGCAAGGGTACGGTTTATTCCGAAAGAGGCCTTTCGCTCCCGATGTCGATGATGACTGCTTTGCACCTGCCGATTCTTGAAAATGAATCCGTAGGGAAGGTGAAACAGGTGGCCCAGTTCTTGTTCGCCATGCGTAAGGAAGATAAGCCGCTTTACGATCGCGTATCGCAAGTGGGCTGGTCCGAAGAAGATTCTGGGTTTGAAGTTTTTTTCAAGGATGCCGGATTCCGCGTGATGTTTCCGGAATCGAACTGGAATAAGGAATTGTTTACTTTGTACGATGCTATCGGAAAGGGCTTTAGAAAAGATCTTCTTTGCGCTAGCGAGGTAGATATGAGATTTCATGGATTTGCGTATATAAAAAACATTGATAAGAGGTGTACCAATGGATGACAATAAGCAATCGGTCAAGAAAGAAGACTACATTTTCGGGCTTGATATTGGCGCTTCGAAAGTGAATTTATTCGTCGGCATCTCGGAAGGCGAATCTGTCCGAGTTGTGGAATGTGGCGATTTCCCGTTGGAATCTTCCGATGAATACGATTCCGTCGTGGAAACGTTGCAGAAGGCCGTCCATATGCTGGAATCGTCGGCAGGTGTCGATGTGCGCGATGTCTACGTAGGCATTGCGGGTAAGCATGTGTCGTCTTACAGC
Source organism: Fibrobacter sp. UWB16 (assembly GCF_900215325.1). Classification (NCBI taxonomy): domain Bacteria; kingdom Pseudomonadati; phylum Fibrobacterota; class Fibrobacteria; order Fibrobacterales; family Fibrobacteraceae; genus Fibrobacter; species Fibrobacter sp. UWB16. Next base: position 710,612 of record NZ_OCMS01000001.1, on the reverse strand, counting down.
TATAAGGGACTTGTATCGCTCCCGACAAACGAAGTCCGTGATGAAGATATTATCAACGTCCAGAGACTGGCAAGCACGCTTCCGGATAAGGCTGGCGAAATTATCCATATTTTCCCGGGTGAATATACGCTGGACGATAGAACGGGCATCCGCAATCCGAAAGGCTATTCTGGCCGTCGCTTGGGAGTTGAAGTTCAGGTGGTTACCTCACGCCCGAACGCTCTCCAGGATATCGCAAAATGTGTGAACCGCGCAGGCCTCAATGTGGCAGGCTTTGTGCTTGAACCGCTTGCCGCCGCCTCTGCCGTCTTGTCCGAAGACGAACGCGAACTCGGTGTGGCTCTGATCGATATTGGCGCCGGTTCTGCTGACGTGGCCGTTTTTGTCAAGGATTCCGTACGTTACACGGCTTCGCTCGACATTGCAGGCAATATTATTACTAGTGACATTAGCAAGTGCCTCAAGGTTCCGGTCTCTCTCACGAAGGCCGAAGAACTCAAGAAAAAGTATGGCACCTGCTCGCTCAACAATTTGATTGAAGATGAAACCTTCCCGGTCCCTGGTGTGGGAGACCGCGGAGAAGTTCTTTGTTCTCGTAAGCTTTTAGCGCAGATTATTACAGCTCGTGTTGCGGAAATCTTCAAGCTCTTGGCAAAGGATTTGGAAAAGCACCACCTTGATACGGTCATTGATGGCGGTATCGTTCTTACGGGTGGCTGCTGCAATCTTGCCGGCATTGAAGAAATTGCAGCTAAAGTATTCAAGAAGCCTGTCCATATCGGCAAGCCGAGGGGCATGAGTGGCATCCAGGAAGCTTTCCAGAATCCGTCTTATGCAACGGGCATTGGCCTCTTGTACTACGCGAACAAGAAACATCGCGAAAGAAAACAGCGTGACACAGATACCCAATTGCTCGTTACCGTCAAGAAGGGTATGCAGCGCATTCGCGACATCTTTAGAACTTACTTTTAATCGTTAAACCACTCAAATCAGGGAGATAAACTATGAGTGACTTTGAAAACATCAACTTCGAGGCAATGTCTCGTATCACGGGTGATGACACCCCTTCCAGAAACGCTAAGGTCAAGGTGTTTGGCGTCGGCGGTGCTGGCGGTAACACTGTGAACCGCATGAAGCAGATGAATATTGAAGGTGTAGAATACTACGCCATCAATACTGATGCTATGGCACTTGACCAGAGCCTTGCCGATCACAAGATTCTTATCGGTGAAAAGAGCACGAGAAATCTCGGCGCTGGCATGGATCCGGAAATGGGTCGTAAGGCTGTCGAAGAAAATATCGATGACTTGAAGAAGGCTATGATGGGTGCGGACCTCGTGTTCGTTACCGCTGGTATGGGCGGTGGTACCGGTACGGGTGCTGCTCCGATCGTTGCTACTGTTGCACGTGAACTCGGAATCCTTACGGTTGCCGTTGTCACAAAGCCGTTCCGCTTTGAAGGTAACGTCCGTAATTCCTTGGCTCAGAATGGTGTTCGCGCTCTCCGCGAAGCCGCTGATACGATCATCGTTATCGAAAACAAGAAGCTCTTGAACCTCATCCAGAATACGAACAAGAACGCAACTGTCGATGAAGCCTTCAAGATGGCTGACGAAATCCTCGGTAATGCAGTGCAGAGCATCTGCAGCATCATGTTCCGTCATGGTCTCGTACACGTTGACTTTGCTGATATCCGCAAGGTTATGCTCAAGGGTGGTTCTGCTCTTATGGGTACGGGTACTGCAGAAGGCGAAGGCCGCGGTGTTGCCGCTGCCGATGCAGCTCTCTCTTCTCCGCTTCTCGAAGATATCGACATCCAGGGTGCTTCTGGCGTGCTCATCAACGTTTCTCATGGCGAAAATTACTCTTTGCTCGAACACAACGAAGCTATGGAACACATTTACGACGCTGTGGGCGAAGAAGGCAACCCGAACATCATCGTCGGTGATATCACTCTTCCGGAACTTGGCGACAAGGTTTGCATCACCATCATTGCAACGGGTTGCGGTGGCACGAACAATGCTGCTGCAGTGAACTATGCTGGTATCGGTACCGCTGCTTATCAGATGAATCCGGCTCAGGCTCAGTATCAGGCCTCTGCTGCTCCGGTGCAGGCTGCTACTCCGCGTCCGACCACGAACTTCCTTGCCCTTGCTGGCCGTAACACTGCCGCCATGCCGACCGCTTCTATGAGCGCCGCTCCGACGGTTGCAACTCCGGCTGTCACGCAGCGCGTTGTCCCGGCTACGGCTCCGGCAACTCCGTCTTACACGGCTCCGCAGAGCACTTACGCAAGCGCAACCGCTCGCCAGGCTGCCCCGGTGAATACCGCTGCCGCTATGTTTGCTCCGGCTTCTTCTTTCGCTTCTCCGAGCTTTGACGCTAAGGCTGGCTATGCTGAAGAGGCTGTTGCTGCTGTTAAGACTGCTCGTGAAACCGAAGAAATGCCGGGTGCTGCCGATGCAGATCCGCTTTCTAACGGCAACTACGCAAATACCATCAAGCAGGAATCCCGCCCGGCTCAGACCGAACAGGTCAGCGCTGTGGACTATGGCACTCCGGCTTTCATGCGTAACCAGAAGGGTTCTGAAGACGCACTCAAGGAAAGCAATGTCGATTATGACTTGCCGGCCTTCATGCGTATGAATGACTTGTTCTAATCGTGAATAACGATTAGCCCTACATTGCAATAACGAAATTCGACCAGGTATGTTCGAGGTTTTCGAACACGCCCTCGAGAAAGAACACACACACACGGGTGCGTGAGTGCGCACCCACCACAACACAAGGGATCACCCGGGTCTCCCTGCCTGGGTGGTCCTTCTGATGTCCGCTCGACTCTTGTGTAATATGGAACATCCATCGTCGTCTCGCTCTCGCCACCATGCCTCGTTGATACGAGGCACTTGTGGCTCACTAATGCGCACCGTTCGGCTCTTGTGCAAAGGACAAGTTCCTTCTTCGCCTAGCTCTCGCCTTCGATGACTCGTCAATACGAGTCACCTCCGGCTCACAGAGTACCCGCTTCGCTTTGATTTAATAGAAAAGCTCCGTCGGCGCTCCGCTCTCGCCAACACGGCACGCTTACGCCGTGCCGCTTATGGCTCACGGTGTGTCCGCTCCGCTTCATGCCTGATTTGTCATGCCCGCCTTGAGCGGGCATCTCCATGTTTAAAAGACTTTTTAATACATTTATGTTATGTTATCTCGTACTTTATTGTTTGTTTGTTTGATGGCAGTGGTGGCGTTTGCCTCGGCTGAAAACGTTTCGGAAAAGCCTGCGAAAAAGGTTGGCTATTTTCAAATCGGGACCGATTTCAATTTTGGCTTTAATGGTGGCCCGACGGATCCCGTTTTTGCTGTGGATACTGCCGAATATTATGGGAAAAATTGGCGCGGACTCCGCATTCCTCTTGAAACGGCTCGCAATTACGAGGAACGCATCAATCCTTTCTTTACTCTCAGTTTCCGTGCTGGATACAAGGACTTCCATTTTTTGCTGGAGGCTCCGCTTCGCAAGGATCTGGAAGCTTGGTACAATAGCGAACTGAAGACGAACTTTACTTACAAGCCTAGCGAGCTTGATATCAATGTGCCGATAAATGCTTATGCCAAGTGGTATAATCCTATTGGCTTTGTGCAGTTTGGCCGTTTTAATCCCGAAGACTTGAAGGTTTCCAAGAACGATATTTTCCTTGGTGGATTGCCTTATCACGATGGAATCCACTGGAATTTGAGTATCGGCATTTTCCGTTACGATTTTATGTTGAGCTCGTTGAATGCTTGGCTATTTGGCGATGTGATGAATCACGAGACGGGGTGCCCGGAAAGTAAGGATAGCGAAGCGTACGCTCAAAAGTGTACGGAGCGCCAAGTGAGCAACCAGCGCAATCGCACTTATACCGAGAACGTGAAAAATATGGTGTTCCACAGGTTTGGTGTCGAGACGAAAAAGTTCTGGATTTATTTGGTCGAACAAAGTGTGATTGGCGGCAAGTCTTTGGAATTCCGCTCTTTCAATCCATTCATGTACTGGCATGATAATTATGCAACGGGATACACTTCGGCGGCGACTTCTGTTGAATTTGGTTACAAGACTTCCAATGGTGCCAAGTTCTACAGCCAAATTAATATGGAAGATATTGCAAGCCCTGTCGGCGAAGATAAAAAGATGGGGACGAACCGCTCCATTATCAATTACATGGTCGGCTACTATCATGAACTTGAAACTCGCAACTACGGCAAATTCTCTTGGCGTTTGGATGTCGTGAAAACGGACCCGGCATCAAACAATAGTAGACTCCCGCTGTTAAAATACACGGGTCGCCGTAATTACCGCAGCAATTATCGCGAACAGGGCGACCGCGATTATGCCGATGCCTACTTTGTCGATTACCCTATTGGATACCGCAGGGGTGGCGATGCTCTGGATCTCTGGTTTGACATGAATTGGAACGGTGGCGTTCATTCGGCAACGCTTACGCTTGCATGGCTTCGTCAGGGCGATAAGGAACTTTATACGGACTATGATGTTGCTTTGAAATCTGAAGATGCTCTTTCTGGTGTTGTGGAAAAACAGTTTGTCGTAGATGCTTTGTACGAAAGGAAAGTGCAAGATTGGTTCAGATTTTACTTTGGCGGGGGCTTCCGCGTCTATCGCAATCTCTCGCATGACAAAAAAGAAGATGGCTCGGATGCTTGGATACGTTCGGGCGTGAAGTTTAACTTCAATCCTGTTGATATGAAATTTTAAATATTTTTAGGAGAAAATAAATGAAAAATTGTCTTATTCCGTTTTTTGGAACGGCATTGCTTTTGATGGCGTGCGGTGATGAAGTGACCAATATCTCTGAATATGGCGGCGCTGACACCGTTAAGGCGTTTAAAGATTTGGGCAAATGTGATAAGTCTGCTATAGGTAAGTTTGTCTATGTGTCTGACTCTGTGAAGGTCTATGCTTGCACAGACGATGGATGGACTGCTGTTACTGGCACTGATGGCTCCAATGGTAAAAATGGTACAAATGGCAAGAACGGAAAAGATGGCGCTGATGGTAAAGACGGTACCGACGGAAAGTCTTGCACCATGACTGCTTTTAAGGATGGTACAGGATTTGATGTTGTTTGTGATGGCAAGTCTATTGGAAGTGTGAAGAACGGTGCTGATGGTGCTGACGGTAAAGATGGTTCTAATGGTAAGGATGGAACTTCTTGTTCTGTTGCTAAAGCCGAAGATAGCGATGATGCTGTTGTGACCTGCGGTAAAACATCCGTAACGATTCACAATGGCGTTGATGGTAAACCGGGTGCTCCTGGTACAAAAGGCACAGACGGTACGAACGGCACTAACGGCACAAATGGTAGTGACGGCGCCAGCTGCAAGATCGTGAGCGACATGGATGGTGTTGTTCAAATCCAGTGCGGCGAAGGCAAAGATGCGACAACGACAAAGCTTTACAAGGCCATATGCGGAACAAAGCCTTATGACCCTGAAAAAAGTTTCTGCACGGCAGAGGGGGAAGCGTATCCACTTTGCAATGGCAAAAAATATGACCCAGCGACGTATGAATGCGTTAATGGCGAACCTGTAAAAGTTTTGAAATCTTGTGGTGACGAATTATATAACGTACATGCAAAATTCTGTTTTAACAATAAAACGTATCCTCTGTGTAATGGGGAAGAATATGATGTGGAATTAGAGACTTGCGAAAATGGCAAAAAAGTTGTGGTTTATGAAAAATGCGGTGATGAAAAATACAAAGCAGAGGATGCGGATCATTTGTTCTGTGCCGAATTTGAAAATAAAGACACTGAAGAAAAAACTTATCAAATTTACAAGTACACGACAATTGAAGTTAAGAGTAAAGATTATTCCGAAACATGGATGGCCGAAAACTTGAATTATGAAACAGAAAATAGTCGTTGCTATGAAAATAAAGAATCGAATTGTGAAATATATGGGAGACTCTATTCATTGGCGGCCGCTAAAAATGCTTGCCCTAATGGTTGGCGTTTGCCTAGCTTAGCGGATTGGGATGGACTTATTTACGCTGTTAATGAATTAGATCAAAATCCAGACGCAAAAAATAATGCTGGTGAAGTTCTCAAGTCTTCAAAGATATGGAATATAGGGGAAGGTTCTGATTTGTATGGCTTTACGGCGCTTCCTGGGGGAGCGAGAGCTTTTATTGAAGGTGTGTACCATGAAGGTGGTTTAGGAACGGATGCGTATTTTTGGAGTTCTCGTAATTCTGGAATGTGCGTGCATTTAATAAATCAAACAACTCACCAAAATAATGTCAACGAAGCTTCGATAGAGGATTTTTCTCCGAATTCTCAGTTTTCAGTCCGTTGCATAAAAAACGCCGAAAGTAATTAACTGCGAAATTTCATTGTCATGCCCGCCACTTGTCATCCCGGACTGAGCTTGCCCCGGACAAGTTCCGGGGTTCCGGGAGGGCATCTCCGTTAATGGAAGCCTAATAATTTTATATTTGTAGTCACAACAAGGAGTTTTTATGGCAGAAATCGGTACACCTCTTAGTTCTACCGCAACAAAGGTTCTTTTTTGCGGTTCTGGTGAATTGGGCAAGGAAGTCATCATCGAAATGATGCGTCTTGGCGTCGAAGTGATTGCTGTGGATCGTTACGCCAACGCTCCGGGCATGCAGGTGGCTCATCGTAGCTACGTGATTAACATGCTCGATGGTAAGGAACTCCGTGCTGTCATTGAAAAAGAAAAGCCGGACTACATCGTGCCGGAAGTCGAAGCGATTGCAACGGACACTCTCGTGGAACTTGAAAAGGAAGGCTACAACGTCATCCCGACCGCCAAGGCCACGAAGCTCACGATGAACCGCGAAGGTATCCGCCGCCTGGCTGCCGAAGAGCTCGGACTCAAGACGAGCCCGTACCGCTTTGCGGATAACTACGAAGATTTCAAGGCTGCGGTCAAGGAAATCGGCATCCCGTGCGTGGTGAAGCCGGTGATGAGTTCTTCCGGTCACGGTCAGAGCGTCATCAAGACCGAAGCCGACATTGAAAATTCCTGGAACATTTCCCAGACGGGTGGTCGCACTGGTGCTGCCAGCCGCGTGATTGTTGAAGGCTTTGTGCCGTTCGATTACGAAATTACTTTGCTTACGGTGCGCCATGTGGGCGGCACCAGCTTCTTGGAACCGATTGGTCACCATCAAGTGGGCGGTGACTATCAGGAATCTTGGCAGCCGCAGCCGATGAAGCCGGAACTCTTGGAACAGGCAAAGGTGATTGCAAAGAAAGTCACGGACGCTCTTGGCGGTCGCGGCATCTTTGGTGTGGAACTTTTTGTTTGCAAGGACGAGGTCTTGTTCAGCGAAGTCTCTCCGCGTCCGCACGATACGGGCATGGTGACGCTCATTTCTCAGGACCTCTCCGAATTTGCTTTGCACGCACGCGCTATTCTCGGTCTCCCGATCCCGAACATCGCTTTCCACGGCCCGAGCGCATCAAAGGCAATCGTCGTCGATGGCAATTCTGACCACGTGAAGTTCAGCGGCCTCGAAGAAGTTCTTGCAGAACCGGATACGGGCCTTCGCTTGTTCGGAAAGCCGGAACTCAAGGGCCACCGCCGTATGGGCGTTCTCCTTGCTCGTCGCGACACCGTTGAAGAAGCCAAGGCAACCGTCATGGCTATGCGCGAAAAAGTGAAGGTGACTCTGTAGTTTCTTTCGCTAATACGTCATCGCGAGGGGCGAAGCCCCGTGGCGATCCATTATAACACTTTTCCTAATGCAATAACCGCGGCAGTGCGTGCTCGCAAGCGTGTATTGCCCAAGTTCAGCAAGTAGACCTTCCCGTTCTGGAAGGTCTTTATTGCTTCGACCTCTCGTGGCGAAAATCCACCTTCCGGGCCTACAAGTAAAGTAATCGGCTTGGCGGGCGTTCCATCTGCGGAACCTTCACTCAAATCCAACTTGCGTTCTCCATCGATATCGCAGAGAATCAAGTCTCCCTGATAATCCTTGAGCCACTTGTCGAATTCAATCGGCCCTTCGATGCGCGTCATCCAGGGCTTCTTGGATTGCTTGAGGCTCACGAGCGATTTGAGCTCAGCGCGTCGAACTGTCTTTTTCAGGTCGGAGTTCTTGGGCTCTTGCGAGTAGTCCGTACGCAAAAAGATGATGCTGTCCGTTTCGGTCTGTGCCGCATGGAAAACGACCTCTTCGAGGGCGTCATCCTTGAGGCAGGAGATGCCAAGATTTAGGCGCGGACGCTTGAACGGGGCGTCTTCGACTGTATCTACGCGGACTTCGCAGGCTTTGGAATCGGCCTTGGTGATTGTTGCATCGGCATAATGCCCGAGGCCGTCGCAGAGCTGTAGCGTATCGCCATTTGCTGCACGGCAAACGCGTACGGCATGGCTGCTTTCATTTTCATCCAAGATAATGGTGCCAACGCTAATGAGCGGGCAATAGAAACGACTGTCGGGAGTTTTCATGTACGCTAAAATAGAAAATTTCTATATTACATCCCGTGAAAAAAGTAAAAGCTGTTGTCTTCGATTTAGACGGAACTCTCTATTTGAGTGGCCGCCCATACCCTGGTGCGGTCGAAACGGTCAATCGCGTCTCTAAGCGCGTGCCGGTCTATTACTTGAGCAACAACACGAGCAAGTCTCCGGTCTTTTACGAAAACCGCCTCAAGGTCATGGGGCTTCCGCTGGCTGATGATTCTATCATCTCGGCGCTGTACCTCTCGCTCGATGCGATTCACGAACGCAAGATCAAGAACGTCTTTTTCTTTGCAAACCCGGAAGTGTACGAATGGTTTGCAGCACAGGATCCGAGTCTCAATTTGCGCCCTTCGGTCGAAGAAACCGAACTCGTACTTGTTGCTTACCACAATAGCTTTGACTACCGTGAACTTTGCGAGCTCTCTTTCCGCGTGCAGCGCGGTATCCCGTTCTGGGTCACGCATACGGATTTTGTCTGCCCCGACGAACGCGGCCCGGTGCCCGATATCGGTAGCTTCATGGCTCTCCTCAAGACGGCTTACGGCGTCGAACCCGAGATGAGCTTTGGCAAGCCGAATCCGGCAATGCTTTCGGGACTTTTGAAACTTTACCGCCCCGAAGAAATCTTGTTTGTGGGTGACCGACTTTATACGGACTTTGAACTTGCAAAACGTTCCGGCTGTCGATTTGTGCTGCCCTTGTGCGGCGAATCGAAAATGGCGGATGTCGAGCTTCTCGACGTGAAGCCCGAATTTATTGTCAATAATGTTAGTGAAATTGATTTCAACGCCTTTTTAGAAGGAAAAAAATAATGCGTCGTATAGCACGTCTTTTGCTGCTGCTTGTTGTTCTCCCGGCTGCGGTTCTGTTTGCCAGCGAAAAAGAAATTACAGTTGCAGTTTCTTTGCAGCCTTATGCGACTCTGTTAAAGATGCTTGGCGGTGCCCGCGTGAACGTGGTGACGCTTTTGCCGCCGGGGGCAGACCCGCACAATTACGAACCGAAGCCTGCCGTGATCAAGGCTTTTTCGTTGGCTGAGGCTTACTTTACGGATGGCTCTGGCTTGGACAAGGCCTGGTTGCCTCGCTTCTTGGGTGCGAACAAGAATGTCAAGGTTATTGATATTTCCAGAAATATTAAATGGATGAAGGCGGAGCATGATGATGATCATCACCACCATCATGATGATGAAAATGAACTTGATCCGCATATTTGGACTTCTCCGATGCGTTTGCAACTTTTGGCCTTGAATATCTACGAATCCTTTAAGGCTCTGGATCCGGATCATATCGCGTACTATACGAATCGATTTATGAGTACGCAGGAAATTTTGCGCAGGGCGGATCGTAAGATTGTGGGGGCCGTTGTGGGCCTGCCCTTGAACCGTCGCTCGTTTATTGTGTTCCACCCGTCGTATGGGTATCTGGCAAACGATTATAATCTTACGCAGTATTCGATTGAGGTGAATGGCAAGGAGCCAAAGCCGAAGGACTTGGCTAAGCTTATTCAGGTTGGTCGCAAGAACGATGTAAAGACTGTTTTTGTGCAGCCCCAGTTTAGCAAGCGCGCTGCAGAAACGATTGCAAAGGAACTTGGTGCCGTTGTGGTCGAAACAGACCCGCTTGCGGCTGATTTCCTCGCTAATATACAGACGTTTGTCGATGCTCTTAAAGCAGCTGGTGAAAAGTAATGTCTGCCATTGACATCAAAAATCTTTCGTTTGGCTATGGTAAGTCGCCCGTGCTTACGGACGTGAACTTGTCCATTGACGAAAATGACTTTGTTGCTATTATCGGGCCGAATGGCGGTGGCAAGTCTACACTGATGAGACTGATGGTCGGGCTCTTGAAGCCTACGTCTGGAACAGTGCGCGTTTTTGGTGAAAAGGTTCCGACAAAGAAAGTGGCTATTGGCTATGTGCCGCAGAACACGAACAAGAATATCGATTTCCCGATTACGGTGGGCGAGTGCGTTGCCACAGGCAAGGCGGGGCTTTCTCCCAAGTCGGATGAAGTGAAGGCGGCGCTTGAACGCGTGCATATTGGCACCTTTTTGGACCGTCGTCTGGGTGAACTGAGTGGCGGTGAACGCCAACGCGTGCTGATTGCCCGTTCTCTTGTCTGCAATCCGAAGATTCTCTTTTTGGATGAACCGTCCAATAACATTGACGTCGCGGGGATTGAGGCGCTTTATAGCATGCTTGCAGAATTTAGCGAAACGATGACGATTGTGATCGTGACGCACGACCTGATGGCTCTTTCGCACAAGGTGAAAAGCGTCGTTTGCGTGAACCATTCTGTGCATTACCACGAAGGGGCGAACCTGACCGAAGAAATGCTCCATAGCACTTACGGTTGTGAAGTCGATTTGATTGCCCACGGAGTGCCGCATCGCGTTCTCGGGAGCCATGACCATACCCATGGTGGCTGCTGCGAGCATCATCACCACGATGTGGTGCACCCACACTCTCCATAATAATGTTATAATTGTATCGTACTTGTGTTTCATTGGAGGTAAAAATGAGTGCAGAAGTCGAAGATTTGACCGTCGAATACACTGACGAAGAAACCGGCGAAGTCGTCATCAAGGAATTGAGCAAGGAAGTCCTTTCGAAGGGCGCCTGGCCGACCGTGATGTTCTTCTACCAGGACCGTGACCCGAAAACGGGCGAGTTCAGCGAACCGAAGGTCTCTCTGCGCCGTTACCGCAAGATGCAAGGCACTTTCAAGCCCCAAGGCAAGTTCAAGATTACAGGCAAGGCGCAAGCCGAAGCCATTATCAACGTCTTAAAAAAGTGGTATAACATTTAATGCCAGACCCTGCTAGTAAAAAGAAAGACTACACTATCGATTTCCTGTGCGAGGGGAATATCGAGTCCTTCCCGTGGAAGGATAAGTTCGAAGCTATGGCCCGCAAGCTCCTTGCCGAAGAAGGCACGGAGAACAACGTCAACATCGTGCTCTGCACCGACGAGTTCGTTCGCGAGATGAACAAGAACTACCGCGGGCTCGACAAGGTGACGGACGTGCTTTCGTTCGAATGGCACGAAGAAATCCCGGGCGAAGAAGAGATGCTCGGCGAAATCTACATCGCCAGGGACCAGGTCAAGCGCCAGGCCCCGCAGTACGGCAATAGCTTTTTTGCCGAGATGAAGCGTGTGATTGTTCACGGACTACTCCACCTGTCGGGGTACGACCATATCAAGGCTGCCGACCGCAAGGTGATGCGCGCCCGCGAATGCGAGTTCTTGGGACTGGATCCGTACAAGGACAAGGAGAGCATGGAAAATGGGTGATACGAACACCATTGCGATTGTTCTTCTCGTTTTCTTTCTTTTAGTTTCGGCATCGTTTACTTTAATCAAGGCAGTCTTTGCCGCCATCTATGCCAAGCGAGAAGACCACGACCGCACGGACCGCGAAGCGAAGATTGCAAAGATTGTCGAAAACCGAGGCTACAACGAAACCGTCTCCATCGGCCGAATCTTTTCGGACGTGGGCATTGGCGTGTTCGGATTTTATCTGTTCTCGAATGCTCCGTGGCAGTGGACGCACGACTTCTGGCTGCTCGGGATCATGGCGTACATGCTTTGCGCCTGTGCCGTGATTTATATAGTGACCATCTTCTGCCCGAACCTGATTGGCAACTTGAAGCCGGATACTTTGTCTGTGGTGCTTGTGCCGCTGTACAGGCTTATCCGCATGCCGTTCGTGCCGGTGGGACGCGTTTGCCATACCATTTACCTCAAGTTGCTGAACGCCTTGGGTTACGACGCTAAGCTCAGCTTCTTGCCCGAAGAACGCCGTGACGCTGTGCAGGCGGACCTTTCGGATTCTTCGCTCTCTGAAGGCGAGGGCCTCGAAAAAGAAGAACGCCAGATGATTCTCAATATCTTCGACTTCGTGGAAACGCCGGTGCGCGAAATCATGACGCCACGTGTGGACATGTGCGCCATCGATGTGGACACGTCGCTTGAGGACTTGGTGAAGGTCTTGAACAACGAACGCCATTCTCGATTGCCGGTGTACAAGGAAACGGTCGACAACATTGTCGGTATCCTTTCGAACCGCGACTTCTTGGAATGGTACACGGAACATCGTGACGAACCGTTTGACTTGATGAAGCTCGTGATGCCGCCGGTCTACGTGCCGTACCACAAGAAGATTGATGATCTTTTGACGGAACTCCGCAAGACGGGTAACCAGCTCGCGATTGTCGTGGACGAATACGGCGGCACGGCTGGCCTTGTGACGCTCGAAGATATTCTCGAAGAAATCGTTGGTGAAATCCGCGACGAAGACGACATGGACGAAGATGAGGACGTGCAGAAGTTGAAGGACGGACGCTACATTCTCGACCCGCTGATGACGCTCTCGGATTTGGAATACGAACTCGATGTGGAACTCAAGCCGCCTGAGAATTCCCATGTGGAAACGCTCTCTGGTTTGATTCAGGCAACGCTTGGTATCATCCCGTCGCCAGGCGCCGAAGTCAAGATTCAGGGTTACACGTTCCGCGTTCTGCGCATGGACGGCACCCGCATGGAAAAGGTCATGATGATCCTCCCTGCCGGCGTGAAAGGCCCCAAAACGCAGACACTCCATAAGGTGTAAGTCTCGCGATTCCCGCGACAATGACAATGCAAAAAATCCCGCTTCAAGCGGGATTTTTTCGTTTCTAGTCATTTTGACCTGCGTCTCGTCATCCTGAGGCGAAGCCGAAGGATCCAGTTATTTCTTGCCTATTCAGTATAAAATTTGACTGGATTCTGCTCCTACGAACCTAAGAATTGTAAAGCAACAAGTTGCTAACAATTCTATATCGCCCTTATCAGGCTCAGAATGACGTTGACTGCGGTTGGCCGCAGTGATGCCGCTTACAGTTCTTCCACTGCTTCTGCTCTTAGGTTCAGCACGATGTGTTCCTGGCGCATTGGCGTGTTATTGCCCATATAGTATTCCAGCATCTTGCCAAGCGAAGCGTCGGGCGGAATGCTCACCGTTTCAAGGCGCATGTCTTCGTTGATGAACTGTCCGAATTCTTCCGGGCTGATTTCGCCAAGACCTTTGAATCGTGTAATCTCGAGACCTGTCTTGCCGATTTCTTTGGCGGCCTTGTCGCGTTCTGCTTCGTCGTAGCAGTACTTGGTCACCTGCTTGTTGCGCACGCGGAAAAGCGGCGTCTGCAAGATGTACAAGTGCTTCTGTTCCACAAGTTCCGGGAAGAACTGCAAGAAGAACGTCATGAGCAAAAGGCGAATGTGCATACCGTCCACATCAGCATCGGTCGCGATAATCACTTTGTCGTAACGCAAGTTCTCGAGACCGTTTTCGATATCGAGCGCGTGCTGCAACAAGTTGAATTCTTCGTTCTCGTACACGACCTTCTTCGTCATGCCAAAGCTGTTGAGCGGCTTACCGCGGAGGCTAAACACAGCCTGCGTCTGCACGTTACGAGCCTTGGTGATAGAGCCGGATGCGGAGTCACCTTCTGTAATGAAAATCATCGATTCGCGGTTGAGCGCGTTCTTCACGTCGGTGAGGTGGATCTTGCAGTCGCGCAGCTTGCGGTTGTGTAAGTTCGCCTTCTTGGCGCGTTCGTTTGCAAGCTTCTTGATGCCTGCGATTTCCTTGCGTTCACGTTCGTTCTGCGTGATGCGGTTGAGGAGCGCCTTTTCGGTTTCGGGATTCTTGTGCAAAAAGTTGTCGAATTCGCTGGCCACGTAATCCACAACCCAGGAGCGCAGCTGGGCGCCACCCGGAGCGACCGTCGTCGAGCCGAGCTTTGTCTTGGTCTGGGATTCGAAAACCGGTTCCTGGATGCGCACGGAAATTGCGCCAATGACGCAGTTGCGCACGTCTTGCGGGTCCAAGTCCTTCTTGAAATGGTCGCGGGCGCCTTTGACAAGACCTTCGCGGAATGCCTGCTGGTGCGTACCGCCCTGCGTGGTGTGCTGACCGTTCACAAAGCTGTAGTAATGTTCGCCGTACTGGTTCCCGTGCGTGAAGGCGCATTCGATATCCTTGCCCTTGAAGTGGATCACCGGGTAGCGGATGGAATCGTCCACGTGCTTGTTCAAAAGGTCCAAAAGGCCGTTCGGGCTCGTGTAGACCTTGTCGTTCATCACGAGCTGGAGGCCGTTGTTCAGGTAAGCGTAGTTCCAGACCTTCTCTTCCATGTAGGCCGGGAGGAAGCGGTAGTTCTTGAAAATGTCGGCATCCGGTTCAAAGTAAATTTCGGTACCGTTCTTTTCGGTTGTAGCGCATTCCTTATAGTCCTGCACTAGCACGCCGCGGCAGAATTCGGCCTGCTTCATGCGGCCATCGCGGTAGCTTTTGACAATGAATTTGGTAGAAAGAGCGTTTACAGCCTTTGTACCCACGCCGTTCAAGCCGACGGATTTCTGGAACGCTTCGGAATCGTACTTACCACCCGTGTTGATCTTCGATACGCAGTCGATGACCTTGCCGAGAGGAATGCCGCGCCCGTAGTCGCGCACACGGGCTGCATGGTCGTCAATATTGATTTCAATCTTCTTGCCCGCACCCATCACGAATTCGTCGATGGAGTTGTCGATAATTTCCTTGACGAGCACGTAAATGCCGTCGTCCGGGCTCTGTCCGTCGCCTAGTTTACCGATGTACATACCGGGGCGCAGACGGATGTGTTCATGCCACTCTAGGGATTTGATGCTGTCTTCTGTATATTTCGTAGCTGCCATTAATCAATCTCTTTTATTAGGTCGTCTCTATGTTTTGAGGCTCCCTGGCTTTCGTTTCAATAAACCGTAACAAATATATAAAAATTTTGAATAGTGCTCATAAGGGCAAAATAAAATGATGTAAACTAAGAAAAAACGTGTGAAAATAGTCTCCAAACGGAGCAAATGCGAAAAAAATGAATTATTGTAAACTTTTTTTGAAAATTATGATATATTGCTTATATGAATATTACTAAAAACATATTTTTCTCTGCAGCTATGGCTGCCTTCATTGCTACCCTCAACGCCTGTGGCGGCGGCGGTGGTGGTGTTTCTGGAAATGGTGGGGATTCTCTGGTCGGCTACCTCGAAACGAAGGACATCCAAAGCGATCTGGGAAACCTGGCCGAATTCGCCTACTACACCGAATACATCAAGGTTGCTCCCATAGCCTTCATGGCTTCTAGCAAGGGACTGTTCACCGATAATGTGGATAGTAGCGAAGCTGGGGAGTTTTTTGGTGTGTTGACCAAAATGAGTGAAAAGGCTGATGAATACGAGTCTGCCTTGTCGCGTATAGACAGTAAGCAGGCTTTTATGAGCGAAACTCCGGCTGCCCTCCAGAAAGTGGGCCTTTTCTACGCCATGAGGGATTTCTTCCGTTCCCTAAGAGGGTGTGGCAAGGCGACCCGCGAAAAGGCCATGGCGGTTGCTGGCGAACTGAAGGATAAAAATCAACTGAAAATTCTTTTCGATGGCCTTGATGCTAATCAAAAGAGAGGGGAAACGGATTATCTGAGCTGGTGGAAAAAATTTAATAACGGGGATTACGATGACGCCTCGCTCCAGATATACAACAGAATGTACTATAATACAGAAAGCTCCTTTGCTGAAGAAGCGGAATTTATCAATAAGACGGTGGCAAAAACTGGAGTGGAATTGTCAGAAAAGGCCGCGGCCTTTGAAGTGGAAATCCTAAAGACCGCTTTGCCTGACGCCGTTACGGATGCCATGGGTAAAATAGAGACTGCGGAAAAAATCAATACTATCATTACTCAGGGTAAGGATATGTCTGCGGACGAATTAAAGGATAAGGTCCTAGATGTCTTTATCGAAGATTATGACGATGTGAAAAAGGCTTCTGAAATGTTGGGTGAAGATGTGGAAGCTATTTCCAACTTGACCAAAAAAATCTTAGATGATAATAGTTCTTTGACTGATGCCGCATCTTCGACAGTGACCTTTACAGATAAAGGTGAAACGGCTCTTAAAGATGGTAAAATGACTGTTGCTATTTCAAATGAGACCGGCAAGGTGACTATAGCCTTGGGTGTCAATGATAAAGGCGATCACGAGATTGTGCTTAAAGAAGGTGGTGAACATGTTGTTTCCTTTGTTGATGAAAGCGGGAAAAAATTCACTCAGTCGGTAGATGCCAAGCCTGGTAAAGATATCAAACTAGAAGGAAAATTGAATGAAAAGGAAATTCGTGAAAGCCAGGTGAAAAGTTCCTCTTCGAAAAAATACGGCAGGAGCTCTTCGAGTAAGGCTGTAGTGAAGTCTTCTTCTTCCGTGGCGAAGGGTGGTAAATTCCCAAATGATGTCCGTGGAAAGTGGACTGTTACGACGGAACTTTACATCCACAAGATTACGAACAAGAAAATGTGCACTGAAATTTGGGGTGGATCTTCCGAGGAATGTGTGGACAGCGAGGTTGAAGATGACTATTGCGTTGGCCAGTCAATGAACGTCTATTCCGATGGCTCTATAGACTATATAGCACGTAATGGCTCGACCGATTCGTTTAGCTATTCCTATAACAGCAAGAATGGTACGTTCACCTACTCCGATGCTTCTGGAAATAAATATACGGCGCAAGTAGCGACGGATGGAATTACGATGACGATGGAGACGGTGACGGACGCCAGCTATATGACTGTTACCCACCGGCTCATATTCAAGAAAGTCTCGAATAAAGTGGAAGACTAAGAGGTTTATCTCATTGCGACTACACAAAAGAAAATCGGCGATAAAAAGCCGATTTTCTTATTCCTAAATTCAAGTCCTTATCCTAATCCTTTATACACCGGACGGGCACGAACTGCCCTTTTTCGCGCGGGTCAACATTGCTGAAGTTGGCATGCGTTGTGGCGATGTAGAATTCTTTCCTTGAGTCTACCCAAAAGTATCCGTATGTCACGCCGATATAATCCCAACCATACGGATCGACAGCATTGATGGATAAAAGGGAAAGTCCGGATTCATTTTTCGCGCCGCGTTCGCCAGTCAGGCGTGAAAATAGTTTTGGCAAGAAAACGGTCGCTTCGTCGTAGGGCATTTCATCCCAGCTGGAAACGTCCGCTTCTTTTGGCAGGTGCCAGCCTTCGGGGCATGCGTGGGTGGCGGCGTCGGCATTGTAGAAGCGCCCGTATCTGCAACCGATTTTTTGTGCGCATTTGCTGAAATTCTTGATGAGGGAGTCGCTTTCGCTGTAGTAGTTGATGTTTTCTGCCATCCAGACTTGGTTCTCGAAAACGACGGTTCTGTATTTCTTGCCGTCTCTCGGATCGGTCAATGTATCGTATTTGATGTTCTCGTTGAAAAAGTATTCCTGAGGCAGGCTATCGACGAGATTGTCTCTAGAAAGGTACCACCGCCCTTCGTAGCAAATGTAGAACTCGCTTGGGAACGAATCGCTCGGGAAGCGCGTGTTGTTTGTTGTGCATTCCTTGTCGTGTGTTTCGTATTCCTTTGCGTTTGGTGTTCTCCAACTGTTGTAGGCGCAGACGAAATCCTTGCCGTTGTCTTTGCAATTGACCTTGTCCGAACTGCAACGGTACGTTTTGAAAAGTTCGTAATGGGAGGAGTCGCAATAGGGGAGCTGTCCGCAATGTCTCCACAAGTTTCTTAAAATGTATTGCGGTTCTTGAACGGCGTAATTGGTGCTGTATCTTCCGTAATCTCCCCAGGTTGATGTCGGGGTGATTGAGCTTAAGAATTTCTCGATAGAAAAATTTTCATAGACGGAACATATAAATGTCTCGTCAAAGGTCTCGCCTTTCGTAAATTTCTCGATGAAATCGCTTCTCGTCTTTGAAGAATCGTTGTCGGGAGGGATTAAATGTGAAAATGTATAGCCGATAGATGTGGAATGTAAAGACTGGTGCTGTAGCAGTGTGTCTAGGGAGAATATGGAATAAAGTTTTAGCTTTGCCGTATTGAACGCGCTGGTGGAATCCATGCCTTGCTTTACAAGATTTTCAACGACGCCAGCTGTTAGCTGCCTGATGACGCATTCGGGGTCCTCGTTGTAACTGTCTGGATCAAAGGAATTCGTGTAGGTAATGCAGTTTGTTCTTGCTGAACTTGGTGCTGTAGAACTGCTCGATACTTTTGTTTCGGGGGTTTGCTTGCTGGAGGATGAATCTTTTTTCAACGCATCGCTCGATGATGAAGTATTTGATGCAGGAGTGCTTGATGAGGTTTTTTGCTCTATAACGCTCGAAGATGAAAAGCCTGATATCGCGACTTCAGATGAAGAAATGTTGGAAGATGAGGTCTCGGATGACGATAAGTTGGTATATGATACGGAGGATGATGTATATGAAACAGCGGGGGCAGGTTCTGGCGCTGGTGCACTGACACTATCTTCGTCGCAACCTGTGAAAAACGCTGCAATGATAAATAATGTTATTGGAAAAATTGCAGATGCGTTATTTGAATGATTCATTTTTCCCCCTTTATTATTACGTAATATACATAAATATGTTTGACGTTTTTGTTAATTTATTTTATTTTTTAATTGGCTGTTGGGAGCTTTGATAGAAGGAGATTTTTTATGGACGCAATTCAGGTTGCGCGTGAACGTTTAAAAATCATCAAGTTGCTAGCCCAAAATGGCCGTGATGTAGCCATGGGCAAAGTGATTTCGTCCAAAGACGTATTTAAGTCCTTGGACCGCGAAGTTGTTACCCTTCCGTAAAATGTCATCCTGACGCCTATTATTTACGGCGTTGTGTTTGGCTAATGAATATTAGCCTTTAATGAATGTTAACGGAGAAATTTATGAAGACGATTGGTTTGATTGGCGGCATGAGCTGGGAAAGTACAATCACGTACTATGAAGTTTTGAATAAAGAAGTTGTCAGCGCGTTGGGCGGTTTCCACAGTGCAAAAATTTTGATGTACAGTGTCGATTTTGCAGAACTCGAGGCGAATATGTCCATTGGCGATTGGGATGGCAATGCGGCGATTCTCGCGGATGCTGCAAAGCGTCTCGAAAGTGCTGGTGCTGACTTTATCGTGATTGCTACGAATACGATGCACAAGCTGGTCCCGCAAATCGAACGTGAAATTCATATCCCGATTCTGCACATTGCCGATGCGGCTGCAACAAGCGTTATTCGCGATGGCTTTACGAAAGTCGCGTTGCTCGGCACCAAATTCACGATGACACAGGACTTTATCAAGGACCGCCTTAAGAGCGCTGGCCTCGAAGTGATTGTGCCGGAAGCTCCGGACATTGAAATTGTGAACAACGTGATTTTCAATGAACTTTGCTTGGGCAAGGTTCTTGATGCATCGCGTGCAGAATACCAGCGCATCATTGAGAGCTTGAAAGAACGTGGTGCTGAATGCGTGGTTCTTGGTTGCACGGAAATCGGCATGCTCATCTCCGCAGAGGATAGCGTGCTCCCCGTGTACGACACGACCATCATCCATGCCAAAGAAGCCGCCCGCCAAGCGCTAGAATAAGCTTTTTCCATTGTCATGCTTTTTTACGTCATCCTGACGCCTGTTATCTTCAGCGCTGTCATCCTGAGGGGGTTACCCCGAAGAAACGAGTGCGAGGCGAACAAAGCAAGACTGCTTGCAGGCTTATTTTTGAGCCAAAGCCTCGGACGGCGTAGCCGTCAATCCAGTAAAGTCTTGTAAAGCATAAATAAACTTAACTGGATTCCTCACTTCGTTCGGAAAGACGTGCAAGGTTAGACTGCACGAACGCTTGCGTTCGTATTGGATAACCGCAGCAGTCAAGCCCCGTTAGGGGAATGACGGATGAATAAGTGTTGCTATAATAGATTCTCTATATGCTACATGATGTAGTATATGCAAAATTTTTGTGAGAGGATTTTAGAAAAATGCTTAAATTTTGCAAAAATCTTTAATTTTGTAGCATAGAAAGACTTGATTTTTGAAAAATACGGTTTTATATTTTTTAATATGAAACCGATCATCGAATATACCGATTTCCGCATGTTCATGCGTGATTACTACGAGGAACGCAAGCGCTGTTCCGCGTTCTCTTGGAGAGAATTCTCCAAGAACGCAGGATTCAGTTCTCCCTCGTACATGAAGGTCGTTTGCGATGGTAAAAGCAAGTTGAGCCGTATCGGTGTAGAACGCACGGGTGCCGCCATGGGACTTGCCGGTTTCGAGATGGATTATTTCAGGGCGATGGTCAAGTTCGGCCAAGCCGAAACGGAAGAAAGTAAAAAAGCCGCCTACGAAGAAATGCTTTCCATCGCAAAGACGTACAAAGTCCGTACGATTGAAGGCGAGTTCTTCAAGTACTACGATACTTGGCACAACTCGGTTGTCAGGGAACTTGCCCCGATTATGCCGGGCGCCACTCCGGGCGAAATGGCTAAGATGTGCTATCCGCAAATTTCTGCTGCGGAGGTTCGCGATTCTCTCGATTTTCTCACGAAATCGGGACTTCTGAAAAAAGAAGATGAAAATTTTGTCCAGTCCGAAACTTCGATCAAGGGCACAACGGATGCAACGCGGCTTGCCATGAGAAATATGCATCGCCAAATGTCCAGGCTTGCGACTTCGGCGCTTGAACTCCCCAAGGAAATTCGTAATTTTAGTGGAGTGACCATGGGGCTTTCGCGCGAGTCGTTCCACAAAATCGAATGTGTGCTGAATGAATGCCGTCGCCAGATTATTGCCATCGCTGCTGAAGAAAAGAATATTGAACAAGTTTATCGTTTGAATTTGCAATTATTCCCCCTGACGAAAAACGTGAAGGAGAACGAAAATGAAGAAGTGTAGTTTGTATGAACTTATAACGCTCACGGTAATCTTTTCGCTGAGCTTCTTTGCGGGGTGTTCTTCGGATAAAATTGCAGGTACGTCCGAAGAGACGAACGAAATGGCTTATGAGGATTCCTCTAGCTCTGAAGAGGAATTGTCTAGTTCTTCCAATGAATCTAAGGATGTCGAAAAATCTAGCAGCTCGCGTGCAGTTTCGAGTAGCTCCGAAAAATCTAGTAGTTCTGTAAAATCGTCGAGTTCTACTGCAAAATCGTCTAGCAGTTCGAAGGCTGTATCCAGCAGCTCTTATATGGAGTCCTCGAATAGTACGCCTCCTGGAGCCACAAGTTCTTCTACTGGTGTTGATGTGAATAATAATTCTAGCAGTTCTGTGAATCCAGGTAAAATAGAAGATGGTTCTAGTAGTTCCGAAAGACCTGTTGAAGGATCAGCAAAGCCGAATACGCTAGACTATTACTTGGATTTGCTCAATCTCAAGTCGGTCTCTTTTGACAGTGGTGTTATGTCGACATCAATTGGTCAAAACAATGATGCTCATTCACAAGAACCGAATCCGCCGATGACGCCCGAATTTGATTCTCCTTGGCCGCACAAAATTGTAAAGCAGAATGTCGATGCGTTGCAAGAATACTTCCCGATGGCATTTGCGATGTATCCTCAAATCATCAGTGCGATAAAGAATGAAACTTTGGACGAAAATTGTGGACTTTATACGTTCAATGTGTATAGCGATGGATTGACTGCAGCCTATATCGTTGCTGAAATTACCGAGAATGTCATCAAGGTGCTTGATGTTCCTGCAGGCGATTGCAAGGCGATGTCTTCAAGCGAAGTGTCTAGGTTCCTGTTCTACTACTGTGGAAAACTCAATAGCCATGCCGAAACGGAACATGTAAAGATTGATATGGATTTGTCTGATAATTGCCCGATTCTTAAGGTGGGTAATGAATGGGTGAGCGAAAGATCGCCTGCGCCATCAAAAAAGAACTTATAAATTAAGGAGAAAACATCATGAAAAAGAATCATTATGTCAAGGCGATGAGCCTTGCCGTTATGGCGGCTACCTCTTTTGCGGTCGTTGCCTGCGATAACGATGCTTTAAGCGGCCCTGATTATAACGGAGGAGGCGACGGAAAGTCCTCGTCTGTTGAACAATCTGGCCCGCAATCCTCTAGTTCTGAGCTTGTTGTAAGTTCTTCATCCGATATCCCGCTCAGCTCGCAGTGTGCCGCATTGCTCCCTGAGTGTGGTTACACCGTCGAACAACTTTGTGAATTTGGGGTGACCAACTATTGCACAAGTAGCTCTTCTTCTGATAAGTCGATGAGTTCCAGTTCTGTTGTTGCTAGTTCATCTTCTGTGCGCGTGTCGAGTTCGAGCGTTTTTGAAACATGCAAGCATGTGAGCGATGTCGTATGTGAACCATGCCCTCCTGGGGAAAAGTGCGTTTGCCATCCGTGTGAATTGAACATGGAACGAAAAAGCAATGATTGCATTACTGGCGAAAGTCTTTATTGTGAAGACGGTGAATGGAAAACTCCTGCAGAAATGTGTCCGAATGGTCGATGGACCACGAGCTGTAATGGCGTTGAAACTTATGAACCTATTTGTTGCACGGAATCGTCTTTCAGAACCTGCAAGCATATTTCGGATTACGATGGCATGACGGAGCAGGGAAACTGCGTAGGTCAAAACGGCCTTACTGCTGTTGACTGCGAGACGGAAGCGAATTATGAATGTAAAGACAATTATTGGAAGCCGGTTGCTTGCCTGAATATCAAGCCAAGTGAATGCAAGCCGGGAATGGGTGGCTGTGGATATACTCTTTGCCAACCGAAGGGCATCCGCGAAATTGCCGATTGCGAAACATCTGTGAAGTATTATTGCGACGGAGAAATTTGGCAAGTGAATGGAAATGCCGATAACAAACGTTGCGCCCAAGGTGAACTTGAATACTGCGAAGCATGCTTTAACATAGGTGCCATTAATGGTCATTACAAGTGCGAGAAAGGCAAATGGAAAAAGTTCGGCATGGGTGACGAAACCTGCCTACACATCTCTGATATCAAGTGCGATGAAACTGTGCAAGGCTGCCGTTCTTGTGGTGGAAACCAAGGCGAAATCGCAATTGATTGCGAGACAGGAAATGAATTTATGTGTGATCGTGGATTCTGGACTTTGAATGTCAAGGATTGCGAAAACGGAATTGGAGATGGATGCGCAATTCCGGTCTGTAATGCCCTTGCTCCAGAATGCGGCTATAGCGAATACGAACTTTGCAACAAGTATGGCATCGATAGATACTGCAATGACAAGTGGCTGAGCGAACCTTGCGATGGCTCCGAATCTAGCAGAGACCTCCGCATCGTGGAATCCAATAATAGTTTCAGAATCGAAAACTACATCTGCGTCAATAACAAGTGGGTGGAACGCTTCAGGTATTACGAATGCGGTGAAGAAGTCGATTGCGACCGCCCGTCTCTGCGTTGCCAGGCAAGCCCTGTAATCGGAACCGCTTGCGAAAACGAAGGCGAGGCTAGCGATATCGATGGCTGCGTGTTCTTTTGCAGCGCCGGTCAATTCATCTACGCTCCGGCACCGTGGTGATAAGCTAAAAATTGATCAAAAAAAAGCGACGCCATTCGGCGTCGCTTTTGTGTGGGTTGGTAAAATTCAAATCTTTGGTCTTAAAATTTAGGACCTTTAGGGAAAGGGACGTGTTCGTTTGGACGTGGAACATCGAACGGCGGGTTTTCTGGGTGCTGTTTTTCCCATTCGTCGCGATTCTTTTCGATTTGCCCTTTTTCTTTGTTGATAATATTTTCTTTCGCGATATTCTTGTTTTCGTTTAGCGCGTTGTTGCTCATTTTTTGCAAGTTGATGTCTTGCTGGATATCCTTGATTTCGGCATGGGCATTTGCCTTGATGTCCGAGAGAATTTGTTGCCGTGCTTGCTTGCGTTCTTCACGTAAGCGCTGCCAGTCCTCTTTCTGTTTCTGTCCAAGGTCAGGAACGTCTTGCGAAATTTCTGACCTTTCTGCAGGCGTCGCGATATCGGATTCCGGTTGAGCAAACGGAACCGCCACGAATACCGAGCTGGTCAAAAGTGCAATAAGTTTGTTTGCGTTTTTCATAGCGTTAACCTTGAAAAGACTCGGAAAAAAGAGGGCGACGGATGCTCCCGTCGCCCAGATTTTTAGGAGGAAAGTCCTTATTCAACCTGTGCTACGGTCTTTTCTTCTTTTACAGTTTCTTTTTCAGCCTTCAAAGCTTCGCGTTCTGCTTTCTGTGCTTCGCGTTCAGCCTTTTTAGCTTCCATTTCAGCCTTGCGAGCTTCACGTTCAGCCTTCAAAGCTTCTTCGCGTTCTGCACGCTGAGCTTCGAGTTCAGCACGCTTGGCTTCCATTTCGGCCTTCTTAGCTTCGCGTTCGGCCTTCAAAGCTTCTTCGCGTTCTGCGCGCTGTGCTTCAAGTTCAGCACGCTTTGCTTCCATTTCAGCCTTGCGAGCTTCGCGTTCAGCCTTCAAAGCTTCTTCGCGTTCTGCGCGCTGTGCTTCGAGTTCAGCACGCTTTGCTTCCATTTCGGCCTTCTTGGCTTCGCGTTCGGCCTTGCGGGCTTCTTCGCGTTCAGCACGCTTAGCTTCTTCTTCGGCGCGCTTTGCTTCCATTTCGGCCTTCTTTGCTTCGCGTTCAGCTTTCAAAGCTTCTTCACGTTCAGCACGCTTTGCTTCTTCTTCAGCCTTCTTAGCTTCACGTTCGGCCTTCTTGGCTTCGAGTTCAGCCTTGTGAGCTTCGCGTTCGGCCTGGAGTTCTTCTTCCGTCTTCGGGGTCGGCGGTTCGATTTCCGGCTTCGGCGGCTTCGGAGCTTCTACCTTAGCTTCGTCCTTTTCGAGCTTGATCTTGTCGAGGAGACCCTTGCGAGCTTCCTTGCTTTCTTCGCGCATCTTCTTGAAGTCTGCCTTGTCGACAACTTCGGATTGGACTTCTGCTGAAATTTCAGCGGTAATTTCGGCCTTGACGCTCTTCATGTCAGAGGCATCGCTCTTGGCAGATGCATTGGCAAAAAAGGCAAGCGTAGAGATTGTGAGGATTGCAATGAATTTTGTTTTCATGATTTTTCCTATGATTGTGGGTGGATTTTTTGTTTCCACCCTGTATTTAGCAAGAACCGTGCCAATTTTGGAAATGTGGCGAAATTGCGTAAATTTCGATGTTTTTGTTCGAAAAGTCCTTTTTGCTGGTCTTAAAACCCATGAAAAAACGAGGTAATTCGCCTCAGTGGGGATAAAAGTTCCGAAAATTTATTTGGTTGTTGGTTTTTGGTCAATGGTTCTTAGATTATAAATCAATAACTAATGACCAATGACTAAAGGCCTCCGCCTTGCTTTTGCGTTCGCAATTTTGTACATTGACTCCGCAACTTATTATATCATTTCTTAGATCCTTAATATTATCCCGGGCAGGGGCCGCAATTGTAGCGCCAAAGAGCGTTCGCATTGAAAAAGCGGGCATGCGCATTTTAGGAGAATCGTGTGCTTCTAAGGATCTTGGGAATTTCCCTTTTGACATTGTTGTTGTCTTCGTCGGTGGCGGGAGCGCGTTCGGTTGAAAAGCCGAAGTCTGTTCGGACTTCGCCGGGGGCGGTTATGCTTGATTTTGCGGATGTCGCGCTCTCGGAGGTGGCGCGGACGCTTTCGCTTGCGTATGGAACGTCGATTTTGACGGATGATGTTGGCGATGTGCGCGTGACGTTTCACTTGGAGGGGGTGAGTCTTTTCGAGGGGCTGACTTCGCTTTGCGCGGCGCATGGGCTAGATGTGGTGCTGGAGGGGCGTGTGTACCATATTCGGCGTTCGCGCGTGCAAAATGGTTCGATTGCACTCACGGATTCAGGCGTAGTCGTTGATGTCCAAAACATGAACGTGCGCGAGTTTGTGAAGGAATTTGGGCTGAACACGGGCGTGAATGTGCTTGCGGATTACGACGTGGATGGTGTGGTGAGTGGAAATCTGAGGGGAATGGTTCCGGAAATGGCGTTTCGCGTGCTGATGGAATCTAACGGGTTTAAGGTACGCGGGAAGCGCGGGTGTTTGCGGGTTTCTCGTGCAAAAGCGGGGGACGGCGGGAAAGCTCTGAACGGTTCGCCGGATGGCGCGGAAGTTTCTGTGGAACGTGCGGGAGACCTTTATTCGGTGGATTTGCAGTCGGCTTCGCTCAAATCGGTGCTTAAGGCAATTGCTGAAGAAGCGGGGCTCAATTTGGCGGTTTATGGCGATTTGAATGAAATAGTGCAGATGTCGTTCAAGGATGTTTCGTTGCCGGAACTTTTAGCGTCACTTTTTCGCGGAAGTGCGTTCACGTTTCGGCTAGATTCGTCGTCGCTTTGGGTCTCGGAAGAAGGGGCGAAAGCGCTTGCCGATGTACAGGTATTCCCGCTAAAGCATGTGTCGCCTGAGAAGGCTATGGCGCAGCTTTCGAAGTTTATGAAAGGATCGGAACTGAATGTTTCGGAATATCGCGAGCAGAATTCACTGGTGCTTGGAGGTTCGCCGCGAGCGATTGCGCGTGCTGCGGAGCTCTTGAAAATGGTCGATGTGCCCCAAATGCAGGTGACGCTTGCGTGTGTGATTGTGGAGTTTCGCAAGGGACGTGGTTTTGCGATTGGTGTGCGGAGTGGGGCAACGCGAAATGTGGGAGAGCGCGATATTCAGGCGCGCGGATTCTTTGATTTCTTGGGCAAGGATATTTCCAAATCGGGGGCGTTCGGAAAAATTGGAATCTTGCCGGATCGCTTTGAGCTGGAGCTTTCGTCGATGGAAGAGAACAATGAGGCGAAGGTTCTTGCGCGCCCACGCGTGACAACGCTGAACGGCAATAAGTCGGAACTCAACGTGACGAATACGGTCTATTATCTTGTCAGTCAAGTTTCTGCGGATGGGTACCCGATTACGGATTACCGCTCGTTTAACGATGGTATTTCATTGGAACTCACTCCAACGATGACGCAAGACGGTTTGATAACGTTGTCTGTGTCTCCAGAAATCAAGACGGCGGGCAGGAGCACTGGCGATGGGCCGCGAGACATCAGTTCTCGGAACATGAAGACAACTGTGGTGTTGCGTGATGGCGAAACTTTGTGCTTGGGTGGGCTTATTCGCAAGAACAAGACGGAGGTGCGGCAGGCGGTGCCGTTCTTGGGGAGTATTCCGATTCTTGGGCGGTTATTCAGTTACACCTCCGAAGAAGAGGACGAAAGTGAACTCGCGATTTTCATTACGCCAACAGTTGAAGTTAAACGATAAATGTTTTTTTTCTTCGTCATCCTGACCCTGAAAGGGGAAGACAACTCAGAAGGCGAGTGTTGCAAAAATGAGTTTACTCATTTTTATAACCGAGCCAAAGAGTTGGGGCTTTAGCCCCATCCAGTGAAGTCTAGTAAACGAAATAAAAAAATGGAGGGTAAATTTTTGTATTGGAAAAAGCGAATCTCGCCTGTTACAGCGCGGATGATGACGTGGGAGGTAACGACGTCTTTTGACGGGACTCTCACGGAAACGGAATTGCGCAAGCGATTTGACGAAGATTTTAGAGATGTATTTAATGCCGGTTTTGCAGATGGCGAGTGCGCGGTTTTCTTTTGGCCGCTAGTTTCGTTCAATGCGTCGGATGGACGCAAGCATCGCTATCTCGTGGCGGTAGCGGATGAACCTTTGGAAAATTACCGAAAAACGTTTGACTGTTGCTTGCCAAAACAAATTGCGTTGTATGCAATTGCTGACAAAATATTGCGAGGCGAATGGGATGGTGAGAATTGCTTGAAGTATGATGAAGCGTGCGCGGAGTGTGGCTGCGAATGTGCGGAGGTTGCGGATAATGGAAATTTGTTGTTTGTCGCGCTTTGCGAACATTGCGTGTACATCCTCGTTTTTATGGAAGGTCGTTTATGTCATTGGTCAGAAGAATACGGCTACGGAGAAACGTTTGATGACGCTTGTCGGGAACGTGTAGCGCGCTTTAAGGAATTCTTGAAAGCCGATGAACTGTTTGCGAAAATGAATGACGTGGGGGAGTTTGTTGTTTGCTGTGAGAAAGTTGGGACTGTCGAGGAATCGCTGCATGTGAAAGATCTCTTTCAAGTGGCTGCACGCGATCCGTTTTGGTGTGGCAAGGATTTAGACGCGTGTGATTCAATGAAACCTTGTGAACGTAGGCGCTGGACGATGGGCGCTGTGGCATTGTTTGCTTTTTGTGCGTGTGTTTTGGCAATGTATGGCGGTTCTTTGAATTTGTTATATGCAAAATTTTTTGACGATGAAAAGTTCAATTTGTTTATTGATGCTGCGCCTGTAGAATTAAGTCAGCCTGCCGCACGCGATTTGGAAATGCTTGCGTGGGCGGAAGGGCATCGCGATTTGCTCCCTGCAAAATGGACTCTCGGATGTGCGGGTTTTGTGGACGGTGTCGCATCTAGAAGTTGGCGAGCTTCACGAGGAACCTGTGATTCGTCGGAATTCAGTTTGCTTGGAATTGTGGGCGGGCGAGTGGCGCTTGTGAAAACATCCGCAGGTGAAACGAAAACGCTCTCAGTCGGTGATTCGCTTTCTCGATACCGCGTGAAGCAAATTGGAATGAACGATGTTGTGATGCGTTGTGGTCGTAAGGAGGTTCGTTATGCGCTCAAAATGCGGTAACGTTCTTCCGCTTGTGTTGGGACTGCTGCTTGTGCTTTCGATTCTCGTGACATCAATGCTCCGCATGCCGGGGGCGCTTCGCCGAAATGTATCGCTTGTTGCAAAAGAAACTCAAGAAATGTACCTTGCAGAATCTGCGGTGCTCGCGAAACTGAATGGCTTTCCTGACGGCTATTTTGCGGAGCTTCCGATTGTCGGATCTCGGATTCTTGGGCCATGGACCGAATGGAGTGTTCTTGATAAATTCCAGTTCATGCTGGGGAGTGAATACGGGCGATTCTCGACTTCGGAATGGGCGCGTTGCGCCGTGGTGCTGGAGCAGAATTTGCATGAACGCATTTTGCATTCGGATGGCTTGAAAAACTTGTCGGGGAATCGTCGCTTTTTTAAGCTGGATTCTTCGGATGGGCTATCTGCAGAACGTACGATGACGATAAATGTGAGCGCTGGCGATTTGACGTTAGACCTTGGTGAATCCCGTGCTTTTGAAAATTCGCAAAGTTCGCGCAAGTCAATTCGTTCTTTTATGGCAAATGTCGAGGGCGATGTCAAGATTCGCGGTAACGTCCACTTTGATACACTTCGAATTTATGCAACCGGTTCTGTGAGCGTTCAAGGAAATGTAGCCGCTGACTTTGCTGAAATCTTTGGGCTTGCTAGCGTGACTGTCTCGGGAAATGTTTCGCTTGCGGGTTCGCTCCTCTCGAAACAGAATATTGAAATTTCTGACCGTGCACAAATGAAATTTCCGAGCGTGGCACTTGCGGTAGGCTATCGCGAGAACCGCTTGTCGCTCCTTGAAAAGTCTGTGTTTGAAGGCTTGGCGATTGCGCCGTCTGGAATTGTTGAGCGAGATTCTTCGGCAAAACTTCTCGATTCAACTCAGGTGCTTTTGCCATTTTGTATGGACACTCGCAATGTTGTGTTTTACCGGAGGCGCTTGTGATACACTCTCGTCATACTGAACGAAGTGAAGTATCTAGGGTATCTTGTGTTGCTCTTGCTGCAAACTCTAGACTTGGATTTACGTTGCCCGAGGTTTGTGTGGCGCTCGCAATTTTTCTCGTTGGAACAACGGCGCTCCTTGACGGTTGGAACTTTTTCAATCGCGAAGTGGCTGACGAGCGGATGCGCTTGGATGAGTTCTATGATGTGCTATCTTCAATGGAATCGTTGATTGTGAGTCGCCCGAATTGTGCGGACTCTCTGACTGGCGAGCGTTCTCCAGATTCGTCGTCAGTCTCGATTCGCCTCACTCGTGTTCCTGGTAATCCGCATTTGGCGTGGGCTGTTGTTGCGAGTGAACATTATTCTCTCAGACGCTTGGTGCGTTGTCGATGAGGTTCGGAGGCATTCTTATTTGCAAATGAATCTAGCTGAGCCTAAAACTTCTCGTCACGGCTTTACTCTCTTGGAAATGCTTATCGCCATAACGGTTGCCGCGATCCTTACAACCGTCTCATTGAACGTCTATTCGATGTTCCATCACGGCGTTCTCGAAACAAGCCTCCATTACGAACAGTTCGTCTCGGAAAAAGTCAAAGAACTCCGTTGCCGCACCCGCTTTGTGCGTGGCCTCCCGACTTGCGACACTACCTCGGGCGAATCTCGCGAATTTCCGACTTTCCGCGAATTCATCCGATTGCGCTACTAGAAATAACTGGATGCCTCGTTCTTCGAACTCGGCATGACTGTGAATGGCGCGACTCTTGTCTTGCTCCCGCAGCATTCTCGAGCAACAAAAAAAGCCCCGCGCTTGCGGAGCTTCTTGAATTGCGTTTGGCGAATCTCGCCGCATCTTGCTGAGCTATAACTTAGTTTGTAGCCTGTTCTTCGACGCATTCGGAGCACTTGATGGCTTTGCGAACTTCGAAGATGTTGCTGATGTAATGCATAAAGCTAAGCACACTCACAGAGAGGAAGCCGATTGCATAAAGGGCAAGGAACGGTCCGATGATGTACTTGCTGGCGTTGATGTATTCGAGCAAACCGAAAATGCAGTAGACGCCGACGAGGAGTTCGATAAGTGCCATCCACGGGAACTTTTGTGCATAATGGCTCTTGGCCTTCTTCTTTGCACCACCGCTCTTCGGGGTACGGACGAAGCTGCCCTTTGTACCGAGAACTGCGGCGAACACTGCGCGGGAGTTGCTGACTGCGATGCCAACGCCGAGGGCCATCAAGATGGGGAGCGAGAGCAAGCGGATTTTCCAACCGGTGTAGCCGGAGCAACGCTGGGCGACAAAGTAAAGAACAGAAGGAGCGATTGCGGCGAGGAAGATGAATGCGAAACCAACCGTGTATGCCCAAGTGGGGAGGTGCCCGACCGGTTCAAAGAACGCGAGCAACGGCCAAGCGCAGAGTGCGGTGAACAACATGCAGGGGTGGATCGAGTAGTGCGTCGTGTGGAGGATGGCGCCAATCTTCACGCGGAGCGGAACCTTGGAGCGCAAAACCTTCGGCAAAATCTTGATAGCGGTCTGGATGGAACCCTTTGCCCAACGGAACTGCTGAGCCTTGAAAGCGTTGATGTCGTTCGGGAGTTCAGCCGGAACAATCACGTCGAACACAAACTTCATCTTCCAACCAGCAAGCTGGGAACGGTAAGAAAGGTCCATGTCTTCGGTCAGCGTATCGCCTTCCCAGCCGCCACCACCGTAAATAGCGTCCTTGCGCCATACGCCTGCGGTACCGTTGAAGTTCATAAAGAGCTTGCCCCAGCTACGTGCGGACTGTTCCACCACGAAGTGGCCGTCGATACCGATAGACTGGGCGAGCGTAAGACCGGATTCGGTGCGGTTCAAGTGACCCCAGCGACCTTGGACAAGGCCGACCTGCGGATCCATGACCAAGTACGGAACGGTCTTCAGGAGGAAGTCTTTTTCAGGAACGAAGTCGGCATCGAAGATGGCGAGGAATTCACCCTTTGCAACAGCCATGCCTTCCTTGAGAGCGCCAGCCTTGAAGTCCTTGCGGTTCGTGCGGTGGATGAGCTTGATGTCATAACCGCGGGCGGCGAGTTCAGCAACTTTCTTCT
This sequence comes from Fibrobacter sp. UWB16, assembly GCF_900215325.1. NCBI lineage: Bacteria > Pseudomonadati > Fibrobacterota > Fibrobacteria > Fibrobacterales > Fibrobacteraceae > Fibrobacter > Fibrobacter sp. UWB16. The sequence goes on along the minus strand of NZ_OCMS01000001.1, from coordinate 678,632 downwards.
TGGTGACTTCGTAGCACTCGTCCGTGGAGTCGTCCAAGACCTGGATTTCGTGCTTGTCCTTGGGGTAGTCGATGGCGCAGACGGCTTCGAGGAGACGTTCAACGCAGTTGGCTTCGTTAAAAACCGGGAGCTGGGTCGTGACCTGCGGGAGGTCTGCGAGCGAATGTTCGCGGTAGTACTTCAAGATCGCTTTGCGGTCTGAAAGTCGCGTCTTGCGGCTGTTCTTGAGGAACAGGTAGATGCTATAGTAGCAACTGAACCCGTAAATCACCAATCCCACGCCTGCGATAACGTAGACGACGAACATTGCGTATAGTAGTATAGTACTCATTCTACTGTAACCTTTGCATTTATTGAATGCTTGGGGCCAAATATAGAAACGCAATGTGACCTTTGCTACATTTTTCAGGAATTTTGGCCCATTTTTTGCTTTGGAATGTGTATTTTTACATAGGTATGATTAGACTTTTTTACAATGGCGAAATATGCAAAAAATGGCAGATGAACGCAAGAAAAATTTAACATCTCCAATCGCTCGCTGGATTGAAGCGAACCGCGAAACCGCAGGTTTTACAGAATCTTTACGTAAATTATTAATGTATGCATGTGTGGAATGGATCCGCCGTGGAACTTCTGCGCTTTTGACCCCCGAAGAAGCTCTATCTAAAATAGTATGTTGCGGACTTTCGGAGTTTCCGGTGGGGGAATGGGCTGAAAATCCCGAAAAATACACCGACGAAATTGCCGATTTCTGTGAAAAAGTGAAAGTTTTGCCATTACCAGCCGCCCTCCAGGGCGAAATTCCCTCCCTTTTGGACCTCCGTGGCGTAAAATGCCCCCTCAATTCTGTTCGTTCGCGAATCGTCATGTCCGGTTATCCGGCGGGTCGAACGCTCAAAATCTGGCTCGATGAAGGTTCCCCGATCGAAAATGTGCCCGGATCGCTCATTGCTGACGGCCATAAAGTGCTTTCACGCGAAAAAAAAGGCAATTATTGGGAAATCTCGGTGGTCAAATCGGATTCTAAAGTATAGATTGTTTATGTGGAAAACAGAGTATTAGTTATAGGCGATGAATTATTTGGGCCAAAGGGCGAAGCGGCGAACCGTTTTGTGGAAGCCGTGCTGTGCCGGGAACCTAGCCGACCTATACAGTTTTCCGTAAATGTACCTGTTGTGGTCTCGTTATCGCAAATCAAAGCGCGTCTTTCTTCCGATGTCATTGGCAAAAATGCCGGCCGCATTATCATGGGGCTTGGGCTGCGTGAACTGAACCACGGTGGTACCGATGGCGCCTCAATAGCCTCGCTTTACGAAACGCTCGTGAACGAACTCGTGAACAAGACGCAGTCGCGACTTTTTTTGCTCACGATTCCCCCGGAAATGTTCCCGATTGCGGTAAGCGAGGTGGAATATTTAAATACTATGATTCGCGAAGTCTGTGTGGCGAACGCCCCGCGCGTAACACTCCTCGATTTTGCTGAATTTGCAGAGACGTTCAAGGAAAAACAGATGGAACGTGGCAAATTCGGGCGCTCCCTCTTTATGGAAGACGGCTCTGCCACGTCGCTTTGCTGCATGCTTTTAGCGCTATATTTGCAGGATAAACTTGTAGAAGATTTAAAGGAGATGTAATTATGGGTCTTTTTGACAATCGTTTTGCTAGTAAAAATGCGGCCATGAGCCGTGCGTTCTCCATTGATTCCGAAAAGGACAAGCTGAAGCGCAATTCTCCCCGCGAACCTGCCGCCCCCAAGATGGGCATCTGCGACAAGTGCCACAAGGAAGCCTTGCTGCGCTCTTACCGCACCCGTGAAATGTCCATGTCCGACGGCGCCGCAAGTTTTGGGACGGTGGTGAAGCACCTCTGCGAAGATTGTGCCCCGCGCTCCAAGCGCTTCGAGGACGCAAACGTGCCTGCGATGGACAAAAAGCAAGTCAAGAACCTGATGCGCTCTGCAAAGAAGGGATTGCTGTAAAATATATTTTATAAAAAAATCTTACCCCCCTTAACGAAATTGGGGTAAATTCCTAAATTTGGGTCTCGAATTTAATATGGAGACCTTCAATGTCTGATATTCACGCCAAGGAATCCGTCAAGCAGTATTTGACAGGCGTCGTTTCGACAATCACCCCGGAAATCGTTCGTAGCATCAAGCGCGGCTACACTCGCAAGGATTTCACTAGCGACTTGATGTCGGGCTTGATTGTCGGCATTTTGGCTCTCCCCTTGGCGATTGCGTTTGCTATCGCTTCTGGCGTGGGTCCGGAACAGGGCCTTTACACCGCCATTATCGCGGGCTTCATCATCTCGCTGTTGGGCGGTTCCCGCTTCCAGATTGGCGGCCCCACGGGCGCATTCATCGTGATTGTCTACGGCATTGTAAGCCAGTATGGTTACGATGGCCTTGCCTCGGCGACACTTTTGGCCGGTATCTTCCTCGTCATTTTCGGTCTTGCAAAGTTCGGTGCGATTATCAAGTTCATCCCGTATCCGGTGACGGTCGGATTTACGGCGGGTATCGCTATTATTATTGCGCTTGGCCAGGTGCCGAACTTCTTCGGCCTTACTTTTGCTGGCGCTGACCCGGCTGACGCCGTGGGCAAAATCAAGCTTTACGTTTCTTCTTTCGGTTCCATGAACGTCTATTCCGTGATTGTGGGCGTTGTCGCTCTCGCGGTCTGCATCTTGTGGCCGAAGATTACCACGAAGGTTCCCGGCTCCCTCATTGCGATTATTGTGGCGACGGTGATGGTAAAGGTCCTCGGCTGGGATGATCCGGTGAACGGTCACGGCGTGGTGACGATTGGCATGAAGAACCACATTCCGAGCGGATTCCCGGTGCCGCACCTCCCGAATATCAGCCTCGAAATGATGCAAAAGGTGTTCCAGCCGGCACTTACGATTGCTATGCTCGGCGCTATTGAATCGCTCCTTTCTGCAGTGGTGGCTGACGGTATGACGAGTACCAAGCACCGCTCCAACACGGAACTTTTCGGTCAGGGTGTCGCTAACATCTTGAGTCCGATTTTTGGCGGTATCCCGGCAACGGGTGCTATTGCCCGTACGGCGACGAATATTCGTAACGGTGCCGTGAGCCCGATTTCTGGCCTAGTCCACGCAGTCGTTCTCTTGCTCATCATGCTCGTGCTTGGCAAGTATGCCGAAATGATCCCGATGGCAGCCCTTGCTGCAGTGCTTTTCCAGGTTGCTTTCAATATGTGCGGTTATCGCAGCGTAATCAAGATGTTCAAGGCTCCGAAGAGCGACGTGACGGTGATGCTTGTCGCCTTCTTCCTCACGGTGATTATCGACCTTACGGTCGCTATCGAAGTGGGCGTGCTCCTTGCTGCAGTGCTTTTCATCAAGCGCATGAGCGATGTGGCCGAAGTCGAAGCTGTTTCTTCTGCCTTGAAGGATGACGATGACGAAGCTGCCCGCAATACTCTCGGCCGCCAGGTACCGAAGGGTGTGCTTGTGTACGAACTTGCCGGTTCCCTCTTCTTTGGTGCGGTGGACAAGTTCAAGGAAACGATGAATCGCATCTCCGAAAAGCCGAAGATTTTGATTTTGCGCATGCGTAGCGTCTCTAGCATTGACGCTGCCGGTATCAACATGATTGAAGACTTGCTCAAGCGTTGCAAGAGCGAAGGTACGCAGCTCCTCTTGAGTGGTGTGCATGCCCAGCCGGTGGTGGCTTTGACCCGTGCCGGTGTGCTTGCCCAGCTTGGCGAAGAAAACGCTCTCGGTAACATTGATGCTGCCCTCAACCGCGCCCGTGAACTCCTTGGCCTCCCGATTGTGGATGCCTCCCAGGAAGAACAGAAGGCTCCGACCGTGTCTTGGGAAAAGAGCCTCGACAAGCCGTGGATGCCGGAAGAATCGAACGCCGCTGTGGCTGAAGAAACTCCGGAAGTCATTGCCGAACGCATGATGGACGAACCCATCAAGAAGATTGAAGAACGTAAGTAGTAATTCCGTACGAAATGCGTAAACTTTGTACGGATTTTTTAGGTGACTTTGCTCAAATTTTCTGAAATATCGTAAATAATTTTTTAAAAAAGTCTTTTGATTTTTGAAAAAAAAAGTTAAATTAAGCTTCGTAGGAGAATCCTACGGTTTACGAGATGAGAATGGGATACTGGGAAGAAAATCAATACACTGATGAAGACCCGAAGCGGACTGCTTTTGAGGAATTCGTCGTAAATTTTGTGGTTGCCTTTAGCGGCTCCGCTCTATTGTTCCTTGTGAACATCATGTAAAACCTTTAAATTTCCCGCTTTTCGCGGGATTTTTTTTGTATCCGCCACCGCGCCCCCCTTGAGAAATATTCCGACTTGGAACTTTCTTGTTTGGATGTTGCTTTTGAAAATATTTTTAGCGCGCCCTTGATTTCTCGTATACATTTATAAATGTGCCGGTGGTAGCCCACTGGTACAAAAGGAAGAAGGGAAAAATTAGGGTGTTTGGGATGTTTGGGGTGTGTGGTCCATTGCTGTTGAGTTCATTCGCGGCTGAAGCCGCTTTCGGGAATGAAAGGTAATGAGAGTTCTCACAGCAATGGAAAAATCCGTCGGATACGTCCGGCGGATTTTTTGTTATAACGAAATTTGCTTGCGAATGCTACTAAAAAAGACTGTGAGATCTACCGGCGTTTTTGCAAGATTCCTTGTGGCTATCGAACAATTGCTTGCGAGATTTGTATTTGCTATCTTCGGCTTTGAAACTGTAGTAATAATCAGATACTGCATGGTATTCACTATTTTTGCAGTAAGATGTGCTTGTGAACTTATCGTTAGTTGTAGTTCTGGGATTTTCTTCAGTACCCATCACATTTAGCATGATGCCATCGCACCCTGTATAAGCTGACATGCCACGTTTTATCGAAATGTAATGTTCTACGGCTCCAGTATCCGTTACCGTGACTTTGACATCGGCTTCGTAGGAACCGTCGTCGTAATGACTAGATGTGTGATAAACCCATTCATTGTCTGATTCTGTAAAATTGCATTTGCCAGAACTAGAACTGCCTTTGGTAAGCCAGCAAGATGTAAGGCTAAAGCTTAAAAAAATGGTAAGAACTGTACCGATTTTAAAAGCGTGCATGTGTACTCCTATTTTAAATTTGCGTGTAAATATAAATTATTTTTGTTAGCTTGTAATATTTTCGTCATGAAATTTTATATTTCTTTGGCTGGAAAAGTCTATACAAAAGAAGGCGACCGAAGCCGCCTTTTTTATCGTTTTGTCATTCCACTTCGTGGCCTGACTTGTTCGCCTCGGATATAGAAACATGCAAGCATGTTTCTGCATCGTTCGGCTCCTTTGTCATTCCCGCTTGAGCTTGCCCCAGACTTGTTCCGGGGAGCGGGAATCTCCCTCTCGTCTAAAGACTGCTCATCAGTCGCTTTTTCGCGGGGCTGTCGGGGAGCGGTAGGAAAGTCTCTTGCGCGAACGAACGCATGAGCATTTCCTGGGCTGCCTTTTTCGGGATGCCGCGGCTCACGAGGTAGAACATCTGTTCTGCATCCAGTTCGCCGACGGTGTTGCCGTGCGTGCATTCCACGTCATCGTGATAAATCTTGAGGACGGGCTTCACGGAGACGCTAGCATCTTCGCTCAAGAGGATTGTATTCACGAGCTGGCTCGAGTTGACGCCTGTGCAGTCGTAACCGACGATGACGCTTCCGTCGTAGCTCACGCGTGCAGAACCAGAAAGCAAGTTGCGGGCAAGCTGTGTGCTTGTGGTGCGCGGGGCTTCGTGGTAAATCGTGAGGCGGCTGTGCTGCGAGGCTTCGCCATCGAGAACGTGGAGGCTGCGGTAATCGAAGTTGGCGCCTTCACCTTTGAGGTGGCATTCGACGCTCACGCGGCCAATCGCTGTATCCTTGCAGATGCTCGAAAAGCGGACGTTGGCGCCTGCGGCCTGGTTGATGTTGAAGTGCCTAAAGCGGAGCGGCAAATCGCAAGCCGGATTTGCAAAGAAGATTTCGACGTCTGCATTTTCGCCAACGTTGATGTCAAAGCGTTCTGCAGCGATATCGTGAGCGACCTTGTTGTCGAGAATTTCGAGGCTCACTTTGGCGCCTTTGCCGATGTCGAGGACGGTATGCCCGAAGTCGTTGTTGCACTTGAGCATGGCCATTTCGGCGGCGCCGTTCACGATTTCGCGAACCATGGGGCGGGCGTTGTTTGCAATCGGGAGAAGGGCCGCAAAGTCGGTTTCTTGGTTGGCCGGGGTTGCTGCCGGGGAAGTCATTGGGGCTGCCGCAAAATTCGTGCCCATGAATTCCGGAGTCGGAATTTTGGCAACCGGGAAGAACGACCAAAGTTCGTTATTGCGCTTGGGCATGCCGAGTTCGCGGAGGCGTGCTATCGCCTGTTCCGCGGTGGGCAAGTTCTGTATAAATTCAGCGTTCATTATGCGTCCTCGCGGTTACTTGGCTTCTTCGATCCAGTCGTAGCCTTGATCTTCGAGCTTGAGGGCGAGTTCCGGGCCTCCGCTCAAGATGATTTTGCCGTGACGGAGCACGTGAACGTAAGTGGGCTTGATGTAGTCCAGCAAGCGCTGGTAATGCGTCACGAGAATCACGGCCTTTTCGGGCGACATAATGTGGTTGATGCCGTTTGCCACGATGCGGAGGGCGTCAATGTCGAGACCGGAGTCCGTTTCGTCGAGGAAGCTTACCTTCGGATCGAGAATTGCCATCTGGAGGATTTCGTTACGCTTCTTTTCGCCACCGCTCATGCCGTCGTTCACGCCGCGTTCACGATAACGTTCGTCCATTTCGAGCAAGTTCATCTTTTCTTCGCAGAGCTTTTTGAAGTCTTCGTCGCTCATTTCGGGCTGGCCGAGGAAGGCGCGCTTGCTGTTGAGCGCCATCTTCAAGAATTCCACGTTGTTCACGCCCGGAATTTCGGTCGGGTACTGCGTGCTGATAAAGAGGCCGGAATTGGCGCGTTCGTTGATTTCCATTTCGAGCAAGTTCTTGCCGTCCAGTTCTACGGAACCGCCATCGACATGGTAAGCGGGGTGACCTGCAATCACTTTGGAGAGCGTGCTTTTGCCGGAGCCATTCGGGCCCATGATGGCGTGGACTTCTCCCGGCTTGACCTCGAGATTGATCCCTTTCAGGATTTGGGTGCCGTCTTCGATACTTGCTTTAAGGTTCTTGATGGATAACATATTTCCTCTTTAATTTTAAAATCTTGTGGGCCTAGCCGAAATCGTCCATGGCTCCAAAGTCATCGTCGGGAACGTAGGGCTCGTCATCGGGAACGTAAGGTTCTTCGTTCGGATCGTAAGGAGCTTCTTCGGGTGGTTCGCTTGATGCAAATTGTTCGCCATTATCGAATGGAGGCGGTGCTTCCATCTCGGGTGGCATTTCGGGTTGTGCGAACTGCGCCGGCTGTGCGTTGTTAAACTGCGGCGAACTTGGTTGTGCCGGGGATTGCGCGGAAGCCTGCGGCGAGAACTGCGCATTGTTGAACTGCGCGGCGTTCCCTCCGTTCATCGCAAGTTCGTTAATTGATGTATAAAGCTCGATGAGCGGTGCTTTGCTCTGGATAATCTGCTCGGCGAAAACGTCCGGCGTAATGGCCGAAATCTTGCGCTTCTTGGAAATCGTCTGGATGCCCTGCGTGAACTTGTTTAACTGCATACGGAGACGCATGCCTGCTTCGGAATCAAGCGGAATGAGCTTTTTGTAGCGGTCGCACAGATTGAGTGTGAGCACGGCAAGCGTGTCGTAAAATTCCAAAATCTCGTTCGGCGTTTTCCATGTCTCGTCGGGGAGTTGCTCCAAGAAAAGCTGCAACTGCGGCGAAAGCGATTCGTACAAGACTCTTGGCGAGAACGCGCCCGTTTCAGCGTACTGCGCGAGAATGGACTGGATAAATTCATCGATGAGCGGAGAATCAAAAATTTGGATTCCGCTGGCGGCAAAGTCCATGTCGAAATATTCTGCGGCGCGGTCGAGAAGCGTGGGATTGCGGAATAACAAATTCGCAAAACGCACTTCAATCGGCGAGAGCAGTTCCCACGGAACGCTTACTTGCGGTGCTGCGGGTTGTTCGGCTGTTGCCTGCGTTTTTTCGCGTTTCGGGTGTGCGACCTTGATGCCTGCGAGCGAACGCGTGGTGCTGTAACGCTCGGAAACGAGCTTCAAATATTGATTGCGCAGTTCCGGATTCTCGATGCTCTTGATAAGCGTCTTTGCTTGCGTGATGAACGCGGCTCGATCTTCGGGGCTGTTGTTCGGCATGGTGCGCCCGAGATAGCTGAGCCAGTCTTCGGCAGTGCGGAGCGCTCTTCTGAAAGCGTCCGGGCCTTGTTCGTTCACGAAGTTGTCCGGGTCGATCTTGGTGCCGTCTGGTCGCGAAAGCGCAAAGACTTTTGGCGAAAGGCCCTTGGGGAGCACAATTTCGAGACTGCGGCGCGTAGCATTTTGCCCGGCGGCATCCCCGTCAAATACAAGATAAGCGGTCTTTGCGTAGCGGGCGAGAATGCTGGCGTGATTCTCGGTGAGTGCCGTACCCGATGCGGCTACGACGTTCTGCACTCCGCTTTGGTAAAGGCTGATGAGGTCAAAATATCCTTCGACGATAATGACCGCATTCTCCTTCATGATGGCGTTTCGGCTGTGGTTTAAACCGAATAGAATATCGCGCTTGCTGTAAAGCGCCGTTTCCGGGCTGTTCATGTACTTGGCAAGCTTTATTCCGTTGTGCGATGCGGGGTCGCTCAAGTCTCGACCGCCAAATGCGACAACGACACCCGAGAGGTTCTGGATGGCAATCATCAAGCGATCGCGGAACTTGTCTGCGATACCGCCGTTTTCTTTTTCGACGGCAAGTCCTGCCTTGACGCAGTCGCGAGGCGAAAAACCGTTGCGGGCGGCGTAGCCGATTAAGCCTTCTCGCCCTGTCGGGGCGTAGCCGATGTGGAATTGCTTGCGAGTCTCAGGCGAGACATGACGCTTGTTCAAATACTCCAACGCTTTGGGGCTTAACGTGAGCTGTTGCTCGAACCATTCGCAGGCAAGCTCGTTCAACTTGCGGACCATCGTGCGTTCTTCGAGCACTTCGGTATTGACGTTGTTGCCGAGGTTCGGAAGTGCAAAACCTACAAAGTTGGCGACCCATTCTACAGCGCCCTTGAAGTCCAATTTTTCGTGTTCCTGGATGAATTTGAAAACATCTCCACCCGCACCGCATGCAAAGCACTTGTAAATGCCCAGCGTGGAATTTACCGACATGGATGGGGAGTGGTCATCGTGGAAAGGGCACACGCCGACGTATTTGTTGACCCCGCTTTTTTTGAGCGGCAAGAACTGCTGAATGACCAGCGCGATATCCGCCTGGTTTTTGAGTTCTTGGATGATTTCGTCGGAGTAGAACGGCATGCGCCAAATGTAGAAATTTTTGGGGGATGGATTAGACGAGAGACGAAAGACGAAAGACGAGAGAGTCGTCATTGCGAGGCGTGAAACAACGAAGCAATCTCTAATTAGAGCGTTATCCTGACACGAACGCGTCATCCTGAGCAATTGTGAAGGATCCAGTGACATCTTGTCTTTGCAATGTCATTCCCGCCTCTGAGCGGGAATCTCCTATTTCGTGTTTCTTTCTATAGTTTTTCTCTATTGCAAAAATTTATTCAACATAATTTTCTATTTTATCTACACAAAAGGAGTAGGAATGAGAAAATTATTTTTTTTGATGTCACTTGCTGTAATCATCGTCGCTTGTGGTGACGATAAAGGATCTTCTCCCAATGAATTGCCTGATGAAGTTGCCGATATGGATGAACTTGAAGAATACAAGTGCGATGATTCCGTAAGCGGTGCTGTTGTTTATGTGAAGGACAAACTCAAAAATTACGAATGTGATGGCGATCATTGGTTTGAATCCTATAACCAGTCGAAATCGTCATCCAGTAAAAAGAAACTTAGTAGTTCTTCAATTGTCTCTAGTCCTGTCGAAGGGACTCTCACCGATACCCGCGACGGTCAGACATACAAGACCGTGAGAATTGGTGACCAAGTATGGATGGCTGAGAATCTCAACTATGAAACGGACTCTAGTTTTTGCTACAACGATTCTGTCAAGTATTGTGAAAAGTATGGTCGGCTTTACAGGTGGGCCGCTGCGGTAGGTAAGTCGGAAAGCGAATGTGGCTATGGCTATACATGCTCTCTGCCGTCAGGAAATATTCAGGGCGTATGTCCCAATGGTTGGCATCTGCCAAGCAATGACGACTGGAATACACTATTTGCTATAGTTGGCGACTCATCGGTTGCCGGTACAATGCTTAAGTCCACATCCGGTTGGTTTAATTGGTATAAAATTGGTAACGGCAAGGATCCCTTCGGGTTCTCTGCACTCCCTGCTGGCCGCAGGAACTGCTATGGGTATGGCGAATTCGAGGGCTACTTCGCGTATTTTTGGAGTTCTACGGAGGGCAATGGTTACGGCTACGATGCGTACTACATGAGCTTGAGCTACCACGACGACAAAGCGCGCCTGGACGGCTGCCGTAAGAACGGAGGGCACTCAGTTCGTTGTCTCAAGGACTGATATCTGTTATTACTCGCTAGTCAATAGAAAGTCGTCCGGCTTTATGCCGGACTTTTTGCATATAGTATAGTCAATTGTAAAATTTCATTTTAATTCAAAAAATAGTGAAATAAATGTTCCAAAAAAGCGTGTTAATGTAATGGACGGAGAGCGGTTTTCTGTCTATGAACCCGACATTATCGGGTGTTTTAACACTGGAAAAATATGGAAAATAATATTGTGGTCGAAATAAAAAATAACCATGGTGAAATGATTGGCGAAGCTAAGACTTTCGAAGAATTCAAAGGGGCTGGCGTCTTCGCTGATCTTCTTCTCGACAGAACTTTCAAGAAGGCTTTCAATCCCGATTCGCAAAATAAGGTTTGCCTGATTGCGCTTTTGAACGCCGTACTTGAAGGCGAAATAGCATCTCCGATTGTTGATGTGCAGTCCCGAAACAAGGAATACAGTGACGGTTCGAACGAAAATCGGACTTCCGTTTTCGACTTGCATTGCATCGATTCGGCACAGCGTAGGTTCATCATCGAGGTTCAGATTCTTTTTCAGGAAAACATAGTCAATCGCTCGATTTATTACGCCTCGCAGACAATCATTGCTCAGGGGCAACGTGGCAAAAAGTACAATTACGAATTGAACCCTGTCGTTACTGTTGTGTTCATGGAATTTAACGTGTTTGCCGATGACCGCTACATCCGTCGGGCAAAGCTTCGCGAAATCAATGGATCTTGCATCAGCGATGCTCTCAATTTTGCGTTTGTAGAACTTCCTAAGTTCAACAAGCCTCTGGACGAACTAGAAACGACGCTTGACAAGGGACTTTACGCTCTCAAGAACATGAAAAACATGACGCAGATGCCTAAGCAGTATGTGAACACGGTGTTCGAACTCTTGTTTTCGACGGCAAAATTGGCTAAATTATCGAAAGAGGAACAGAAGATGATTGACGAAGCACAGAAAGCCAAGTGGGATGAATACGCAATTCATAAAGCGGCTGTTGATAGCGGCTTGCGTCAGGGAGGCATTCTAAAAGCGCACAAAATTGCAGAAAAAATGCTGTTGAAAAATGAACCTATTGATAAAATTATCGATTTTACTGAGCTTTCTGAAGCTGATGTTCTCGCCATCAAGGCTTCTCTCGGCCAATCGTAAATTGACAAAGTTCATTAGTTAAATAGTCCGGCTTTCATGCCGGACGTTTTGCTTACTAAACCACCGCTTTGCTTTTCCAGCGGCCGCTCTTCCAGCGCCAAATGTTAGCGAACGAGCGGTAGAATTCGTCGGCAGCCATGCCAAGCCAAAGGCCGGGGAGCCCAAGCCCAACGACAAATGCAAGGATAAGCGATGTTGCAAGGCCTAGCGTCCACATCATGCCGCTACCCACGAGCGCCGGGAATTTGGAATCACCTGCGGCACGGAGCGATGTGGTGACAATGAAGTTCACGGCTTTGAAGGGTTGCACGGCGACGTCGCACCAGAGGCAGATTTTGCCGAGGCGGAGGACTTCGGGGTTGTCGGTGTAGAGCCTGAGCAGGTGTTCGCCGAGGAGCGCAACTGCGACGGATAGCAAGAATCCGCTGGTGATGCCCACGGCGAGAGTTTGGTGCACGCGGCGGTTTGCTTTTACGTAGTCATGTGCGCCAACGAGGTGTGCTACGAGAATCTGGTTTCCGCTGCCGAGGCCGACTCCGAGAATGACGGAAAGCGCGGCAAAGTTCCCTGCGAACACGCGGGCGGTCATTGCGGTTGTGCCGATATAGACGACCATCGCGGTGATGAACACCTGAAAAAGCTGGAAACTGATGGGTTCTGCGGCGGCGGGGAGTCCGATGCGGATCCAGTCGGGCAAAAGAACGCGTGTACGTTTCCAGTCGCGAATTTTGCTGTGGTGGTGAACTTTGAACTTGAGCACAAGCCACAGGATTCCCGAAGAAATGAGCCAGGAAAGTGCGGTCGCGAGGGCGACTCCGTGAACGCCCATTTTCGGGAGTCCAAAAAGTCCTTCGAGGAACACGACATTCAAGGCCGCGTTTGTGGCAATTGTGAGTGTGTTTCCGACAAAGTTCCAAATGGTAAGGCCGTGTGTCGCGATGAGGGCGGTCAAAATGGTTTGCAGAGCGCGGAAGGCGAACCCAAACGAAACAACGCTTAAAAATTGCGTGGCGAATACAGCTGGTTCTTCGGTGAGTCCCATCCATTGCGGAATGTTCCCGGAAAGCGGATAAATGATGAGTGTGAGCGCGATGCCGAGAAGGATGCTCCCGAAGAGGACCATCGTCTGTGTGCTGCTTGCGTGGCTGTTCTGCTTAGCGCCAATGTACTGCGAAACGATGCTGGCGCCGGATTGCGAGAAGGCGTGGAGGGCCGTGAAAAGAGCCCCAAGAATCGGGAGCATGGCGCCAACGCCCGCGGCTGCGGTTTCGGAAGTGCGCGACAAAAACCAGCTGTCCATCATGGGCTGGATCATGCTCACGGCAAACGTGAGGATTAGCGGCCACGAAAGGCTGATGAGCGAACGGTCTTTGACGTCGATCTGTTTCATGTGTAAAAATCTAGAAACAACAAAGGCCCCGTCAAAGGGCCTTTTTGATGAAAATGTTTTCAAGTGTATCCAGTGTTTTTTAGACGAGAGAATAAAATTCTTTTGTCATCCCGGACTTGTTCCGGGATGAGAGCGAATTTATTTGTTTTCTAGAGCTGCCAAAAGTTTTTTCTTAGCATCGCGGCGGATGCCGGCTTCTTCGTAGCGGCGGATTTCGTCCTCTGTTTCGGGGATGACGGAAGGAATCGGGGTCGGTCTTCCGTTATCATCAATCGCGACAAATGTCATATAAGCGTGGCAGATGACTTCGGGCTGCCAGGATACTTGCGGGTCGATTCCCAAGACCTTCACTCCGATTTCCATGGAGGTGTTGAAGGCGCGGTTTACGGAGGCCTTGATGGTGAGAATGGTTCCGACGGTCGCGGGTTTGAAAAAGCGCACGTTGTCGATCGAGACCGTTGTGACTTTGCGTCTGGAATGGGTGCAGGCGGCAATGCAGGCTGCCTTGTCGAGGAGCGATGTCAGGTGTCCGCCGAATACAAAATTGTAGGCGTTGACGTCGGAAGGGTGAACGATGTCGCGGGTTTCGACTTGAGATTGCTTGACTGTCTTTGCGTTTTCCATATCCGAAAAATAAATATTGTCGTGGGCAAGCAGGGCCTTGAATTTCTATATTCAGTGCATTATGGAAGAAAAAAAGACTTACAGAGAAGTGATGCCGGGCGAACTCCCGTGCGAAGTGCCGGAATGTGACGGCGTGATGGTCGTAGACCCCGATAACAGCTATAAACTCACCTGCGATAAGTGCGGGCATATTAAAGAGTAATTGTTATCTCGTAATGCAATTAACCGACTTGAAAATTGAGTACCCGGAGCTTCCCGTTGTTGAACATCGGGAGGAGTTTTTTGAGCTTTTAGAAAAACATCAAGTTATCATCGTCAAGGCTGATACCGGTTCCGGCAAATCCACGCAATTACCGAAGTTTTTGCTAGAGTGGTTTGTTGGGTGTAGTTCGAAGTCGAAGGATCCAGTCAAGTTCAAAATCGGTGTGACGGAACCTCGGCGTTTGGCGGCGATTTCCATTGCGGACCGCTTGCGCGAAGAACTCAAGGACGAAGAACTTGTCTCGACGAAAATTCGTTTCTGGGAACAAGGTACAAATGAAGCCCCCATCAAGGTGATGACGGACGGTATCTTGTTGCAGGAGTTCCGCAAGGACCGCTTGTTCCGGCAGTATAATGCTATCATGATTGACGAAGCGCACGAACGCTCGTTGAACATCGATATCTTGCTTGGCATTTTCAAGACGGTACTTTCTCGTCGTCCGGACTTCAAGTTGATTGTTGCATCGGCAACGCTTGACGCAAAACTTTTTGAAGAATTTTATGACAACAGCTGCGTGATGGAGGCTGAAGGCCGCACGTACCCTGTTGATGTGGAGTATTATTTCGGCGGTTCGGCAGGCTCACCGACCTTCAGTTCCCTGAGCTTGTCGAAGGGAAATGAGTCGAAGGATCTCCGCGATATCAGTGGCAAGGGCGATTCGGGGTTGATTGAAGAAGCTCGTGATGCGATTCTCGATTTGGAAACGCGCCATCGCGACCACTTGCTTTGCTTTTTGCCGACGGAACGCGACATTCAGGATTTGGCGGGCGAACTTGCGCACGAACTAGATGCCGCATCTTTTGATGTGCTCCCGCTTTACGGGCGTATGAGCCCTGACGAGCAACGCCGCATTTTCAAGCACACGGGCAAGACGCGAGTGGTCTTGGCGACGAACATTGCTGAAACATCGCTTACGATTCCGGGAATTGCTTACGTTGTCGATACGGGTATGGCTCGAATCTCGCGCTACAATGCGCAGGCGAGAATCCAAGGGCTTCCCGTCGAAGAAATTTCGAAGGCCAGCGCGCGGCAGCGCACTGGACGCGCGGGGCGCGTGAAGCCCGGCGTGTGCATTCGCC